>CAZCGU010000010.1:0-130343 GCA_964498525.1 uncultured Pelotomaculum sp.
TGCCGCTAAAAATTACTTTCAACGGCACCACCACAATATTATATTCCTCAATTAGCTTTTCCGGCAGGTCGGCGGTGCTGTCAGTAACAATTTGGACCTTTTTCATGGCTCATAACCACCTGCTTACTCTACTGAAATAATTAAATGGTAAACCGGCTGGCCTCCGTCCTGGACATCAAAATCCTGCCCCGGGAAAACTTCACCCATCCTGCCAGCCAGCCTTAAAACCTCGCTGCGCTCCATGGCCTGCCCGTAAAACATTGTTATCAGGCGGCCTTCCCCCTCTACCAGAACGGTAAGTAGATCTTCAAGAACCCCGGCCACATCCGGCCCTGCGGCGACTAATTCCCCATCACCCAGGCCCATGAAATAACCCTTTTTTACATCCAGGCCCTTATCGGCGTAATCCCGCACTGCCGTAGCAATTTCACCTGTACGGACGGACCCCAGCGCCCGTTCCATCTTACGGAAAGCGATGCTAAATTCTTCTCCCGGGACCAGAGCCAGGAGGGCACTGAGACCCTGGGGGATACTTCTGGATGGTATAACTGCGACTTCTTTGCCGGAGAGCCGGCCAGCCTGTTCCGCCGCCAGAATAATATTTTTATTGTTGGGCAGAAGGAAAACCTTTTTTCCCGGAACCTCATCGATTCCCTTTAACAAATCACCCGTGCTGGGATTCAAGGTCTGGCCACCGTCGAGCACAACGTCCGCGCCCAGGTTTTTCATAATGGCCTTTAAGCCTTCACCGGAACCCACCGTGACAATACCAAAGGCTTTTACGACCCCGGCCTGTTCTTTTACAGGAAGCCTGTCCTGTGTTTGTTCCTCCATATTTGTAATTTTTAGATCATACAGCTTCCCGTATTGGAGGCAGCATTCCAGGACAAGGCCGGGGTGATTGGAATGAATATGGACTTTCGCCAGAAAACTGTTTCCCACCACCATCAGGCAGTCCCCGTAGGGCAACAGTTCACTTTTTAGTTCGGATAGGGAAAGTCCTTCCCCCTTTAACAACAGCTCTGTGCAATAGATAAAGTTTAAGATCGGGGCAGCCCCCGTCAGTTCCGGCTGTGTTTCCGTTTCCAGGGGACCGGATCGGAAAACCGCTTCTTTGGCCAGGGGTGAAGCAGATTTAAGAGCCTGCAGGAATCCTTCCAGAATCACTACAAATCCTTTCCCCCCGGCGTCAACAACGCCAGCCTGCTTCAAGGCAGGAAGGAGGTCCGGAGTTTCCTGCAAAGTATTCAGGGCCTTTTTTGTGATCGCCACCATCATCCTTAACAGGTCCCCGCTTCGCTGGGCGGCTGCCTCTTCCGCAGATTTTCTGACGACAGTAAGTATTGTGCCTTCAACGGGTCTCATAACTGCCCTGTAAGCCATCTGTACGCCTTCTTGCAAGGCCTGGGTGATATCCGAAGCCGAAGCCTTCTCTTTGGTTTGCAATGTGCTGGCGAACCCCTGAAGGATCTGGGAAAGGATTACACCCGAGTTACCCCTGGCGCCCGTGAGGGCTCCCCTGGCCGCTGCCAAAGCAACAAGGCCGATTTGGTTCGAATCCGTTTTAAGGGCTTCCTGATAGGAGGCCTCCATGGTTTGAAACATATTGGTGCCGGTGTCTCCATCCGGAACCGGAAAAACATTAAGGGCGTCGATTTCATTCTTTACCTGGCCCAGCAGGCTTACAGCTCCTTGAAACATCATAAGCAAGTCGGAACCATTAAAATTGTATACTGCCACAAGCTACCTCCAACAAATTTTACGTAATGATTTTTACGCTGACTAAATGATTCGACACCTCTTAACTTTTTCCTCCGGTAACCAGCCCAAGAGGGGACTTCCCATAAAAAACACCCCTTAAAAAGGGGCGTCAATAAAGAAACAGCGGCACCAGATACAACTCATAGGGGTTATTCTCGTTTTCTTTTTCCTTCTCCATTTTTTCCTCCTGCCCAACCTGGTCATTCATCTATAGCACCCCGCCTTTTTTGTCTATATCAAATATGATATGTTTTAAGGCCCTGTTTATGACTTTATGTATTCACCAGTCCTTTGACATTTTTCACTATTGGTTGTAAATTTAATAAAATGGACAGGAAGGTGAATGTTCCCAATGGCTAAAGAGAATTCTTTTGATATTGTTTCCCAGGTTGATTTGCAGGAGGTTACTAACGCCGTTAATCAGGCCGTTAAAGAACTAAAAACCCGCTTTGACTTCAAGGGGAGCAGGAGCGAGATTGGCTTTGACGGTAAAGAGATTACCCTTGTTGGCGATGATGAGTTTAAACTTAAGAACGTAGTGGATATCCTTGAGGCCAGACTGGTTAAACGGGGTATTAATTTGAAGGCCCTGAGATACGGAAGAATCGAACCTGCCGCCAGGGACACCGTACGGCAGCGGGTTGATCTTGTTCAGGGTTTGGACAGGGATATTGCCAGGGTTATTGTTAAGCTGGTCAAGGACAGCAAGCTGAAAGTGCAAGCCAGTGTGCAGGGTGAACAGGTCAGGATAAGCGGTAAAAACCGTGATGATCTACAGGCAATAATCAAAATTTTGAAGGACCAGGAATTCAACATACCCCTGCAATTTATCAATTATCGTTCAATTTAAGCGGGAATCGGCCTGACCGCAGGGCAGCGCCGGCCACCCCGGGCAGTTGCCGGGAACAAACATCTTTTATTGAAGGACAGGGCAATAGCATAAGCGAATCCAGTAATCAGTCTGAAGCCCGCAGGCGTGGCGATTCCTGGCAGAAACCTTTACATCCTTTTGACTTGCGCGGACCTGTTCGTTATACTTATTAGGATTAATGCCGGAAAGGACTATTAAATGACTCTTAAAGTTGGACTCGTCAGCCTGGGCTGCCCAAAAAACCTGGTGGATTCCGAGCTTATGCTGGGGCTTCTACAAGCGTCCGGTTTGAAAATCACCAACCGGGAACAGGAAGCTGATGTTCTGATTGTCAACACCTGTTCCTTTATCAAGGATGCCAAGGAAGAATCGATTAAGACAATCCTGGAACTGGCTCAGCATAAAAAAAGAGGGAGATGCCGGGCGCTGCTTGTTGCGGGGTGTCTGGCTCAGCGCTATCCCGGGGAAATGATGGCTGAACTGCCCGAAATCGACGCTGTGCTGGGAACCGGTTCCATTCCAGAAATCACCGGGGTAATCAGCCGGGTTTTACAGGGGGAGAGGGTTTCACTGGTTGGAACACCCGGTTATCTCCACACTGCCGGGTTGCCTAAACTCCAGGCCACGCCTCCTTACAGCGCCTACCTGAAAATAGCTGAAGGATGTGACAACCGCTGCACCTACTGCATTATTCCCCACCTCAGGGGTCCCTATAGAAGCAGGGACGCTGATGATATTCTGGCTGAAGCGGCCGGCATGGCCTCCCGGGGTGTCAAGGAACTGAACCTGGTTGCCCAGGATACCACCCGTTACGGTATGGACCGGTACAGCCGGCCTTACCTGCACCCCCTGCTCGAACGATTAAGCCGGCTGGAGGAAGTGGCCTGGATCCGGCTGCTTTATACCTATCCAGCTTTATTAAATGATGAATTGATTCAGTTAATGGCCGGGGAAAAGAAAATTTGCCACTACCTGGACATCCCCCTGCAGCATGCCTCGGCATCTGTCCTGCGGCGGATGAACCGGCGCGGCAGCGGGGAAGAGTCAGCCCGGCTTATAGAAAAAATAAGGACGGCCATCCCGGACATTACCTTGAGGACATCGTTTATTGTGGGTTTTCCTGGCGAAACTGAAAGGGATTTCGAGGAACTCCTGGGTTTTATAGCCCATATCCAATTTGACCGTGTTGGTATTTTTGCCTACTCCCGGGAGGAAGGGACCCCTGGCTCGGAACTGCCGGATCAGGTGCCGGAAGAAGTAAAACTGGATAGAAGAAACAGGGCCATGACCCTGCAGCAAAGGATTTCACGCGGGAAAAACCGGCTCAAGACAGGACAGGTTTTTACGATTCTGGTAGAAGGCCGAAACCCGAAGGGGGTTTACTTTGGCAGAAGTGAAGGAGACGCCCCGGATGTTGATGGTAAGGTACGCTTTAAGGCCGCCGCCGCAATAAACCCGGGTGAATTTGTAAAAATACGGATAACCTCGGCTGGCGCCTACGATTTGATTGGAGAATTGGTTTAATGAACCTGCCTAACCGCCTGACCCTGGCCAGACTTTTTTTAATTCCCGTGTTTTTACTTATTGCTTCTTGCAAGTCCTTTTATACAGATGCCCTTGCAGCCGCGGTTTTTGTCCTGAGTGCGGCCACTGACGGGCTGGACGGTTATTACGCCAGAAAAAACAAGCAGGTAACCCGCCTGGGAAAATTCATGGACCCGCTGGTAGACAAGCTATTAATCTCAGCTGCGCTTGTCGTCCTGGTTGAACTGGGCCGGCTGCCAGGTTGGATCGCCGTGGTGATCATAAGCCGGGAATTTGCCGTAACCGGCCTGCGCTCCATCGCCGCGGCAGAAGGGGTGATTATCTCTGCCAGCAAACTCGGAAAAATAAAGAATGTTACCCAGATTATCGCCATTACTGCTATTTTCCTGAGGGATTTTCCCTTCAGCCTGATTAACCTGCCCTTTGGCTCCATCGCCATGGCTGTAGCCCTGCTGTTTACCCTCTGGTCCGGTCTGGACTATTTTAGAAAGACCTGGAAGCTCTTAAAAAAAGACGGCTACTAAGATAACAGCCCCTTTTTATTGACGCCCGATTACCGGGCAAGGGTGGCCCGGCTTAAAACCAGGGACACCGGCGCCGGGCCTGTTACCCAGCAATTTACTGAGAAACGGATCCGCGTTTTATGCTATAATAATGAAACGTGATTGCATTTTTACGGAGAGGAGATCGCTTATGCAGTGGCAGGGTTTAAAAATCCCCATAATCATTGTTTCCCTGCTGGCAGGGCTGGCGCTCATCTTTGGTATACAGTGGCTTTACCAGAAATATATCTTCCAGGAACCAATACAGGCAATTCTCAGTCAGAATGAATCAATAGAGTCTTTTAACCTGAAAAACGATGGCCGTCAGCTTCTGGTTCATCTGTCAATCAGGGACGACCAAAATTTGATGCGGACGTATAAGGAAATCCATAAAGAAATCACCGGTACCATGGGCCGTAAGGGTTTTCAAATGATCCTGGAAGACAACCCGGATGAAGTTTTAAACCAGGTTTGGTATAACGCTCAGTACGCTGTTTATCAGGCCGCCTTCCAGGGAAGCTTTCAGGATATGGCCCGGGCTGTTAACAGGGAGGCCGGGGCTTACGGCGTGGGTGCCCAGATTAATCTTGACCAGGAGAATATTTATATTCGGCTGAAACACCAGGGGTATACCCTCGATGAGATCATTCCCCTGGCCAGCCAGCCGGTTTCCGGCATAACTCAAGTGTCCGCGGCCGGAGGTGAGAGCAGTGTCCAAGGAAATTAGCATCGGTTTCGGTCTGGCAGCAATTACTTTCCTCATTGTAATGGGTTATGACATTACACCTTTTATCTTTCTGCTTGCCGCCGGTGTAGGTCTATATTATCTGGTCAGGGCCAGGGGCATGGTCGGTGCGAAGAGTTTTAAAAGTCCCAGCGGGGCGGGGCGTTACGAGATTTCCTTCCGGGATATCGGGGGGCAGGAATCAGCTATTCAAGAACTGAGGGAAGCCCTTGATTTCATTAAACACCACCAGGATATCAAGAATCTGGGGATCCGGCCGCTGAAAGGCATCCTTCTTTCAGGCCCGCCGGGAACAGGAAAGACACTCATGGCCAAGGCCGCGGCCAGCTATACCGAAGCGGCTTTTGTGGCGGCCTCGGGAAGTGAATTTATCGAGATGTACGCGGGCGTGGGGGCGCAACGGGTCAGAAAACTCTTCCAAACAGCCAGGGATACCGCCCAGCGCCAGAAAAAAACAAACGCCATAATTTTTATTGACGAAATTGAAATCCTGGGTGGCAAACGCGGTCAAACCACCAGCCATCTGGAGTATGATCAAACCCTTAACCAGCTGTTGGTAGAAATGGACGGCCTGCGGATGGAAGATAACGTCAGGGTTCTGCTGGTGGCGGCTACAAACCGGGCGGACATGCTCGATCCGGCCCTTCTGAGACCCGGGCGCTTTGACCGGAGGGTCAAGGTGGATTTGCCGGATAAAGAGGGAAGAAAGGTTATTTTGCAGTTGCATACCCGGAATAAACCTCTGGCCGGGGATGTCAATCTTGAGATTATTGCCAAAGAAACATTCGGTATGTCCGGGGCCCATCTTGAAAGCCTGGCCAACGAAGCAGCCATTTTGGCCATGCGGGAAAACTGCAGGGAAATTTCCCAGCACCATTTTAACGAGTCAATTGACAAGGTTATGATGGGAGGCAAACTGGATAAAAAGCCTTCCGATTTAGAAATGAAAAGGGTGGCCATACATGAAATCGGCCACGCCCTGATCAGTGAAAAAGTACGGACTGGTTCTGTGTCCACCCTGACCATAACCCCCAGGGGGGAGGCTTTGGGCTATATGCGCCAGACGCCGGAAGACGACACCTACCTTTACACGGAAGACTACCTGGAAAACCAGATTTCCGTCATGCTGGCCGGGGCAATTGCTGAGGAAATAATTTTGGGCAACCGCAGCACGGGTTCAGCCAATGATTTCGAACAGGCGGTGCGGGCCGCGGAAACTATGCTGCGCTCCGGCATGTCCGAATTAGGCATTGTCTGTCTGGAAAGCGTGCCCCAGGACTTAAAACACAGCACCATTACAGGAATCGTCAGGGGGCAGGAGGAACAGGTCAGAGATTATTTGGACGGCTTAAAAGGATCCTTTGAAGAGATCCTGGAAGTTTTACTGGAAAAAGAAAAAATCACCGGGGAAGAATTCCGTTCTTTAATCCATTAATTATTGCCAGGGTAGCGGACGCAACCGCCGCGGGCCAGGTTTTCTTCAACCTGCTCCCGGCGGCTTCTTATTTTATAATGGCCTGTACTATCACTTGTAGGATATGTTATAATATAGAATTGGGATGTGATTTTATGTCAGAAAACCCGGCCTGCCCGGAACTGGAATTGCCGGCAAAAGTTGTGGGTAATATTCTAAAGGCATCGGGATTGTCCATCGGCGTGGCGGAATCCTGCACCGGCGGTTTAATAGCAGCCAGGCTGACGGATATTCCCGGCAGTTCGGACTATTTTACAGGTGGCGTGGTTGCTTACAGCAACGACATAAAAATATCCTTGCTGGATGTGCCCCGGTCCACGCTCGACCTGTACGGCGCTGTCAGCAAAGAAACAGCCGTTGCCATGGCCCGGGGAATTCGCGAACTGACTTCTTCCGGGCTGGGACTGGCCGTTACAGGCATTGCCGGTCCGGGGGGAGGGACCCCCGCCAAGCCCAGGGGGCTTGTCTATATTTCCCTGGCTTACGGCGACGGTGCTATTTGCAGGGAATGCCGTTTTCCCGGAGAAAGGGCGGATGTCAGGCGCTGTACTGTTGATGCGGCCCTGGATCTTGTGAAACAATTCCTGCTTTCCGGGTCGGCATAACCGGCTCGTTTTTTATGAACCCATTAACTTAAGTGCAGTTTCGTCTTTACCCTGCGGCTGCACTAACCTATTGTATTTATTTTAGATCCACTAAAAAAGGAGTTAAGTGAATGACCTTATTAAAAGACAGTGTAAGTTTCGGAGAACTGGTAATAAGCAGGAGAGTGGCCCAGGCTCTCAGGGATATGGGATTTGAGGAACCCACTCCAATCCAGCAAAGGGCTGTCCCTTTACTTTTTGAAGGGAAGGACGTAATTGGGCAGGCACAGACCGGTACGGGAAAAACAGCGGCCTTCGGTATTCCCATTGTTGAAATGGTTAATACCCGTTCCGGGGTGCAGGCCCTTATTGTAACCCCCACCAGGGAACTGGCTATCCAGGTTGCTGAAGAAATTTCTAAAATTGGCAGACACCGCCGGGTTCGAACGCTGCCAATTTACGGGGGACAATCCATAGAGCGCCAGATCAGGGCCTTAAGGCAGGGGGTTCAGGTGGTTATAGGCACCCCCGGCCGGCTTCTGGACCATTTAAACAGAAAAACCCTGGACCTGCAAAACATCAAGATGGTGGTGCTGGATGAAGCGGATGAAATGCTGGACATGGGCTTTATCGAAGATATCGAGGCAATTCTACAGGCAACACCCCCGTCCCGTCAAACTATGCTTTTTTCGGCAACAATGCCGGAGGAAATTCGCCGTCTGGCCAAAAAGTACCTGCAGTCCCCGGACTTCGTAACCGTAAGTAAAAACAGTCTCACCGTACCCCAGATAGAACAGATAATTTACGAAACACGCGAGCCTAAAAAACTGGACAGTCTTTGCCGGATTCTTGATACAACCGATATATCCCTGTCCATTATCTTTTGCCGGACAAAGCGCGGTGTGGATGAACTCGTGGCAAGCCTGCAGGCCAGGGGCTATCCCGCTGCCGCCCTGCACGGCGATTTGAGCCAGTATCAGCGAAATTATGTCATGGGGCAATTCAGGTCCGGTCAGATCGACCACCTGGTGGCAACTGACGTTGCGGCCCGGGGTCTTGATGTTGAAAACGTTACCCATGTGATCAACTATGATATTCCCCAGGACCCGGAGTTCTACGTACACAGGATCGGACGCACGGGGCGCGCCGGTAAAAGCGGTGTGGCCTTTACCCTGGTGAGCCCCCGTGACTACAAACAAATCAGGCTTATAGAAAACCTCACTAAGACACGTATCCGCAGGGAAAAGCTCCCTTCCCTGGCAGATGTTCAGGAACGCCAAAAGGAGGGAATCAAAGAAAAGCTGCAACAAATGCTCGAAGCCGGCAGACTCGCCTATTACCGTAATATTGTTGATTCTCTGGTTGACGATTATGATCCTATGGATATAGCCGCAGCGTCATTGAAACTTTCCCTGGAACTGGACGAAAGGGGAGAAGATCAGGATCTAACTGTGGAATCTTTCGGTAATACCGGGGCCCGCCCTGGAATGGTACGGTTATTCTTGACCATCGGCAAGAAAAACAATATCACAATAGCCGATCTCGTGCGTGCGCTTATAGATGAAACGGCTATACCCGAAAACAGTATTGGCAGAATAAATATCTATGAAACGTTTTCCTTCGTCGAAGTGCCCGAGGATTGGGCTAATTATGTCATCAGCTGCTTGCACCGCCAAACCGTCAGGGGCAGGCGGATCAGCGTCGAACCGGCCCGGGGCAGGAGTTAAAATAAAAGAATAGGACGGGCTGGAAAGCCCGCCATTTATGCAAGTAATTATTTAAATTTCCATTGACACATACCAGTTATCACCATATAATTAACACAAGCGAACATGTGTTTCAAGGGCGGCGATGAATTTATTAAAGATCAAGGAGGGGAAACTTTTGTCGGATAAGCAAAAAGCCCTGGATCTGGCTCTGATGCAAATTGAGCGGCAGTTTGGCAAAGGATCAATTATGAAGCTTGGGGAAGCCTCAGCCAAATTGAATGTGGAGGTAATCCCAACCGGAACCCTGGCTTTGGACATAGCCCTGGGAGTAGGGGGCATACCCCGGGGCCGGGTTATTGAAATCTTTGGTCCGGAATCATCCGGCAAAACAACTGTAGCCCTCCATATTATTGCCGAATCACAAAAGATGGGTGGATTTGCAGCCTTTGTCGACGCGGAGCACGCCCTGGATCCATCTTATGCCGGAAATCTGGGTGTCGACATCGAAAACCTGCTTGTGTCCCAACCGGATACCGGTGAGCAGGCCCTGGAAATTGCAGAAGCCCTGGTACGCAGCGGAGCAATTGATGTTGTCGTTGTGGACAGCGTAGCTGCCCTGGTGCCCAGGGCTGAAATTGAAGGCGAGATGGGGGATACCCATGTCGGCCTGCAGGCCCGCTTGATGTCCCAGGCCCTGCGCAAACTGGCCGGGGCTATCAGCAAGTCCAGGACCACTGTGGTTTTCATCAACCAGATCCGGGAAAAAGTAGGGGTTATCTACGGATCACCCGAGACCACCACGGGGGGCCGGGCCCTGAAATTTTACGCTTCCATCCGGCTGGAAGTACGCAAGCAGGAAAACATCAAGCAAGGCACGGATATTATTGGCAACCGCACCCGGGTTAAAGTTGTCAAGAATAAAGTTGCTCCACCTTTCAAACAAGCCGAGTTCGATATCATGTACGGCTTCGGTATATCCAGGGAGGGAAGTATCCTGGATGTCGCCGCTGAACTGGGTGTTATCACCAAAAGCGGGGCCTGGTATTCTTACGGGGAGGAAAGGCTCGGGCAGGGCAGGGAAAATGTCAAGGAGTACCTTAAAGAGCATTCCGAAATAACCAGGGAAGTTGAGTTTAAAGTACGGCAAGCTTTAAACATCGCCGGGGTGAAAGCAGCGCCCGCTGCAACTGCCGCCCAGGAAAGTGATACAGCCAGGTGAATAAGGAAATAGAACAAGCCATGATCTGTGCCTGCAGATTCCTGACCGCCCGCAGGCGATCCAAAAAAGAGCTGGAATACCACCTGAAACGCAAAAATTATTCGGAGGAAGCAGCAGGTCTGGTTCTGGAAAGATTGGAGCAGTACGGTTACCTTGACGATTACACCTTCACCCGTCTCTGGGTGGAACAACGGCTGCCCAAAAGGGGGCTCACCGGACTTAAATGCGAATTAAAGGCGAAAGGTGTGGAGCCGGGGCTCATCTCCGAGATCATAGCGGAACTTGATCCGGACGCCGAATACAAGGCAGCTATGTCCCTGGCCCTGAAGAAAATTAAAAATTCAGGAGGCTCTTGCTCTTTCACCAAAATGGCCCGTTTTCTCCAAAACAAGGGATTCTCCTTTGAAGTAATAGATGGAATTTGCCGGACTCTGAAGGAAAACGGGGTTTTGTTGACCCCGGCAGGCTTGCGGCATATGAACGGATAGATCCGAATCCGGACGAACTTCCAGGTTTAAGGTCGGGCTGAAGGTGCTTAAGATTTGGCAAGGGGGTTTGGCTTGACAGCTTTTAAAAAAACCTGTACAATTAAGGCTGGTAGAAAATAGAATTGGATACTACTGTACGGGTTTTATTATAGATAAAGTCCAATACTTTCGGAAGGTAGGAGTATGGCTGTGGGTTTACTCATCGGCTCTTATAATAGTGCCCGCTCCAGGGGGCTATTTTCTTACCGTAATCTGGGCAAGTAAGAAGTGGTGTCTATTCTATTTTTACCGAGCGTGACTCGGTTTTTTTGTTGTAAAAATGACAAATTGAATCTAACAAGGAGGTGAAATTGTACATGGACATGAACATGCTATTCATTGTAACAGGAGTTGCCCTGGCGGCTTTTGCCGTGGGGTATTTTGTAAGGAAAGCCCTGGCGGAGGCCAAAATAGCCTCTGCCGAATCTGAAGCAAAAAAAATCTTAGATGAGGCTGAAAAGGATGCCGAGGCCAAGAAAAGGGAAGCTATCGTCGAAGCCAAGGAAGAAGTATTAAAGCTTCGCAATGATATTGAAAGGGAAAACCGTGAACGCAGGTTGGAGCTGCAGAGATTGGAGCGACGACTCGTTCAAAAGGAAGAAACCCTGGACCGTAAAGTTGATTCCATTGAAAAAAAGGAAGAGAATCTCAACCGTAAAGAAGCGGAGATCGACGCTACCAAGGCACAGTTGACAGCGCTTTATAACCGTCAGGTTACTGAACTGGAGCGCATCTCGGGTCTAACTTCAGAAGATGCAAAGCAGATTCTGCTTTCGGACATTGAAAAAGAAATTCAACATGAAGCGGCCCTTATGATTAAAGAAATTGAAAATAAGGCCAAAGAAGAAGGGGAAAAACGCGCACGTGAGATTATTTCCCTGGCCATGCAAAGGTGTGCCGCCGACCACGTTGCCGAAGCTACCGTAGCTGTGATCCCCCTGCCCGGCGATGAAATGAAGGGCAGGATTATCGGCCGTGAAGGTCGGAACATACGTGCTTTTGAAACCCTAACCGGCATTGACCTGATTATTGATGACACTCCCGAGGCTGTAATATTATCTGGGTTCGACCCGATTCGCCGGGAGGTGGCCCGGATTGCCCTGGAAAAGCTAATCATTGACGGCAGAATTCACCCTGCCCGCATTGAAGAAATGGTCGAAAAGGCCCGGAAGGAAGTCAATACTCAGATCAGAGAGGCTGGGGAACAGGCTACCTTTGATACGGGTGTGCACGGCATTCATCCGGAGTTGATTATTCTTTTGGGACGCTTGAAATTCCGTACAAGTTACGGACAAAATGTTTTAAAACATTCCATCGAGGTTGCCCACCTTTGCGGATTAATGGCGGCTGAACTTGGTGTCGATATACAAGTGGCCAAAAGGGCCGGTTTGCTGCACGACATCGGTAAGGCCGTGGACCACGAAGTGGAGGGTCCACATGTCGCCATAGGGGTTGACCTGGCTAGAAAATACCGTGAAACACACGAGGTTATTCATGCTATTGCCGCCCACCACGGCGACGAAGAACCCCAAACAATTATTGCCGTCCTGGTGCAGGCAGCTGACGCCGTTTCGGCGGCAAGACCAGGTGCCCGCCGGGAAACCCTGGAAGCTTATATCAAACGCCTTACCAAGTTGGAGGAAATCGCCAACTCCTTTGAAGGAGTCGATAAATCTTTTGCTATCCAGGCCGGGCGGGAAGTCCGGATTATGGTTAAGCCCGACAAGATAGATGACCTGGGAGCTATTCGTCTGGTCAAAAGTATAACAAAAAAAATTGAGGGTGAGCTGGACTACCCGGGACAGATTAAAGTTGTTATTATCAGGGAAACCCGGGTTGTGGAATACGCTAAATAGTGCACACTTAAGAAACGGCCATGCCCTGCAGGGCCGTTTCTTTTTGATTTGAAAAAAGAATATTATATACCTGCCCTTATTAACTTTTATTAATACTGGGATCTTATTCAATTAATTATCATTTCTAACCATGTTTCTTATCCAATATGGTTTTTATAAGAGTTTTTTTAGTAAGCCGGTCCAAAAAAGCAGGAATACTTTATTGAAAGCAGAATCTCTATGTATTCAAGCAGGTTTTTAAGGAAGGTGACAACATTGGGATTCTGTTATAAGGGAAACAGGAATAATGTAACAGACAGCGTTGGCCTGTTGATCTCTATTCTGTTACGTTATCCGGAAGTGGCTACCGTTAATTTTGACCCCGATCGGCATCTATTGAAGTTTACCTTTATATACTTACAAGTTCTGGGGGATAATGAACTTAAGACCATCAAGGAAAAATTGCTGGACAGCATAGAAGTATATAATCACCTGGAGGGGAAAGAAACTAGATTTATTTCCCTGACCCATCAGGTTTGCGGAAACCTCACCCTCCTTGAGGTGCAACGGGATGTGGATACCCTCGCCCAGGAAGAAATAACCCTGATTGTTGAGCTCTTTCATCAGTACCTCAACACCAACCTGGTTACTGAAGATAATGAGCATTTTATTGAAGAAGACCTGCTTGCCCAGGAAGAGATGATTGATCACATGCTGGAGAGCATCAAGGTCTCTACTGAAGACAAGTGCCTTTTTGCCTTCCGTGAGGAAGGCAAGGTTCTGGTATTTAACAAATAACAGGAGGAAAACCTTTTGCGCCTGCTAATGATCGGTGATATCGTAGGACGTTCCGGCCGCCGTGCTATTAAGGTTAATTTGCGCGAGCTTAAAAGGGAATTCGATCTCGACCTGGTCATCGCAAATGGCGAGAATGCTGCCGGAGGCAACGGAATCACGAAGGATGTTGCCCAGGAATTGTTTTCCGCAGGGGTGGACGTCCTGACCATGGGCAACCATGTTTGGAATATCAAGGAGGCTCATGAATACATAGACCGGGAAACTAGAATTATCCGCCCGGCGAATTATCCGCCGGGCACGCCAGGAATTGGTTCCAATGTTTTTGAGACCCGCCGCGGGGTAAAAGTTGCTGTAGTAAACCTAGCCGGGCGGGTTTTCCTTCAGCCGCTGGACTGCCCATTTAGAAAGATAGATGAAATCCTGATCAGGATCAAAGAAATGGCGCAAGTTATTGTTATAGATTTTCACGCCGAGGCTACTTCGGAAAAAATTGCCATGGGATGGTATCTGGCAGGGAAAGTATCCGCCCTGGTGGGCACCCACACCCACGTTCAGACAGCGGACGAACGCGTTTTACCCGGGGGAACAGCCTACATCACTGACCTGGGGATGACCGGGCCGTTGAATTCCGTGATTGGGGTAAAAAAGGAAATAGTTATAGAAAAATTCAGAACCCAGCTCCCCCAACGCTTTGAAGTTGCCCCCGGGCCATTTCAGCTCAACGCTGTTGTAATAGATATTGATGACTATACGGGTGAGGCCAATTCAATTCAGCGGATCCAAAACTACGAAGAATGATCGTCCAAGCATCCCCCGGTAATTCCATTTTAAAGCCGGCAATCCTGGAATTTTACGGTTGCCGCAAAACTTATATTTTTAAACATGGTCATAGGTAAAAGGTATTTAATATCTATTGACGAATATAATTTCTGTACAGGGAGTTCAGGACAACAAAACTATTGACGCTAATAAGGAGGATGCTCGAATGGAAGTATTAAAGGTTTCAGCAAAGTCCAATCCAAACTCTGTAGCTGGCGCCCTGGCAGGTGTTCTAAGGGAACGTGGATGTGCGGAAATGCAGGCTATTGGCGCCGGCGCTTTGAACCAGGCTGTAAAAGCAGTAGCAATTGCCAGGGGTTTCGTGGCACCCAGCGGGGTTGACCTGATTTGTATTCCCGCCTTTACGGATATAATTATCGATGGTGAGGAAAGGACAGCGATTAAACTTATAGTTGAACCAAGGTAGGTTTGATGAGTATATAATCTGGTAAGTATATAATTGAATAGTATCTATTTACTCCGATTTGCCTGCGAAGGGAAAAAAGAAAAAGGAACTGACTGCTTTGTTTAAGCCGCCCATAATGCGGCTTTTTATATTTGATTTTAACTTATAATTAGTTTTTCGCCTTTAGATTTTAACCCGGGTGCGGGTGCGGAATAATAAAATAACACCGTTTCACGGTAAGTGCGCAATTTATTAGCCCGGCGCGTTACCCGGTGTCCGTTTTTACGGAAACTATACCGGAACGATTACAATAAAAGGTCCCGGGCGGAAGTTTTTAGGGATACCGGAGCAGGTATTGAAGTAAATCATGTCGAAAAATATGAGGGATTAGGTGATCACATGCGTGCAGACCTGCACATTCATACCACTTGTTCTGATGGTACAAAAAGTCCCGAAGAGATCGTCTCTTTAGCCAAATCCATAGGTCTGGCGGCCATCGCCATTACCGACCACGATACCCTGGAGGGTGTGGAACCGGCTGTTACAGCAGGGAGGCGTCTAAACCTTGAAGTTATCCCGGGGATCGAGTTAAGTGCGGAATGCGATAGTGGAGAAATTCACATACTTGGCTACCTCATCGACCTCAACCAACAAGAATTCCTGGACAAACTTTCGCTGTTCCGCCAGGGCCGCATTGACCGCATGAAAAAAATGATTGATAAACTCCGGGACCATGGTTTGGAGGTCCAGTTTAACAGAGTCCTGGAGATTTCAGGCTCCGGTTCCCTGGGGCGCCCGCATTTGGCGGCAGCCTTGCTGGAAACCGGCGCAATTAAATCCACCCAGGAGGCTTTCGACCGCTTTATCGGGAATGGAAAGCCGGCCTACGTGCCCCGTTTTAAGCTTAGCCCGGAAGAAGCAATTCAATTAATCCGGGCCGCCGGAGGGGTCCCGGTTCTGGCCCACCCGGGAATGATTGAATCCACGCCAACACCCGATGAACTGATAACAGCCGGTTTAGCCGGCCTGGAGGCTTATCATCCAGCCCATTCCAGGGAACTGTCAGCATATTATGTCAGGTTGGCCAGGGCTAAAGGCCTGATCATAACCGGCGGTTCCGATTACCACGGCCCGGGGCACACGGGCAGGTGCAGGCTGGGTTCGGATACCGTACCCTGCGAGGTTGTGTCTGATTTAAGAAAGTACGCACCTTAGATAATTAAAGAATTTTTCCTGGATTAAGCATGCTTTTGAAAAAGGGGACATGAAAGATGAACATAGCCAAAAGGATGAAAAGGTTTGCTTCTGGCGTTTTTAATGAAATGGAAGCAAAAAAACAAACTGTGGAGTCAAGGGGTTTAAAAGTGATCGACCTTGGGGTGGGCAGCCCCAATCTCCCGCCTGCCCCTCATATTATTGAAGCTCTTCGGCGCTCGGTCCAGAACCCAGCCCACTACCGTTACACCCTGACAGGAACCGGCAGGCTGCACGAAGCCCTGGCCGGCTGGTATAAAAAAAGATTTAACGTTGATTTAAACCCGGACAAGGAAGTGCTTGTTTTAATGGGCTCCCAGGACGGACTGGCCCATCTTGCTATGGCCTACGTGGACCCGGGCGATATCGCCCTGGTTCCTGATCCCGGCTACCCTATTTATAGCTTCAGCATTCAGATGGCCCAGGGGGAAATCTATCCCCTGCCGCTTCTAGCCGAAAATAGCTTTTTACCTGATTTCAACAAAATACCACCTGAAGTTGCCTCAAGGGCAAAGCTGATGTGGCTTAATTACCCCAATAACCCCGTCGCTGTGTCCGCGGACAGGGACTTTTTCCGGCGTGCCGTTCAATTTGCCCGCAGGTACAATATTTTAATCTGTCATGACGTTGCTTATGCTGAACTGGCCTATGACGGATTTAAACCCATGAGTTTTTTGGAGGTTCCCGGGGCCAGGGAAGTGGGTATAGAGTTTTATTCCCTCTCCAAAACTTACAACATGGCCGGCTGCCGCATTGGTTTCGCTGTTGGGAACAGGGAAGCCCTGGCCAACCTGGCCATGATCAAATCCAACATTGATTACGGCGTGTTCCTGCCAATTCAGGAAGCCGGTATTGCAGCTCTGACAGGTCCCCAGGATTGTGTCACCAACAACGCCCGGGCCTACCAGAAACGCAGGGATGTGCTGGTGGACGGACTGGCCCGGTTGGGCTGGAAGATGCCCAAACCAAATGCATCCATGTTCATTTGGGCGCCCCTGCCGCCCGGCTACACCTCTTCAACCCTTTTCGTCTCGGAGTTGCTGGAAAAGTCAGGCATTGTAGTCATTCCCGGGGTGGCCTTCGGCAGCCAGGGAGAGGGATACGTAAGGATTGCCCTGGTCGAAGACGAAAGCATCCTGGCCGAAACCGTAAAGCGTATCCGGCTGAACTTTTCATTTAATCCTGCTTAGCCCCCATTCATTACCTGCAGGCACCCCGGGAACAGTGGATGTCTATTTGCGATAACCCGGGCATATACTAGTTTTGAGATGCCTGTGAGGTGATGTATCGGTGGAAGATAGGGTGGACATTACCTATCTGAGGGAAAGAATCCAGGAGTTAGAGGAAAGAATTGAACAACTGCGGTTAAGCCGCAGGGTACTGATGAACCTTATTGAAAAAATTGAGAAAGACAAGTTGGGCTTCCTAAGCCGTCTGGAAAAAGAGAACCGCAAGCTTCAATTAAACAATTATCGCTACGCCCAGTGGTTGCTGAATAAAAACCGTCAGATTGTTGAACTGGAGTCAAAATTACAGGGGGACACCCCACACAATTCCGCAAAATACTAGTTATCCACAGATTTATACACACTATGGCAATTATTGTTAGTATTGGCAAAACACGACTTTGACGGCTGAAAAACGACATTAACTGACCCCGGGGGGGTCTTTTCTTCATGATCGTTTATGGTATAATGCTCTATAATATTTAATTCTGGTTAAAATTTTATTCAGCATAATATACCTTTAAGAGGTCAAAAAAGGCGGTGGATTATGCGAATTGCAATAATCGACGGACAGGGCGGGGGAATCGGCAAGCATATTACCGAAAAACTTCGCCGGGAGTTACCCGAACATGTAGAATTCCTGGCCCTTGGCACCAATGCGCTGGCAACTTCAATGATGCTCCGGGCCGGGGCTAATGAAGGGGCCACCGGTGAAAATGCCGTCATCTATAATGCCGGAAAGGTGGACTTAATTGTGGGTCCCATTAGTATCCTTTTGCCAAACTCCATGCTGGGAGAATTATCTCCCGGCATGGCGGAAGCTATCGCCTCAAGCCCCGCCCGCAAGATCCTCCTGCCTCTGAGCCGCTCGGGCATAGACATAGTTGGATTAAAATCCGAACCGCTGCCGCACTTGATTGAGGAACTGGTTAAAAGGGTGAAAGAATTTATCGGAAACCGGCCTGGCCTTGATTAAACGGTGCTTATACATGGAGGAATCGGGCTTATTTGTGTAGAATAATTGACACTTAAGGCCACAGGTCCCCAAGGTGAGGGATAATTGGGTAATCAGGTGAAAAACCTGAGCGGTCCCGCCACTGTAACCGGCATAAGCTTTCACCCGGAAAACCGTAAAACAGGTTGTTCGGACTAAACAGCCGGAAGCCAGAATACCTGCCTGCGGATGTCGCCCGGTACCTTCGAGGCAAAGGGGTCGGCGGGTTAGATTGCCCGGTAACAACCTCCGCTTCCCAGGAAACGGGGGTTGTCTGTTTTTATTCTAGTTAACTAAGCTGGTGAAAAGATGAAAGGCAAACTTATCCTTGTCCTGGGCGGAGCCAGGAGCGGAAAAAGTGACTTCGCCGAAAAACTGGCCGCCGGGCAGGGAAAACGTGTTGTTTATATTGCAACAGCAGCCGTGCGGGACGAAGAAATGGCCGAAAGAATCCAAAAACACAAAGCAAGAAGACCGTCTTCCTGGAGAACCGTAGAAGAGGAGAAAAACATTGCAGACATAATAAAAAATGGCGGCAGGGGCGATCTTTTCCTTCTGGACTGCGCCACCCTTTGGGTTACCAATCTGTTGTTGGATCATCACGCCTCGGCGCCGGATGCTCCAGGCGGTCCCGGGAAGGAAGACTTGATCCTCAAACAGGCTTCCCTTTTGGGGGATTCAGTTAATAGCGGGGCAGACCTCATTATTGTAGCCAACGAAACTGGTCTGGGTCTTGTCCCCGAACACCCCCTGGGCCGGGTTTTCCGGGATCTAGCCGGTAAGGTCAACCAAATCCTGGCTGCCCGGGCGGAAGAGGTTTATTTTATCGTAGCCGGTCTTCCGCTAAGGATTAAACCCGGCGCCGGGTTAAAAATGGAGTGATGACAAAATAAAAGCGAAATCAATCATGGTTCAGGGAACTGCCTCCCATGTTGGGAAAAGTGTGCTGGTTACAGCGTTATGCCGTATTTTTACCCAGGATGGTTATCGTGTGGCCCCTTTTAAATCCCAGAACATGGCCCTCAACTCCTTTGTTACGAAAGATGGCGGAGAAATGGGACGGGCCCAGGTTGTCCAGGCTGAAGCAGCCGGCGCAGAACCCACCGTAGATATGAATCCAATACTTTTGAAGCCCTCCGGAAATGCTTCTTCCCAGGTCGTGATCCTGGGCCGTCCGGCAGGTAGTTTTAGCGCCCTGAAATACCATACTGAATTTACGTCCGGCGTGCTGGACATCATTGAAGGGGCGCTGGACAGGTTGAGGAAGAAAAACGATTTGATTGTCATCGAAGGCGCCGGAAGCCCTGCCGAAGTGAATCTTCAGGAAAACGAAATTGTAAATATGCGCATCGCCAGGCTGGCCGGCGCGCCGGTTCTCCTGGTTGCAGATGTTGATAAAGGCGGCGCCCTGGCCTCCCTGGTGGGCACCCTGGAACTGCTTGCCCCGGAGGACCGGGACCGGATCGTGGGTTTTATAATTAACAAGTTCCGAGGGGACCCAAACCTGTTTCGGCCTGCCGTGGATTTTCTGGAACAAAAAACGGGCAAACCGGTTTTTGGCGTTGTTCCGTATTTTCAAGATTTCCGGATCCAGGAGGAAGACACGATACCCCGGGAGAGGTTCGGGTCCGAACAGGTGGGGCGAGGAGAGGTAGAGATAGTAGTAATCCACCTGCCCCACATTTCCAATTTTACTGATTTTGACCCCCTGGAAGATGAGCCGGAAGTCCGGCTGCGTTACGTTGGCAGCGGCAACCGCCTGGGTCAACCGGATCTAATCATCCTGCCCGGCAGTAAAAATACCGTTAGTGACCTGGCTTTTTTAAACCGCACGGGTCTGGCGGGGCAGATTCTGGAGCGCCGGCTGGCTGGCACACCCGTAATTGGAATTTGCGGCGGCTTTCAAATGCTTGCCAGGGAAATAAACGATCCCCTCCATACAGAATCGGATCTGCCCCAGGTGCAAGGACTTGGCCTGCTGGATACATCCACCACCTTCACTGCCGGCAGGGTTACCAACCAGGTTGAAGCCGAAGTAGCAGGCTCCGGCCTGTTTCTATGCGGTGCGCCCTCATCCAGGATTACAGGTTACGAAATACATATGGGCAGGACCGAACTGGCTCCCGACACAAGACCCGCCTTTACCATCCTGATGAGATCGGGGGAGAAGGTTTATTTCCCGGATGGCGCTGTCAGCTCCGACGGCCTGGTTTTCGGCACATATATCCATGGTATCTTTGACAGCGACGGCTTTCGCCGGCACATTGTCAACACCCTGCGCCGGAAGAAAGGGCTGGAACCGCTGGCCACCGTTACTATATCCGCCCTGGAACAACGGCGCAAAGATTTTGACAAACTGGCGGATCTGGTCCGCGGCAGCCTTAATTTGCAGCTATTATACCAGGTTGCGGGACTTGCGGGTCCTGCCCCGGGTGGGAAATAAAAATGCTTCTAAACGCAGGATGCCAGGTTTTCCTGGCCTATTTGCTGGATTTGGCTCTGGGCGACCCGCGGTGGCTGCCCCATCCAGTGGTTTTCCTGGGCAAAGCCATTGAATTTCTTGAACGTTTGTTCCGCCTTGCAGTTAAAAGCCCGGTTTTATTACGGGCGGCCGGGGCTTTAACAGCTGCTGTGATTATGGGCGGAAGCTGGCTCTTAACTTTCTTCCTGTTGCGCTGGGCGGGCTCCTTAAACCAGTTGCTGGGGACAGCCCTTTCCGTCTGGCTTATTTATACCACACTTGCTGCCCGGGGCCTGGCTGGCGCGGCCCAAGAGGTCCATACAGCTTTAATCAAGGGTGACCTGGGGGAAGCCCGCCGGAAAGTGGGCTGGATCGTGGGCAGGGATACAGAGGGCATGGATCCTGGAAACGTCACCAGGGCTACTGTAGAAACTGTTGCTGAAAACATTGTAGACGGGGTTATATCTCCAATGTTCTATGCCCTGATCGGAGGAGCCCCCCTGACCATGGCCTACAGGGCAGTCAACACCCTGGACTCCATGCTGGGCTATAAAAATGAGCGTTATATTGATTTCGGCAGGGCTTCCGCCCGCCTGGACGACCTGGCAAATTACATCCCGGCGCGCCTGACCGGGCTGCTCTTACTGGCAGCAGCTTTCCTTTTAAGGATGCGTCCGAAAAGGGCACTGACGGCTATAATCCGGGATTCCCGGCGCCATCCCAGCCCCAATAGCGGCATTCCGGAAGCCGCGGTGGCCGGCTCCCTGGGGGTCCGTTTGGGGGGTTTGAACTTCTACCAGGGCCGGGAGTCTTTCAGGGCTTACATGGGTGAGGATCTGGTTCCCCTGGAACCCGTCCATATTCGCCAGACGATAAAATTGATGTACCTGACCTCGGTACTCATGGCTGCAGCTGGGTTGCTTATTTTTATGTCCGGGGCCTTAAACTGATTTAAAAGCAACAACACCGCTGGTTTCTGAACCAGCCACCCTTTGGTAACCGGCTTCTAATAAAGTTCGCAGATTAATGACCGGGAGCGCTGATCTTGAAAAGCATACTTTTCGCTTTCTACCAATTAACCAGGCTGCCCCTGCCCGGCGTGCCCTTTGAGGAAAAATCCTGCGGCCGTTCAACAGCTTTTTTCCCGGCCGTGGGTCTGATACTGGGTTTGATCCTGGTAGCGCTGGCCCGGGGGGCGCAATGGTGCTTTCCCGATCAGGTCAGGGCCGCCCTTATTGTTTTTAGCCTGGTAGTTTTGACCGGGGGTATCCACCTGGACGGCTTCATGGACAGTATTGACGGTCTCTTTAGCGGCCGCTCCCAGGAAAGAAAACTTGAGATTATGCGGGACAGCCGGGTGGGCGCCTTCGGCGTCATCGGGGCCATATGCCTGCTGCTGGCAAAATACACGCTTTTGCTGGGATTGCCCGATAAGGTACTAATCCCGGTTTTAGTCGCGGTTCCGGCTCTCAGCCGGTGGTGTATGGTTATTGCCGTTACTTCTTTTCCCTACGCCAGGCCGGAAGGTCTGGGTAAGGTGTACAACGCCCAGGCGGGTAACAAAGAACTGCTGGCAGCAACCCTGATTGCGGCCCTGGTGGCGGGAATATCCATAAATCTTCTTGGCGCCTGGCTGATCCTGGCAGGGGGGTCTTTCACTTACCTGGCTTGCAGGCGGATAACCCGCGAATTGGGCGGTATGACGGGGGATACTTACGGCTTTATCAATGAAATGGCGGAAGTCATTTTGCTTGCGGCCGTATATCCGTACCTCAAGTTAAACGCCTGGGTATAGAATGTACCGGAAAGGTTACCTTTGGCAGATCATTGGGAAGGGGTTTTCATCGTGCAGTACCCGGAACACATCCATGGAGGGAACATCAGTCTCGCCTCCCGCAAATATCATCTTCCCCCTCACGAATTGCTGGATTTCAGCGCCAACATCAATCCCCTGGGGCCTTCACCCAAATCAATTGCAGCAGTAGTGGAGAACCTCGGCCTGATTAGCAGCTACCCGGACCCGGACTGCGGCGAACTCAAGGCCGCGCTGGCAGGCCACCTGGGCATCCGGGAGGATCTGCTTCTCCTGGGAAACGGGGCGGCGGAATTGATTTATCTGCTTGTGCGCGTACTTGATGCCAGGAAGGCGTTAATTCCGGTTCCCACTTTCTGTGAATACGGCCTGGCCGTGCTAAGCCAGGGAGGTGAAGTCTTAAAAGTAGCCCTGGACGAAAAGAGAGGATTCCGCCTTCCTCTGGATGAACTCATCAAATCATTGGAACAGGCGGACCTTATTTTTATCTGCAACCCCAATAACCCCACGGGCCGCCTTCTGGACGGCAAGATTGTTGAAAACATTCTGGACAAAGCCTGCAGCCACGGCGTTATGGTCCTTATGGATGAAGCTTTCATGGACTTTATCCCGGAAAAGGGCCGTTTTTCGGTAATAACCAGGGTGGGTGATTACCCCAATCTTGCTGTACTTTACTCCCTGACCAAGTTTTTCGGCATTCCCGGCCTGCGTCTGGGGGCAATTGCCGCGCCCGGCGAACTAATTAACCGGATGAAAGTTGCTAAAGACCCCTGGAATGTAAATGTACTGGCCCAGGTGGCCGGTGTGGCCGGCCTGCGCGACCAGGAGTACATGGAAAGGACGCTGCAGCTGATCCGCCAGGAAAAACAATTTCTTTTCCGGGAACTGAACCGACTGCCCGGCTTGAGGCCTTTGCCCGGCGCCGCCAACTTTTTCCTGGTAGACCTCACCGGAAGCGGGCTAACCTCGGGTGAGCTTGCAGAACTGATGGGCAGGCGGGGATTCATGGTCAGGGACTGTACCGGCTTTTCCGGACTGGCGGGGCGCTACATCAGACTGGCAGTAAAAACACATCAGGAAAATATCAGGTTGATTCATGCATTCAAGTCAATCCTGGGAGGGATTTGTTAAATGAGCTGCCGGATTTATCTAGTCAGGCATGGCGAAACAGAGTGGAATATCACTATGAGAGCTCAGGGGCACACCGATGTGCCTCTTTCCGATGTCGGGCGCCGCCAGGCTGATTGCCTGGGTAAACGCCTGGCCGGGGAAGAATTTAAGGGCTGTTATGCCAGCGATTTAAAAAGAGCCGGGGAAACCGCCGCTATTATTTGGAAACACCAAAAGCGACGCCACCTGGATATTGAAACCCTTCCCGAACTGAGGGAGCTTAATTTTGGGGACTGGGAGGGTATGACCATGCAGGAGGTTGGGGCACTATTTAAGGATGACCTTAAACGATGGTGGGTAAAACCCACATCAGTCAGGATCCCGGGGGGTGAAACCATGGGTGAACTGGCTGAAAGATGCCTGGGCGCCCTCAAACAAATTGTCAGCCGCCATAACGGAGGAAATGTCCTGGTGGTAACCCACGGCGGTCCCATCAGAATCATTACAGCCAGCGTCCTGGAAATGGATTTAAACAAATACTGGCGGCTCCAGATGGCCAACGCCTGTCTCAGTATTATCGACTTTCCCGAGTGGGAAAAGGGTATACTCATGCTCTTTAACGACTGCAGTCATCTTGCCTGTAAGGGCAATTAACCATATATCCATAAATGGGGGGACTTGGCCCGCGCCGGGCCAAGCTGGCAGGAGTTCTTGCCGGGTTGGTGCTGCCTGTAAGGGATTAGCCCGGTCAGCGGACTCCAGTTAGTGGTTTAACTAAAGACAAAACTTAAATCCCCCCGGAAACAACCCTGCAAAAAAGAAAATAAATTCCAGAAACAAGGACTTGCCCGCCGGCTATGACCAGGCGCGGTTCAAAATTGTGGTCCAGCAGCAATAAGTCCGCGTCAAAGCCTGCCGCAATTCGCCCTTTACCGGTCAAGCCCAGGATATGGACCGGATTTGTAGACGCCAGGCGCAGCGCCTGCGGCAAGGTCAGCCCGCATAAATGAGCCGCATTTTTACAGCAGGTCAATTAAACCAGGGACAATATATAAACCCTCAGCGGATATGGCTTTCGCCCCGGGGAGTTCCTCCCCGGGTTTAAAAACTTTATCTTGCTACAGCAAGCCGTTAGCTGGGTTCAAGGGTTTCAGCCACAATCGTGCCGTCATGAATTACAAACTCAGCCATGCTCCAAATCACCCCCGCTTGCCGGAAGCTCTCCAGTTTTTTTTGGAGTATCTCCCGGCTAAAACGCATCCTTTTGACTCCCCGGGGAACAATAAAAAAAGAGGAGGTGTTTTTATGGAAAACAACGATTCTTTTTTTCAAAACCGGGTTCCGTGGAGCAGCGAGCCCAGCTTAAAGGAAATGACCAGAGAAGCTGGAGTGGATTTCGACCGTTTCATTGAAGGGATCAAAGATAATAAAAGCAATGCCGAAATAGCGCAAGAACTTAGCGTTTCTGAAGATTTAATCTATCACCTGAAGGATCATTTTTACACCCACGGGGTACATTCAATAATGGGGCAAGACTAATATATATTCATTCTTTTTGTTTGCCAGGTACGCGCCCGAATAACAAGGGTGCCAGGGGATCACTCCTTGACACCCGGCCAAAACTGATACTTTTATTGATGTAAAGCCTTTTAGCGCATGCCAAAGAAAGCGCCCCTTGACCTGGTTCAGGCCGTACACTTAAACCTTAGCACCGCATTCATAACAGAATTTTGCCTTACCGGTGATTTCGGCCCCGCACTTTTTACATTTACCGGCCTTTTTTAGCTTTGCGCCGCATTCCGGGCAGGAAGCAAGGATAGTCTCATCCCAGTATTTTTCACTCAATTTCTTGTCTTCCTGGGACATCCTGACGTTGGCCCATATTTCCTATACTGAATGACTGGTCTGGGCCGCCGACATCTCCACGCCCAAATCAGGCGCACACTGCTTGCATAACCCCCGCCTCTCTAAATATTCTCCTTTTTGCCTGGTAACCAATGATCTCCTATCTTTTAACGGAAGGCACATTTATCACCTGACATTATTCTACATGGCCCGGAAATTCCCATGGGCCAGCCCGAAATTCTACCGGTTTTTGAGCTGGCGTAAACCATTGAATATTTCGATTAAGCCGGACGAAGATGCAGAATAGAGAGGTTTATGCTATAATAGACAGATACTATTTGCACGAAGAAGCCGGTTTGACCGGTGGGGAGGTGGGGCTTATGTGGCCAGGAAAATTTGATAAAATGGGGCTCACGTTTGACGATGTCATGATAATTCCAGCTGCTTCGGAAATCCTGCCCAGGGATGTTGAGACAATCTCAAATTTAACCAAAACCATAAAAGTAAATATTCCCATTATGAGTGCCGGGATGGATACCGTTACCGAATCAAGAATGGCCATTGCCATTGCCAGGGAAGGCGGCATCGGCGTAATTCACAAAAATATGTCCATCGAACGGCAAGCTCTTGAGGTTGACCGGGTTAAACGTTCGGAACACGGTGTAATCTCAGATCCGATTTACCTTGCTCCGGATAACCTGGTCCGGGAGGCTTTGGTTTTAATGGAAAGGTATAGGATTTCCGGGATTCCGGTTACTGTTGACGGCAAACTGGTTGGGATCCTGACAAACCGTGACCTTCGTTTTGAACAGGACTTCAGCAAGAAAATTGGGGATGTCATGACTAAGGAAAACCTTGTTACGGCACCCGTAGGTACAAACCTGGAACATGCCAAGGGAATCCTGCAGAAGTATAAAATTGAAAAATTGCCCATAGTTGATGATAACTTTAATTTACGTGGTTTAATCACAATCAAGGATATCGAAAAAACACGGCAGTTTCCCTACTCGTCCAAAGACGGTCGGGGCCGCCTCCTGGTGGCGGCGGCGGTGGGTGTCGGAATTGATACCGGGCAAAGAACGGAGGCTCTGGTAAGGGCAAGCGTCGATGCCATAGTGGTAGACACTGCCCACGGCCATTCCAGGGGGGTTCTGGAAACAGTTGCTAAAATAAAAGAAAAGTATCCGGAAGTTTCCGTCATTGCCGGCAACGTGGGCACCGGGGAAGGCGCCAGGGACCTGATTGCAGCTGGCGCAGATGCGGTCAAAGTAGGTATTGGACCTGGTTCCATATGTACCACCCGGGTTGTTGCCGGAATCGGTGTTCCCCAGATCACCGCGGTTTATGACTGCGCCCAGGAAGCTGCAAAGTATGGAGTACCGGTTATTGCAGACGGGGGTGTCAAATATTCCGGTGATATCACCAAGGCAATCGCTGCCGGGGCAGATATTGTAATGCTGGGCAGCATCCTGGCCGGCACCGAAGAAAGCCCCGGCGAGTTGGAAATTTACCAGGGGCGCAGTTATAAAGTCTACCGGGGGATGGGTTCCCTTGCTGCCATGAAAGAAGGCAGTAAAGACCGTTATTTCCAGGAACAAACAGATAACGAGGATAAACTGGTACCCGAAGGGGTAGAGGGAAGGGTGCCCTTTAAGGGTTCCCTGTCCGAGTCGGTATACCAACTAATTGGTGGTCTGAGGGCCGGCATGGGTTATGCGGGATGCCGCAACATCGGTGAACTGAAAACCAAAACAAGATTCGTTCGCTGTACAGCTGCCGGTCTGAAGGAAAGCCATCCCCATGATGTTATGATCACCAAGGAAGCGCCGAATTACAGCATCCGTTAGAAACAAGAGCCCGCAACGGCTGGGAAAATCCAGAGGTTGCGGGCTTCTTTAAAGTATTTTCTGAAATTACCCTATTTTAAAAGAGCTTGTTTTCAAACAACATAGCTTCAAAAAGATCGATTGCTTCCTTTCGGACCTGCCTCCCTATTCTAACCATGAAAACATTTGCCGGATGTTCAATGATGTCGGGATCATCTGTTGCCCTTCTTTTTAAACCAACTGTGCCAAAGAGCTTTGCCAGCATTTTTTGATAGGTAAACATTTCCAGGCGGCTATTCTTTAAATCCCAGTGCCAGCAAAATTCAATAGTCACCACAATATAGTTTTCCAGAACGGGATTACTGAAAGCTTCTTTTAAGAGAGCTTCGGCAATCCCGTATTTTCGCCATTCCGGACTAATTTCGATACCGCCCAATTCCAGGATAAGCGGGTGCTTTCTCCATCTGCTGTATTCATCCGGGTAATGGAAAGTAAGGTAACCAATAATCTCCAGACCATGTCTGGCAATATAAACCATACCCTCCGGCAATTTCGAGATTCCAATAAGCGCTTCCTTTTGTTTGGCGGTAGGACGGAAGTTTGTCAACTTTTTGTTCATGAAAAGATTTTCCAATTTAGCAGCCTTCACAGGGCCATCCAAAAATACCTCGCCCTGGGAAGTTTGAATCGACTCAACTTCATAACAGGCAACGCTCACAGGGTTTCACCTCTAGAGTTATTTAATCAAATTCCCCGCGATACCGCTGAGGCATTAATATCGACCATTCGGACCTTATTTTAGACCTTTCAGATTTATTATAGGGCATTGGAGAGCTCATAAGCAAGTTATATATTACTTCTTTCACCAACTTCCCAGAATAATTATTTGTTGAATAATGTGGGAATTATTTTAGGTTAATATTAATGGGAAATAAAGGGAATGCGGCATCCCTGGTGGAATCTTTTACCATACACAAAATCCCCTTTAAGGAAGGTGAGCCTTTTAAATGGGTGGGAAACTTAATTCCCTGACCGATGTTTTAAAAAAAACACTCTTCTTTTTTGAAGCCCTGACGGTAGCCGAGCTGGCGCCTCATGTCCAAAGGAAAATGCTAAAGGATTATACCCTGCCGCAGGTGGAGGAAAAGGTCAACCTTTGCCTCAAACAGAACGAATGCTTTTACCGGGAAAAGGACTGCTGGCGGTTAAACCTGGAAGGCAATAAGGAAAACGACCCTTTTTACTCCCTGCTTCTAAAAAAAGGCCAGCCCCAAAACCTGCGGGAAATTTTAAAAAACACAAACGCGAAAAAGAAAAAGGCAAAAAAACTGCTTTCAGAAGAAGCCGGCTTAATCAGCGACGGCAGGTTCATTCAACTGAATAACGGCTACTGGGGCTTAACCGAGTGGGAGGTAGAAACAAGCCACTACTCTTTAAAGAACCTGATCATTAAGGCCTTGAAGATTTACCCCGGCGGACTTTCTTTGCAACAGCTACATAAATTAATTAATTCCTGGCGTGAAACCGACATTAAAGCCCTGGAAGCCGTCCTCCGGAAGCTGCCTTACTTCGAAACCATAGGAGAGGAAGTCTGGAGTTACAATCCCACGCTGAGGGTTTTGTACGAGGATTTGCTAAAGAAATTTTTGCTGATGATCGACAGGCAGAAAACCCGCTGGCATCGCAGCAAGGCACAGTGGAAGAACAAGTATGACTCGATGCAAAAACACTACCAGGAAGCCGTGATCGGTAAACAGGAAGCAGCGGCCGCCCTTTCTGAAAGGATGGAACTGGCGGGTCAGCATGAATACCTGTTGACCCAAATGGCTGAAAAAGACCTTCTCCTCTCCTTGCGCAAAAGAGAAATTTTGCGCTACAGGGAACACATCAATAAACTGGAGGCAAAATCCAACAGCATCCTCTACCAGTGCCGCCTCTGGGTAAAACGGACCAAGGAAGCCATGGAGGAAATATCCAGACAAAAAGAACTCCTGGCAAAGACCCAGGGCAGCCTGGAGGGCCTGTTCACCAAACTTCAGCAATATAAAGACAAAGACCGGGAAAACAAGGTAAGATTAGTCGAGTTGAAGGAACAGCACAGTACCAGAATAGCGGAATTGCAAACCGAAATCGTTGAGCTGAAGCAAAGGGCGGAGCGGGAGAGGACCTCCCATTTTATCGAACATAGGCGCTTGCAGGAAGAAGTCAACGCCCTGAGCAACGACTTAAAAAAATCGCTCAGAATGGAAGAGGAGCAGCAAAGATCTTATTTCCTGGCCCAGCAGGAGCTGGCTGCCGCCATAGAAGAAAACGAGAACTTCGAAAAAAGGTTAAAAAACCCCCTGGTGCGTTTTGCTATCAAGATTTGCCGGTTTTTCGGCAAGTATTACAAACAATCGGTTTAACAGAACTTTAAATGGTAACCAGGTAAAATACGGCAGGGAGGGGGTAAAATCTACCTGTGTAAATCTTGGGGCTGTTGAATAAAATGAAGCGGAATCCAATAAAAATAAACATGCGGATTCTGCGCAAAAGATTAAACTCACCAGGCTTAAAGGAAAAATATTACGCCTTAAAAATGAGGGGAGTAAGATCTTGATTTATTTCGACAGCGCCGCCACATCCTGGCCAAAGCCCAGGGAAGTCTGGGAGGCGATGGAACACTGCATCAAATTTGTCGGAGCCAATCCGGGCCGATCCGGACACCAGATGGCCCTTAAAGCGGGCCGTCTGGTGGACGAAGCCAGGGAACTGCTGGCCTCGATGTTTAATATTCAAAACCCGGACCAGATTGTGTTTACCTTAAATGCCACAGAGGCTTTGAACCTGGCCTTAAAAGGCTTTTTGAAAAAGGGGGACCATGTTGTAACCAGTTCCATGGAACACAACTCGGTAACACGTCCCCTGCACGTTTTGCAGGGAAAAGGGGTCGAGGTAACCAAGATCCCCTGTGCGGCGGATGGTAAAATTAAAGTCAAAGACATTGAAACCGCGTTAAGACCAAACACCGCTGCCGTAGTTATCACCCACGCCTCCAATGTCACCGGTACACTTATGCCCATTGGCGAAATAGGCCGGCTCAGCAAAAAAAAGGGGCTGAGACTGGTTGTCGACGCCGCCCAAACGGCCGGGGTCTTCGATCTGGATGTTTCTTTTATGGGTATCCACCTGCTGGCATTCCCGGGCCACAAGGGGCTATACGGCCCCACCGGAACCGGCGGATTATACATTGCCGAAGACCTGCAGCTTGCACCTCTCAAGGAAGGCGGTACGGGCAGTAAATCGGAGATCCCGGATCAACCGGATTTAATGCCCGAACGTTTCGAAAGCGGGACAATTAATTCAGTCGGCCTGGCTGGTCTGGCGGCAGGTTTAAAGTTTATCAGAAGAGAGGGTATGGAGCAGATAAGAAGCCATGAAATGAATTTAACCCGGCGTTTTTTGGAAGGGGCGGCAGAAATTAAGGGACTCACCGTTTATGGTCCAATGGAGCTTTACGCCAGGGCGCCAGTTGTTTCTTTCAGCCTGGAGGGAAAGGCATCCGGACCGGTTGGAACAATGCTTGACCAGCAATATAAAATCGCCTGCCGGGCGGGCCTGCACTGTGCCCCGGACGCCCATAAAACCCTGGGCACTTTTGAGCAAAAACTTGTGCGTTTCAGTTTTTCCTATTTCAACGATGAAAGGGAAGTGGACACGGCCATCCGTTCCCTCCGGGAAATTGCCGGCATACCGCCGGAGAAATTCAATCAAAAAGAAGATGGGTCCTGCGGTTGTTGAAAACCGTTTTTTGTTTCCAAGGTTGTACTCCCCGCAGCAATTTCAGCTGATCAGGGATTTTGCGCCGGTCATGTAGCGCCTTTTTCGCCGCATGAGATCGGTAAGGGCCTCCAAACGGGTTGTCATACCCGTTTTTCCAGTCTGCTCATCCAGGAAAAAAGTGAGCACGGGAATATTGTAATCCTTACTGACCCTGGGCAGTATGGTCCGGGCAACTATTTCCGGAATGCAGGTAAAGGGCGCCAGCTGGATGATACCGTCAAAACCCCGCTTGGCGTAAAGAATGGTATGCCCTATGGAATCACGGCCGTGTCCGCCCACCAGTTCCGGCAGATAAGGAGATGCTGCTTTTTTTATGGTCAGACCATGGGTAGTCTCATTCCAGGTATTGTCCCGGGTCCAACCGGTCAGAAACATAGATCTTTCCACCTCGACACCAAGGTTACCCAGGGTTTCCTCAATCTCCAGGTTACTCGCCGGCTCCAGCAGCACATAGATCTCCCCGACAATCCCCACCTTTAAGACTTCCCTCGCTAAATCCTGGGGAATACTCCGCAGGGCTTCCAGGGCCGCCGCTTCTGCTTCAACAATCTGCTCCATGGTGCAGGCGCTGCTGATCCAATCCAGCACTTTTTTATAAACAGCGGTTGTAGTTCCTTTCCTTATTTCCCTGGGCCGGACCACATGGCTTAATTTTTCCGCGTTGTCCAGGGCCTGGAGCAGGCGCCAGGCGCGCTTGATCCGGGAAATGATTCCTCTTATGGAAACCCTTGCTCGGTTCAAAGCCATGACATTCTTGACAAAATTCAGAGGGTAATAACGCGGCTGTTCAAATACAATCATTTTTAGATCGTATCCCAGATCCTGCAAAATTTTATGGTGCAGCATGGCGTATTCACCAGCCCGGCAGGGACCCATACCCCCGCTGGTAACAATTGTCCCGGCGCCCATTTCAATAGATTCAAGATAAGTACCCGTTAATATCTTCAGGGGAAAACAGGCAAATTCCGGAGAATAACGGACTCCCAGATCCAGTGTCCGCTTATTGGGACGGAGGGGTACCACAACTTCATTGCCCAGATCCTCCAGAAGCATTTTAAATGCCCGCCAGGACTCTCCCATTCGGGGAAACGTCACTTTTGACATGCTTTAACCTCCTTCCGGCGCCTGACCATATCCACAAAGGCCTCCAGGCGGGTAGCCATTCCCGCCTCACCGGTATGTTCATCTATCATAAGGGTCATAAAGGGAACATTTCTGTGCTTCTTGGCTTCCATTTCAATCAGTTTGTTAAGCAGGGAATCCGGGCCGCAGCCGAAAGCTGTTAAATGAAGGACCCCGTCAACGCGGCCTTGCTTGAATAACAAGTGCGCTGCTTTAAGGACAACATCACTTAAGGTCCAAAATAGCCTTTTGGGTAAATCGCAATTCCTTTGCAAGGCCAGCAGAGCCGGGTGAATGTTCTCGGCAGTCATAACCGATACACCCAGCTGGCGAAGCTTTTTAACAATATTGACACTTATAAAGCTATCGTAAATTGAGTAAGGGTAACCAAGAACAGCAAATTTAAGATTCACCTTCGGTTGAACACCCATTTCACCCGCTCCCGGAGTCCGAAGGAGTTCCATTGCTTCCGGGGGACTCCAACCCTTGTTCAAAAGCCGTCTGAAATGATAATGAAGGCCCAGCGCCTTCAAATAAGCGCGCACCGCAGTCATTTTTGTCGCGCCAAAATACTTGCCGATTTCACTGTAAGCTTTAAGTAGGGCAAATCGTCCCTGACGGCTGTCCAGGCGCACATCGATAATCGGCGGAAGATCATCGATGGAATACTTAATCATGTCCGGCAATCCCAGAAATTTAGGGCAGTAGATAGTTTTTCCATTAAGACAAACCACCCGGGGTATAAAGAGGTAATCAACTTTTCCCTTTAAATCCATAACGTGACCGTAATACAGCTTGATGGGTACGCAGACATCGGCGAGGGCCTCACGGATCCCATCATCCAGGATACTTTTGGTTGTCCTGCCGGAAGGAATTACCTGGACACCGATTTCATTAAAGAAGGCCTGCCACATAGGATAATAAAGATAGAATAACAGGGCACGGGGAATGCCGACTTTAACAGCCAACCAGTATTTCCTCCTTTGTTCCTTAACAGTTGTATTTAACTATACTTGGCAAGATAGCTGGTTATACCCGCATCCTCCCACTCATATAATTCTCCTCTCACCAATAAATTCCTCCAGCAATCTTTAAAATCAACGGGCTATATGGGCAGCGAAAGTTTATATTGGAAAATAAAAAAGATGCCTGTACAGGCACCTTTGCTTCATCAACCCAACCGGATGTCACTGGATGGGAACACGATGGGCCTTTTTCAGGCTTTTCTCAGTTTTCGGCATCCTGATTTCAAGGAGTCCGCTCTGCAAGCTGGCCCTGGCTTCCTCGGGTTTAATCTCTGCAGGCAGAGGCAGGGTACGGCTAAAGGAACCGTAATACCGTTCCGAATGAAACACATTGTCTTCTTCCACATCACGAATCCGCTTTATTTCACCCCGCAGGCTTAAGGTATCGGGCGTCAAGGTAACTTCAATATCATCCTTGGATTTAATCCCGGGTAATTCAGCGGTTGCCACCACTTCCCGCTCGGTTTGGTACAGATCCACCCTGGGACCATAGGGTTCTGACCCGGCCAAAACACCTCTCCTAAGAAAGTTTTGATCAAAAAACCTGTTCATTTGATTCCTCAGGTTAGTAAATTCCCCCAGGGGATCCCAACGCATAATACTCATTTAATCACCTCAAAATATAATTTAATAATAACTTTCTCGCTTCAATTCTTTTTTATACGCCAGTTTAATACACTTTATTTCGAAATAGAATGGGGAGGGTAAAAAAGGAGGAATATAGTCTTTTTTACAGAAAGATTTAAGGGATCAACCGGCAGGGTGTTCATGTGCCAGACTCTAAACACACACCGAAAAGGCTGCGCCACAGTAAAAAAGCGCGGGGGTTCCTTCGCATCATCCACCGCAACTGACAGACGCGGCGCCGGCAAGACCAGGAAAAAGGCCTAAAATAGCTATTATGCGGAAAGGAGAAATTATTTGTCTCATTTAGCAGAAAGAACTATTTCATCTGAACTGATTTATAAAGGTAAAATTATCAACCTCAAGGTTGACACCGTGGCCTTGCCCCAGGAAGGCCGCACAGGTACCCGGGAAGTCGTGGAACATGCCGGGGCTGTGGCAGTGGTGCCTGTCAACGAGCAAGGAGAGCTTTTTTTGGTCAGGCAGTACCGGTACGCCGCCGGTAAAGCTTTACTGGAAATACCGGCAGGGAGAGTTGAGCCAGGTGAGGATTACGCTGAAAGCGCCAGGCGTGAATTACAGGAAGAGACAGGCTATACGGCCAGGAAGGTAGAAAAGCTTATCAAATTCTATAGCACGCCGGGTTTTACCAATGAACAGATCCATATCTTTCTGGCAACCGGCCTGGTTTTAAAAGAGCAGGACCTGGATGAAGACGAGTTTATCGATGTCCTGAAAATCCCCTATGCCAGAGCACTGGATATGATCTGGACAGGCGAAATTTGCGATGCCAAGTCCATTGCCGGCATACTGGCCGCGTATCATCAAAATAAAATTAAACCGGTAGAGGTTTACTAACCCCGCCGGTTTAAAGAGCATTTTATCGTCCGGTCTGATATTCTTCAATAACGATTTTTTGCCCGGAAAGGCGGGCCAACCGGGGCCCGTAAACTTGCCTGTCCCGCTCGGGAGCATGCCGCCGGTCCGCTATACTGATTACAGTGGGTGAAAGTTTTAAGGCTATCACCTTTGCTGAACGATCACCGCCTGCCCCGGCGTGAACCACCCCCTGGCAGTTCCCCAGGACCAGTACGCTGCCGCCGGATACCACCTCTGCCCCGGGGTGAATATCGCCCAGAACAACAATATGTCCCGGATAATGGACACGCTGCCCGGAACGAAGGGTGCGTCTGACTAGATGGGCTTCTTCACCCGGGGACGAAACCGATTTTGGGGTGGAGATTGCCTGTCTGGTAGAGGATTTGGGAAAACTATTTTTCAAAACGGCCCGTTCTTCCCCGGCATTGGGCACCAACCCGAACTGACGGCAGATATCCTCCAGTTCATTCTTCTGATTCTCGGGGATGGCCTGCTGGCCATCGAAGAACGAAAATCTGGCGCCTTTAAAAAACCCTCTGGCAGATTCCATTTTCTTTAGAAGAGAATTTCGAATATCTTCATATTCGCGGCTCGGATCGAGGACAATCACAAGGCCGTTCCTTGTACCTTTAAATACTACCATTTCCCTACCCATGATGATCACCTCTTTTCCACATATTTCATGCGAATATATTAATATTCGATTTCAACTGACCTTTTCCTCTTGGTCAGGAAAATTAAAAACAAAAATAAATGGAAATATATCCTTCCCGGCATAGGGATTAAAGGGGGATAAATGAAAACCTACCTCGTAGCTGCGGCAATAATCCGTTGCAACGACAAAATTTTAATAGCCAAAAGGCTGAAAGGCGCTCACATGGGCCTCAAATGGGAGTTTCCCGGGGGAAAGATAGAAACAGGTGAAGATGCCGGAGATTGTTTAAGGAGAGAAATAAAAGAGGAGCTGGACCTGGATATCGGGGTAGGCGAAGAACTGACTGTAGTGGAACACCAGTACGAAGACAGGAAGATCTTGCTTCACTGCCATTTATGCCGTTATTTGGGCGGCCAGGCTAAAGCCAGGGGCTGCCAGGACTTCAGATGGGTCTACTTGGGGGATCTTCAGGGGTACGATTTTGCGGACGCTGACCGGACAATCGTCCGGTGCCTGTTGGGGGAAGATTAAATAATACTGCACGGATTGCGTCTGGCAGCGGCGGGTTAAAGTCTTCGGGGGGAACTCATACCGCAAAAAATTGCCGGGTGGAACAACGGGGATGAAGCAAACTTAAAAGGGGAGCAGGCACCCCTCGCTGGAAAACTCCAGCAACTGGGGCTGCCGGGGAAGTTGGACGAATGGGGAACCGGCAATATCCCCTAAAATATTTTCGGAAACCAGGATTTCTGAAAGATTAAGGGTATTGTGAATCCGGATTATCCTGGCCCCACGCAAGCCAGCCAGGCCCAGACTCTTCTGGCAGGCCCCAAGGGCCGCCCGGTCATCTGGCAGCACCATGGGCAGCATGGCCCGTTGAATAAAGGTACTGGTAAGGGCATTGGTATAAACGGACTCCCAATCGAGCTTGCCGGCAAAACGGCTGGTTGTAAAATCAGCAAGGCCGATGCCGTAGGCGTTGCCCATTGTCTCCGGGGTAAGATCCAGAACAACGATCCTGCCTATACTAGGTGACGCGGGCTCCGGTACCCCCTGAATCCGCAAGCGGCCGATAACATTAGTATCCATACCCGTACCGCTGATATTCTTGCCAATCTCATCTACAATTAATATATCCAGGTCATCCACCGGAAGCCGGGGGAGATAACTGCGGGCTTCCTCCAGAAGGTTTTTTTCGGCGTTTATAAAATCCTCCGGGTCAATGGCGATCACTTTTGCCGTCCGCTCGCAAGCGTCTTCCAATATGGCCAGTCCCAGTACCACAGGGGCAGCTTTCAGTACAACCTGCCCTCCCTCGGCCACAGCCCGGGCCAGCAGACCGGGCCGGCAGCTGTGCAGGGATGCCGCCCCCGGCGGCCCGCCCAAACCCACAGCAAGCATTTTCAGCAGACCGCTTTCGTGGTCCCCGTGAAAAGAAGTATGGGGTTTTATCCGGTTGACCACAATTATCGCGTCACATTCCAAAACCTCCCGGTTTAGATATACATCCCCGTAAAAGGCCCTGCCGGCTACAAGATAATCCCCGGAGCAGATTAAGGACGCCCCTGTACTGACTTCCGTGATACCCAGGGAGCGGAGCAATTCCCTCTGGCCCCCCGGAGTGCCCCCGCCGTGGCTGCCCATTGCTGCAATTAAAACCGGGATCCCCCCCAGGTGTTTTACATAGGCTGCCACTTCCCTCAGGATGAGGACCATATCGCAAATACCCCTGCTGCCTGCGGTAATGCCAACTCTCATCCCTGATTCTAGTTTTTGCCCCAGGGTTGATCCGGTCAGGGCGGCTAGAACGGCTTTCCCCGTCCCGGACAAGCCCCGGGGGGTATAGATCTGCCTAACTTTATACATGCGCTGGGAAGCTGTCATTACTTAACCCGTCCATCCCTTTCCTTATAATAAAATTATATCATTTGTTTTAAATTGGCGTCCACAAAAAGGCGGGGCAAAGATCTTAATTCCTAAAGGAAAAGAGCTTTTAGGAGTAGAATATTCTTTCTAATTTAAATAATGAAATAACTTGCAAGGAGGAATTACTTATGTCGCTATATCGAACAATGTTGTTTACACCTGCCAATGATCTGCGCAAAGTTGGCAAAGCCCTTAAATTAAAGGCGGATGGAGTGGTTCTTGACCTGGAGGACGCTGTGGCTATCAGTGAAAAGGACAGGGCGAGGCAAGCTTTAAAGGAAGCCCTGGCCCTCCCCCGTTCAGGGGATGTTTTTATCCGGGTTAACAGCGCTCAAACAGATTGCATTCTGGCCGACTTGCTGGCTTCTGTAACAGAGGGAGTAAAGGGGCTCGTCCTGGCCAAGTCCGAATCGGCGGAGGAAATCCGGCAGGTGGACTGGGTAATTGGACAACTGGAAAAGGAAAGGGGACTTAACGCTGGTTCCCTGGAGATCATCCCCTTTATTGAAAGCGCAAACGCGATAATTAATTCCTACGCCATAGCTTCCGCCTGTAAAAGGGTGAGCAGAATGTTTTTAGGAGGAGTTGATTACGTGCTCGATATAGGAACCAGTTTTTCCAGGGGAGGTTCGGAAATATTCTATGCCCGGGCCCAACTTGTCGTTGCCTCCCGGGCCGCCGGCATAGAAGCGCCCATTGATACGGTTTATCCTGATTTTAAGGATATTGAGGGATTGGTTGCCGATGCCAGGGCAGTCCGCCAGATGGGATTCCAGGGGAAACTGGCCATTCATCCAGCCCAGATCGGACCGTTAAACGAGATATTTATGCCCACAGAAGAAGAACTGGCCTGGGCCAGGAAGATAGTTGCTGTTTTTGACGAGTCGGAAGCAAAGGGACAGGCGGTCCTGCAGGTTGACGGGAAAATGATTGAATATCCAATCGCCAACCGGGCCAGACGGATTATGCATCTAGCGGAGCTCCTGGCAGAAAAAAACAACTAGCCTTTAAAAACCCGGCTTTGTTTTGGGCTTGTCCTTTTCAGTTGAAAAAAGCCGTAAAAACAGCCTGGGCGGGCAGCATTTTAATTCGAAAATGCCCTGCAAAGCCGGGTTTAAAGATTAGCTTCCCCCTAAACTTGCGGCAAGCAGCCGGGGCTGGTAAAATATTAAAGGGCGGGCTTTTTTTAAACTGCCCAAGGAGGTTTATACCATGCTGAAGAGCAAAGTGCTGCTGCCCAGTGACGGCTCGTACACCTCGACCAAAGCCGCAGCTTATGCTGCCCGTTTAATGAAAATGAACAAAGAAATGAAGCTGACTGTTCTTGTTGTACTGCCCCGGGATAATGTTTTTCCGGACCCCGAAAACAGGGGAAGGGAAACAATGGAACCGGCAGTCCGGGAGATGCAGGACAGGGGCGGGGAGATCCTGCAAAAGACAGTTGAATTTTTCAGCAAGGAGGGGTTAAGTGTCAACGGATTGATCGACAAGGGGGACCCCGCAGAGGTGATCCTCGCCCACGCGGAACGGGGGAATTTTGATCACATTATTATGGGCAGCCGCGGTGTAAGCGAATTGAAAGGTGTAGAGCTGGGAAGTGTCAGCCACAAGGTAATCCACCTGGCCGGCAGCAGGGTCACCCTCGTCAAATAAACCTAATCCACGATTTTGCGGACGTACAGGACTATAAAGGGCAGCACTGAGAATAATTCCTGTTTCCCAAAAAGGATAAGCCATACCATGTGTTCCCTGAGCACCGCCCAGGAGGGGGCGGGTTTCAGCAACTCGTCCCTTAATCCCAGCAGATTTGTGCGGGCTTCCCTAAAACGGGAGGGGTCCTGGATTTTGGCCAGGATCTGGGCAATAGTGCGATCCAGGGGCGATACTTCCTCCGACTTGGAGATGTCCTCCAAATCATCGGATAAATCCGCAAAAACCTCCCTGTTTTCCGCCCCGGGCATCTCCATTCCTGTACCTTTATGGCGGTTTTCCAAATCTCTGATGAGATTTTCAAGATATTCCTTTTTACAATTGACAATTTCAATATAATTTTCACGTCTCTGATGTTCCGAGTAGGACTCGAAAACGGAAAAGCAACCCCCGCGTCCGGCCTGTTCAAAGCCGTGGCGCTGGCTTGACTCGTTTCCGTAAATCCGGTCGATGATCTTGGCTGTAAAGTCCTCCCAGAAGGTATACTCCAACCCGTAAGGCACTTTTGTAAAAATATTGTCAATATCCTTCAATTGCATTTCAATCAATTGTTTAGCCGCTTCAAGGTCCTTAATCTGCATCAAAAAATCCCCTTCCTTATTAACCGGCCCCTAAAACCAGGTAAATATTTGCCGCCTTATCAGCATAAAAATTATAACATGTTCAAAAGACTGGCGGAAGATGCTAAAAAGAGGATCCCGGCGGAGAACCTCTTTAAAAGATCCTGGAACATCTTTGTTGGGCTTCTTGCAGCAGGGTTTCAGTCCCGGCACATCATTCCCTTAACCGCTCCTTATCCGCAGGGCCCCGGGCAGGCAGTTGAGCCGGCACCGAGTCCATTCCATCATGCAGTTCCAGGCGTTGCGAATACAATTTTGGATTTCTGCCCTTTCACTGGATCAACCACGGGATTCACCCCGGCCCATTCTTAAAGAAAAGTATCCCTTGTTTTCCCCAATCTATACGTTAGGGTTGTATGATCGCGAAAAAATAGTTAATTTGCTAGTAAACGCAGGCATTTGCCGGTTAAATCCTGGTTATCTCCAGAATGGCCGGACCTTTTACCTTCAACCTTACCCTCTCACCTGTCTTTACCCCTTCACCCATCTTCAGACTGGCCCTGCCCGAGTAAATCTCCACCCCTCCTGTCCTGAAGGACAAGATGTAATGGGATGAAAGCCGCTTACGTTCAATACAGATGCCTACAAAGTCGCTGGTGGGCGTTGTAAGTTGAAATTTCAGGAACCGGTAGCCCGCAATCGTGGCCGTTATCAGCAGAATTAATACACCCGTTGTTTTAAGATCCTGATTTTCCATAACAGCACCGGCAACTGAAAGGATCAATCCGGCCAGAACAACAATACCGGCCATTCTTTCCAGCAAGTGATTCACCTCCCGGCGGTATTTGGTCATGCATTCAGCTTTGTTTATCTTCCGGCGGTACCCGTTTGCCATCCGAACATTCTGATCTGAGCAAACTAAGATTTCTTCTTCTAGAAAAAAGACCGAATTCCTACAGGTTTAAAACCCATAGTCAAAAATTTTTTAATCTTCGGTAGCACAGGCACCCGGAGCAGTCCTCGTTTGGAACCAATGCTTTAAAATTTTACTAAACGCAGTTTTTTACTTGCTTTTTATAGCCTGACCAGCTCCATTAACGGGGAGAGCCTTGTCTCTGGCTTATAATTAATTCTTTTTTTGAAAATATTACAGATGAATAGTAAAAAGCCAAAGGTTTGCCATATTGACTTTTAACTATTATAATGGTTTTATGACTTTTTTCTGGAGGAAATCAATTCATTGGGATTATATCATATTAGGACCTTCGGCTGCCAAATGAATGAGCACGATTCGGAGGTGCTGGCGGGAATCCTAGAAAAGATTGGATATGAACCAGTTGCCGATGTGGTTAAGGCTGACATTGTCCTTTTAAATACCTGCTGTGTCCGGGAAACAGCTGAAAACAAGGTATTCTCCTTCCTGGGGAGATTGCGCCCGCAAAAGGCGAAAAATCCGGGCATGATTATTGGAGTAGGCGGTTGCATGACCCAGCAGGAAGGCATGGCTTCCAGGATCCGCCGTCTGTTTCCCCACGTCGATCTGGTTTTCGGCACCCATAACCTGCACCGCCTGGAAGAATACCTGGCCAGGATCACCGGAAGAAGGGAACCTGTTTCGGAAATATGGCCATCCCCCCGGGGTAGCACGGAAGGCCTGCCGCATAAAAGAAGAGCAGGAATCAGCGCCTGGGTAACCATCACGTACGGCTGCAACAACTTCTGTACCTATTGCATCGTGCCCCACGTCAGGGGCAGGGAGAGGAGCCGCAAACCCGAAGAAATTATAGCTGAAGTAACTGCTCTCGGCCAAAAGGGATTCAAAGAAGTTGTCTTACTGGGTCAAAATGTTAACTCTTACGGAAAAGACCTGGAAAAAGAACTGGATTTTGCAGAACTTCTAAAAAAGCTGGACAGCATAGACGGTATTATCAGAATCCGCTACATGACATCTCACCCCAGGGACTTTAACGAGCGGCTGATTCAAACCATTGCATCATCTGCCAAAGTTTGCGAGCAATTTCACCTGCCGGTTCAAGCAGGGAGCAACATAATTTTAAAAAATATGAACAGGGGCTATACCAGGGAAGACTACTTCAAACTGATCGCTAAAATAAAAGCAGCTCTGCCGCACGCCACGCTTACAACAGATATTATGGTGGGCTTTCCGGGGGAAACGGACGGCGATTTCGAACAGACCCTGGATCTTATCAGGCAGATCCGGTTTGATAACGCTTATACCTTTGTCTACAACACCCGACCGGGTACTCCTGCTGCAAAAATGGCCGGTCAGGTTCCCCGGGAAGTAAAGAAGCAAAGGATCCAGACCCTGATTAAACTCCAAAATGGGATAAGCCTGGAAAAGAACAGGGAAGCTGTGGGGCAGGTCCAGGAAATTCTGGTGGAAGGGGAAGGGTTGAAGGGTGAACTTTTCCTTTGCGGTCGAAACAGGGGTGGGAAAATGGTTTTTTTTAAGGGCGGGCGGGAATTGTTCGGTTGCCCGGTACCAGTAACAATAGAGAATGCCCACTTGGCTTACCTGGCTGGCAGCAGTGCCCAGGTTTAAAAAACCGGTCCTGCTTCCGCCAGGAGATAAAGCCGTAAAGACGGGAGGTGAAAAAGTGTCCATAACGGTATACAATAAAGCAAAGGAGCTGGCAGAAGCGCTTTCCGGCTCAAAAGAACTGAATGATGTCAGGGAAGCCGAGGCCAAAATGCTGGAGGATACGGAAGCCCGGCAAATTATCAATGCATTTCAGGAAAAACAGCACCATTTGCAAAAAATCCAATCCCTGGGACAAGCCTTGACAAAGGACCAGACAGATGAAGTGGAGAAACTTGAAAAACAGATGGTAGAAAATCCGCTGATTTTTGATTTCTATAAAGCAAGGCAACATTTTGATCTGGTTTTGCAAAGGGTTAACAAGATTATCGGTGAATCCCTGGGGCCAGATCCGGAATGCAACTGTGACAGTGTATGTGGTGAAGGTTCTTGCGGCTGCAGCGGCTGTCAATAGATTATAAAAACAATTTGGGCATCCCCCCTGCGAAGAAATCAATATTTTTTGTCTTGTCCTTTTGAATACCCGGGGACAGCCTTTTAAGTCCGCTTTGACCCAATCCTTCCTGCGGGGCTTGCAACCCTTAACGGGGGGTTTTTCTTTTGGTTTACAATACCATATGTTATAATAAACACCAGGAGGGGTTCCGGTGAGTTTCACACCGATGATCAGACAATATCTAGAGATTAAGAAACAATATCCGGATGCCATTCTTTTTTTTCGGCTGGGTGATTTTTACGAAATGTTTTTTGATGATGCCCGGCTTGCCTCCCGCGAACTCGAGATAACCCTGACCGGCAGGGAAGGGGGTGCAAAAGAACGTGTCCCTATGTGCGGTATTCCCTATCACGCTTGCGATACTTACATCGCCAGGCTTATCGCTAAAAAGTATCGCGTGGCGATCTGTGAACAGGTTGAGGATCCCTCCGCCGCCAAGGGGATTGTCAGGCGGGAAGTAGTCAAGGTAATTACCCCGGGAACGGTCCTGGACGGACAGTTGCTGGAAGCCAAGGTGAACAATTATCTGGCAAGTATAGCCCCGATGGAAAAAGGCTTCAGTTTCGCCGTTACCGATATTACCACAGGACAGTTCATGGTTGGCTCCTTTTCGGGGGAAAGGGCGGAAAAGGCCTTGCAGGAAGAACTTTCCCGCCTCCTGCCGGCGGAGATCATTGTGCCCCTGGCGAAAATTGAGACTTTGCCCAAAACTATAAATACCCGGGGCATATCGATGGTTAACGGCTATAAGGATATGGCCTTTGATCCGGCCGGAGCCGCCCGGTTGCTGGAGGAACAGTTTGGGCCGGGCGTTCTGAAAACTATGCTCTCATCTGAAGCCAGGTTTTCCATTCCGGCTGCGGGCGCCCTTCTTTGTTTTATCAAGGAAACCCAAAAACGGGACCTAACCCACATCCGGGAGATCGAATTTTATCAGCCGGGAAAGTATCTACACCTGGACGGATCCACCCGCCGCAATCTGGAGTTAACCCGCTGCAGTCAGGATGCCACCAGAAAAAACACCCTTCTTTCAATCCTTGATTACACTGTTACCGCCATGGGCGGCAGGCTAATCCGGAACTGGATTGAGCAACCCCTCCTGGACGCGGAAAAAATTGAATCTAGACTGACGGCTGTGGAAGAACTGGTCAACACGACGCTATTTCGTTACGACCTGAAATCCGAATTAAAACATATCTACGATCTGGAACGGCTGGCCGGCAAAATTTCCTTTGGTTCCGCCAATGCCCGGGATCTGGTGGCCCTGAAGAAATCTCTGGGTTATCTTCCGGCGCTAAAAGCACTCCTGGCGGGGGCCAAATCAGACCTTTTGCAAAAAACTGGTTTAGCAATCGATCCCCTGCCGGAAGTCCGGGATCTAATAAATATTGCCATCGAGGATGACCCGCCCATATCCGTAAGAGACGGCGGCATCATTAAAAAAGGCTACAATTCAGAAGTTGACCGTCTGCGCCAGGCCGGGCGGGAAGCTAAAACCATGCTGGCCGGGTTGGAGGAACGAGAAAGGGCCCGTAGCGGGATAAAGTCTTTAAAAGTCGGTTTCAATAAAGTTTTTGGTTATTATATAGAGGTAACCCGTTCCAACTTACCCCAGGTACCGGCAGAATACCAGCGCAAACAAACCCTGGCCAACGCGGAAAGGTATATTACACCGGAATTAAAGGAATATGAAGACCTGCTCCTGGGCGCAAAGGAACGCCTGACCCAGCTGGAATACAGTCTCTTCCTTGGGATTAGGGATAAATTAGCCGCCGATCTTGGACGTATCCAGCATTCCGCCGCCGCCGTAGCCAGGGCGGACGCCTTCTATTCCCTGGCGGAGGCGGCATTTGCCGGAAGCTACACCAGGCCTGAAGTCAGTAAAGACGGACTGCTGATAATCAGGGACGGTCGGCACCCCGTTCTGGAAAAAGTCCTGGGACCGGAACAGTTTGTACCCAATGACTGTACCATGGATAATGAAAAATGCCGTCTTGTGCTTATTACCGGTCCCAACATGGCCGGTAAAAGTACTTACATGCGCCAGGTTGCCCTGATTATTCTAATGACCCAAATTGGGAGCTATGTACCTGCATCCCTGGCCCGGATACCTCTGGTGGACCGGATTTTTACCAGAATCGGGGCATCGGACGACCTGGCCGGCGGGCAGAGTACATTTATGGTGGAAATGAATGAATGCCGCTCCATCGTAAAGGGGGCAACCAGAAACAGCCTGGTCATCATGGATGAAGTAGGGCGGGGAACCAGTACCTACGATGGGATCAGTATAGCCCGGGCCCTGGTGGAGTATATTCATTTGAAAATTGGCGCAAAAACGTTATTTTCAACCCATTACCACGAACTGACCGATATGGATCAGATTCCTGGTATTGCCAATTATAATGTTGCGGTACAGGAAAACGGCGAAGACATAGTTTTTTTAAGGAAAGTAACCAGAGGAAAATCCGATCGCAGTTACGGCATCCACGTGGCCCGGCTGGCCGGCCTGCCGGAAAAAATTATCGCCCGGGCGACCGAAATTCTAGATACCCTTGAATCGACCAGAGCAACGCCGGCCGAGGCCGCGGCAACCGGCGAAAACGGGGGTTTTTCGGAGCAGGGACAAAAACCGGAGCCAGACAAGTCCCGGGGTGAGACCCTGGAAGCAAAGGTTATAGAGAAATTGCGGGATCTTGATGTTTTAAACCTGACCCCGCTGGAAGCCATCAACCAGCTCCACCTGCTGCGTCAAGCCCTGGAGAAGTAATTGTAAAATATGTTTTGGCAAGGCAATACCTGATTTTGATGAGGGGGAGGAAAAATGAACGTCGGTGTGGATGTAGGGGGTACTTTTACCGACGCAGTGCTTCTGGAAAATAATCTGGTCCGCGCCACTGCAAAGGTTCCGACCAGAAGAGACCTGTTAGTGTCTGTCCTGGAAGCAATTGATGTTGTCCTCAAGGGTGTTGACGTAAAAGAATTAGACAGGGTCGTTTTTAGCACAACTATGATTACAAATCTCATTGCAGAGCGTAAATTTGAAGATGTGGCTTTATTGCTGATACCCGGTCCGGGTTTGGCCCACGAATCATACAATTTTGGCACAAAGGTACATATCCTGTCGGGAGCTATCGACTACCGGGGCCGGGAAATTATCCAGCTTAATGACCAGGAAATTGAATCCGCCCTTATGGACCTGTCCAGGCAGGGATACAGCAGGGTTTGCGTAGTGGGTAAGTTTTCACCCCGCAACACAACTCAGGAAAAACGTGTGGCAGCTATTATTGAAAAAAAGTTGCCGGGCTGTAAAGTTGATCTGGGATCCATGCTTGGCGGCCAGTTAAACTTTCCCAGACGGGTGGTCACAACCCACCTCACCAGCGCCACCCGCGAACCTTACCATCACTTCCTCAATTCCATCCGGCAGGCCCTGGCAGTGCGGAAAATAAACGCAGACGTTTTCATCTTAAAAGCTGACGGGGGAACAATGCCCCTGGAAAACGCGGAGGAACTGCCTATTGAAACGGTTTTCTCGGGACCCGCGGCCAGTACCCTCGGTGTTCAAGCGCTGATCCCCCCCGGGGAAACCGCCGTGGTTGTGGATATCGGAGGCACTACCACCGACCTGGCCTTGATTTTAAGCGGCCAACCACTGCTGTCTTCCAGGGGGGCAAAGGTGGAAAACCAGCTCACCCAGGTACGTACCCTGGCTGTGAAGTCCGTGCCCGTAGGCGGCGACAGCTCTTTGGAACGGGCCGGGGACGGTTTTATTATCGGTACCGGCAGGCAGGGCCCCGCCTACTGTATGGGCGGTCCGGCGCCAACTCCTTCCGATGCCCTCCGGGTTTTGGGGATGACGGAACTGGGGGATCTTCACAGGGCTGAGGAGGCCATGACCGCACTGGGCCAGGTCCTTAACCTGAGTGCCAGGGAGACTGCCGGGACAGTCATGGAGATGGTAGCAACCAAAATTACTTCTGAGATTAACAGTATGTTTTTGGACTGGGAGCAAGAGCCCGCTTATCTCGTATGGGAAGTACTCCAGAAAAAAAAGGTAAGGCCAGGTTTAGTTGCCGGGGTAGGCGGCGGCGCTTCCGGTTTTATCACCCGGATTGCTTCTGAACTGAACTGCGATCCGTTCATCCCGCCCCATGCCCCGGTGGCAAATGCTATTGGCGCCGCCGTTGCGAAGCCAACGATACAGTTAAGCCTGAGGGCCGATACCGAGCAAAGATACTACATTATCCAGGAAGATGGGTTTCAGGGCAAACTTGGCGACAAACATTTCAGTGAAAAGGAGGCCCTTCTCCTGGCGAAAGAAAAACTCCTGGCAAGGGCAGTGAAATATGGGCTGGATCTTGACCCGGAGGAAATAGAAACCACCCATAGGGAAGTTTTTAATATGATCAGGGACTGGACAACAACCGGCAGACTCATCGACATCACCGTTCAAACTCCCAGAGGAATCACCGGCAGGATTTTGCAGGGGGTGGAATAAGATGAAAAAACAGGAAGGCAAACAAACGGGCTTAATATTTTTTCCTGCCTTTGACTGGGCCATTTCCCCCACCCATCCGGAAAGGGAAGAACGTCTTCTTTACACCCGGGACCAGATTTTTGAAGAAGGGATTATGGATCTTCCCCAAATTCACGAATTTACTGCATCCCTGGCAACTGTCCACGATATTGCCAGGACACATTTTTGCGTCCCCCGGGTTGAGGACCAGACCACAGAGGCGCATTTAATTGCCGCCGGGGCGGCAATCTTGCTGGCTGGCCGGATCGTCACGGGTCAGATTAAAAACGGCTTTGCCCTGGTCAGACCCCCCGGTCACCACGCCATGCGGGTAGTCCACGGCAACCGGGGTTTCTGTAATATTAATAACGAAGCTATCATGGTTGAATACCTGCGCAGCCGGTACGGCGTCAAGCGGGTGGCCATTATTGACACCGATGTGCACCACGGTGACGGTACCCAGAATATTTTCTGGCACGACCCGGATGTATTGTTTATTTCCTTCCACCAGGACGGCCGGACAATCTACCCGGGTACGGGCTTTACCCACGAATTGGGCGGCCCCAGGGCCTTCGCTCGCACCATTAATATTCCGTTGCAGCCGGGTACTTCCGATGAAAACCTGCTTTACGTGGTTGACAACCTGATCCTGCCAATCCTGGCGGATTTTAAACCGGATTTTATTGTTAATTCGGCCGGGCAGGACAATCATTTTACCGACCCCCTGGGAAGCATGAGAATAAGCGCCCAGGGTTACGCAAAGCTGACTGAAAAGCTTGGCCCGGACTTAGCCGTGCTGGAGGGGGGTTATGCCATTGAAACAGCTTTACCCTACGTAAACATGGCTATCATTCTGGCTCTGGCGGGACTTGACTACACCAATGTACGAGAACCGGACTACTGGCCCGAACGCTTTAAAGAAAGCCCCGACCGCTCCCTTCAGGTGCGCAAGCTTGTGGATCAGATCCTGCATTACTGGCAATTACGCGATCAGATGCCGCCTGATTCCAGGTCCATCCGCGGCCAGTTCTACGAAAGAAACAAAAGGATTTTTTATGATACTGATTACATTGAAGAGGAGCAATTGGAAAGGCTGAAGCTGTGTGATCACTGCCCGGGCTATCTAGCAATTGATTCCAGAGCCAATCACGGCATAGCAAAGTCCGGTAAAGTCAAATGCCTGTCCGTACCCTTCAAAGCCTGTGCAAAATGCCGGTCTGAAGCGGCGGAAGCGTACCACCAGGCCAAAAAAATGGGTTCCCACCAGTATGTTTACCTTCAGGATAAGTCATCGGACATCTTTTTGGGCTATTCTGCAGGGAGTGGGAAGGAGTGGCAATCGGGGGGATAGCAGGTGGATATTTTGCCTAGCATTAAGATTCTTGATTCCTTGACTGCAAACCAGATCGCCGCCGGGGAAGTTGTGGAAAAACCGTTCTCGGTGGTCAAGGAACTTGTGGAAAACTCAATTGACGCACGAGCTGAAAGGATCGTTGTAAACCTGGAAGAGGGCGGGCTGGCGGCTGTAAGCGTATCAGATGACGGATACGGAATGAACCGGGAAGACCTCCTGCTGGCCTTCCAACGTCACGCCACCAGCAAAATTACACACGCCTCCGATCTTAGCCGGATCGCCACCCTGGGGTTCAGGGGGGAAGCGCTGCCCAGCATTGCTTCCATTTCCAGGGTGATTGTAACAACCAGGACCCGCGATGTTTTAAAGGGAAACCGGGCGGTTGTTGAAGGGGGTAAAATCGTAGATGTTGCGCCGGTGGGTTGCCCCGGAGGCACCACCATACTGGTCAAGGATCTGTTTTACAATACGCCTGCCCGGCGTAAGGCTATGAAAAGCCCTTCCACAGAAGGATCGTTGTGCGGGGAATTGGTTTCCCGCCTGGCCCTGGCCCGGCCGGACCTTAGCTTTGAACTTAAAATAAAAGGAAGACGCGTATTCTATGCGCCGGGTTCCGGCCATTTGCTGGACTCCGTTACAGCTGTTTACGGCGCCCAACTGGCAAAACAAATGCTTTCAGTTAATTTTGCTGAAAAAGGGCTTATCCTCACCGGGCTGACGGGCAAACCATCCTTGAGCCGCAGCACCCGCAGCCACATCACGCTTATTATCAACGACCGCTACGTACGCTGCCCTGTTATTGCCACAGCAGTGGAGGAAGCTTACCACTCCCTGCTGCCCCAGGGCCGCCGGCCGGTTACGGTGCTGGCTTTAAGGGTGGAACCGGAGTTCCTGGACGTGAATATTCACCCGGCCAAACTGGAAGTAAGACTTCTAGAAGAAGAACAAATTGCCGCCCTGGTGACCCGGGCCCTTCTGGAAACACTCCGGGCAAAAGAAATAATCCCCGAGGCCAGAGCCGCCCGGCCAGCCCTGGAATCCGGCAAACAAGACGAAGAGCAGGTTGAACTAGACTTACGGCCCCAACAGCACGCCGGGGTTCCCCCCTTCCGGGATACGGTTTTCCGGGATAAGGACAAAACGGAATACGAGACTGCCGGCTCCGGCTTATCCCTTGAACCGGCAAACAAGGGGACGGTGGAACATCTACCGGCAAAAGACAGGGCCCGGGCAGGCGGGGAATTTGCCGGCAGGTTGAACGCTGAAAACGAACTGCCGGTTTTAAAGGCCCTGGCCCATCTGCACCCCGTCTATATCCTGGCCAGCGGGCAGGAAGGCCTTTATATCGTAGACCAGCATGCCGCCCACGAAAGGATCCTGTACGAAGGCTACCTGGCCCAAAGGGAGCAAAAAGAAAGCCAGTGTCTTCTTCTGCCGGTGATGCTGGAACTTGATTACAGGGACGCGGCAGTCCTGGCCGATCATGTGATCTGGTTTACTGACGCGGGTTTTATTATTGAACATTTCGGCGGCCATTCTTTTAGGTTAAGGGGCGTTCCGGCGAGCTTTCCTGCCGGTGAAGAAAAGAGCATCTTCCTTGACCTGCTGGATTATTTCAGGGAGAGGGGACAGGGGCTGGACCGGGTTGAATTTCACCATCGACTGGCTGCCTCAATGGCCTGCAGGAGTGCTGTCAAGGGGGGGGAAAGGCTGTCTATAGCTTCGATGGACGCCTTGCTGGAAAGTTTGGCCCAAACCAGGAATCCTTATACTTGCCCCCATGGGAGACCCACGGTAATTCACATGTCCTACAGAGAAATGGAAAACCGTTTCAAACGTTGAAAAATCATTTAAGGGGTAGTTGGACTTGACCTGCAATCACCGGGAAACGGAAGAATACAATGACAGTTTTGCCGTAACCACTTCCCACCGGCCCACAAAGGCCTCCCTGGACCTGGCCAGGCAATTTGCCTGCTGTTTGCAAGTGCCCTTTGTGGAAAGAAATGATCAGTCTCTGAAAGCCCTGGCCATAAACCGCAAGGTTAAGGGATTTGTGGTGGTGGGAGCCAGGCGGGTTTCTTATTTTAGCGGGGGACAAGAGTTTTTTTTCCATCCGGGGCTGGCCGGGCTGCGTATAAAGGAACTGAAGAATGGGAAAACTGACCAAATGATTAAGTGCATGTCCCTGGGTCCAGGAGCCCATGTGCTTGATTGTACTTTAGGTTTGGCCGCGGATTCTATCGTCGCCAGCTTTGTCGCGGGTAAAAAGGGAAGGGTCACCGGGCTGGAAGATTCCCCTATCATAGCGGCACTGGTCAAACACGGTCTGGCAACCTATCCCGGACCGGAAGAGGACCTTACCGGGGCTATGCGGCGGATAGAGGTTATCAATATAAACCACAAAGAATATCTTTCCGGTTTAATTCCCCGTAGCTACGATATCGTGTATTTCGATCCGATGTTTCGCTTGCCCAGGCGCCATTCGCCTGCTATGGACACCTTGCGGGCCCTGGCCAATCCCCGCCCGGTGGATCGCGAGACTATTGGCCTGGCTCTGAGGGCGTCGGCCCAAAGGGTTGTTATGAAGGAAAGACGGGGAAGTACAGAATTCAAACGTCTTGGTTTCGATAGAATTGACGGAGGAAGATACGCTCCCGTTGTCTATGGGATCATGGAGAGGAAGCGCCCGGTGCGATGAGCCATAATAATTTGCGGCTTCACCCGCTTGTGGTGATTGCCGGACCTACTGCCACAGGTAAAAGTGAAGCAGGCGTAATGGTAGCGGAAGGGTTGGGCGGGGAAATTATTTCGGCCGATTCAGCCCTGGTATACCGGGGTATGGATATTGGAACGGCTAAACCAACTCCCTCCGAGATGCGGGGCATTACTCACCATATGATTGATATCGTAGAACCGGACCAGGAATACAATGCGGCGCTATATCAGAAGCAAACCCGGGCGGTTATTGCAGGAATTTCAGAAAGGGGCAAACTCCCAATTCTGGTGGGCGGAACAGGACTCTATATCCGGGCTGTAATTGATCCCTACGACTTCAGCGGCGCCGGCGGAGACCCCCTTTTCAGGAACCGTCTTTTAAAAGAGGCCCACCGGGATGGCCCCGGGGCGCTGCACGGGAAGCTTGAAATTGTAGACCCGGTTGCAGCCGCGAGGCTGCATCCCAGGGATTTACGACGGGTCATTCGCGCCCTGGAAGTTTACCATTTAACCGGGAAAACTATTTCCAGCTACCAAAACAGGGATGAAAACCATGAACCCTTGTATAGGCTTTTTATGTTCGGACTTACCATGGCCAGGGTGCATCTCTACAGCCGTATTGAAGAGCGGGTGGACGGAATGATTACAGCCGGATTGGTGGACGAAGTCCGGCAGCTTTTAAAAAAAGGCTTCAGCCCGGAACTGAGTTCCCTGCGCAGCCTGGGCTACAAAGAAATAATCAGTTATCTTTCAGGTGCCGAAACACTGGAAAAGGCTGTGGAAACTTTAAAAAGGAATACAAGGCGTTTCGCCAAAAGGCAGTTAACCTGGTTTCGCCGGGATCAAAGAATGAAGTGGTTAAACCTGAATTACCCGGGACATTCATCCAGGGCGGCCCAAGAAATAACAACATTTCTAGAAGGAGTATTATAGGGTTTGTAGAAAGACATTAAAAAAATAATATCCAACGGAGGGGGCTCCTAAATGTCTAAACCTCAAATTAATTTACAAGATGCCTTTTTAAATCAGGTAAGGAAGGAAAATATCCCCGTTACCATTTTCCTTATAAACGGCTTCCAATTAAAAGGACTGGTCAGGGGCTTTGATAATTTTACGGTCATCCTGGAAAGCGACGGAAAACAGCTTATGGTCTACAAGCATGCTATTTCTACGGTTAGCCCGCTCAAACCGGTAAGCACCTCATTCTCTGAAACCAAGGGCTCCTGATTGCGGTACGGCTGGCCTCTCCACCGAGAGGCTTATTTATTGGTGGTAAAAGTACACCCGGGGCGTATACTGTTAATGTGATGGAACAGCCCTTTGTGAGGTGGCGGAACCCCGTGAGAATCAATCTTTGGAACAATCACGAGCCCGATGGGAACACTGCCCGGAAAGGCGTTATTAAAACCCTTAAAACACAGTATTCCATCCAGTCCGCCGGCAAAGCCTCCCGCGCACCGGAAGATTCCCCTTATAAAAACAGCGCCCGGGAGATTATGCTGGAGCTGAACAAACTGACCGGACTCCACGGGGTTAAAAAGTTAATCCGGGAGATTTATGCCTTTGTAGAGATTCAAAAAAGAAGACAAAAAGAAAGGCTCGCCACCGAACCTCTGGTGCTGCATATGATTTTTAAAGGAAACCCGGGCACGGGAAAAACAACCGTAGCCAGGATCCTGGGTAAACTTTTCAAAGAAGTGGGGGTGCTCCCCAAGGGCCACCTCATCGAAGTTGAACGTGCCGATTTGGTGGGGGAATTTATCGGTCACACAGCCCAAAAAACCAGGGAACAAATTAAAAAGGCTCTGGGCGGCATCCTATTTATTGATGAGGCTTACTCCCTGGCCAGGGGCGGTGAGAAGGACTTTGGGAAAGAGGCCATTGATGCCCTGGTCAAGGGGATGGAGGACCACAGGGACAACCTGATCCTTATTCTAGCCGGCTATCAGGAAGAAATGGACTGGTTTGTAGAGGTAAATCCAGGTATGCGCTCCCGCTTTCCCGTCCATATCTCCTTTCCCGACTATAGCACAGGAGAACTTTTAGCCATCGCGGACTTAATGCTTCAACAAAAACAATACAGCCTTTCCGGCGGTGCCAGGGAGGAGCTCCGCTACTCCCTGGAAAGGGAGCATAAGCGGCACGAGCATAGCGGCAATGCCAGACTTGTGCGCAATATGATTGAACGGTCCATCCGCCGGCAAGCAGTACGCCTGCTGGAACAAAAGGGTGACTTGAGCCGCGAGGATCTTATGCTGATTAAAAGAGAAGACATGGAAGGCTCCCCGGGGGAATAACAGCAAGCTGTCATTTTCATATGTCAAGGAGAGATTGATGTCCAAAATAAACAGATATGACCTGGAAGAGATAGCCCGGGAAGTAGAAGAAGAAGTCCAGTACTTGTACCACGACATCGAAAAAAGGGCGCTGGCCAACCACGCCAGGGTTCTGAGAGCCTTTAACAAAGCCCGGGTCAGCGACTTTCATCTCAAAGGGACCACGGGATACGGGTATGGAGACAGCGGCCGGGAAGTCCTGGAAAATATCTATGCGGATGTTTTCAGAGCCGAAAAAGCCCTTGTGCGGGGCCAGATTGTGTCCGGCACCCACGCCATTGCGCTTTGTCTGTTCGGGGTCCTGCGCCCTGGTGACGAGTTATTATCTGTACAGGGAGAGCCCTACGACACCCTGGGGGAAATAATTGGCCTGCGCAATCAGGCTTGCGGCTCTCTCAAGGAAATGGGTGTGGTCTACAGGCAAGTGGAACCGCGGGGAGAAGGTATTGACTACCCCGCCGTGGGACAGGCCCTGAACGAAAAAACAAGGATGGTTATGCTTCAGCGCTCCAGGGGCTACAGCCAGGGCCCCTCCCTTGGTATCGCTGATTTGCGTTCCGCAATCACCTATATCCGGCAGCTTAAATCCGATGTAGTTATTTTTGTGGACAACTGCTACGGCGAGTTTGTGGAAGAAGAGGAACCCATAGAAGCGGGCGCCGACCTCATTGCCGGTTCACTGATTAAGAACCCCGGGGGCGGGCTTGCCCCAACCGGGGGTTACGTGGCAGGCGGCGCCCGGTTTGTTGAGATGGCCGCCAACAGGTGGAGCGCGCCGGGTTTAGGCGGCGAAATAGGACCTTCGGCTGAATACCAGAGACTGCTCTTCCAGGGTTTCTACCTCGCGCCGCACACCGTGGCGGAGGCCTTAAAGGGCGCTGTTTTTACGGCAAGGTTCTTCGAAAGACTGGGCTACGAAGTTTCACCGGCCCATGACGGCCCCCGGTACGATATCGTCCAGGCAATTCGCCTGGGAACTGCGGCGAAAATGCTGGCCTTCTGCAGGGGACTGCAATCAGCTTCACCGGTAGATTCCCACGTCCGGCCGGAGGCAAGCGATATGCCCGGTTATGATGACCCTGTGCTTATGGCGGCGGGCACCTTTGTCCAGGGTGCTTCTATTGAGTTGAGTGCAGACGGTCCGCTCCGGCCGCCCTATGACATTTATTTTCAAGGGGGACTTTCCAAAGAATATGTACGTCTGGCAGTATTGTCGGCGGCCAGGGAGTTATTTAGCGGTAACGGCTAAAGAATACCATGGCCCCGGAATTTAACCCTTGATCACCCCGCGGGAACTGTCCTGAAGAAAAAACACAAGCCGGGTTTTTAAAAATTTTCAAAATTTTTAAAAACCCGGAAGGGTTTACCCTGTTCTTGTCAAAAGGCTTATTAAAGCCCAATTATAAAATTTAAGGCGTGATACTGTTATGAATTTTAAGCAGTTGGAGGCGTTTTTATGGGTCGCCGAACTGCAGAGCTTTACCAAAGCGGCCCGTCAGCTGTACATAAGTCAGCCGGCAATTAGCTTTCAGATCAAAGCTTTGGAAGAAGACCTCCAGGCGCCTTTATTTCAACGCGGTGATAAAAGGATCATGCTGACCGAAGCAGGCCGGGTCCTGTACCCCGAAGCAAAAAAAATGCTCAGGCACTATCAGAAGATCAAAGAAGGTCTGGAAGACTTAAAAGGGCTTAAAACAGGACATCTACTAATCGGCGCCAGCACCATTCCGGGTGAATATATCCTTCCCCTGCTGATTGGCGGATTTAAAAAAAAATACCCGGGAATTGAAATCACTTTAAAAGTTGCCGGAAGTGATCGAGTGGCCAGGTGGATCCGGCAAAGAGAAATCGACCTGGGTATTACCGGTGTACCCTTTAATAACGAGGGTATTGAGTGTGTTCGCTGGCTGGAAGATCAGCTGGTGCTGATTACACCACCTTCGCACTGTTGGGCTAATCTAGCCGGGGGGCCGGACGTTGCCGATTTGAAAAATGAAACCATGGTTCTGCGGGAGCAGGGTTCGGGAACACGGCGAACATTGGAAAAAAGGCTGGAAGAAATAAATATTGCTCTGGATACCATTCCCTGTTCCATGGAATTGGGCAGCACCCGGGCCGTAATTACAGCTGTTGAAGCAGGGTTGGGTGTTAGCATCGTTTCCAGATATGCTGTCCGGGAGGCCCTGGAACTGGGGAATGTTGTCGAAGTCCCTTTGGACGGGTTGGATCTTTCCCGAGCCCTCTACCGGCTTCGCCATTCCCAGAGCCCGGAGGGTTTCGCCGTAAAAGCCTTTGCCGGTTTTATAAATAACATAGATAACTGTGAGCGCTTCCTGCGAAAGTAGGAAGCGCCTGGCATTATTTATGGTATTCTATATTACTTATTTAGTTCTATAATAGCAGGAAAATTCGTAGTTTTTGTCTAATTACAATTCTACGGAGATTTAATAATGATCAAAATTAATCCAAAATTTTTTACCCTGCGCACAAAAATGGCCTTGCTTTCTTTCAGTTCCGTATTTCTGGCAATTGTTATTGGCGGCATCATTGTGGTTGACAAGATATCCGCCACATTTGAAAAAGAAGCAGGGATGCGCGCCATGGCCATAGCCCGGACCCTGGCCCAATTTGAAGAGGTCCAAAATAATATCGGGGAGCCTGACGGTTCGGTTACCATTCAACCCATTGCCGAACGAACACGCCTGGCTACGGGTGTTGAATATATCGTTATTGTGGACATGGAAGGAATTCGTTATTCCCACCCGGTGGAAGACCGGATTGGCAAAAAGTTTACTGACATAGATCTGGGTCCGGCCCTGGCCAACAACGAGTATCTATCCGGCGCGGAGGGGGTGCTGGGACCTTCTGTCCGGGCTTTCGTACCAGTTAAGGTGGAAGAGGGAACCCGCCAGGTGGGTGTTGTTGTGGTGGGAATTCTGATTCCCACCACTGGGTTCTTATTAAGGACTATCCAGACGCAGCTATATTACTCCCTGGGTATGGGCCTCATTGTCGGCTTGCTGGGATCCCTTTATCTGGCCAGGAGAATAAAAAGCGCCATGTTCAGTCTGGAACCCGAGGAAATAGCCAGGCTTTTGGAAGAGCGGGTGGCAATTTTTCAGGCTATGGGTGAAGGTATTATCGCCATCGACCGGGCTAACCGTATAACCATCGTAAATGCAGAGGCCCGGCGGATCCTGGGCAAAACCAACAACGACCTTATTGGGCAAACAATAACGGACTTTATCCCTTACTCGACACTGCCGGAAGTTCTGCAAACAGGGGAAGCCCAGATCAACCATCAGATGTTTTTGAACGATACAATGGTTCTGGTAAACAAAGTCCCTGTACGGTTTAAAGGTGAAATTATCGGGGCGGTGGCCACGTTTCAAGATAAAACCGATATCAACAGACTGGCCGAGGAACTAACGGGGGTAAAAGCCTTCATAGAAGCCTTAAGAGTTCAGAATCATGAACATAAAAACAAGCTCCACACTATAGCCGGCCTGATCCAGCTGGAAAAATACGATCATGCCCTTGACTACATTTTTGAACTAGCTGAGGAACAACAAGAGATTACCGGACTTTTGACAAAAAACATCTGTGACGACAGTATCGCCGGGCTGCTCCTGGGTAAATACGAAAGGGCCAAAGAGCTCCGTGTTGAGTTAGATATTGACCGTAATACCTGTTTAAGGAAACTTCCATCCTGCCTGCAAACAGGGGAACTTGTAATAATTATTGGCAATCTGATCGAAAATGCCCTGGACGCTGTTCGTCTCGAAAGGCCGGAGCGGAGAAAGGTATTTTTTTCTATGCTGGATACCCCGAAGGTTCTGACCATTGTTGTGAGGGATATGGGTCCCGGCATTCCGGCGGAAATGCGGGAAAGTATTTTTCAAAGAGGTTTTTCTACAAAAGGTCCGGCCAACTGTGGTCTGGGTCTGTACCTTGTGAAACGCTACGTTAACCTGGCTGGCGGCTCAATATCCATCCAGGAAGCGGATGGTGGAGGCACAGTGTTCAGCATAAATATTCCCAAAGAGCAGATCAGTCTAAAAAAACCCGTGTCAAGAAGGTGGTCTGAGTAAATGTCCCAAATAGACGTTATAATCATTGAGGATGACCCCATGGTAGTTGAAGTAAACCGAGGCTTTATTAATGCCGTGCAGGGATTCAGGGTGGCAGGAGTAGCCCGTACTGGCCGGGAGGCCATTGAAATGGTAAAGGAATTAATTCCGGAACTTGTTCTCCTTGATATCTATCTCCCTGATATTGATGGCGTAACTACCCTGCAGGAAATCAGACGGTTGGGCCTGCCCGTTGATGTAATAATCATTACAGCGGCTCATAACGCCGAAACCATTCAAAGCGTCTTTCGCTACGGAGCCATAGATTACATTGTTAAACCATTTAAATTTACCCGCCTCAAGGCGGCACTCAATTGTTATGCCACTTTACACAACCGGTTTAAATGCCAGGGTCAAATGAACCAGAATGAAATTGACAGTTTGGCGTTAAGCCGCGGGCAGCAATTGGATGAAGGTGTGCCCAAAGGATTAAACGAAATTACGCTAAAACAAGTTTATCTGTTTTTACTTAAGGAAGGGACTGCCTTGTCGGCCGAAGAAGTCGCAGAGGGTGTAGGGCTGGCCCGGGTCACTGCCAGAAGATACCTGGATTTTTTAGAAAAATCGGGCAGGGTAATTCTTGAGCTGCAGTATGGTTCCGTTGGCCGCCCGGTAAACAGATACAGAACCCTGGAGTAAAAATAGAGTTTAATAACCAATATTCATTTTATTAACTAATTATTGCCTGCAGGAAAATACTTCGATATATTTTAGCCAGGCCCGTATAGAGGAACTGATAACGGGGAGGTGAAAAGCGTATCAAAAAAAACAACCCGGGCTTGTCTTTTCCTGTTTGTTGTTTTCCTGTTGAATCTCTTTACCGGGTGCGGTGAGCGGGTAGAAGACTCTGAACAGGTGAGCCCGGAAGAAAAAATCGTAATCAAGTTCTCCCATGTAGTTGCCGAAAACACACCCAAGGGACTTGCCGCCCAGAGGTTTGCGGCCCTGGTTAAAGAGAGGTCCAAGGGGAGAATTGAAGTGCAAGTATTTCCTAATTCAACCCTATATAAAGACGGTGAAGAAATTGAAGCCCTGCAAGCGGGAACCGTGCAGATAATTGCCCCTACTACCTCCAAACTATCGGGTTTGTTTCCACAATGGCAAGTATTTGATCTGCCCTACGCTTTTCGGGATGAGGATACTGTCCATGAGGCCATGAACGGCCATATCGGAAAACAATTATATCAGGGGTTAAGCCAGCACAAGATGAAAGCGCTGGCATTTTGGGACAACAGCTTTAAACAAATGACCAACAGCCAGAGACCATTAATTCACCCGGCGGATTTTACGGGACTAACGTTCAGGGTTATGATCAACAGCAATGTCTTAAAAAGGCAGTTTGAAAAACTCAATGCCTGCCCGGTTGAAGTATCCTTTGATGATCTCTACCGGGCCCTGGAATCCCATAGCGTCGACGGGGAAGAAAACACCATGTCCAACATCAGCTCCAAAAATCTTTATAAGGTACAGCCCTACCTTACCATATCAAACCACGGTTACATGGGCTATGTTGTCATAACCAATGCCGATTTCTGGTCCGGCCTGCCGGAAGATGTGCAGTCTCTCCTGGAGGAAACCCTGCTGGAGGTAACGAACTGGGAGCGGGAACAGGCTTTCAAAATGAACCAGGAAGACTTGGAGCGGATTATTTCGTCCGGTATAGTCGAGGTACACTTCCAGTCTGAGGCGGAAAGAAAAGAATGGAGAGAGACCCTAAAACCCATCTATGATGAATTTAAGGGTGTAATCGGCGAAGACTTGTTGCGGTGCGTTGAAGATTTATAAGGGCCTATAACACTGCTGCACAAAAAAACACCTCATTGAAAAGGTGTTTTTTTGTTTTTCTTTAGTGAAATTTTCGGACCAGGCCGATTACTTTACCGAGAACCTGAAGCTCAGTCGCATATATTGGTTCCATCAGGCGGTTTTCCGGCTGCAGGCGGACCCGGCTTGTTTCCCGGTAGAATCTTTTTACAGTGGCTTCATCATCGAGCAAAGCCACAACAATGTCCCCGTTATCAGCATCGCGCTGCCGCCTGACCACGACCAGATCCCCCTCTAATATTCCGGCCTCGATCATGCTGCTACCACGCACAGCAAGCATAAAGAACTCCCCGGCGCCGGTGAAGTGAGCCGGCAGGGAAAAGGTATCCTCCTTATTTTCCACAGCTAAAAGGGGAACACCGGCTGCCACCTGGCCCAGAAGTGGAATATTGACACAATCGGGCCGATCGTCCAGAGCATCGTCCAGAACCTCCATAGCCCTGGGCTTGGCCGCGTCACGCCTTAAATATCCTTTGCTCTCCAATTTTTTTAGGTATCCATGTACTGTGGAACTCGAATTCAAACCCACAGCCTGACCAATTTCCCTGACCGAGGGAGGATATCCCTTTTGACGGATGTTTTTTTTGATAAAGGTTAGAATGGCTGTTTGCCTGGGGGTTAAATCATCGCCCATTGTTTCACCAGCCCTTACTTTATTTATAATTTGTTGTCATTATAACACAAATTGGGGCTCAATAAAACGCCTGTTCGCAAGATGTATAAATTTTTTAATTAATATTTTTTTAATTTTTAGAAGGATGCGCTCCCTGACTTGTAGAATGAGTTAAAGGGTATAAGTTAACAAAGTCAGGAAGGGGGGCCAGGGTGCAAAAGTATAAGATAGCTATTGTAGGCGCAGGTAAGGGCGGACATTCTATTTATAGAATGTTGAAATTCATGGAGGAAGTAGAAATAATAGGGATAGCCGATTTAGATCCTGCAGCTCCAGGAATCACGGCCGCACGTGAAGATGGTGTCTTTGTCACAACCAACTATTATGAGCTCACCAGGCTGCCCGGCCTGGACATTATTATCGAAGTTACAGGTGATCTGAAGGTCAAGGAACACATTCTCCAGATCAAGCACAGCTATACAGCAATGATGGAGTCGCAGGCCGCCAATCTTATGATGATCGTCCTGAGGGAAAAAGAAGAAATGGCGGAACTGACCAAAATTCAGTGCGAGCTGTCGGCTATTTTAAATTCAATGCAGGAAGCTATCGAGGTAGCAGATATAAAAGGCACGATCAAATACGTTAATCCGGCCTTTTCCCGTATTACTGGCATCCCCGAGAAGGAAAGGATTGGCCGGAATATCTTCGAAAGCTCCCCGGACGGGGCTCTCGCGCACCTGTTAAAAACGGGCAAGCTGGTTTTTGGCCAGAGAACAAGAGTAGGTGGAAGCAACGCCGAAGTTGTTGCCAATTCCGCCCCGATCATTGTAGACGGGAAAATGGAAGGCGGCGTTGTGGTTTTCCAGCACTTTACTGACATCATGAATATGATGGAGGAACTTAAAAAAAGCAGTACTATCATAGAAAATCTCACGGATAAACTGGGGCAGGTTACCACAAGCAAGTATTCATTTGAAGATATCATTGGTAATAGCAGCGAAATTAAAAAATGCATTAATCTTGCCGAAAAATCCGCCCATAGCAATTCAACAGTTCTCCTATTAGGTGAAAGCGGCACCGGGAAGGAATTGTTTGCCCATTCCATTCATGGCACCTCTATGCGGCGGGAAAATCCATTTATCAAAGTCAATTGTGCGGCCATACCGGAAACACTTCTGGAAAGCGAGTTCTTCGGCTATGCCAAGGGCGCTTTTACGGGGGCAGTGAAGTCCAAGATTGGAAAATTTGAACTGGCCCACGGTGGAACAATCTTTTTAGACGAAATCGGAGACATGAATCTCTTGCTCCAGGGCAAGCTGCTGCGGGTCCTGCAAGAGATGGAATTTGAGCGGGTTGGGGGAAACCAAACCATTAAAGTGGATGTCCGGGTCATTGCAGCCACTAACCGGAACCTGCGGGAGCTGATCCGCCAGGGTAAATTCCGGGAAGACCTTTATTACCGTTTGAACGTTGTGGAAATTACCATTCCTCCGTTAAGGGTGCACAAAGAAGACCTTCCGGCCCTGGTAAACAACCTGGTCATAAAGCTTAACAGAAAATTGGGCAAAAAAGTAAAGGGCCTTTCCAAAGACGCTGTTGAAGTACTTTTCAGTTATGACTGGCCCGGGAATGTCCGTGAACTTGAAAACGTCATTGAACGGGTCATGGTAACCGTTGATGAAGAAGTCCTGGTAAAAAAGAACCTGATCCAGCATGTCAATCAGTTCCGGATAATACCTGAGCGGGATGTAGATTTAATGCCCATTGATCAGATGGAGGAAATGCTAATTCGCAAGGCTATGGCTAAGTATGGCAATACAGTTGAAGGAAAACGGCGTGCTGCCCAAGCCCTGAATATTTCCCTGGCCACCCTTTATAATAAATTGAAAAAAATAAGACCAGCAAATATTAAATTTTAGAAATGATTACTAAAATTAAGAAAGCCCGCTTTCCTCAAGGGATAGGACCGCCCCAATTCTATAAGTTAGAATTTTTTTGTTTTTAATTATATTATTATTCACTTCCGGGAAACTCAACAAACATTGCTTATAGATACGAAATAGGCAATAAACACAAGGTTACCGGGGTCAAAAAACATATCCGTCACGGTGAATTAACAAGATCAGTAGCATGGTACGGATCTTGCTTTTTATATTTTGGGGAATCAATAGCAACATTACAGCAAAGGGGGGAACTACAATAAAAACCATTAACACCAGTGTGATTACGGAAGCCGTGAAAAAAATGTGTATGGAGGCCAACTTTAATCTGGGCAGCGATGTGATGGAATCCTTCAAAAAAAGCTATGAGTCGGAAGTATCCATCACGGGTAAGGAAATACTCCAAATCCTGATTAAAAACGCTGAAATTGCCCGGGAAGAGCAGGCTCCGATGTGTCAGGACACGGGTTTCGCCGTTGTTTTTGTGGAACTGGGTCAGGATGTGAGGATCGAAGGCGGAGATTTTTACGAGGCTATCAATGAGGGAGTACGGCAAGGTTACACTGAGGGCTATCTGAGGAAATCCATCGTCAGCCATCCGCTGGAACGGAAGAATACCGGGGATAATACACCAGCGGTTATTCACACCAAAATAGTGCCCGGGGATAATCTACGTCTAATCTTAGCACCTAAGGGTGGCGGCTCTGAGAACATGAGCACAATTAAAATGCTTAAACCGGCAGACGGTGTTGAAGGCGTCAAAAAATTTATCGTAGATTCGGTAAAAATAGCTGGTCCCAACCCCTGCCCTCCCATTGTGGTAGGTGTGGGCATCGGAGGGACTTATGAAAAGGCCGCCCTGCTATCCAAAGAGGCTCTGTTGAGAGAACTTGGTGAAAAAAGCAAGTATCCAGACATTGCAAAATTAGAAGAAGAACTCCTGGAGGAAATTAATAAAACTGGAATCGGGCCCCAGGGTCTTGGGGGTAAAACCACGGCGCTTGCAGTACATGTTGAGATTTACGGAGCTCATATTGCAAGCTTGCCCGTAGCAATTAACCTGAACTGCCATGCAGCCAGGCACAAAGAAGTCGTCTTGTAAGGCAACTGAATTGCCCCAGGATATTGCTCTTAAAAAACAGGGGAGGTGAAATGATTGACCCAGATAAGGCTTACTACCCCGCTAACCGATGAAATGGTAGAAAAACTAAGGATCGGCCAACAAGTTTTACTAAACGGGATTCTTTACACGGGACGCGACGCAGCTCATAAAAGGCTGGTAGATCTTATTAAACAAGGTAAAGAACTGCCTTTTGACCCCAAGGGGCAGGTTATTTATTATGTTGGGCCGAGTCCGGCAAGGCCGGGTAAAGTCATTGGTTCTTGCGGACCAACAACCAGCTACCGGATGGATCCCTACGCTCCGGAACTTTATGCCCTGGGACTCAAGGCTTCCATCGGCAAGGGAAAAAGGTCACCGGAAGTGATAAAAGCTTTAAAACAATATAAGGGTGTTTATTTCGCTGCAATCGGCGGAGCAGCTGCCCTTATCGCCAAAAGTATAAAGTCAGCAAAGGTTATTGCTTACCCGGATTTAGGAGCGGAAGCTATCCACGAACTTGTTGTGGAAAATTTTCCGGTTGTAGTGGTGAACGATACCATTGGCGGTGATCTTTACGAAGAGGGGATTAAGATTTACTCGGCTAAATAAAAATGCCTTATGAGGACTTAACCTTGTTCAAAAATAAGCCGGCAGAAAAAACAATGCAAACACCCGGATGGGTATTCGCCCGACCAGTAAGGATTAACAGGTTGGGCTAGGCTCTTTTGAGTGAGAAATTAAAGTCCAAGCCAGGAATATATTCCATTTGAAAGGGAAACCTTGTTTTACGAGACCTATGGCTGTTAGCCAGGAAATGGAAATCTAGCTTTCTGTGCTTTGGCTGTTTACGGCAGAACCTAATAATCTTACCTAAAGTTTATTAAGCCAGTTCGAGGCGGATTTATTATTTTAACAAAAATATAATATACGTCTGTAAGAACTGGCGCCGTTGCTTATATAAGTTGAACTTTAAACTGAAAGGGTTAGTGGGTAACCGGGTGCAAAAAGCCTTTTAGTAAATTTTGTACCGCCCCTTAAATAAATAATCTTTCTTTTGCGTTCCTGAAGTATCTGCCGGCGATTGCTTTGCCCAAGGGAGCGGTGGAAGGGGGGAATAATAAAGGTAAACGGACGGGAACTTAAAGGAGCAGTTATATTCTAAGAAGATAAGAAGATAAAAAAAGCCAAACTTGTTACTTGGGATTAAGAAGTTATTTTAAAGCCAAGGTGCTGTGTGGGTTATCTGGCCCATGAAGTAGGGAATAGGAGTAATATCGTGTTTTTGATTGGAAATTATTATAAATAGATCTGGGTTGTTTAAATAAAGCGTTAATTAGACCAGAGGGGAGAGATTTAGCCAGTGAAAATGTTCGAGTATATGGGGAAAGAGCTTTTCGCCAAGTACGGCTTGCCGGTACCTAAAGGCAGAATGGCTACCAACCCGGAAGACGCTGCTAAGATTGCCGCGGAAATCGGTGGTCCTTGTGTTGTAAAGTCTCAGGTCCTGTCAGGTAAAAGGGGTAAAGCCGGCGGAATTAAATTTCCCAACACTCCTGAAGAAGCACAGAAAGCCGCGGAAGAAGTTTTGGGAATGACCATTCAGGGGTTGCCCGTCCAGGCAATACTGGTCGAAGAAAAACTCAAAATTGATAAAGAACTTTATATGTCCATCACCATTGACGGTTCAGCCAAACAGGCAGTATTGATTGCATCCGCTTACGGCGGAATGGATATTGAAGAGCAGCCGGAAGAGTATATTATTAAAAGGCACATCGATCCGGAACTCGGTATGAAACCCTTTATTGCCCGCGATGTTGTCAGAAAGATGGGCGTCCCCGTCAACAGCGCGCATGGAAAGGAAATCGTCAAGATCATCCAAATCCTTTACAAGATTTGTCTGGAAAAAGACGCCGAACTGGTTGAAATTAACCCGCTGGTATTTAGCGACGACAAAGTAATTGCCGCTGACTCCAAAGTAACCATTGACGACGATGCCATGTTCCGCATGAAGGACCTGCCCATAGTAGATGACAGATCTCCCGCTGAAAGAGCTGCCAAAGATCTTGGCCTCTCCTTTGTGGAACTGGATGGAGAAATCGCCGTAATGGCCAACGGCGCAGGTATCACCATGGGCACTCTGGATACCCTGCAGGCCTTCGGCGGCACCCCGAAAAACTTCCTGGACTGCGGCGGCGGCACCGGCAGGGAAGCCACGGCCAAGGCTCTTGACATTCTCTTTGATTTAAATCCCAAGGCTGTTTTTGTAAACATCTTTGGGGGAATTACCCGCTGTGATGATGTTGCCAACGCCGTCAAGGACCAGTACGAAGCAAAGGGAGGCTTTCCAGTGCCCCTGGTTATCCGTCTTGTCGGCACTAACCAGGAAGCCGGCCGGGAAATTCTGGCCTCAATCGGTGTCGAGGCTTTCGACTTCATGGAAGACGCTGCCAGGAGGGTTATTGAACTCGCTAAATAGATTTCACGTTCTGCGCTGGAATCTCCAGAAGATCTTGATAAGGGAGGAGTAGTAAATTGGCTATTATCATTGATGAGAATACGAATGTACTAGTCATGGGAATAACAGGCAGGCAGGCCTCTTTCCATACCAAGCAAATGCTTGCCTACGGCACTAAAATTGTCGCCGGATGCACGCCTGGAAAAGGCGGAGCTTCCGTAGAGGGTATCCCTGTATATAATACTGTTCGCGAGGCCTGTGAGAATCACAGGATCGACGCCTCTGTAATCTTTGTTCCCGCCCCGGCCACCAAAGACGCCGCTTTAGAAAATATTGAGGCGGGTGTGGGTGTCGTTGTTATCGTCACCGAGGGTGTCCCGGTTTACGACGAAATTGAAATTGTGGCTTACGCCAAACGCAAAGGGGCCATCATACTGGGACCGAACACTTTTGGCATAGTTTCCGGCGGCAAATGCAAGATGGGTATACCGCCCAACCAGTATTTTATTGAAGGCAATGTGGGCGTTGTTGCCCGCTCCGGCACCTTGACCTATGAAATTACCGGGAACCTAACTGCTAACGGCCTGGGCCAGTCCACTGTCGTAGGCATGGGCGGCGACAGGGCAGTGGGGCTGACCTTTATCGATGTTTTAAAGATGTTTGAGAAGGACGATCAAACCGAGGCCATTGTTATGATTGGTGAAATTGGCGGCAACAGCGAAGAAATCGCTGCTGAATACATTAAGGAAATGACCAAACCGGTCGTTGCCTTTATCGCCGGGAAGAGCGCGCCTCCAGGCAAACGGATGGGACATGCCGGCGCAATTATTGAAAGAGGCAAAGGAACCTACCAGGGCAAAGTGGACGCCTTGAATGCGGCCGGCGCCAAGGTAGCCCCGCTGCCCTTTGATGTTCCCCAGCTGGTCAAAGAGGCGCTTGGGATTAAGTAGTAGATAAGTGGAAGGAGGAGGTATATTTGTTTAAAGAAGATCAACTGGACAAAGTCGCTGCCAAGAAAGAGAGCTGGACAGCGAAACTGGAAGCAACTAAAAAGAAGCGTCCAGAAAGGCAATCCCAATTCGCTACCGATTCCGGTGTAGACATCAATACAGTTTATACTCCGCTTGATCTGGCAGAAATGGATTACGAGCGCGACCTGGGGTTACCCGGCGAGTATCCCTATACCCGCGGTGTACAACCAAACCTTTACCGCGGCCGTCTGTGGACCATGCGGCAGTACGCTGGTTTCGGTTCGGCTGAAGAAACCAACCAGCGCTTCCGCTATTTACTGGAACAGGGCCAGACAGGCTTAAGCTGCGCTTTTGACCTGCCAACCCAGATTGGCTACGACTCGGACCATCCCCTGGCCCAGGGCGAAATCGGCAAAGTAGGTGTTGCCATCGACTCCCTGGCGGATATGGAAACCCTATTTGACCAGATTCCCCTGGGCAAGGTCAGCACATCCATGACCATCAACGCACCTGCGGGCGTGCTGCTGGCAATGTATATAGCCTGTGCGGAAAAACAGGGATTTACCAAAGCTCAAATCAACGGTACCATTCAAAACGACGTTATCAAGGAATACATCTGCCGCGGCACGTATATCCTGCCTCCGGAGCCCTCAATGAGGTTGATCTCCAACATCTTTGAGTACTGCTCCAAGGAGATTCCCCAGTGGAACACCATCAGCATCAGCGGTTATCACATCCGCGAGGCGGGCGCCACAGCTGCCCAGGAGATTGCCTTCACCCTGGCCGACGGTATCGCCTATGTCGATGCTGCCATAAAAGCCGGCCTGGACGTAGATACTTTCGGGCCGCGCCTGTCGTTCTTCTTCAATGCTCACTTGAACTTCCTGGAAGAAGCAGCCAAGTTCAGAGCAGCCCGCCGGGTCTGGGCCAAGGTTATGAAAGAACGTTTTGGAGCCAAAAATCCGCGCTCCTGGACTCTCCGCTTCCATACCCAGACTGCCGGCGTCAGCCTGACAGCCCAGCAACCCATGGTTAATATTATGAGGACCGCATTTGAAGCCCTTTCCGCTGTACTGGGCGGCACCCAGTCCTTGCACACCAACTCCTACGATGAAGCTCTGGCGCTCCCCTGCGATGAGTCAGTTATGATCGCGCTGCGCACCCAGCAGGTTATTGGTTATGAAATAGGTGTCTGCGACTTAGTCGACCCGCTTGGCGGCTCTTATTACATCGAATCCCTGACCAATTCCCTGGAGGAAAAAGCGTGGGATTATATTGGTAAGATTGATGCCCTCGGCGGCGCTGCAAAGGCCATTGAATACATGCAAAAAGAAATACACAACTCTGCTTACCAGTATCAGTTGGCCATTGACAATAAGAAGAAAACAGTTATCGGCGTAAACAGCTTCATCATGAAAGATGAAGAAAAACCCAAGGGTCTTTTGAAAGTAGACCTTTCGGTTGGAGAACGCCAGACGGCCAAACTTGCCAGGGTGAAAGCAGAAAGAGACAGCGCCAAGGTCGAATCCCTGCTGACAGCCATAAGGGAGGCAGCGCAGAGCGACGCCAACCTTATCCCGTTCTTTGTTGATGCGGTTAAGGAGTATGTCACTCTCGGCGAGATCTGCGGCGTCCTGAGAGACGTTTTTGGCGAATATAAGCAGCAAATCGTATTCTAGGAGAGGAGGAAAGTTGATGAGCGAGAAACGTATCCGCGTTCTGGTCGCGAAACCGGGTCTTGACGGTCACGATCGGGGCGCCAAGGTGATTGCCCAGGCTTTAAGGGACGCCGGTATGGAAGTTGTATATACAGGATTGCGGCAAACCCCGGAGCAAATCGTATCGGCAGCGGTGCAGGAAGATGTTAATGTGGTCGGCATGAGTATTCTTTCCGGTGCGCATGGAACCCTGTTCCCCGAAGTCATCAGACTTCTTAATGAGAAGGGCGCCAGCGACATCCTTGTAGTTGGAGGCGGGATTATTCCGGAAGAAGATGTTCCGGCATTAAAAGAAGCCGGCATCGCCGAAGTCTTCGGACCAGGAACTCCCCTGGAAGAGGTTGTGAAATATATTCAGGCCAATGTGAAAAACTAATTTTCCTGATGATCAAAAACTATATGCGGGCGAGCCGGCCTGGCGGCCGGTTTCCGACCCGCCAACGATAGGAAGTGATAAGCAGCCGCAGATTAAATAATTAATATGGAGGGATCCCCAGTGATTAAAAAGATTGACCATATTGGCATAGCTGTAAAGGATCTTACAGCAGCTTTGAAGTTTTATGAAGAAGCGCTGGGTTTCAAGTCTGCCGGTACAGAGGTTGTAGAAGAGCAAAGGGTTAAAGTAGCCTTTTTACCCGCAGGCGATAGTGAGGTTGAATTGCTGGAGTCAACATCGCCGGACGGCCCCATCGCAAAATACATCGCTAAAAACGGCGAGGGAATCCAGCACCTGGCTTTTAGGGTCGAAAACCTGGAACAAAGGTTGGCCGAGTTGAAGGAAAAAGGCATCCGCTTGATTGATGAGAAGCCCCGGTATGGAGCGGGTGGAGCTAAAATAGCTTTTTTACACCCGAAATCCACCTTTGGCGTACTTATCGAGCTGTGTGAGCGCGACTAGATTGGAGGTAATAGTATGCAGGAGAAGCTAGATCTACTCACTAAGTTAAGGCAGCAGGTGGAATCTGGCGGCGGCCAGAAGAGAATAGACAAACAACATGCAAGCGGTAAGAAAACCAGCAGGGAACGGATTAACGAGCTTTTCGATCCGGGCACCTTCAGGGAAATTGACGTTTTTGCTAACACAACGGATGCCTATACGAAAGTAAACGGCGAAGGTGTAACTTGCGGCTATGGAGCCATGGCAGGACGCAGGGTTTACATCTTTTCCCAGGACTTTACCGTCATCGGGGGTTCCCTGGGGCGAATCCACGCCGCAAAAATCTGCAAGGTTCTTGATATGGCTTTAAAGGTCGGAGCACCCGTTATTGGCATCTGCGACTCGGGCGGCGCCCGGATTCAGGAAGGCGTGGATGCTCTGGACGGATACGGTCAGATCTTTTTCCGGAACACCATTTCTTCGGGTGTAATTCCGCAGATTTCAGTTATTATGGGGCCCTGCGCGGGCGGCGCGGTTTATTCCCCGGCCCTGACCGACTTCATTATGATGGTTGCCAATACAAGCCAGATGTTTATTACCGGTCCGCTGGTAATCAAAGCAACCACCGGGGAAGATGTCAGTATGGAGGCCCTGGGGGGTGCGGCTACGCATAACCAGATCAGCGGCGTTGCTCATTTCCTCGCCAACAACGAAGATGAGTGTATTGCCCAGATTAAGGCGCTGCTCAGCTACCTGCCCTCCAACAACCTGGATGAGCCTCCCACGTTTACCCCCGTGGAGCCTTCTCTCGACAGGGAAACTCTGTTGACGGTAGTACCGGTCGATCCCAATAAAGGTTACGATGTCCGCAATGCCATTAATGCCATTGTCGACGGCGGGTCCTTCTTTGAAGTCCACCAGTATTACGCCACAAACGGGGTAGTCGGCTTTGCCCGCATCAACGGCCAGGCTATCGGTATCATTGCCAACCAGCCGAGAATTTTGGCCGGTTGCCTGGATATCAACGTTTCAGACAAAATTGCCCGCCATATCAGATTCTGCGACTGCTTCAACATTCCCATCCTGACCTTTATGGACGTACCCGGCTTCCTTCCCGGCGTTCAGCAGGAGTACGGCGGCATTATCCGCCACGGCGCCAAAATGCTTTATGCTTACTCAGAGGCTACAACGCCCAAAATCACCATCATTACCCGTAAAGGTTACGGCGGAGCCTACCTGGCAATGTGCGGCAGCGCCTTGAGAGCCGATGAAGTTTATGCCTGGCCCACTGCGGAAATTGCCGTTATGGGCCCCGAAGGCGCAGTTAACGTAATTAACCGCAAAGAAATCGCAGAAGCAGCCAACCCCATAGAAGAGCGCAAAAGGCTGGTACAAGAGTACCGTGACCGCTTTGCCAACCCCTATATTGCCAGCGCCAGGGGATTTATCCAGGATGTGATTGACCCCAGGGATACCCGGGATAGGGTCATCAATGCTCTTGAAAATTTAGCTAATAAACGTGAGAGCAGGCCCAGGAAGAAACACGGTAATATCCCCTGCTAGTGCAAGTACGGGCACGGAGGAGGAAAGTAGATGTCGGAAACAATTTCAAAAATCAAACCGGAAGTAGTTGCTGCTATCTCAGTTGCCCTGGCTCTTTTCGGTTATTCCAGTGACAGGGGCTACCAGGCCACCAAGATTAGTAAAAGCCGAAATCTTTGGAAAAAAGCAGGCATTATTGAAATAATGCAGGGTCGTGAAATGAATAGGGATTTTATCTAAAGAGACGCAATAAGTACAGGCCTACCATTAGGAGGGAAACTGCATGCAAAAGTTTAAAATTAAAGTTAACGGCGAATTCTACGAGGTAGAGGTAGAGCAAATAGGTGGAGCTCCGGCGGCAGCGGCGGCAGCTCCGGCGGCAGCCCCGGCAGCGGCGGCGCCGCCCCCGGCGCCGGTTGCGGCTCCCGCCCCTGCACCAGCTGCAGCACCTGCAGCCGCACCGAAACCGGCCGCAGCGGCTGCTCCGGCGCCGGCTGCCGGCGGCGGCGGGGCATTATGCGCCCCGATGCCCGGCACAGTATTGGATATCAGGGTCAACGTGGGAGATGCCGTAAAAATAGGTCAAGTCCTTCTGATCCTGGAAGCTATGAAGATGGAAAACGAGCTGTCAGCGGAAAAAGCCGGCACTATCAAAGAAATTAAAGTAACCAAAGGCCAGGCAGTGAATGGTGGAGAAGCGCTAATTATTATCGGTTAGATAAAAATCATGGGTGGAGACGGAGCCAGAGCGTCTCCACCTCCAATAACTTTTTTAACCAACCAGTTGGGAGGGGATAGAAGGTATGATTAAAAGGAAAAAGATTACTGTTGTTGGCGCTGGTAACGTCGGCGCAACAGCTGCCCATTGGGCTGCTTCAAGGGAACTGGGCGATGTCGTCCTGGTCGACGTTATTGAAGGAGTTCCCCAGGGTAAAGCGCTAGACTTGATGCAGGCTGCCCCTGTAATGAAATACGACAGCAATATTATTGGAACAAACAACTATGAAGATACCGCGGATTCGGACGTAGCCATTATTACTGCCGGCATCGCCCGTAAACCAGGCATGAGCCGGGATGATCTTCTTAACATCAACTATAAAATTGTGGGTTCAGTGGCGGAAAACATTGCCCAGTATTCACCGAACTGCACCATCATCGTTGTATCCAACCCCCTTGATGTTATGACCTATACCGCCTTTAAAGCCAGCGGCTTCCCGGCCAACCGCGTCTTCGGTCAGGCCGGAGTGCTGGACTCCGCCCGTTTCCGGACCTTCATTGCCATGGAACTGGGTGTATCATTTGAGGATGTCAATGCACTGGTCCTTGGCGGTCATGGTGATACGATGGTATCGGTACTCAGCCATGCCAATGTCGGGTGTATACCTGTAACCAAGTTAATACCTCCCGAGCGTCTGGCTGAAATCGTTAAGAGGACCGCCAACGGTGGAGCCGAAATCGTAAACTTCCTGAAGACCGGAAGCGCTTTCTACGCCCCGTCAGCCTCCGCTGTAACTATGGCTGAAGCGGTGCTGAAAGACAAAAAACGGATCCTGCCCGTGGCGGCCTATCTGAACGGTGAATACGGCGCCAAGGACATTTACACTGGCGTACCTTGTATTATTGGTGGCAACGGGGTTGAAAAGATTATTGAAATAGATTTGACACCGGATGAAAAAGCCGCCCTGGATAAATCTGTCCAGGCCGTTCGTGACCTTATGAAGGTAGTCGGACTGGGTTCATAAACGAGTCCGGTTAGCGAGAAAAGGGGAGGATTATAAGATGGCAAAAGGACCAAAAGCTGTACTGATAACTGATACGACTTTCCGGGACGCACACCAGTCCCTTTTGGCAACCCGAATGAAAACAGAGCACATGATCCCGATTGCAGAAAAACATGATGAAATTGGATTTCATTCCATGGAAATGTGGGGCGGCGCAACTTTTGACACCTGCATGCGCTTCTGCGGCGACGACCCCTGGGAACGCCTGAGGGTTATCAGGCGTCACCTGAAAAAAACCAAGACCCAGATGCTTCTCAGGGGGCAGAACATTGTAGGCTACAGGAACTATGCCGACGATGTGCTTATTGAGTTTATTAAAAAAGCCGTTTTCAACGGTATGGATATTTTCCGTTGTTTTGATGCTTTAAACGATTACCGCAACCTGGAAGTAGCTGTAAGAACTGTTCTAGACGAAGGAGCGCACGCCCAGGGCACCATCTGCTACGCCATCAGCCCCGTCCATACGGTTGAGCACTACGTTGGAAAGGCAAAAGAACTGGCCGGTATGGGCGTCCACAGCATTTGCATCAAGGATATGGCGGGCATCATCGCTCCGTACATCACCTTCGATATTGTCAAGGGTATGAGGGACGCCGGGATCACGCTGCCGATTCAACTCCACTGCCACTACACCAGCGGCATGGGCGCCATGGCTTACGTGAAGGGAATTGAAGCGGGAGCCAATGTTATTGACTGCGCCATATCCCCAATGTCCGTACAGACTTCCCAGCCATCCATTGAAGTTATGTGCTCCACATTCGCGGGAACTGAATATGACACAGGTTTAGACCTTGAACCGATGATTGAACTGGCCGACTACTGGAAAAGCGTCCGACCGCTGTATGCCGGCTTCGACCTGGCTCAAAAATATCCGGATGCCGGTATCCTTGTTTCCCAGGTTCCCGGCGGCATGATGTCCAACTTCCTCTCACAGTTGCAGCAAGCCAACGCCCTGCACCGCCTGCCGGAGGTGCTGGAAGAAATGCCGAGGGTGCAGGAAGACTTCGGCTGGCCTCCGCTGGTCACGCCTTCCAGCCAGATCGTCGGTTCCCAGGCCGTTTTCAACGTCCTCATGGGCCGCTATAAAATGTGCACCAACGAAGTAAAGCAGTACATGCGCGGTTATTATGGCCGGCCTCCCGCTCCCATCAACGAAGAGGCCCGCAAGATGATTATCGGTGACGAACAGCCGATTACCTGCCGTCCGGCCGACATGCTGGAACCCGAACTGCCCAAAGCTAAGGAAATGATTTCACACGTCATGGAGAAGGAAGAGGACATTATTTCATGCGCCATCTACCCGCAGGTAGCGCCCAAGTTCCTGGAAGAAAGAATGGCCAAAAAGCTTCAGATAGACGTCGAATTAGCTAAACAAAGCACTGAGTTTTATCCGGTTTAAACAAAATACCACGAACGAACGGGCCGGCGGATTTATTCCGCCGTGCCCTTACCAAATTTTACGGTACTTTGGATACCACTATAGTTGACAAACGATCCAAAATTAAAGGGGGTTAATTGACTAAATGGCTAAAGGAAAAATTATGACCCTGGATGGTGTAAAAGCCGCATCCTATGTGTCATATGCTTTTACTGAATGTGCCTGTATTTTTCCCATCACCCCGTCTTCCGGCATGGCGGAATATGTAGATGAATGGTCTGCCCAGGGGCTAAAAAACATTTTCGGTCAAACCGTTAAGGTTGCGGAAATGCAATCTGAAGCCGGCGCCGCTGCTGCCCTGCACGGATCCCTTGCAGCAGGTGTACTGAGCACAACCTATACGGCATCTCAAGGCCTGATGCTGATGATTCCCAATATGTACAAAATTTCCGGGGAATTGATGCCGGGGGTAATTCACGCAACTGCCCGGGCGCTTTCGACCCATGCCCTGAGCATTTTCGGCGATCACTCCGACGTTATGACCTGCCGGATGACCGGATTCGCGATGCTGGCCTCCAGCAGCGTTAAGGAAGTAGTAGATATCGGCGCGGTAGCTCACCTGGCAGCTATAAGGTCAAGGGTTCCTTTCCTTCATTTCTTCGACGGATTCAGGACCTCCCATGAGCAGCAAAAAATTGAGGTCCTTGATTATGAGGATCTGGCGAAGCTGGTTGATTATGAAGCCGTTGAGGAATTCCGGAAGAGGAGCTTGAATCCGGAACGCCCGATCGTACGGGGCACTGCCCAGAACCCGGACATTTACTTCCAGGCCAGGGAAGCCTGCAATCCATTCTACGACGCTGTGCCTGACATAGTTGCCGATTACATGAAAGAAATTGGCAAGCTTACTGGTATTGATTATAAACCGTTTGTTTACTATGGAGCGGAAGATGCCGAGGATATTATCATCGCCATGGGCTCCATTTGCGACACCATCGAAGAAACCGTGGACTTCCTGCTGGCTAAAGGCGAAAAGATCGGCGCCATCAAGGTCCACCTGTACAGACCTTTCTCGGCCAAATACTTCTTCGACGTTTTCCCCAAGAGTGTAAAAAGGATTGCCGTACTCGACCGCACCAAGGAACCCGGCGCCCTCGGGGAACCGTTGTATGAAGATGTCAAGGCTTTATTCTATGACCAGGATGTAAAGCCCCTGATCATTGGCGGACGTTATGGACTTGGTTCCAAGGACACCGTACCGGCTGATGTTTATGCCGTATTCAAAAACCTCAAGTCCGACAATCCGAAGAACGGATTCACCATCAGCATCGTTGACGACATTACCGATCTATCACTGCCCAGGGCGGAGCTCATTGACGCTACTCCGGAAGGAACCATCCAGTGCAAGTTCTACGGCCTCGGTTCCGACGGCACTGTGGGCGCCAACAAACAGGCTGTAAGTATTATTGGTGACTCAACAGATCTTTACGCCCAGGCCTACTTTTCTTACGACTCCAAAAAATCCGGTGGTTTTACGGTTTCCCACCTGCGCTTCGGCAAGAAACCAATCAAGTCTCCCTACCTTATAAATAACGCTGATTTCGTATCATGCAGCAACCAATCCTACGTCAATACCCTGGATATGCTTTCCGGGCTTAAGAAGGGCGGCACTTTCCTCCTTAACTGCGTCTGGGGTCCGGAAGAACTGGAAGAACGCCTTCCTGCCTCCATGAGGAGATATATCGCTGAAAACGATATCAATTTTTATACCATCAACGCTGTGGATAAAGCGAAAGAATTGGGACTTGGCAACCGCTACAACATGATCCTGCAGTCCGCTTTCTTTAAACTCGCCAATGTGATTCCCGTTGAAGAAGCAGTTGACGAATTAAAGCGCACCATCAAGAAGACCTACGGCAGGAAGGGCGATGCCATTGTCAACATGAACTACGGGGCAGTTGATGTAGGTATAGACGGCATGGTAAAGATTGACGTGCCCGAGTCCTGGAAAAACGCAGTGGATTCGGAAGAACCGCCGAAAGAAGTTCCCGAATTCGTTTCGAATATTGCCAAAATAATGAACAGGCTGGAGGGTGACAAACTGCCGGTCAGCGCCTTCGCGGGCAGGGAAGACGGAAGCTTCCCCATGGCTACCACCCAGTATGAAAAACGGGGCGTCGCTGACTTCGTGCCTGAATGGATGCCCGAAAACTGCATCCAGTGCAACCAGTGCGCCTTCGTATGCTCACACGCTGCCATCAGACCCTTCCTGTTGACGGAAGAGGAACTTAAGAATGCTCCCGAGGGCTTTAAATCTGTGAAAGCCGTGGGCAAACAGCTCGCCGGACATGTCTACAGCCTCCAGGTCAGCCCGCTGGACTGCATGGGTTGCGGCGTCTGCGCCAACGTCTGTCCGTCCAAGGTCAAGGCCCTTGTTATGCAGCCCTTTGACACCCAGTCTTGTCTGGCTGACAGCTATGAATACGCCACTAAGAATGTCACCTATAAAGACAACCTCTGGAATAAACTGTCTGTAAAAGGCAGCCAGTTTGCCCAGCCTCTCCTTGAATACTCCGGCGCCTGCGGCGGCTGTCTGGAAACCGCCTACGCAAAACTGCCGACGCAGCTTTTCGGGGACAGGATGATCATTACCAACGCCACCGGATGTTCCTCAATCTGGGGCGGCAGCGCTCCCTCGTCACCCTATGCTGTAACTCCCGAAGGGAAGGGCCCGGCCTGGACCAGCGGTCTGTTCGAAGACAACGCTGAGTATGGCTTTGGTGTTTACCTGGGCATCAAACAGCAAAAGGAAAAACTTATGGATTTGATGAAGGAAGCGATGGATCTTGACATCGATCCGGCCCTGAAGGATGCCTTCCAGGAATGGATTGCGGGCAACAACGATGCCGATGCCTCCAAGGCAGCCGCAGCAAAGATAATCCCCCTCCTGGAGGGACAGGAGCTGCCGCTGCTGAAAGAGATTGCCGGCAAGAAGGACCTTTTGATCAAGAAATCCATCTGGATTCTCGGCGGAGATGGATGGGCCTATGACATCGGCTACGGCGGTCTGGACCACGTGCTGGCTCAAAACGAAGACGTAAACGTTCTGGTGTTTGACACCGAAGTTTACTCCAACACCGGCGGTCAGGCTTCCAAATCCACCCCGACAGCTTCCGTTGCCAAGTTTGCTGCCGCAGGCAAGAGGACCAAGAAAAAAGACCTCGGCGCAATGGCGATGACTTATGGCTACGTGTACGTAGCGCAAATTGGTATGGGTTCCGATATGGCGCAAACATTGAAAGCTTTCTCAGAAGCAGAGGCTTACAAAGGACCGTCGCTGATTATCGCCTACTCCCCCTGTATTAACCACGGCTTGAAGGGCGGCATGCAAAACAGCCAGGCAGAAATTAAGAAGGCTGTCAATGCCGGATACTGGCACCTTTACAGGTATAACCCGGACCTCAAGAAAGAGGGCAAGAATCCCTTTATCCTCGACTCCAAAGAACCCAATTTCGATGCCTTCAGGGATTTCCTGATGAGTGAGGTTCGCTACGCATCGCTGGCCCAGCTGTTCCCGGCTGAAGCAAACGAATTGTTTGCCAAGACCCAGCACGACGCCGCTGAAAGATACGAATACTACAAGTGTCTGGCAGAAGCCTAAAAACCAGTAAAACCGTAAAATGCAAAAAAGCCGGTGGACTTTTGTCCACCGGCTTTTTCCTGCTTGCAATTATTTTGCTTAACAACGCGGGCATAATTAACCCATTTGCCAGCTAAAACAAGGCCTGGTCCTGAACCGGAACGAATCCTACCTGCCGCGACACATGCGGCCTGGCAATCGTGATTAATATTTTCCTATTGAGGTAAAATACTTATGGAGTAAATCTTCAGCGCGTTTTTCGAAAGGCAGCTGGAATGTAACAGTCGTTGCCTTCTTTAAAGACAATAAATATCAGCAGGGGGGAGGGGGCTAATTTCAACATGAGTCCTGCTTCATGGAATGTCCTTAAATTTGTTCTTTCAACTGGAACACCAATCCAAGCTCTGTTTTCGGGTGGGGGAGACACCCACGTTTTTTGTAATCGTCAGGCTTTGAAAATATTAAGTAATGATGGGGAAGCCCCCTGTCTGAAAGACTTAAACAACCCCCTGGTATTTATTAACAGGGGGGTACTCTGGGCCGATCTCGGCTGGAAGTACCTGTCTCATTACTACAACCCGTCGGCTGATTCCGGGCTGGGACCCTGGCCGGACGCAAGATTAGAATTCAATTATTGTTTTAATAAGTCTTTAGCCCTGTGGAAGAGCGGCAAAATAAAGAAAGCCCTTTTTTTCCTGGGGGCTTCTGTTCACCTGGTTCAGGATTTATGTGTGCCCCATCACTCCAGCGGCATGGCCTTCTGCGGGCATCGCAAATATGAGAAGTGGGTCAATGATAATTACAATTCCTTCCCTGTGCACTCAGATGGTATATACAACAGTTTTACAGATCCGGCTGAATGGTTAACGTACAACGCGGGAATATCCAGTAAATATTTGCCATACGTGTCATCTGCCGGTTCGGATTCTTCCTATAATATGGCTACAGGGGTTTTACTGCCGCTGGCCCAGCGCACCACAGCGGGTTTCCTTAAGTTTTATTTAGATTACATTAATAAAAATAAAAAATATTCTAAGGATACTGTTAACCTTTAACAGCCTTTGTTTCTCCTTTCGCCGCAATATAGGACCTTTAAGGGTTAAAATAATGATCTTTTATTCTTACCGGGTTAGAATATAAGGGAGCCCTGCCGGAACAGTTTCGATTTTTTATTAAAAATATCCCATTTGACACGGAACAGGATGATTAAAATGGCTAAAAAAAGGCATTTGCATTCGAATAAAGACCCTATAATATGTATCCTGGAAGAGAATAAAATTTGCGACAATTGTTGTGATTGCTTTGTTTGCGATCTCGACCCCAACAAAATATGTGACAATTGCGCAAAATGCCTGGAGATGCCCGATTATAAAGTAATCATCATTGATGATATCCTTACCCTGGAAGATTCCGGTAACAAAAGCAGGAACATTGAAAATTCCTCCACGAAAGACCATGGTGAAGATGACAAGGGCCATAAAAAAGATAAAGTTTAGCTCATACATTCTGAAATACCCCGAACTATTTACCTGCTTACCTGCAATGCTGGAAACTGACCCAATACCCCCTCCCTTTATGTTCCGATAATAGATATTATGTAAACTAGACCCTTGATTTCACCCTCCCTGCCTGTATCCCACATGCGGTGGAAGCATCCCAGGGATCAGCAAAAACATTTTCCCGGCAGACCCGGTGTGAGCACCTTGAGCTAAAACGGGCGCCGGTTGTCAAGCAATAATTTGTTATTGTTATGCATGGGGCCGGCGGCTTCCTGGCTTCCTGGTCGGCAAAATACATAGCTTGCTGCCTATCCTGATTTAGTCCTGCAGGAATTCCCGGCTGAAAGCAAGGTGGTTATCGGGTAAATATCCCGGGGAGTTACATTTTGGTAAGCGTCCCCCTACTGCGCATCCTAAATCCCAAGCGCCTTGTAACAGCCATAGCAGACTACCGGCAGCGGGTGTTGGCTTAAAGCGTCAAAGGCAGCCTCATCTATTTCCTCGAAACCACCATCATCAGTAAAACCAAACCGCTGGTTTCCGCAAATTGCCCTCCTGGCCGCAAAGGGCTCGCGGAACTCTTGATAGGCTTTACTGTTCCATATCTCCAGTAAACTTGCTTCCTTTACATTTCCAAACCTGCACACCGGTATCCAGTACACTTCCTCCTCGTATACTTTGGTAATGAAGCCGTCCTTTAAGGGAAGGGTTAGATAGACGCAGGGTGAAACGTAACCGTCCCAGGTGATATGCATTTCCTCCAGGGGTTTTGCTTCGCAGTAAGCAACCCGTTTCGGTCCGGGAGGATAGATGCGCAGATTTAAGCCCAGGGCCTTTGCCCGTTCCCTGGCCTGGTCAATGAGTGCCAGATGTTCCGGTGACGGAGCTTGCAAAGTGAAGGCTTTCCAGGATTCAAACTCCGGCTTCGCAACGTAGGTGAGGTTGGAGGCAATAACCTCGTCAGCGCCCAATTCTGATGCCAGATCCAACATGGCGGGGAGCTCATGGATGTTCTGGCTGTTCTTTAGAAAAAGCAGGCTTAGCAAGGGCAATCTGCCGGAACCATGCGCTTTTCGGGCGGCGTTAAGCAATCGCACATTTTCCACCACCTCTTCAAACCTGGCGCCCCGCCTTATTTTTTCATAGGTAGCGGTAGTGGCCCCGTCAATGGATATCCCCACCACATCCACCCCTCTGACAAGGCGCCTGGCTACCTCCCCGTCTATCAAAGTTCCGTTGGTTGTAATCCCTACCGAGCAACCGGCTGAACGAGCCAGGTCCGCCATCTCCCAGATTCCGGGGTGGAGCAGGGGCTCCCCCCAGGCGTCAATGTAGACCTGCCTTAAATAGGGAAAGGCTTCGGCAACGGCATGGTAGGTAGCCATGTCCATATCACCGTCCACCCACTGCGAAGCGAAAGCGTTTTTCGTACAAAGGGGGCAGCGCAGGTTGCACCGGGAGGTTATCTGAATCTGTAAGGCCAGAAAAGGTCGCTCTAGCCGGTTCATAATCCGTGCTCCTTTCAGGGTACATATTTTCCTTTCCGTTCCCTTATGCACCGGCCCCGGGCGTTAATCCAACAATCCGGCTTTATGGATGTTTTCCCAGGCCAGCCAGGATTCGTGTGCGCTTCAGGAAATGCCGAAACAAAGTAATTACCCCTTTTTTGTTAATCCATTCCCTTGCAGCTCCGGCCGGCAGGTACCAGGGTTAAAATATTTCACAAGTCAACGCATTTTCCCCCGCCTTACCGGGCAATCTTCCATTTGCGGCAATTTATTTTTTAATCAGGCGGTGAAAGACAAACCTAAATTTACTTTTTCTTTGTTTCGTTTTCCTTTGACATGGCCGCCTTTAATAAATCACCCAGGCTCTGGCCAATTAAACCCTTATCGCTGTACTGGGAAATTAATTTTTGGTTGACCCTGCTGGCTTGCCTGGAACTCCTAAAACCAAAATCATCCTGTTTTTCCGGCTGCCTGTGGCCACAGTTACGATCCTGACAAATCAACAGCCTACCTTTTTTCCCTTTTACCAGAAGCATGAATTTGCCGCAGAGGGGGCATTTTATTTTGGATATATTATCTGCTTTATAAACTGAGTTATCTGCAATAATACCTTTCACCAGTTCAGCGGCGCTTTGACTTATGTCAGCGATAAACGCCTTCCTACTGTCTCTGCCCCCGGCAATATGGGTCAGCCTCTGCTCCCATTTAGCGGTCAATTCGGGGGTTTTAAGGGCAGGATCCACCAGTTCGATCAACTGCATTCCCTTGGAAGTGGGGACCAGTTCCTTGCCCTGACGCTCAATATAATTGTTATAAAGCAACTTTTCAATAATTTCCGCCCGGGTAGCCGGTGTTCCCAATCCGCTCCCTTTCATGGATTCTCGCAATTCCTCGTCCTCTATAAACTTGCCTGGACTTTCCATGGCTGTCAGCAGGGTTGCTTCGGAATAGCGGGCCGGCGGTTTGGTTTTTGATTTATTGATTTTCAAATGTTCAACCTTCTTGCGGTCGCCCTTACGGCTCAGGGACAAAATCTGCTCGGGCAGGTTGTCTTCCTGGGCGTCTTCCCGTTCCATCTGCCTGGCTGTCACAGCCCGCCAACCTTTATCTTTTACAACTTTACCCCGGGAATAGAAATTTTCACCGTTAATAACCGTAACCAGAGTCGTCTGGTCGTAGCGGAAAGGCGGGTACAACAGGGCTATAAACCGTCTCGCAATTAAATCGTAAAGGTTTTTTTCCTCTGCTGTCAAGGATGCCAGATGCAGTGGCTGTTCAGTTGGGATAAGGGCATGGTGATCGGTGACTTTGCTGTTATCAACAAAACGTTTGGTTGGTTTCAAAGGATTCTGCAACAGCGGTTGCACCATTTCAGCGTAAGGTCCCACGGAAATACTTTTTAATCTGACCGGCAACGTCGGCACAATATCCGTGGTAATATAACGGGAATCTGTCCGGGGGTAGGTAACCAGCTTATGTTGTTCATACAAACCCTGCAGAACCGATAGGGTTTTTTGCGCTGAAAATCCATACCGTTTATTGGCATCCCTTTGTAATTCCGTCAAATCGTAGGCCAGGGGCGGCGGTTCGCTTTTGGCCTCCGTACGGACATCCTTAACCAGACCCGGATGTCCTTTCAGTTTGGCAATTAATTCCTCTGCCTGGGCCAGGTTAAATATCCGGCTGTTTCCATCCCTGCTTCGCCAGTCGCCGTAATAATCACCAAAATCCGCCCGGATAGTCCAAAAATCAATTGGGACGAATTTTTTTATTTCAACTTCCCGGTTCACTATCATAGCCAGGGTGGGTGTCTGGACCCTGCCTGCCGTCAACTGGGCATTGAACTTACAAGTCAAGGCACGGGTAACGTTAAGTCCGATCAGCCAGTCCGCCTCCGCCCGGCATACCGCCGCGCTATAAAGGTTATCGTACGACCGCCCGGCCTTTAAATTGGCAAAGCCCTCCCTGATGGCGTTGTCTGTTTGGGATGAAATCCACAGGCGTTTGAATGGTTTTTTCCAATTGGCCATCTCCATAATCCAGCGGGCAACCAGCTCCCCTTCCCTGCCGGCATCGGTAGCTACAACCAGTTCATTTAGATCCTGCCGCCTCATTAAATTTCTCACAATTGTGAACTGGTGAGACGTTTGTCTGATTACCTTCAATTTCATGCTGGATGGAAGCATAGGCAAATCTTCCAGGCGCCATTCTTTGTATTTTTTATCATAGTCATCCGGTTCAGCAAGGGTAACCAAATGTCCCAGGGCCCAGGTCACAACAAATTGAGGTCCTTCCATATACCCCTTGTTTTTAACGTTGCATTTTAAAACCCTGGCTATTTCCCGGGCCACACTTGGCTTTTCCGTCAATATAAGTGCTTTCATTTAATCCCCCCATTCATGTTTTTTTGTATTCCCCTATTATCCGCTTATGATTATCCTGCCCCACCCAATAACCCTGCCACGAATTCCCAAAAAGAGAAAAAACCCCTGATAGGGGCGTTTTATACTTTTGAGATTAGCACGGGACATTTAGCCCGCTGAACTACATAATTGGAAACACTCCCCAAACCCAAAAGGAATCTTTCGAAAGAACCCCTGTTGTTTGAACCTAAAGCAACAAGGTCTATATTTTCCTTTTCGGCAAAGCGTACAATGGCCTCCCCGGGACCCTCGCTTCGAATGACAACGTGGGCAGTTAAGCCCTCCCCCCGGACTTTGGCCGCGGCCTCTTCAAGAATCTTTTCGAAGTATTGGTAACTTTGCGTTTCGAGCTCCTTAAGCATATCCCGGGCCGCGTAGGAGTCTATGATTCCAGGCATTTTCACGGAGGTAAAAATATACACCTCGGCGCCGCAGCCCCTGGCAATCTCTGTTGCTATCTCCAGAGCCTTTTGAGCTTTCAAACCATGATCGTAGGCCACAAGTATTTTTTTAATCATTTATAGCCCCCCCCGTCTTTGTCTTACCAGTTAGCGAAAAAAAACAAAAATTCCCCAATGGAAAAATATCATCAAGGTTTACAAGTTATAACAAGGCAACCACCCTTACAACCGCCCCCACCCGGGTCACCTGCAATAGGCCCGTTGTTTATCTGATAATCAGCACGGGACATGGCGCGTGCACGGTTACAGCGTTGCTGACGCTCCCCAGCAAGTACCCCTTGACTTCACTGAGCCCCCTGCTCCCAATAACTATCAAATCATATTTACGCTTCCGGGCCTTTCTGCAAATGGAATCAGCAGTTTTACCGGTGTTAATCTTAATATCAATTGAGACTTCGAATTTGTCCAGATCCCCGGCAACCTTTTTTAACAGTTCACAGGCTTCGGCGCGGAACCTGTCAATCACCATGCCACGAACGTCCAGCGGCAGCACTGGAATAATATGAACAAAAGTTACCGTTGCCCCAAACTTGGCCGCCAATTGTACACCTTGCGTGGCGGCAAGAATTGACTCCCTGGAACCATCTATTGGTATCAGTATCTTTTTATACATAAGGCAGCTCCCCTTACAAACCGGATCCACTCTCCCCCGCTAAAACCGCAGGGGAATTAAAAACTTAATAACTATTATAATAGAATGACTGCCCCAACTTAACCCGGCCTAGCAATAGTCCTTATTGATTAATCCTTCCTTTTCCATCTTTTCCATTATTTCCGCCTCAAAAGTTTTTAAAATATCATTCCAATGTATACCCGTTTGGGGAAGACGGTATAACTGATAAGCGTCTTCATTCCTTTTATAGACCTTCCTCTCTACTTCGGTTAAATCTTCATCTTTAAAAGGAACACTTGCATCGGGGACCTTTTCCCCCTCACCTTCGATTTTATCAAGGGGAATCCGGTGGTAAAAGCTCTCTCCGGTTTCTTCAATTAACATTTTATGGACTATTCTGCTTAGATCATAATTTTTGTATTTATCCGGCAGATTATCAATTTCCGGCTTCAAGTAGTAGTACGCCTTCTTTACCGGATCCTGTTCAATTCTAAAAGAAATCCTGTGACTATAGATTGCCATTCTAATTTCAAACTCCATTGTGAATTCCCCCTGATGTTGATTCTTTGAAGAAGGTATCATTCCAGACACTATAAAAGTTATAAACAAATACAGGAACTTATGTTTTTGGGCTGGATTAAACCGGTATGGAATCTTTTACCGGCTGAACCTTAAAAAATGTTATGAGGGTGAACTAGTGTTTTCCAGGCTTTTTAAAATCAAGGAGCTTCCCCATTCCTGGCGCTGTTTCAAAGCTTTCCGGGGAAATATGCTCTATCTCGGGGAAATATCCCTTTATCTGTTCCATTATAAACCTTGTAACCGCCAGTGTTTCCTTATCGCCATCCTCCCCGGCCAGGTTTAAGGCCAACCCGAAGAGCAGCATCTCGTCGTGGGAAAGGTTCAATTCATAATTATGCAAGGGTAAATCGTTAATTTTAGCCATAGCCATCAGGCAAACACCTGAAATCATGGCAAAGGATTCGCTCCCCAGCTGTTCTTTGCGAAACCCTTCATGGTTATTTTTAAGGACGTTGATTATCGCATTTAATAAGGTTTGTGTTTTTTCGGGTTGGACAGTCAATTTGAATAGATGCGAAAAAACGTAGCTTTCATTGCCAGTCCTAAGGATCAACTCACCCCTGTTGCCGAGAAGGCAAATTAAGCGCCCGTCCTGAATCTCTATTTCAACCATTGAATCGTTAATAAAAAGCCCCGTCGCAAAACTGTTTCTTAACAAGCTCAAGAACATCTGGTCCTCATTATCTTCCTTTAAGTATTTCTGTTTGAAATAGCGGCTATACTCGCCGGGATCATATTCTATCTCAATGTCCTCTAAAAAAATGATACTTGACTCCAGCAGTTGATCCTCATAATAATGTTCCAGCAAAATAAACTCGTCCAAATACTCTTCCAGAACCTCTATAACTCCATCCATATCAAAAACAATATGGTTGGTTACCAGCGAATAGTCCAATTTATGCCCCTTTCCGTACCGGCTTACCTGTTTTAAGAGTAAAATACCATGTCGTCCAGCACTGGCGCCTGTTTAAAACACAGTCTCTCCTGTCAATAAATTAACACATTCAGGAGTAAAGGGCAACTTTGATTTATTTATCGTCTTTATAGCCCAATACGGCCAATTTCCCGGCAATCATAAAAGCAGCAGTAACAAAGTACTGCTGCCCCATATGCCGCTTTGGCTAAGGCCGGGGTAATATTGAAGGATCCAGTTTTTTGGACAGGATATGAATTGCTCTGATAAAACGTACCGTCCCTGTTTTTGCCCGCATCACCACGGAATGAGTTTCGGCTCTCTCTCCTCCGTATAAGCGGACGCCCCGCAGGAGTTCCCCGTCAGTTACCCCGGTAGCGGCAAAAATAGCGTCGTCTCCCTTAACCAGGTCATTCATAGTCAAAATGCGGCGGGGATCGGTGATACCCATATCCAGGCAGCGGTTGTATTCGTCCTCATCTTCCGGGTACAAGCGGGCCAGCATTTCTCCCCCCAGACACTTTAGAGCTGCCGCCGCAATGACCCCTTCGGGGGCCCCCCCTATTCCAGCGCAAATGTCAATACCCGTATCGTCAAAGGCTGTGGAAATAGCCGAACTCACATCCCCGTCGCCTATAAGCCTAACCCTTGCCCCGGCTTTACGTACGTTCTCAATTAATTGTAAATGCCGGTCACGCTCCAGGATAATTACGACGCAGTCCTGCACCCTCTTATTATTGGCTTCCGCAACTATTTTTAAAGTTTCTTCGATGGGGGCGTCCAGGTCGACCTTGCCCGCCGCCCGAGGTCCCACAGCCAGTTTTTCCATATACATATCCGGCGCATGCAGAAGGTTGCCTTTATCGGCGATGGCCACGACAGCCATTGCGTTTGGAAGACCCTTGGCCAGGATATTTGTTCCTTCCAGGGGATCTACGGCTACATCTACTTCAGGAAAGGGTGCGTGCCCCACCTTTTCCCCGATGTAGAGCATCGGAGCCTCATCCATTTCACCTTCCCCGATAACAACCGTACCGTTAATGGATACTGTGTCAAACATCCTGCGCATGGCGTTTGTAGCTGCCCCGTCTGCTTCATTTTTCTGACCTCTGCCCATCCAGTAAGATGACGCCAGGGCCGCTACTTCCGTAACTCTGACTACTTCCATTGCCAGTTCCCTGTCCATAAAATCACTCTCCCGGATAAAAATTTATAGGAGTGCCTTAATAAAATAACAATTCTTATTCCCTAATTTAATCATATACCCCTGTTAACCAGTTGAACAGACTTAAAAAAGGAAAATTAATGTCATTTTTTTTCGGTTACCCAATATGCAATTTCCAGGCCGGTACGGGTCACGATTCCGCTGATTTAGCATTCGGAGCGGAAGGCAATACATTTCCGGGCAACATTGTTAATGATTCAGGGGGTTGCAGCGGGTTATTTTGTGTTAACAACGGGTAATTTAAGAAAAACCAGTTATAAAGGAAGGTGATTCAAATGGCTGAATATACTGCCTCCCAAAAACCCGTAAAAAATTTTTGGCTCGTGGTATCAGCCCTGGCTGGTGTTCCGTTTATTATGGTTTTAGGCAATTCTATGTTGATCCCGGTCCTGCCCGACATTCGCAACGCCCTGAATCTGACGCCCGTGCAGGTAAGCCTGTTAATTACACTTTTTTCGGTGCCGGCCGGTCTTATTATCCCGGTCGCCGGCTTTTTGTCCGACCGCTACGGCAGGAAAGTTGTTATTATACCGGGTCTGATTCTCTATGGTCTGGGGGGCGTTGTCGCCGCCGCCGCCGCCATCCTGATGGGTCAATTGGCCTTTCCCGGCATCCTTGCCGGCAGAATTCTTCAGGGCCTGGGGGCGGCGGGAACTGCACCCATTGCCATGGCTTTGTGCGGCGACCTTTTTCGGGGGAAAGAGCGAAGTCGCTCCCTGGGTACAATTGAATCATCCAACGGCCTGGGTAAGGTTGTCAGCCCTATCCTTGGCGCCGCCATCGGTCTGATAACCTGGTATGCCGCCTTCATCTTTTTCCCGGTTATTGTAATCCCAATTGTCGTGGCCATGTGGCTCCTGGTTAAAGAACCCGGGTCAAACCAATCCAAACAAAAGGTAACGGCTTATCTGAAATCATTCGCAAGGGTTTTTAAGGAAAAAAAAGGCCTGCTTCTGTCAGCTTACCTGGCCGGGGCAATTGCTCTCATGGTTCTTTTTGGAGTCTTATTCTATCTATCGGAATTTCTGGAGCAGCAACACGGTCTTTTTGGTATCCAAAAGGGGCTGGTCCTGGCCATTCCAGTCCTTTTTATGAGCGTAACCTCCTTTGCCACCGGCTTTATCATTAAGAAAAAAAAGTCCCTGATGCGGCTGCTGGTTATAACCGGACTGGGCGTCATGACTGCCTCACTTATCTTCCTGCCCCTGGCCACCAACGTAATTCTATATTTTGTAGCCATCTCCATTGTGGGGGTGGGTACAGGGCTGGTGCTGCCCTGCTTGAATACCCTTGTAACCAGTTCAGCTTCAATTGAAGAACGCGGGCTGATTACTTCATTCTACGGCAGCGTAAGGTTTTTCGGTGTGGCCCTGGGTCCGCCCCTGTACGGGTTTTTAATGGCCAGGGGTATAGGACTGATGTTTTGGAGTTCCGCCGGGCTTTCCCTGCTGGGCGCCGTCCTTGCTTTCATATTTATCAAAGCCGGCAAATCACAGCAGCAGCGCGCCATGTTTGTTTTTGTCCCCAGTCCCGCCAGAAAGCCCGATAAAAGGGATTAGCCTAAAAAGCCTGAAAAAGGGAAACGCCGCCGCAAAAAGCGGGGCACTCCCGTTAAGCAAATATGATCGATTTTGCCAACTGCCCCGGAAGGGGCGTTGCATGCGCGGTGAGGTCCCTGGTTAAACAGGTAAGGACCGGTTTCGGAACGCTGCCGGCCAGAGTATCCCCCCCTCGCCGGACAAATTGCCGTGCCCGGAACCGGAGTTGGATGGCATAATATCCCCAAACTGTTTTACGCGTAAAAAACATTACTGCACTTTGTGAAGCTTCTCTTTCAGCTCCTTCAACACCTTTTCATAATGCATATTCAGCTGGCCGCGAATTTTAAACCACTCCTCCTGAAATCCCGGCTGAATCTCCGGATTAACCTTTAACTTTGTCCCGGACCTTTTTTCCACAAGCTTGACCTGGGCGTCGATTTTTTCCGAAAAATGTTCTTTAAACTGGCTGTAAGTCTGGGCCAGGGCCTTTTCGTAGTAAGTAAAAAGATGTTCCAGCTGGCCGAATAGCTCCTCCGTGGCTCTTTTATTTTTTTTAATTGCTAAAAGCCCCTCCATGGCTCTTATATTTACTTCCCGGGTGTCCTGATCAGCCGGCAGCATAATATTGTGCAGCATGGTTTTTTCAAAGCCGCCGGCAACGTAACCCCTGAGGGATTTGGGGTGCCTTTCCATTTCGGCCTTGAGGTTATACCCCCTGTCCTCTAAAAAAGCAGCCGCGGCTCGGTTGCCCGCGGGCTCATATTCCATCCTGTCAATTTCCCACCGGGGCATTTCTTTTCTCTTGCTGAAACGTTCCATGGCCATTTCGTAAGCGGACTTTATTTTGTCCATTTTTTCAATCCCCCCAAAGTTGGCATTTAATAAACTGCCAGCACACCTTTTATTCCTATGTTATTATATCTTTTGCCACTTTCAAGGTCAAATGACAATACCTTGGCCAGGTAGGTCCCCAATACCAGGAATTGCTTGGTATCACTTTTTTCTATTAAGGAACCCTGCTCCCTTGTTAGATTTTACACCCGCTTCCCAGGCAGCAAGCAACCTGTTTCCGTCAAATCCAATCGTTGCCCGGGAAGGTTTTCAACAGTCTTAAAAAGGATTAAATATTACCTTTGTAGAAAACTTATGTAGTGCCCTAAAGGAGGGATACAGTATTGAAAATTTCTGAATTACATTTAAAATATGCAGGGGAACCGCATCATACGGCTATTAAGTACAACCAGCAAAGTATAACCTATGGAGAATTGGAAAATCAGGTGGAGCATTACGCCAGGTTTATGGCCGGGCTTGGTCTGAAACCGGGAGACAGGGTTGCCATAGCCCTCCCAAATTGTCCTGAATTTATTTACAGCTACCTGGGCATTACCCGGACCGGTGGCGTTGCAGTTCCCTTGAACCTCCTCCAGTCACCCCGGGAGCTGGCTTTTATGCTGCAGGATTCGGGAGCACGTTTTCTTATATCCAGTGAGGCCATTGGGCGGCAATTTCAACAGTTACCCGGCCTTCCCTTGACCCCTGTAATCCTGGACATAGCATGCCGGGAACAGATTTCAGCGGCCGGGCCTATTACTTATCCGGTGACCGAACCGGAAACGGTTTGTACCTTTCTTTATACTTCGGGCACAATGGGCCAACCTAAAGCCGTGATGCTGACCCATGCCAATCTGGTTGCCAATGTTGCTGCCATGGATGTTGTTTCCGACTTTTGCCGGGACGACAATTTTTTGGCGGTTTTGCCCATGTTTCATAGTTTTGGCTGGGCTACCAGCGTTTTACTGCCCCTATATCTGGGCTGCAGCATTACCATTCTGGACAGGTTTATGCCCAAAGAGGTTCTGCAAGTCCTGGCGGAGGAAAAGGTAACTGTATTTTGCGGTGTTCCCAGCATGTTCTCCCTGATGCTCAAGCTGCGGCGCACCCAGGCCTTTCCCCATTTAAAATATGCCTTCTCCGGGGGAGATTCCATTCCTCCGGAGCACCTCAGGGGGTTTGAAAAAAAATATAATATCCCCGTGATTGAAGGATACGGCCTTTCCGAAGCCTCCCCCCTGGTATCATTAAATCCCATCAAGGGACTGCGCAAGGTAAAATCCATCGGCATCCCCCTGCCCGGCGTTGAGGTTAGAATAATCAATGAAGAAAACCGGGACCTGCCCCCGGACGAGGTGGGGGAACTCCTGGTTAAAGGACCAAATATTATGAAGGGGTATTATAACAGGAGGGAGGAAACAGAGACCGCCTTAAGGGACGGCTGGCTGTACACCGGTGATTTGGGATACCGGGATCAAGAACACTACCTGTATCTGGTGGGCCGCAAAAAGGAATTGATTATTACAGCGGGGTTGAACGTTTTTCCCAAGGAAGTGGAAGAGGCGCTGGAGGAGTTCCCGGCTGTGGCAGAGGCAGCCGTGATCGGCGTTCCCCATCCAGTTAAAGGCGAGGTCATCAAAGCATATATCCGGCCAGAAGAAGGACAAAAACCTGACAGACAGGAACTCCTGCGTTTTTTAAGAAACCGTCTGGCAAACTACAAAATCCCGGAAACATTTGTGTTTACCGGTGATCTTCCCCGGGGCGCCAGCGGCAAGGTTTTAAAGCGACTGCTGAAGTAAGGGAAGGAAACCCCGGCCCCGGCAACAACGGCACAAGGTTCCCGGCCCAGGTATAATAACAGGCGCCCGTCCCTGTTATAGTTTTTAAGGTTTTGAAACTGCGTGTTTCCGGCAGTCAGGCGTGGGGCATATTGGCCAGGACGTGGCCGGAGTGGCTGCCCTTAATTCCCCCGAAGGTAAAACCCGGTAATTTGCCCCGGGGCGTATAATAGGTGTGCAGCAGGTTCCTGGGCACTTCCCCCAGGGGGTGTCCCAGGAATTCCTCGTATAACCTCGATACATCCGGGTTTTCATGGGCTCGTCGCAGCGTTTTGGAAGCGTCAATCAACCCCAGAGCCTCGGCCCGGTTATGCCGGTAATCAAGGGATATTTCCTTGCGCTCCCTGCTTCCGTAAATAGGCTGCCCGCCCCCCCCCACACAACCCCCGGGGCAGGCCATAATCTCCACAAAATCAAAGGATTCCCCTGCCCTGAGCCGGTCCATAAGCACCCTGGCGTTGCCCGTGCCGTGGGCTATAGCTACCTTCACCTTGCGGTCTTTCAAAGTAACCACCGCTTCCTTCAGCCCGCTGAAACCGCGCAATTCTTCATAGTCGGGCAGTTCCGCTTCCTTTCCGGTGGTCAGGAAGCAGGCAGTCCTCACCGCCGCCTCCAGAACCCCCCCTGTGGAACCAAAAATAGCCCCTGCACCACTGGCGTTGCCCAGCGGGCTGTCGTACTCTTCTTCCGGCAAGTCGGGAAAAGAAATATCAGCCTGCCTGATCATCCGGGCCAACTCACGGGTTGTCAGGACCCAATCCACATCCTTGAATTCCCCTGTCCCCATTTCCGGCCGGGCAGCCTCAAATTTCTTTGCCGTGCAGGGCATAATTGCCACAACCACGATTTTTTTCGGATCAAGACCCTCTTTTTGGGCAAAGTACGTTTTGGTCAGGGCTCCAAACATTTCATGGGGTGATTTGCAGGTTGACAGGTTTTCCAGGTATTCCGGGTAAAAATGTTCCGCAAATTTGACCCAACCCGGACAGCAGGAGGTCAAGAGGGGAAGCTTACCTTTCCCTTCCAGCCGTTCCAGCAGTTCGTGGGCCTCTTCCATAATGGTAAGATCCGCTGTGAAATCAGTTGCAAAAACACGATCAAAACCAAGGCGCCGCAGGGCCGCTGCCAGTTTCCCCGTAACCACGGTACCCACCGGAAAGCCGAAATCTTCACCCAGGGTGACCTGAATTGAAGGCGCTGTCTGAACAACCACGTATTTATCAGGGTCTTCCAGGGCTTCCCAGACGGAGTCTATACATTCCTTTTCCGTTAGAGAGCCGGTGGGGCAAGCTATTACGCACTGCCCGCAGGCTATGCAGGCCACCCTGGAGAGATCCTGACCAAAGGCGGGGGCGATTACCGTATCAAAATTCCGGTTAAGGGCGGAATATACGTTGATTTCCTGCACTTTGCTGCAGATTGCCTCGCAGCGCCTGCACTTAATGCACTTATTGTAGTCCCGGACAATGTACGGGTTTTTATTTTGCAACTTCAGGGGTTTCATTTCACCCGTATATTTTATATTCCGGATCCCCAGACTGTCCGCCACATTCTGCAGCTCGCAGTTCAGGTTCCGGATGCAGGTTGTGCACTCGCGGTGGTGGTCGGAAAGTAGCAGTTCCACCATTGTCTTGCGGACCCGCCGCACCCGGGGCGAAGTGGTGTGCACAACCAGACCCGCCGTGGCGGGATAAACGCAGGAGGCCTGGAGCGTTCTTGCTCCCTTTATTTCAACCTCCACCAGGCAGACCCGGCAGGAGCCGGTTTCGTTAATATGCCGCAGATAACACAGACTGGGGATTTCAATCCCCGCCAGCCGCGCCGCCTCCAGCACACTCATGCCTTTGTCGGCTGTTACCTCTCTGCCGTCAATGGTCAGTATTATTTTTTCTGCCTTTTTTTCCGGGTTATCAAAAAGTTGCCCGGTTTTCCGCACCACCGGCCCCGGCGTATATTCCTGCTTCCCCTCCAAGGTCTGCCACATCCTTTCGAATGCCTTTTTGAATTGCCTGCTTCGGACATTTAGCGACACAAGCCGCGCAGCGGGTGCATTTTTCCGGGTCAATCCGGTAGGGTGTTTTTGGAGCGCCCGTGATGGCTTGTGCCGCGCAAACCCCGGCGCAAAGCCCGCAGGCAATACATTTTTCTTCGTCTACCGAATAGTCCAGCAAAGCTTTGCAAACTCCCGCCGGGCAACGCTTATCCCGCACATGGGCGATATACTCACTTTTAAAATAGCGCAGGGTGGACAGAACCGGGTTGGGCGCCGTCTGGCCCAGGCCGCACAGGGAAGCGTCCCGGATATCATAGGATAGTTCCTCCAACAGCTCCAGGTCCTCCATTTCACCGTGCCCCTCCGTAATGCGGATCAGGATTTCCAACAGCCGCTTGGTACCCACGCGGCAGGGGGTGCACCGCCCGCAGGATTCGTCCTGGCTGAACTCCAGGTAAAAACGGGCGATATCAACCATGCAGTTTTCTTCATCCATGACAATCATCCCGCCGGAACCCATCATGGAACCTGTTTCCTTAAGGGATTCGTAATCAATGGGCAGGTCCAGGCATTCGGCCGGTATACAGCCACCCGAGGGCCCGCCAGTTTGCACCGCCTTAAACTTCTTATTCCCCGGAATGCCCCCACCGATGTCAAAGATGATCGTGCGCAGGGTGGTGCCCATGGGTACTTCTATGAGCCCCGTATTGTTAATCTTTCCGGCCAGGGAAAAGACCTTACTTCCCTTGCTGGTGGAAGTCCCCTCACCCTGATACCACTCCCAGCCGTCCCGCAAAATAGCCGCTATATTGGCGAAGGTTTCCACGTTGTTGATTAAGGTTGGCTTCCCCCAGAGTCCCTCCTGGGCCGGATAAGGGGGCCTTGGCCGGGGTTCACCCCGCTGCCCCATGACCGAGTGCAGAAGTGCAGTTTCCTCGCCGCAAACAAAAGCCCCGGCCCCGAAACGCAGGCTTATGTCAAAGTCGAAGGACGTGCCGAACAGGCCCCTGCCCAGCAGGCCTGCTTCCCTGGCCTGCCCGATGGCCAGCTCCAACCTGTCCACAGCAATGGGATATTCCGCCCGGACGTAAATATAGCCCTCATTTGCACCGATACAATAGCCGGCTATGGTCATGGCTTCCAGAATGCTATGGGGATCGCCTTCCAGAATGCTCCGGTCCATGAAAGCGCCGGGGTCCCCTTCGTCCGCATTACATACCACGTATTTGGGGTGGGGATCCTGGGCGGCAGCTAGTTCCCATTTCGTACCAGTGGGGAAACCAGCTCCTCCCCTGCCCCTGAGGCCTGATTTTTTGATGGTTTCGATGACTTCTTTTTTGCTTTTATGAAGAACCGCCCCGGCCAGCGCGAAATACCCGTCCCGGGCGATGTACTCCCCGATCTTCTCGGGGTTGATCACCCCGCAGTTACGCAGAACAATTCTGCTTTGAGCCCGGAAAAAACGGATATCCTCAATGGCTGGCGTTTTTTCCCCGGTGCTGTCGTTTTGATACAACAGCCTGTCTAAAATTTGGCCCCCTATAAGGTGCTTTTCCACCAGCTCCCGGATATCTTCCGGCCTGACCCGACAGTAGAGTGTTTCACCAGGATGCACCATAACTATGGGGCCGTGCTGGCAGAAACCAAAGCAACCGGTCTTAATAACCCTGGTCTGGTCCCCCAGGCCCCTCCTGATCAGTTCCTGCTCCAATTGGCGCCGGACTTCCCGGCTTTCCGAGGAATGGCAGGCCGTCCCGTGACAGACCAGAATTTGGGTCAGACCCAGGCCGTTACGGTGACCCAACCTCTGCTTGATCAATGGGACATACTTTTCCTTGACTTCTTTTAGATCTTCAATGCTTTTTATGATCAACGCTTTCACCTTTCCGGTAGGTTTGAATAATTCCCTTGAGCTCCCCGGGGCTGATTCTTCCATGCACATCTTCATTGGCCACCAGGATGGGGGCCAGGCTGCAAGCGCCTACACAGCGTGTGCTCTTAATGGTAAAAATTTGATCCGGAGTGGTCTCTCCCTCGTCGATATTTAGTTCCTCCTTGAGCGTATCCATCAGGTCCTGGGCTCCTTTAACATAGCAAGCGGTCCCCATACATATACTTAAGGTGTATTTGCCCCTGGGCCTGGTTGAGAAAAGGGAATAAAAAGTAACGACACCGTTGACCTCACTTACGGGTATTTCTAGTTTTTCAGCTACATAGGCCTGCACCTCTTCCGGCAGGTAGCCGAAAATCTCCTGGGCCTTTTGCAAGATCCGGATCAACTGACCCTTTTCCCTGGAATAACGGCCGATTAACTGGTCCAAATCAGCAAACTGTTTTGATCGCCGGTCTTTCTCAAGGGCCCCTCTCCCCTTTTCCTTATCTTTAACTGGCAGCTTCTGCTCCCTAAAAGTTTCTCCCGGATCACCGTGCTGAATCACCTTAAACACCTTCTGTCCCCTGATTTTGATCCTATTGTTTATCTTTTCCCGCTTTTTAATGCCAAAAAAAAACCCGCCGGGGGGTTTAATCCTTAGAACAGTATATGGACAAAATGCAATTGCCCTGTTGAGCTGGTTACGACAGAATGTTTGCAACCCTTTCTTTCGCTTCCGCAAAGGATGAGTAACAACACAACAGCTGGTTCGTGCAGTTGGCTGAAGACAGTTCTTCGGCCCTGCGCCGGGCCATGCGGCTCATATCTTCCCGGAGTTTCAGGTCCTTTAAAATCCGGCAAACTTTTTCCGCGAATTGAAGGGGCTCAGGATCAGTCAGATAACCATCCACACCATCTTCCACCATCTCGGAAACACCATTGGCGCCCACGGCCACCACCGGGAGTCCCGCGGCTTTGGCCTCGGCAATTACAATCCCCTGGGTTTCCGTAACGGATGTAAACACAAATAAATCAGACCCCGCATAGCAATTAACAACTTCCGGGGGGAACAGGGTCCCGGTAAAAACGACCTTGGCGGCAATACCCAGTTTTACGGCCATCGAACGCAGTTCTTCTGCCTCCGGCCCGCCTCCCACCAGAACCAGGGTGGTATTCTTTATTTCGTTGTTTACCAAAAGAAAACTTTCAAGGAGCAGGCCGACATTTTTTTCCTGCCCCAACCGGCCTACAAACAGGAGGACATAATCACCGGAAGCAATTTGATACCTCTGCCGGAGCCAGGCGGGATTCCCTTTTTGAAACTCTTCTATTTTGATTCCGGTGGGAACCTTTTTAATCTGGGTCAGAACACCAATCCGGCGAAGATAGTCTCCAACAACACCGGTTGGTACAATGACCAGATCGCATTGGTTGCAGAAATCCCGGCTGACCTTTTGAGCCAGTTCCCTGGTGAAGGATTGGGCGAAGGGCACGTAGTGCACGTACTGATCGTACAATGTGTGGTATGTAAAAACAAGGGGTATATTTTCCTTCCGGGCGTATCGGGCGCCGAGGCGGCCAAGTAAAAAGGGTGAGTGAACGTGAATCAAGTCCAGGTCCAATCCCTGGATAACCGGCTTTAAACGTAAGGAAAAAGGAACGGCAAGGCTGAAGTCCCGATTCGTGAGGGATGGTATGGAAGCAAACCGGAAAACCCGGGATTCCTTGCTGCAGTTCTTATAACTGGGGGCAAAAATATAAACATCGTGCCCCTGTTTTATCAATTCCTCTTTAAAGGTCTGGATCGAGCGAACGACACCGCTGGTATAGGGTAGATAACTGTCAGTGAAAATACCTATTTTCAAAAGTTGCCCTCCCTGAAATTAGCTTCTGAGTCTCATTTTAACACATTTAAGCGGGGTAGTACAAGTTTACCGGAGATGAGTGGTTTGCACCAGGGGGATTAACCCCAACTAATAGAATTTTTTAGTAAACGCCCCTTTTACGGGGCGTTGCCGGCAGTAATGGTAACAATCTTCCAGTCCCTGTTATCTTTAACCAGAAGGTATTCTACATTAAAAACAATGCTATAACCGCTTAATACATCAGTTTCGACGATTTCTACCTGGACAGCAGCTTGATTTCCGGATTGTCCCAGCATGGTAAACTGGCCTGGCCTGGTTTCATAGTGCCAGTCTGTGGGCACGCTGATAAAATTCCAGACTGAATTACTCAGTTCCGAAAGAAGAGGCTCGCCGTAATAAAGGGCCAATAACTGCCTCACTTCCTGGCGAGTGCCGGCTTGAAACCACCTTGTATCCTCAACCGCACTTACCACAATGCTTTTTATTTCCGCCTCGTCCGGTCCTGAAGGATAATCTGAAACCAGGGTTGAGGCCCAGGGAATTTTTATAAAATAAATGGTTAAAAGTGTCAGGAGCAATAAAGTATTCTTTAACAATGGCGGCACCCCTTTCACTATATAAAATACGGTGCGCGCCAGTCAAATCCTTCCTCGTCAGTAAAAAAATGTATAATCAATCGCCGAAAGCTATCCCTACCTGTTTGGCCGTCCGGATTAGATCACCGTCCAGGGGGACCATCCTGAGTTCCCCCACGGCCTTCGCCAGGGCTACGGACTTGATCTCCGGTGTCCGCAAACATACCATTTCGCCAAAGGAACCGGCCATAACCAGGTTTACAGCCCCGGCGCCATAACGGGTTGCCAGGACCCGGTCAAAGGCGGTAGGGGAACCACCCCTCTGCAGGTGACCTAAAACGGTAACCCTCGCTTCCATGCCCGTCCCTTCCTCTATCTGACTTACCAGCACGTTTCCAATCCCGCCCAGTCGCACGGGCTCAAAACTATCAGGAACCATTCTTTGAACGACCATTTCGCCGCCCACCTGCCTGGCCCCCTCAGCGGCAACAACAATGCTGAATTTCTTGCCGGAACCCTGTCTGTCCATTATTTTATCAATTATTCTTTCTATGGAATAGGGGATTTCAGGAATCAAGATCACATCGGCGCCCCCCGCCAGACCCGACTGCAGGGCAATCCAGCCGGCATAACGACCCATAACCTCCAAAACCATAACCCGGTGATGGGACTCCGCCGTGGTATGCAGTTTATCAATTGCCTCTGTTGCCGTCGTCAGAGCGGTATCGAAGCCAAAGGTCTGGTCGGTTGCCGACAAATCATTGTCAATTGTTTTGGGCACCCCTACCGCCGGCAACCCCTTTTCCTCAAAGAGCTTATTGGCAATGGTAAGGCTGCCGTCACCGCCGATGACAATCAGCGCATCAATACCGTGGATATTAATATTTTCAACAACCCGGTCCGAAACGTCCCTGAATTCAGTTTTCCCTTTAACAGTAACCGGGTAGTGAAAGGGATTGTCCCGGTTTGTGGTTCCCAGGATGGTCCCTCCCCGGGGAAGTATGCCAACCACATCCTTTTCTTTCAGTTCCCGCGCCCTGTTTTGGATTAAACCGCCAAAGCCGTCTTCAAACCCAATAACAGAAAGATTGTATTCCCTGACAGCTGTTTTCACCACGGCACGGATAACAGCGTTTAAACCGGGACAGTCGCCCCCACCTGTAAGCATGCCGATCCGCCTGATCCTTTGATGGTCCACAAATCAACCCCCTTTTCCTAAAATATGGGCCCGGGAACACCCTGGTTAGAAAAAAAGCTACCGGCGCCGGGCCGATAGCTTCTGCATGGTTAAAATGAAATTGGCAGCCGTGATAGTATTGTTCCTTTTACCCACAATTTTTTAAAATTATGGTGTTATTACTCTGCCTTACCGGACAGTTCGGTAAGGGTTTGCTTGAGTTTGGCCAGGGAATCACCGTACCCGGTCCAGTCGCCTGCTTTAAGTCTGTCCTGGGCTTCGTCGTAGAGCAGGTTTGCTCTTTGCGCCAGTTCCCGTACGCTTACGGCAACCTGTGGTTGTTCACCCGGATCCGGTTCTGCCGCCGGCTTCCGCTCACCGGTACTAATTCTTTCACCAAAGATTCTTTCCAGAGCCAGATCAAGGGTAGGTTCCATGACCACTTTTTCACCGTGGGTTACGATGACCCTGCGCAGCTCGGGCATTCTGCTCTGTTCAGCCTGGAGATAAAGGGGCTCGACGTAAAGAAGGGAATCCTTGATGGGAATTGCCAGCAGGTTGCCCCGGATTACATTCGAACCTCTCTGGTCCCACAGGGAGAGCTGCTGGGATATGGTGGTATCCTGGTTAATACGCGCTTCCACCTGCATGGGACCATAGACGATTTCCTGTTTGGGGAAGTTGAAGGCCAAAAGCTTGCCGTAATTCTCCCCGTCCGAGCGGGCCGCCAACCAGGCAATCATATTGTTCTTATTCTGCGGTGTAAAGGGCAGGATCAGGACAAACTCGGGATTGCTCTGGCCGGGCAGCTTAATTATTGTATAATATGGTTCCATCGGTCTTTGTTCGCTGCCGTAAATTTCCGATGGAAGGTTCCACTTGTCTTCCTTATTATAAAAGACCTGGGGATCTTCCATGTGGTAAGATGCGTACATGTGGGCCTGGATGCCAAAATAATCAACCGGATAGCGCAAATGCTGCCTTAAGTCCGCGGGCATCGTTTCTATATCTTTAAACATCCCCGGGAAGATTTTACTGTAGGTTTGAATCAGGGGATCGTCCGGTTCACTGATATAAAAATCAACCTCCCCGGTGTAGGCGTCAATTACTACCTTTACCGCATTCCGGATGTAATTGTTCACGTTGTTAAAAGGCTCGGAATAGGGGAATTTATCTGTTGTTGTATAGGCGTCCCAGACCCAGAACAGCCTGCCCTCACTTAAGACAATGTACGGATCCTTATCGAAACTCAGGAAGGGGGCTATTTTGGGTACCCTTTCCTGAATGTTGCGGTAGTACAGGACCCTGCTGTTATTATCAATATCGGAGGCTAGCAGGAGCTTGTAATCCCCCAGGGAAAAGGTAAACATAAGCCGGCGCAGAATATTTGAAACCTTAACACCGCTTTCCCCCGTGTAGGTGGAGTAGACGTTTTCCTCCCCTTTGGGATAATCAAATTCCCTGGCGCCTGTATTCACAATAACGTATTGATCGGTTTTTTCGCCATAATATATTTCCGGCCGGTCCACCTTAAGGTTGGTGGTGGTGACCGGCGGAATATCCTTCAGGAAAAAAGCAGGAAGTCCTTCACCGGTAAACTCATTGACCGGGCTCATGGCAATACCGTAACCGTGGGTATAGCTGAGCCTCTGGTTGATCCAGGTTTTGGCCTGGGGCTGCAGATGCTCCTGGTTCAGTTCCCTGGCCGCCACCATGACCTGGCGGTAACGGCCGTCTATAACATAGCGGTCCACGTCGATATCATTAAACTGATAGTAGGTGCGCATTTCTTGCAGCTGGCTGTAAGTTTGCTTGAGGGGCTCCCAGTCCCAGAGCCTGATATTATCTATAGTGTCCTGGTTGTTATAGATATCATCCGCCGCAAGCAAACGTCCGGCTGGAAAGTCTCTTTTTTCGATGGAGTCAAGTTTGTAAGCCATTCTTGTGAATTCAATATTTCGTTCCAGGTAAGGCCTTTCCATAACTATTTCGTTGGGCTGCACCCTGAATTTTTGTACCGCGGCCGGGTAAACACCACCAAGCAGCACGGAAGCCACCAGCAGAACCCCGATGCTGTAGACCACCAGCCTGAAACGGCGCAGAAAAAGGTTGATGATGATGGCCAGAGCACAGACCAGGGCAATGACGGTGAGGGCGTTATAGGCCAGCAAGGTGGCGTGAGTTGCCGTATAGCCCGGCCCCCAGACCGCACCGGAATGGGTAAAAAGCAAAGAGTAGCGCTCCAGTTGGTAACCGACAGCCTTTAAAATAAAGAATAACGCCGCCAGGCCAGAGAGGTGATAGCGTGCGGCTATGCTGTGAAACAACCCTCCCGTGGTACCCTGGGTGATATTCACCAGAAGGTAGGCTATTGCTGTCCAGAAGGCAATGACAAGCAGCGCGGCGCTGGCAACCTTGTAAAGAAAAAGGTAGAAAGGCAACCGGAAAATATAAAATCCCAGATCCAGATTAAAGATCGGTTCGCTGACCCCAAAGGCGGTGGGGTGTAAAAACTTTTGTAGTGTAACCCAGTCGCCCACCACCGAAAAGCTAAAAAGAAAGGCCATAATCAGGCTTAAGGCAGCAAACGCCGCAACTAAGAAACGGTTTGTCAGAAACTTGCTCCAGGGGGAACTCTGGATCGTCAGCAAATCGGCCTCTTTTAAAACCGTAGCCTTTTGCGCGGCTTTAAGCAAGTGGTCCCGGGTAAACAAAAGGTTAACAAACAACAAACCAAAAAACGCCGCCCCGACACCAAGCCGAAGGCCAATATCAGAAAAAATGATAGTCATAAAGACACGCTGGTATTCCAGGGATTGAAACCACAGCCAGTCAGTATAAAAACGTGCCCCGGCTATTGCCAGAAGTATTAAGAAAATTAAGACACCGGTAAAAATATAAAACACTCGCTGAAACTTATTCTGCAAGTAATTTACCCCCTAAAATATGCTATGTTCGGTATTGAGGATCTAGCTGTATTTAGGATATTACCCCTGCTGCTAATAAATAGTTTTTCTTGCTGAAAATATTTACAATTTTCATAAATAAAATACTATATCAAATTACTTTAGATGGGCCTGGGTATTTTTTGTGCGCCGTCCGCTTCGCGCTTGAGTTTGGCCTCACACATGCGACAAACCTGCAGGGGTTTTTTCCTGGGCAGATCATCATCGTATTCATCATACTCATCCACCGGTTCGTTGCTTACCAGTTCCTCTTCGATAAGCTTGCCACAGAGCATGCAGCGCAGTTTCATCATAACACCCCCCAAAAATTAATTTGTTAGCTGGTAAGGCTTAATTTCGATAAACCTTGCGCCGATTCCTGCCCAACTAAAAAAAATCGAACCTGTTCCGGGCATTGCCCACCTGCCCTTCAAAATAATAACATCCGGTTAAAAAAAGACATCCGGTCTGCAGTTGAGACGGACGTCTTTGATCCAGCAGGGCTATTAAATTATATTTCATTTGTTTCCTTGCCATTTTATTTATTTCTTTGATACTTCATTCATTTCTTTGATAATGGAAACACCGGAACTTGTACCCAGACGGTCAGCGCCTGCCCTGATCATGGCCAGGGCAGAGGCTAAACTCCGGATCCCTCCCGACGCCTTGACACCCACCCCCGGCCCCACTGTCCGCCTGAGAAGACTTACATCCTGGACCGTTGCGCCTGATTTCCCAAAGCCGGTAGAGGTTTTTACAAAATTTGCCCCCGCTGCCACTGCCAGCCTGCAGGCCAGAATTTTCTCCTCATCATTTAATAGACAAGTCTCCAGGATGACCTTAATGATTGCCCCGGGATTTTCCCTCCGAGCAGCCCGGACAACACCTTCCAGGTCTTCTTGAACTTGATCCCGGCGTCCCCCCAGGAATAAGCCGGCATTCATTACCACATCCACTTCCCTGGCGCCCGCTCCAACGGCCATGGCAGCCTCATGCGCTTTTACGGAAGGGGCGTTGGCCCCAAGGGGAAATCCAACCACCGCGCAGACAGACACGGGCGAGCCGGTTAGCAGGCTGTAAGCAGCGGAAACATAGCACGAATGTACACAGACCGCGACAAATCCGTGTTCTTGAGCCTCGCGGCAGAGTTTTAGGATATCCCCCGGCGTAGCATCAGGCTTCAAGAGAGTATGGTCAATCAGGCTGGACAAGCTGGATTTAGTTAGATTAAAAAATTCGTTTGCTGGGGAATTCATTTTTCCAAAGCCAACTGGACAATTCTATCCACAAGCTGGGGAAACTCGATTCCCGCGGCCCGGGCAGCATCGGGAAAAAGGCTGGTAGCGGTCATCCCCGGCATGGTATTGACCTCGAGGATGTAGGCGCCGCCCTCCTGCCCCGCCAGAAAGTCTACTCTGGCCAAACCCCGGCAGCCCAGGGTTTGAAAGGTGCGGACAGCCAGTTCTTTAATCATTGCCTGCTGTTCCCCGGGAATTCTCGGCGGTATAATGTGATCGCTGAGCCCCGCCGTATATTTGGCCTCGTAATCGTAAACCCCGGTGGCAGAAACAATTTCAATAAGGGGTAGGGCAACCGGGTGGTCGTTGCCCAGCACCGAGGCCGTCACTTCCACGCCCTGGACAAACTGCTCCACAAGGGCAACCTGGTCGTAGCTGTAGGCCAATTGCAGGGCCGGGATCAGATCATCCTCATTGTAAACAAAAGAAATCCCAATAGTTGAACCCTGCGTAGGGGCTTTCACAACAAGGGGCAGTCCTATTTCCTGCAGCGCCCGGCGGGCTGCTTCCGGAAGTCCCGTACTTAAAGCATCCTTTTGCTTGATTTGGATAAAACGCGGTGTTGGCAGTCCTTCATAAAGAAGCATCTTTTTGGTGGCAATCTTATCAATCGCCAGGGCGCTGGCCAGTAAACCCGGACCTGTATACGGAATATCCAGCAATTCCAGCATTCCCTGAATGGTCCCATCCTCCCCGTAACGGCCGTGGAGGGCTAGAAAAGCAAGCTCAACGCCTTTTTTCTTTAGTGTTTCCACAAGATCAATGCCCACGTCAATTTTAACCGTGTCGTATCCGGCCTTGAGCAGGGCCTGGTATACGGCTTCTCCGGTCCGCAGGGAAACCTCCCGCTCAGCCGAGCGCCCGCCCATCAAAACACCTATTTTCGGCGCCATTGGCTCCACCTCGTTTCTTTCATAAATTAATCTTAATTATATTCAATTACAACCTCGAAAATCCTACCTCAAGGTGTTTCCTCTTGACTGGAGAAGATATTTTTAATATAATATTTCTCGCAGGGAAGGGAATACAGGGGTGTAGCTCAATTGGTAGAGCACTGGTCTCCAAAACCAGGTGTTGCAGGTTCGAGTCCTGTCTCCCCTGCCAGATATCTCAAGGGTCAAAACCCTTGAGATTCTTTATTTGTTTCAAGATAAATATTTTAACGCGCGGTTTGTTCCTTTTAATTGCTTCCCGATTAAAGCTTTAACCGGTTTTTCTTTAACTGAAATGATTAACGGCATTACCCTTGTTAATACGGCTTAGCCGGGTGCCTCCTTGGACCAGGAAAGTGGCTTATAATATTTGTATTTGCGTGAAAATCCTGCCGTGCTATACCGGCCTTTGCCTGTATCCGCCTGGCTACCCTTAAATTGACGCCGGCGTGGATCCCGTCATATCCCCGGGGCACAAATAAAAAAGGCGCCGAATAAGCCCAAACCCGCTGCTAAGTGGCCTGCTCCTTACTCAACACCAGTTATCAAGTTAGCTTTTTTTGGCGACAGCCGGATTCTATATATTAATAAAGCTATGGTTCCCAGGATTTATGAATGGGATCAAAACCCTTTACCACGGTTTTCAAAATCGAAAATCGTACCATTTCACTTAACTGCGAAACCCATGTTCCTTTTATCCTTTATACCCGGCCCGTTTTTAAAGAGAAATTGCGGTACTACTTCTCAGCCTCGGCCTCCGCTTTGACCTTTTTAATGATATCATCCGCAAGACGGGCAGGTACTTCCTCGTAGCTGCTGAATTCCATGGTAAAGGAGCCGCGGCCCTGGGTCATGGATTTTAAATCAATGGCGTAGCGGTACATTTCAGAAAGGGGCACCGTGGCTTTAATCACAGTTTGTCTGCCCAGGGGCTCGGTGCCCAGCACGCGGCCGCGCTTGGTGTTAAAATCACTGATGATATCCCCCATGGAGTTATCGGGAACCGTCACTTCCACATTCATAATAGGCTCTAAAAGCACCGGTTTGGCCTGCAGGGCGCCTTTTTTGAAGGCAAGGGAGGCGGCTATCTTAAAAGCCAGTTCTGAAGAATCCACAGTATGGTAAGAGCCGTCGTAGAGAGTCGCCTTAACCCCGGTGGTGGGATAGCCGGCCAAAACCCCTTCAGCCATTACTTCCCGTAAGCCCTTTTCCACTGCGGGGAAGTATTGTCTGGGAACGGAACCGCCAAAGACTTCCTCGGTAAAAACAAAGTCTTCCTCGGGGTTCGGCTCAAAGCGGATCCAGACATGCCCATACTGGCCCCGGCCACCGGATTGCTTCTTGTGTTTTCCCTCTACTTCAACCCTGGCCCGGATAGTTTCCCTGTAGGGGACTTTGGGGTCGCTCATTACAACATCCACGCCGTATTTCCTTTTCAGCTTTTCCAGCATGATATTCAGGTGCAGTTCACCCATGCCGATAAGAAGGGTTTGCTTGGTTTCGGTATTCTTTTCCACACGCAGGGTCGGGTCCTCTTCCAAAACTTTAAAAACTGCATCCCCCAATTTGTCCTCATCATTTTTACTCTTTGGCGCGATGGCAACGGTAAGGGTAGGTGTGGGGAAATCAATTCCTTCCAGAACAACGGGCTTATCCTTTTCGCAAAGAGTATCTCCCGTATTTGTATCCTGAAGTTTTACCACCACTGCCAGATCACCGCAGGGCACTGTGCCGGACTGCACAGAAGCCTTGCCGCGAACGTAAAGGACATTGCCTATTTTTTCGTTCTTTTCTTTTTTACTGTTATAAACCACGTTATCGCTTTTGAAATTCCCGCTGAATACACGCAGGAAATTCATTTTACCCACGTAGGGGTCGGCGATAGTTTTAAATACCAGGGCCGTCATAGATCCGTCATCTTTCCCGGGGGCAGGCAGGTAATCAGCCACAACATCCATTAACTTGACGACACCTGTATTCTTTGTGGCGGAACCAGCCAGCACCAGGACAACTTTGCCCATGGCAATTGTTTTTTGAAGGCCATCCTTGATTTCCTCCGGGGTTAATTCTTCTCCTTCTAAATATTTCATGGTCAGATCGTCATCGCCTTCAGCCGCTGCCTCAATTAGCTGCTCCCTGTAGGCGGCCAGATCCTCCGCCAGGCCGGCGGGTATTTCTGCTTCTTTACCCTTACCTTCCCCGGTATAGGCCTTTTCATTTATGACATCCACTACGCCGGTAAATTCATTGAAAGAACCGATGGGAATTTGAACGGGAACAAAATTTGCCTTGAACTTCGCTTTAAGATCAGCCAGAACCTTATCAAAATTGGCGTTCTCACGATCCATCTTGTTAATAAAAACAAGCCTGGGCAGGTTATAATCATCCGCGATATCCCAGATCACCTCATGCTGCACCTCAACCCCGTCAACAGCTGAAACAACAAACATCGCGGCGTCGGCTACCCTTAAGGCTCCCTTTACCTCACCAATGAAATCTGAAAAGCCGGGGGTATCCAATAAATTAATTTTTACCCCGTTCCACTCACAGGGAACAAGACTGGTATGGATTGTAATCTGCCTTGCCGTTTCCTCCGGGTGATAATCGGAAACCGTTGTACCGTCCTCTATCCGGCCCAGGCGGGAAAGAACCCCGGTATTAAAGAGCATCGCCTCTGTCAGGGAGGTCTTGCCGGCACCTCCATGTGCGACCACCCCCAGGTTGCGTATTTGCCCGGTTTCATAGTTCTTCAAAATATTTGCCTCCTTTTGTAAATAATGGTTTCCCTAAATATCTCTTTCTATACCTGTACCGATCCTGATTGGACATTTCTGGATTTAAAACAAAAAGACCCCTCAAAGGCCCGCTTTGTATGCCGCAGCTAAACGCCCCAGGTAACTAAAGCAATAAAAAATAAAAAATATTTTAAAACTATTTCTACAGTGAAATATCAAATTCCTTGTTAAACGAAAAATAAGTTTGCCTTGCCTTCCCTGAATGCTGTTTTTTCGGCATAGGTAAATTAAGGATGCATAGATCTTTAATGGTAGATCCGATACCCGCCCCCGGCACCCGGGGCTTATGGCTAAATGTCCCGAGAGGAAGGTTTTCCCTTTGGACCACAGACAATCTTTTTTACATGGGACCCTGGTGCTCCTGGCAGCCAGCCTTTTTAACAGAATCCTCGGCTTCGCCTACCAGATTTTATTAATCCGGCTTATTCTGCCCGAAGGTCTGGGCCTGATCAATATGGTCTACCCCATCTACGTACTGGTGCTGGTCCTGGCCATGGCAGGTATTCCAGTGGCCATTTCCAAGCTTGTGGCCGAAGAAATGGCTGCCGGAAACGTGCGGGGGGCTCACCGGATCTTTAAACTTTGTCTGGTTGTCCTGACTGTTAACAGCATTATTCTTTCAACTCTGTGCTTTTTAGGCACACCTTTTCTGGTGGAACATGTTTTTCCCAATCCAAAGGTGCACTCGATCTTTTTAAGCCTGCTCCCAGGAATTATTATTGCGACCGTTTGTTCCGCCTTCCGGGGCTATTTCCAGGGTCTGCAGCAAATGGCGCCCACAGCCCTGACCCAGGCCCTGGAGCAAACAATCAGGGTGATTTGCGGCCTTACCCTGGCCACCCTGCTCCTCCCCAGGGGTCTGGAGTATGCGGCGGCAGGAGCCTCCATGGGGGTTGTCGCCGGTGAATTGGCCGGATTAAGCTTGATGCTCCTGATTTACCGCAAAAGGCGTCTTCCTGTTACCGGCGCTGAAGTCCCCGCTGAACCCGTCATTCGTTCCTCCCTCAGGATCCTCAATCTGGCTGTCCCCGTCACCCTGACCCGTTTTATTTCCACCGCCCTGATGTCCGTTGACGCAGTCTTAATTCCCCTGCGCCTTCAGGCCAACGGCCTGGGTTTAAACGAGGCTACTTCCACCTTCGGGCAGTTTGTGGGGATCGCCCAGAGCCTTTTATTTACGCCGGGAATAATCACCATTTCCCTGGCCACTGCTTTGATTCCAGCTATTTCCGACGCCCTGGCCCTGAACCGTCAGGAGCTGGTCCGCAGCAGGTGTGAAGAGGCAGTAAGGGTGACCCTTTTGGCCGGCTTGCCCTGTGCCGCCGTACTCTTCCTTCTTTCCGAAGAGCTATGCGGTCTTATTTTTGGCTACCCGGAAGCCGGCGCCGGCTTAAAAATTCTGGCTCTGGGAGGTCCCTTCCTGTACCTGCAACAGACCACAACGGGCATTCTCCAGGGTCTGGGCCAGGCTTACCGACCCTTTGTTAATCTTGTCCTGGCGTCAATTTTTAAAATTACCTGCATTTATTACCTGACCGCGCTGCCGCGGTTGGGCATCCGGGGAACAGCGGCGGCCCTGGTAGTTGGTTTTGTTCTCATGGCCTGGCTGAACCTTACCGATCTTCGCCGACTGACCGGGTTCCGCCTGGAAGCCTCCAGCTACCTTCCAAAGGCGCTGCTGGCCACAGCAGGTATGGGACCGCTCCTGATCTATTTCCAACATAGTGTTTATAGCTGGACCCACTCGGAGCTTCAGGCAACTTTCACCGCCATCCTGGCCGGACTATCCGGCTACGTTTTCCTGCTTATCTTGAGCGGCGGGATCAAGGGAACTGATTTGCGGCGTCTGGGAAGGATTCTGGGTCCCAACACCAGGCCCTAAATGTGCTGCTGTTTTACAGAAAAACATCAGCCTTCTAATTTCCGGACCATTTTTTCTAGTTTCTCCCGGTACGGGTAATCCGTAAGGTCAAAGTGAACCGGTGTGATGGAGGCGTACCCTTCCTTAACAGCAAAAACATCCGTGTCGGGATCGTCTTCATCTACATCAAAGGGTTCGCCGGCCATCCAAAAGTAAACTCTCCCCCTGGGATCCGTCCTTTTGTCAAAAATATTCACGTAACGCCTGTGGCCGAGCCGGGTGACCCTGATCCCCCGGGGCGGACCCGGGGGCAGGTTGATGTTTAAAAGGGTATGGGGAGGAAGTTCATCACCCAACTTCCCAAGCAGTTCCCGGATCAGCTTGCCGGAGAAGGAGAAGTCACTGTACTGGAAGCTGGCGAGGGAAACGGCAACGGCCGGCAAGCCGTTGATGGTTCCCTCAATTGCGGCCGAAACAGTACCGGAATACAAAACATCTGTTCCCAGATTCGGCCCTTGATTGATACCTGAAATCACCAGATCCGGCGGCCCCGGCAACAAAGCCTCCAGACCCAGCTTGACACAATCTGCCGGGGTACCGTCCACAGCCCAACCCCTTGATTTGCTGTCAGGGTAAGACCACTCCTTAACCCTGAGGGGCCTGTGCATGGTGATTTTATGGCCTGTTGCACTTCTTTCCCGGTCCGGCGCCACGACATAAATCTCATTTTCCTGCTCCAGTTCCAGGTCCATCCTCAATTGGTTGATCCCCTTGGACTGGATACCGTCATCATTACTGATTAAGATACGCATAAAACCCTCCGTTAAGTTTCGTAGATAGAAATAGTCATAGTTCCCTGGTTGATATTCTTGGTCAGACCAAAGATAACTTTTTTATCTTTGAGAGTTTTATTTAAGAAATCCACTACCTTGTACATATCATCATATGATTTAAAGGTCTTTGTGGAGATTAACTCCAGCTTGCCTGCGTTTTCCACTTCTGTCCTCCTTACCAAGTCCAGTTTTTCACCGGGTTGCCGTGGTTGGAGTCACCCCTTGATAAGGGAAAAGGCTTCTGCCCGGGTGGCTTCATTTTTTTGGAAATATCCCCTCACTGCCGAGGTTACGGTCTTTGACCCGGGTTTTTTAACCCCCCGGAAAGTCATACACATATGCTCGGCTTCAATGACCACCAGGGCGCCAATTGGATTCAACCTGTGCATAATGGCGTCGGCCACCTGGGAGGTCAGCCGTTCCTGCAACTGGGGCCGTTTGGCAAAACTCTCCACCACCCGGGCCAGCTTTGATAATCCTGTGACATTGCCTTTTCTGGGAATATAAGCAACGTGGGCCTTCCCGTAAAAAGGAAGCAGGTGATGCTCGCACATGGAATAAAGGGGAATATCCTTTACAATAACCATCTCATCATGGTCCTCGGAAAAAAACTTCTTCAAGTGCTGCTCGGGGTCTTCCCGCAAACCGGAGAAGATTTCTTCGTACATCCGGGCAACCCTGAGGGGAGTCTCCCTTAACCCTTCCCGGTCCGGGTCCTCTCCAATGGCCTCAAGAATCATCTTGACGGCCAGCTCAATTTTTGACCTGTCAATTGCTTTTTTCCCTTCATATAAGCAATTATCAACGACCATTACCTCTCCCACTTTCCACTTAAAAAATACTCTATCCGGCTCTTCTTGAATATACCTGCCCTAATCCGCTTATGCTGCTTGCCAACCAGGTTATACTAGTATAACTCTTAAATAAATATTTTAAAAGATTAGATATTTAGCGACACCGTTTTTACGCAGGGCATCTGACCCCGGCGCATAAAATAATTCCCGTATTTTATACTAAAGACAAAGGAGGTCACGGCAAATGGCCAAAGACAACAAGGGTAACGCCTTTGTAAAAGAGAAAACAGGTTCGGCCCCACTGATTAATTTGGACGGCCAAGGGGAACATGATTTTGTGGACGACTCCACGCCGGCAGGTGCAAATTTAAAGAATTCAGGGAAAAAGGAGGGCAAAGGGAAAAAGCAACCCGATTAAATAAAAACTGACGAACCAGAAGGCATATCCTTCACTTCCCCCAACATAAGTATAATTAATAAACTTTAAGGGAGTGTCGCGTTATGCCTTCAATTAATAATAACAATCTCAAGAATACCGTAAATATCGCTGCCGTTGTCCAGGGTACTCTTCTTACTATAGCAGTTTCCCTGCTATTAAGCACGGGCGCAGGCGCTTTATATTATCTGTCTTCCCTTTCGGAACAGACCCTCCCCTGGTCCGCAGCCGTTATTCTGGCAGTAAGCGCCTTTTCCGGTTCCCTGGTTGCCGGTAAAAAAGCCGGTACCAAGGGCCTCTACCAGGGACTATCCGTGGGTGCACTTTTCTTCTTTTCTGTCTTGCTTGCTTCGGGGGTACTTTTGCCCGCCCTGGCAGTGCTGAACATCTTTGCCAAACTGGCGATTTCCCTGGCAGCCGGAGCGGCCGGCGGGGTGCTGGGTGTCGGGTTGGCCTGAGCCTGTCACCGATATTCAGTAAAATGCCAGTGACAGGGTTTTTCACCCTTTAGATACGCTAATGCCCTCAGGATCCATCCGCCTTCTAAAATTACAGGTTTTAGCCGGCAGGCAGGCATAAAAAAGCACCTGTAACCAGGTAGATGACAGGTTTACAGGTGCTTTTCCCTTGCAATCACTCATCAATGTTTCTTTAGTATTCAGGTGGCAACTCCTTTAACTGAGCCAGGTTAAACACCGGTCCGTCAATACACACGTACTTGCTGCCGATGTTGCAGCGGCCGCACTTTCCTATGCCGCACTTCATTCTCATTTCCAAAGTGGTGATGATTTGTTCGTCGGCAAATTTCAGCTTTTCCATAACCGCCAGCGTAAACTTAATCATAATCGGCGGCCCGCAGATAATGGCGACCTTATTATTGGGCGACGGATTAACCTCTTCCACGTAATTGGGAACAAACCCCACGTGCCCGTCCCATCCCTCTTCCGGACGGTCCAGGGTGGTGTAAACCTTGGTGTTGGGGCAATTAGGCCAGCGTTCAAAAAGATCGTGCTTAAAGCACAGGTCCAGATATGAACGGGCGCCATAAAGTATCTCTACTTTGCCGAAATCCTTCCGGTATTGATCGGACAAAGCAAAGTCAATCAGGGAGCGGATTGGCGCCAGGGCAATCCCGCCGCCTACAAAGAAAAGGTCCTTCCCCTTCATCATTTCATAGGGAAACCAGTTGCCGTAGGGCCCCCGGACACCGATCTTCTGGCCTACTTCGATCTGGTGCAGGACATTTGTCAGTCTTCCAACCCTTCTCACACTGAATTCAAGAAACTTCCCCCGGGTCGGAGCAGACGTAATGGAGATGGTAGCCTCGCCCTCTCCAAATACTGACAATTGGGCTACCTGTCCGGGCTTGTTACCAAAGTCCTCCATTACCTGGGGATCGTCAAACTCCACTGTAAATGTTTTAACATCGCCGGTCTCGTCAACGATTTTAGTAACAGTAGCAGGGTAAGGCGTCAAAGGAGAAGGATTATGCATTCTGCCCCACCTCCTTCAGGTCTTTAATGATTTGGGTGATGTCGATATTCACCGGACATTTGGAAATACACCTTCCACAGCCGACACAGCCGTCCAGGTTATAGCGGTCCAGGTGATATTTAAGCTTGTGCATAAAGCGGTTGCGTACACGTTCCTTCTGGGAAGGGCGGGGGTTGTGGCCCCCTGCCATGAGCGTAAATTCCGGGAACATGCAGGAATCCCAGCAGCGGAAGCGGTCCCCCGTAACTTCCCCGGTCACGAAATCAAAGATATCAAAGCAGTGGCAGGTGGGGCAGACATAGGTGCAGATACCGCAGCCCAGGCATTTCCTGAAAACCTTGTCCCAGTAAGGCAACTCAAAATTCTCGTCGAGTACCTGCTTGACTCCCTCCAGGTCCACTTTTCTCCTAAACTGTCCCTCCAATTTTTTCGCCTGTTCTTCTTTTGCTTTGGCCAGCTTGTCTATATCTTCCTTGCCGAAGTACTGGCCGTAGGCTTCCACCAGGTCTTTTCCTTTTTCTGTATTGATTTCAACGTAATACTTGTCGCCCAATTCTGTAAACATCAGGTCGGCGCCCTTCCCGTCACAGGGCCCGCTGTTGAAAGCGGTGCAAAAACAGGTGCTTAGGATTGTAGTGCAGCTTAAACCGATGATTACCGTGTTTTCCCTCTTTTCGAGGTAGTATTTGTCCAGAAACTTACCCTCGAAAACGGGATCAAGGGCTAAAATGGCCTTAATGTCACAGGGACGCACACCAAAGATGGCCGTTTTAGGGGAGTCGTCCGTTTCTTTCATTTCCAGGGTATCCCCCGTATAGGTATAGGAAATGGTTTTTTCCGTCTGGGGAAATAAACAGCCCTTTGGTGAAACATCTGAATTGGTGTAATCCAGTTGGACTTCATTGGCGCCGGATACTTGTTTAAACAAGGTAACGGTTTCCTCCTCGCGAACCGGAGCGACCAGGATGTAGTCCCGCGCCAATTTATCCAGCAATTCAGGCAGTTGTCCTTTATTTACAACCCTCGAGTCCATCTCAGTACCACCTTTTTAGTTAAACTCCTCTGGGTCGCCTGTTGTAAACTCACCCAGGGGTGATGCTAAACCTGCTTCGGATCCGGGCGTGGGAGTATCAAACAGGTCCCCTAGATCTTTCAGGATCTTCTGGTTCAATTTGCGCAGAGGTATATCAACCGGACAAACCCTGTCGCATTCACCGCAGTCGACACAACGTCCGGCCACGTGAAATGCCCTGATCAAATGAAACGCGGTGTTTTCGGAAAGGTTGTTCCTCTTTGAAACCCAGGCGGGTTGCATCTGGTCGAAAACACACAGGCGGCAGGTGCAAACTGTACAGACGTTGCGGCAGGCATAGCAACGCAGGCAGCGGTCGAATTGTTTGTCCCAGAAGGCGCTTCTCTCATTTGTTCCCAATTGTTCCAGAGTCTTTACTTCGGCAAACCTGTCCTCGTAATTCCTAACCGTCTGTCCTTTCCCGATTGTTATGTCGGACACGACAGGATTTGGGTTCTCGCAAACAAGGCATTTGTGCAACATGGTTTCTTTTTTATCAAATTTATAATCCCCGGCATCAGTATTTATGGTAAAACTTTCCCCATCGTCACTGAACCCTTTCAAATTCGCCGCAGGATCCACGGCGGCCGCCACAATATGCCAGTCCAGCTGACCAGGACAGGGCACTCCCAATACAATCACCTTTTCCCGGTCAATCTGGTTATCTTCCAATAACCTGTTAACCGACCTGGAATCACACCCTTTTACAACAACCGCTACTTTCCCAGGGAGGTTGCGGTAATCAATCAGATATTTAACCAGGTTATTGGCGCAGAACGGACCCCAGGTCAGGTCGGACACCTCTTCGGGGCTTTTAATAAATATAGGGGTTGTCCGGGCTAACTCCGTTCCTTCGCCAAAGCCGATTACCATTTCTACCTTTTTTTCTTCCAGGAGCTTTTTGGCCTGCTCCCTTAGCTGCTGAATTACGTCCATCATACGATATCATCCCTCATTTTTTTATTGGGACCCAGGGATTTTGTTTGTTTGGCCAGCTCCTTGATAGTCGCGGCGAATTTTGCGCCTTCTGAACCGGAAATCCAGCGGGCATTAAAGCGGCCCGGCTCGAAGCCCACATACTCCAGAAGCCGTTTAAAAACCAGGAAGCGCCGCCGTGTAAAATAGTTGCCACTAGCATAGTGGCATTCCCCCGGGTGTCACCCTGATACCAGAACACTGTCCGCGCCCTTTTGGAAGGCCCTCAAAATAAACTGAGGGTTTACCCTGCCGGAACAGGGAACGCGAATGACACGAATATTAGAAGGGTATTTCATCCGGGTGACCCCGGCCAGGTCTGCACCGGCGTAACTACACCAGTTACAGGTAAAACCAACTATTTTAGGCTCAAATTCCTTTGTCTCTACCGACATAGGGCATCCACCTCCGAGAGCACTTGATCATTCGTGAATCCCTTCAGGTTTGCCGCGCCCGAGCGGCAGGCCACCGTGCAGTTGCCGCAACCCTGGCAAAGCCCGGTATTAACGCTGGCGACCAATCTCTCCACAGGTTTACCGCCAACCCGTTCGGTGATGGTTTTCTCTTCGATGGCTTTATAGGGGCAGACACCTTTGCAAACCAGGCAACCTGAACATAAGGCTTCGTTAATATGGCAAATCATCGGGTCAGTGGCAAGTTCATCGTGGGATAAAAGCGCGCATACCTTGGCGGCTGCGCCGCTGGCCTGGGCCACCGTATCGGGAATATCCTTGGGCCCCTGACAGGCCCCCGCAAGGAACAGGCCTGCAGTCATGGTTTCCACGGGCCTTAATTTGGGGTGCGCCTCCTGGAAGAATCCATCCTTATCAGTTGGGCAACTGACCAGGTTGGCAATCTTATCGTATCCGGCGCTGGGAACCATAGCTGTGGCAAGCACCACCAGATCGGCTTCCACCTCCACGGGTCTTCCCAGCAGCGTATCGGTGCCCATTACAATCAGTTTGTCACCCGACTGATAAATCTTGGAAACGCGGCCCCGGATATACTGGACGCCCTCCAGCACCGTGCGCCGGTAAAATTCATCGTAAGCCTTGCCCGGTGTCCTCACATCCATATAGAAAACGTAGGCGCTGGAATCGGAGATCTTGTCCAGTACCTGGTGCGCGTGCTTGGCAGTATACATGCAGCAGGCGCGGGAGCAGTACTCCTTGCCCTTGCTTTCATCCCTGGAACCGACGCATTTGATGAAAACAACCGATTTGGGTTCTTTACCGTCAGACGGGCGGATGATTTTGCCCTCGGTAAGGCCGGAAGCATTGGACATGCGTTCAAAGTGAAGGCCGGAAATAACATCTTTAAATCGTCCGTACCCATACTCCCCGTAAGCTTCTTCCCAGTTGAAAAGGTCAAAGCCGGTGGCCACGACAATGGCTCCAACTTTTTCCTGAATCAATTCATCTTTCTGTTCAAAATCAATGGCTTCGACGGGGCAAACCTTTTTGCAGATCCCGCACTTGCCTGATTTCAGGTAACGGCAATTTTCCGCGTCAATCACAGGCTTATTGGGCACCGCTGTGGGAAAGTCGAGGTAGATAGCCTTTCTTTTGCCCAGGCCGAAATCATATTCACTGGGGATCTTGGTAGGGCATTTTTCAATGCATGTGCCGCAGCCTGTACATTTGCTGTGATCAACATAACGGGCCTTCTGCTTAATGGTGACTTCAAAGTTCCCGATGTAACCGCCCACATCAACTACTTCGCTGTAAGTCATTAGCTTAATGTTGGGATGCTGCGCCGCAGCAACCATTTTAGGCGTGCTAATTCAGGCAGAGCAGTCGAGGGTGGGAAAAGTCTTGTCCAGCATAGCCATCTTTCCGCCGATGGTTGGTTCCCGCTCAACCAGAATAACTTCGTGGCCGCTGTCCGCAATATCAATGGCAACCTGCATCCCGGCAATGCCGCCGCCAATGACAAGCGCCCTTTTAGTTACCGGGATATATGATTCAAATAGGGGTTCAACCCTGGATACCTTGGCCAGGGCCCGCTTAATCAAGGCTACTGCTTTCCTGGCAGCCTTCTCCTTTTCATCGGAGTGAACCCAGGTACACTGTTCGCGGATATTTGCCATTTCAAACATGTACGGGTTCAGGCCGGCTTTGGCTACTGTTTTGCGGAAGGTCGGCTCGTGAAGCCTCGGCGTGCAGGACGCCACCACCACCCTGTCCAAGTTGTGTTCCTTGATGGCCTTTATAATTGTATCCTGGCCAGGCTCCGAACACATATACTTGTAATCTGTGGCATATACGACCCCTGGGAATTTGCTCGCTTCCTGGACGACTGCGGGAACATCTATAACTCCGCCGATGTTAGAGCCGCACCAGCAAACGAAGAGACCAATCCTTTTCATATTCCATCGCTCCTGTAGGAATTAATTAACCAACCTTGCTCAATATTTTCTGGGTGTCGGTGAAGTGTGTTTTAAGCCCGAGTTCGTCGTGACTTATCCCCATGGCCAACCCTAAAAGCTCGGTAAAATAAAACACCGGTATTTCATAGTTGGTGCCAAGTTGTTTATTAACACTCTTCTGGTGCCAGTCAAGGTTTAGGTGACAGAAAGGGCAGGCTACGGCCACACAATCGGCGCCGCTTTCCACCAAACTCTTAAGGATTTTATTAATCATCCTTACGGCAATCCCTAAATTGGAGACACCCAGGGACGCTCCGCAGCACTCGGTCTTATGGGCCCAATCCAGCGCTTCCGCCCCGGCCAGCTGCATCATATTGTCCATAAACATGGGGTTTTCGGGATCGTCAAAGCCGGTTATTTTAGGCGGTCTGACCAGCAAACAGCCGTAATAGGAAGCAACTTTCAGTCCGCTCAAGGGCTTCACTATGTGGGACTTGAGCAGGTCCTGATCGACGATGCCGATAGCCTCCACCAGGGACTTGACCTTGAGAGTACCTTTATATTCCTTCCCTGTTACCTTGTTTACCTTTTCCTTGATTTCTTTGTTTTCTTTCATTTCAATATTGGCATTGGCCAATTGCTGGTAGCAGGCCGCGCAACCGGTGGTTAAATTGTCCAGGCCCATTTCTTCCGCTATGGCCAGGTTGCGTGCCGGCAAAGCGACATTTAATAAATGGCTTTTACCATGCGACGCAGTTGCACCGCAACAACTCCAGTCGGTAATTTCAATTAGTTCCATACCCAGTTTTTTGGCCACCGCCTGGGTCGAGGACTCATATTCCTTGCCGGTACCGTGAGAGCTGCATCCTGGAAAGTAAGCGTATCTCATTTCACACCACCTTCCATTTTCCGGACTTCTGAAAAGATCCGGGCAACCTCAGCCGCACCCTTAACCTTGGAAGGCAAAAGATTGAGTTTACCTTTTTGCAGCATAGGCATGCCCATGTTCGCATTGTTAAATAACTTCCCGCTTTTTAAATTGTTTTGGAGAACCAAACCGACTTCATAGGTGCGGCCAAACTTCTCTACGGTACCCAGCAAAGCGTTGTACATAACCTCCACGTACTTGGCTTTGCCGGCAGGGGCCGTACCGCTTTTTCCCGCCATGATCCTCAGCGCCGCCATCACGTTCGCTATCTCTACATTGCACGGGCAGCGGGTTGTACAGGTGGAGCAGGAAGAGCAGATCCAGATCGTATTGCTCTTCAGCAGCTCATCTTTCATCCCCAGCTGAACCATGCGGATAACCTGGTTTGGCGTGTAATCCATAGCAAACGCCACAGGGCAACCGGCAGTACACTTGCCGCACTGGTAGCAGTGCTGAACAGGCTGTCCACTTTCCTCGCCTATTTGTTGAGTAAAGTCGACATTCTTGGAAATTGACTGACTAAGATTAATCGACTCCATAACAGACTCCTCTTTATCAGATTAATTATATAACATAATAATACTATTTACTTTTGACCCCATTCCCGTCAAAGCACCCGCCAAATTTGGCGCATGATTTATCACCCCTTTGCTTCCGCTTGTCCGTGTCAGGGGTTCAGTAAACTCCTCCGTGATATCTGAAAATGACTGAAATAACACGCATTTTGCTTACCATTTTAATATATCACCCACTATTGTAATTGTAAATGCTTTTCGCGAACAAAAGCTTTGCAGTTTTATGGAAGGTGAAGACAGTTTATCAAGGCTTAAAAAACTTTTGTTAAAAACGGAGGGCAGTTTCAGGTAAGGCGAAGGGCAGACGGTAAAGCCTGCCCGAGTTGGTTACTTGACGAATCTCATTAAAAGTGTTCTCAAGAATGATGGCAGCCTTATAAAATATACACGCAAATTGTTCACATCCCTTCGTTAAGTTAGCTGTTAATATAGTATTTCATTATAGATCTGAATGTGCTATTTTTTTTACTTAATATGCTGCCAGGTATTTACAACAGGAGATGTTTCCAGCCAATCTGCGATCTTTTTAAAAATTAAATCCGTTCCTCCCCTGAAATGACTTCGCACTGGGAGTGACCTTAGAAAATAACGTCCATAGTTTTTGCTCAGAAGCCGCGAATCCAGGACCACCACACAACCCCTGTCATTACTGTTGCGAATGAGCCTGCCAAAACCCTGTTTGAAGCGAATGACAGCCTGGGGAACACTGAAAACCCGGAACCCGTTCCTTTCGCGCCGGGCTAGATCCTCAAGGCGCGCTTCGATCACAGGGACCGAGGGTGACATGAAGGGCAACTTTACCATTATAACACAGGATAAGGCCTCCCCGGGCACATCCACACCTTCCCAAAAGCTGGAGGATCCAAATAAGACAGTTCGTTTTGTTGTTTTGAATTCCTCCAGAATTCTTGCCCTGCTGCCGTCGAGACCGTGGCCCAGCAAAAAAATATCCGCTTCCTCCAGCCTTGGTTTCAGGCGTCTGTATATTTCCCGTAGAATCCGGTGCGAGGTAAAAAGAACAAGGGTCCGGCCGCCGGTTATCTGCACCAATTTATAAATAGTATTTTCCAGGTGATCCAGATAGACCTCTTCAATTACCTCTCCCTGGGCAGGCAGATCACGGCTGAGGCAAAGAAGGGCCTGGCGGTCGTATTCGAAGGGTGAATCATAGCTGGCTAGAATTTTCCTTTCCTCCGCTACAAAATTAAGACCGGTTCGCTCCATAAAGTAATCAAAGGTCCCGTTTACCGTCAGGGTAGCCGAAGTCAATACTGCGCTTTTTTTAGTTTGGAAAAACTTTTCATAAAGCAGGGAACCGACATTCACCGGGGCCGCCATCAAAGCTATCTGCCTCAAATGATCCTTTGTGGACTTCCCCATTTCCACCCAGTAGGCAAATTCCCCGGCGCGTCCTTCAATGATAAACAGCAGGTCGTCCGCCAGGTCAAGCCCGGATTTAATAAGCTGCTGGAGATCCCGGACCGGTCCGGCCCACACCTCTTCGGAAATCGCCCAGGTTTCCATGAGTCCCGCGCAATCCTTCATTCTTTCTACAAAATTACGAAGTAGTCCGGCGCACCTCGCACCGTTGGCTGCCAATTCCTGATAACCGGCATGGGGGCAGGGTAACCGCAGGGAGATCCTGGGGTACCTGCTGTCACCACCAGTGGCGCTGTCTGTGGCCAAATCCCACAGCTGCTGAAAAAAGAGTTTTAGAGTTTCCGTGGTTTCCAGCTTGGCTTTCTGGGTTTCCTTATTGACCACAGACCACCGGACGCCATCACCAGGAGGAGCATTTTCGGCAACCCTGGTCAGGTATTTTCCCGCCAAACCAAGCCAGCGGTAAACCGCACCCTGGGAAAACTGCCTGCCCAGGTGGGCGGTGGCGGCATCCTCCAGGTGATGCGCCTCATCAATGACCACAGGCCCGAAGGCAGGAAGCAGCCGGTTTTCAACCCGGACATCGGATAGAAGCAGGGAGTGGTTGGCAATGATCAGGTTGGCCTCCTCCGCGGTCTTCCTGGCTTTATTTACGTAACAGCGGCGGTTGTACTGGCAGCGTGGCCCCAGGCACCCTTCCGCTTCCCCGCAAAGGTTGAGCCAGTGGTCGGCGTCACCAGGAATAAAGTTCAGTTCACTTCTGTCACCTGTGGCAGTTACAGTCAACCAGGTTAGAATACGGGCATAAAAGGCGGCTTCCTCGGGTGGGTGGGAACTGTTCAAAACCGTATCCCACCGTCGCAAACAGATATAATTCTGCCTCCCTTTGGCCAGAGCGACCCGGAAGGGCTGATCGATAACACCTGCCAGGAGCGGAATATCCTTTGACCACAGCTGTTCCTGAAGATTAATCGTGTGTGTGGCCACCAGGACCCTTTCCTGGTTGGCCAGGCCCCACAAGATCAGCGGGACCAGGTAAGCGAGGGATTTGCCCACCCCTGTACCCGCCTCCATCAGAAGAAATTTTTCTTCATTAAGTGAGCTGGTAACCTTACGCATCATAGCCTCCTGCTGGGGGCGATATTCGTAGCCAGGCAGAAGGCCGACCAGGGGGCTCTCAATGCCGGCCAGGAAGCACACTTCTTTTTCCGTTAGAATGACCCTTTCGCCGCCTGCCCCGGAATCACCAAAGACCGGGGCGCTTTTCCCTTCCAGCGCCTCCCCGCCGCTCCAGTAAGGAGCAGCTGATATTTTTTGAACAGGGAAGGTTTTGATCCGCTCCTTGAGCAAGCCTGTTAAGAACCCGTGCCACCCGGAGCGTGCTTCTCCCAGCAGACTGCTTAACCTTGTTAGAACAGTGAGGTCCATATTCTGCAATTTTTGCAGCAGGATGTTCAACAGGTCGCCTGTGCATAGCGCATCATCCAGCGCCCGGTGAGTTGCCCTGGTCTTTATGTTTAGTGCGGCGCCAAGTTTTTCCAGGCGATAACTGGCCAGACCCGGCATGACCAGGCGGGCTAATTCCAGGGTGTCATAGGCCTGGTTGAGTATGGGCAGACCCCGGGCGACCCCAAGAAAGCGCAGGTCATACTGGATGTTATGTCCCACCAGGGCGCTTCCACCGATAAAATCAAGCACGCCGGGGAGAACCTGGTAAATGGTCCTGGCCCGGGCAAGGTCGTCGTCATGCAAACCGGTTAACCTCTTAATTTTAAGGGAAAGCAACTGCTCCGGGTTAACCAGGGTATGGTACTTTTGGGTGACCAGGCCTTCTTCCAACCTCACCAGGCCAACTTCAATTATTTTATCCGATAATGGATCAAGACCTGTGGTTTCAAGGTCACAAACAACGAAGGTTCTCTTCATTTCCAACCTGCCCCGCTGGACATGAACTACTGCCCGGTTTGGTTCAAATTATCCCCGGTTTCTCCTCTAAGGCGCTCTACTTCCGCTGCCAGTTGCCTGTTGAGCCCGGTCAGTTCCCTGATTTGCATGCTGGATCGAATCTGCCTGGCCAGGGAAAGCAGAAAGGCTGCCAGCGCCCCTCCCGCAAAGGAGGAAATCATGATCATAACCAGGGATACCCCGGGGAGCTCCCACCACAAAAACCTGATGTCCACCTGTAAGGAATTTTGCACTGCCAGCAGCGCTATCAGGAGAGCAATTACCAAAACAATCAGAATGTATTTCATAAACATACCACCCGGCGTTATAGTTGGGAATTCGGGTTTTATACATCGTTTCCCCTAATTATTTCGAGCCAATAAGATTAAATCCTTCTCTCTGCCGCAAAAATCAGTGCCTTTAAAACCTTCCGGGGGCGGGCGGCGGCAGCAATCGGGCGGGTACCTTGCAGCACCGTTCCGGTTAAGCATATGGAGCACACGCAGGGTACAATTCAACTAAATTGGTCAAAAAAGCCGGCACAAAGGTGTACCGGCTGCGTTGTCAAACTTTCATCAGCAAAAAGCAATATTAAAATTCCAGGCTTTCCCCGGGGGCCAGAACTGAAACTTTGCTGTCAGTTGCTGCTTCTACGTTTTTCTTGAATTGTTCCGGATTCTGTTCAATCAAGGGCCAGGTATTGTAATGCATCGGGACAACCAGCTTTGGCTTTAGCATTTGGACGGCCTTGAGGGCATCTTCCGGTCCCATGGTATAGTTATCGCCAATGGGCAGCAATGCCAGATCAATTGGCTGGGAGCTGCCAATCAATTCCATATCGCCGAATAGGCCCGTATCACCGGAATGGTAAATGATCTTGCCGTCCAGCCAGATTAAGAAGCCACAAGGTGTTCCCATATATTCCATTGGCCCGTCCCCAAAGCCCGACCCGTGCCAGGCAGGGGTGAGCTTAATCTTGACCCCGCCAAAGGTGTTGCTTCCACCGATATGCAGGGCATGGGTTTGTGCGCCCTGGCGGCCAGCGTAAACTGCCAGCTCATGCACTGAAACCAGGGTGCCGCCGGATTGTTTGGCAATCTCAACGGAATCCCCCAGATGGTCGCCATGTCCGTGGCTGACCAGAACCAAATCCGCTTTGATTTCTTCTGCTTTCACTTTTGCAACGGGGTTCCCGGTTAGAAAAGGGTCAATGACGATACTTATACTTCCTTCCACAAGGAAAGCCGCGTGCCCCAAAAATGTTAACTTCATGCTGAAATCTCCTTTCCAGTTGCTTGTTTAAAAATTATATCCAAAATGACGGTATAAACCACTTCCACTGCTCCAAAAAAAAATGCGAAATTAATCGCATAATTTATTACAGGCAGTTTTTTTGAAAATCGGCATCTTTAACAATTTCTTTTACAATCATATGCGAAGCGGTATATGGATCAATTTCCCTGGAAGTAACTCTATCCAACAGCTCATTAGCCTGCCCGGGCTTGTTAAGGTGCTGCCTGACCATTCGATCCCACTGGTAATTGATAATATCCAGAACCTCGTTACTGGCCCTTTCCTGGCGCTTCTGCAAGAAAATGCCCTTTTCTGAGGTGTAGGTACGATGCTTTTCCACCGCATCCAGCAATTCCGCAATGCCCTTACCAGTATTCATGGTGGAAGTTTTAACCACGGGAGGGCGCCACTTAATATGATCATCCCGGAAGTTCAGCATCAACTGCACTTCCATTTCAACGGTGTCGGAGCCGGGGAGGTCGCATTTATTAATGGCAAAGACATCGGCAATCTCCATAATTCCTGCCTTCATCGTCTGAATGCTGTCCCCCGCGCCCGGGGTCAAAACCACTATGGTGGTATCAGCAATATACATGATATCCAGCTCCGCCTGTCCCACACCCACTGTTTCAATAATAACCCAATTCATCCCAAAGGCGTCCATTACCTTAATAACTTCCTTTGTTGTTTTAGCCAGGCCTCCCAGGCTGCCCCTGGTCCCCATACTCCGGATAAAAACACCGTCGTCCAAAGCATGCTCGTTCATCCGGATGCGGTCGCCCAGAATGGCCCCCCCCGAAAAGGGGCTGGTGGGGTCTACGGCAACAATACCAACAAGGTCCTGGCTTTTTCTCAGCTCCTTGACCAGGGCATCAACTAGCGAGCTTTTCCCCGCACCAGGTGATCCAGTCACACCCAGGATGTAAGCTCCGCCGGTCTTCTTATATATGTCTTTTAAAATTTCGTCCTTCTCCGGCAATTCATTTTCTACTGTGGATATAACCCTGGCCAGCGCCCGGTGTTCACCGGCCCAAAACCTACCCATGAGCTCTTTCAAGAATACACCCCCAGTTTTATAAAAGGTCAGAAAAATAAGAATCTTTATTTAAAATTCTGCATCCGTTGCAAGATTTCCTTTAAAAAATATTATTATTCATAAAAAGATTCATTACCTTTTTATATAAGCCCGGGGTAATAAATTTATGGCTAATATGGCAGCCGGAAGGTGTCTTTCACGCTGTTTTTTCTTTTTCTCCCCGGATATTTTCCGCCCGTTCGTGCCCGCCGGAGGCGTAATTACACCCAGGGCTATTTATGCTTTCTTTTCCTCCAGATATTTTTCCGCTGCAACTGCGGCAATGGCCCCGTCCGCCACGGCCGTGACAACCTGCCTGAGCAGTTTTTGCCGGATATCCCCTGCCGCAAAGATGCCGGGGCAGATGGTGCGCATGTTTTCGTCAGTTATGATGTAACCCTTTTCGTCCAGTTCCACCAGGTCTTTTACCAGGCTGGAATTGGGGCGGTAACCCACGTAGATGAAAACACCGTCCACCTCAAGGCTTGTTTTATTCTGATCCCGGACATCCCTGACCGCCAGGGATTCCACTAAATCGCCGCCCAGGATTTCATCAACTACACTGTGCCAGACAAACTCAATTTTGGGATTGGCAAAGGCTCTTTGCTGAATAATCTTGGTTGCCCTCAGTTCTCCGCGCCGGTGAATAACAAAAACTTTTTCCGCAAATCTAGTTAAAAACATGGCTTCCTCAACGGCAGCATCCCCGCCCCCCACAACGGCAACGCGCTTCCCGCGGAAGAAAGCGCCGTCACAGGTTGCACAATAGGATACTCCCCGGCCGGTGAATTCCAATTCACCCTTTACACCCAGAAGATTCGGCTGCACTCCTGTTGCTACAATTAAAGCTCCCGCCGTAAACCGGCCAGAGCCGGTTTCCAGGATGATTTTACCTTCAGCCGGTTCGATTCCCTCAACATTTGCCGCCATGATTTCCAGGCCAAAACGCCGCGCTTGTTTTTCCATCTGATCCATCAGCTCGGGTCCGCTGATACCATTCTCAAAACCAGGGTAGTTTTCAATATGCATTGAGCTGATTACCAGACCTCCCGGCACCCCTTGTTCCAATAAAACAGTTTTTATAGCCGCCCTCGCTGCATAAATCCCGGCCGAGAGACCGGCCGGACCACCACCGATGATAACAAGTTCCCTATCATTCATTGTGACGCCTCCTCCGTGTTTGAAATGAATGCCATTATCTCAATAATATTATCTTACAGACTAAATTTTAGTCAACAATAAGCCTGTTTAACGGCAAAAAATAAGGGCGCTTAGAACTCAAGCCACCCTTACTTTTTGTTGCCTGTTTTACAATTCGGAACTAAAACCATGAAACAATTCTTAACCCCGGTTAGCTGTTTTAGTTTGATTTATCCTTTATTACTGCTCCCTACCCAGCACCCCCTTTTGCATTTGGCTTATTATCTATGCTATCTATATGCGACGGGGGAATTAACTTACCTGGTAATATTTTGTTTTTCCAGGGCTTTTGGCAAGATCATTGGTGGGGGGGTTTCACTTTAAAGATCCTGGTTTTAAATGCCCAGGCTGTCCAGAATATCCGCCAGGACCTTCTTTATTTCCTGGTCGCCGTTGATGTTCTTCAGCAAGCCCCGCCCGGCGTAATAATCAATCAAAGGCTCGGTTTTCGATTCGTAAATGTCCAGACGGTTGTTAACAACAACTTCATTATCGTCGCTGCGCTGGTAGAGCTCGCCGCCGCAGGCGCCACACCTGCCTTCTTCTTCAGGCCTGTTGTAACGAAGGTGATAGCTGGCCCCGCAATTGCGGCAAATACGTCGTCCGGTCAAACGTTCCAGAAGTTTTTCCCTTGGGACGGCAATATTTATTACACCATCAAGGGCAATCTCCATGTTCTTCAGCATATCCTCCAGGGCTTCCGCCTGCACAACGGTGCGGGGAAAACCGTCCAGCAGAAAACCCCGGGCACAATCGGGTTGGGTAAGGCGCTCCCGGGTTATTCCCACCACCACCGAATCGGGCACAAGTTCGCCCATTTCCATGTATTCCCTGGCCTTCCTGCCCATTTCAGTACCTTGCTGGATAGCTTCCCTGAACATATCCCCCGTGGAAATATTTGTTATTTGAAGCTCCCGGGCCAGCGTTTCAGCCTGGGTTCCCTTTCCTGCCCCCGGCGGCCCCATGATTAGAAGATTCAACCGTATCACTCCCAAATAATTCATTTTAAAGGTTCTAAAACAAGGGTATTATACCATGAAATGTACATTTGGAAAAACCATCGCCCAATCATTGTCCGCCTTTGACGTTGGTAAACAACCGGCTTTAAGTCCGGTATCCATATCACCTTTTCTACCTTCAGCTTTAAAATCCTCTTATATCCGTAAACATCTTAAAATGAACCGGGTCTGACAGAATGTTAAGTTGCCAACCCCGGGAAAACGCATAGAAGGAAAATGAATTGCCCAGAATAAGGTCATGGGAATTATCGCTATTCATGGCGGACTTGACACCAGCCGGGAAAAACCTTTCCTGGAAGTTCTGCAAAGGGCAGCCCTGGAGGGGTATAAACTTCTGGGTGCGAGTCGCACCCAAGCGCTGGAAGCCGCTCTAAAAATACTTGAAAACTCACCTAAGTTTAACTGCGGCTATGGTTCGGTATTGAACCTGAACGGAGTAGTTGAAATGGATGCCTCCCTGGTTGACGGCGCAACCAGCCGCTTCTCCGCCGTAGCCGCCATTCGTGGGGTCCGCAATCCCATCTCGGTGGCCCGCAGACTAATGGAAAAAACTAAACAGGTCATTCTGGCCGGGGAAGGCGCCCTGGAATTTGCCCAAAAAGAAGGTTTTCCCGGGGGCAGCTGCATCTCGGAGGAGCAGTTCAACGCCTGGCAAAGGGGAAAGAACAGCCTGGCCCGCGGTAAGGTCCCCTCGCAAAACCTGTTTACCGGGTTGGAATATGGAGGGGACACCGTGGGCTGCGTCCTCTGGGACGGGGAAAATCTTGGGGCGGCATCCACCACCGGGGGAGTTTCTTTAAAAATGCCGGGCCGGGTCGGCGACACCCCCTGTCTCGGCGGGGGCATTTTCGCCTCACGGACCAGCGCTGTAGTTTGCACCGGCGTTGGCGAAGCCTTTGTGGAAACTCTCACGGCAAAATATGTTGATGAAAGGATAGCCGGGGGCGCCCACCCCCAACAGGCGGCAGAAGAGGCCCTGAAAAGGCTGGAAGAACTGAAAGGCGCCCAGGGCGGCATTCTGGTAGTGGATTTTTTAGGAAGAACCGGTGCAGCCTTCAATGCCGGGCGTTTCCCCGTGGTTATTGTTGTTAACGGAAAAATCATAGAAAACTTCGAGCCTGTCAACCTGTGCCCCGGGCTTAATGGGTTATAAGACATAAATTTAAATGTTTTGCAGGAAATGTTTGCACAATATCAAATATTTCTTTAATAACTGGTTGAAACAGGGGGTACAGCAATTGCTCAGGTTTTTTTTCAGGATCCTTTCCTGTACGGTTATAATGCTTTTGTTATTTTCCTTCAGTACAGTTGCCGCAGCTGTTCCTTTAAAACCCCTGGCTGAATTAATTGCGCCACCCGAACTGGAAATAGGCAGCATTAATCGCAAGGCAGTACAGGAGCAGATTAAGGCTAAAAAGGATAGTCTTGAGAAAAGCCATAAAAAAATCAGCACGGATTTACTTCAACTGATTAGTGAGGATTACATCCTGCCCGGCCAAACCAGGGAAAAGTTGCAAGGACAAATGCAGGATCTAAAACAATTCCGGCTGGAAACATTCCAAAAAAGAGGAACTGCAAGTGAGCCCAGAGAGCTGGTCTATATCTACATATACCTTGCACCCCCTGCTGAAACCCGGTGCGTGGACAAGTATGCCCGGGAGGTCACCGACCGGGATGAGGCCAATCATCTGGCGGCAGCCTGGGTCGAAGTTAAAAACCTGGAAACCCTGGCTTCGGATGACGCCGTAAAGGCAATCCGCACCGTAATGCCGCCCCGGGTAAATAAAGGTTCAGTAACAAGTGAAGGCGATATAATCCATAATTCTGACCAGGTGCGCGCCTTATTCGGGCAAGACGGCGCCGGCATGAAGATAGGTATTATTTCCGACGGTGTTGACAACTGGGCTTCTGCCCGGAATTCGGGCGACCTCCCGGCGGGCCTGAAGGTACTTAGCAACAAGGCGGGCGGGGACGAAGGTACAGCCATGCTGGAGATAGTCCACGATCTTGCCCCCGGGGCAGGGTTATATTTCCATGATTGCGGTGATAATATAATCGCTTTTAATCAAGCCATCAGCAATCTGGTAGCTGCGGGCTGCCGTATTGTCTGTGACGACATCGGCTGGATCGGCGAACCGTTCTTTGAAGACGGCATTATTGCCCGCCACGTCGCCTCAATGCTGGCCGATAGCAATATCATTTATATTTCCAGCGCCGGGAATGACGCCGAAACACATTACCAGGGCGGATACCACGATCAGGGGGACGGCTGCCACGATTTCAGCGAAGGTTCTTCGGATTTCAAAAATATTTACGCCCGGATCCCACCGGGGGAAGAAATAATAGTTGTCCTTCAATGGGATGACCAATTCGGCGCATCTTCGAATGATTATGATTTATACTTGTGGGACTCACCCTTTAATCAACTTTTGGACGCGAGCTGTAACTTCCAGACCGGAGATGCCGACCCCCTTGAATGGGTTGCCTATACAAACTATACGCCTTCCGCCATTGATGTCTGCCTGGACGTTAACAAGTACGCAGGTAACGCCAAGACCCTGGAATTATTTATGTATTTTTCTGAAGCTTACACCACGAATATCTGCCCCGGAGATTCAGTTTTCGGACACCCGGCCGTTCCCGGAGCTATTGCCGTAGGAGCAATAAACGCCGCGAGGCCGTCACAGATCGCCAGCTATTCCTCCCGCGGTCCCGTAACAATCCGGTATCCCCTGCCCGAAATTCGCAATAAGCCCGATATATGCGGCATCGACGGTGTCAGGGTTACCGGGGCGGGGGGTTTCTCCAAATGGTTTTACGGAACCAGCGCCGCGGCGCCCCATGTGGCAGCCATCGCCGCCCTGACCTGGGCCCAGTACCCGGAAAAAACAGCCGGTGAAATTCGCGGCATCATCCTGGCGCAGGCAGTTGACCTGGGGGCCCCGGGCTTCGATTATATCTATGGGGCAGGAAGGGCCGACGCCTTAAATAGCATCCAGGGCGGAGACACCGCCCCGCCCGCCTACCTGGGCGCCTCCCTGAGCGGGGACCACAAAACAGTGACCCTGATCTTTTCCGAAAAACTGGCAGCAAACATAGACAACCTGAAAAATTCCGTTACATTCGCTGCCGACGGTACAACTTTCACCCCCCTGGGTGCGGGTGACTCTGTTACCCCCAGTAACAACACCCTGGTCGTAACCTTCAGCGCCCCACTTACCGGCAGCCGGAACAAGCTTCGGGTGGCGGCCGGCTCCATAAAGGACGTTGCCGGCAACATCCTGACTTCCACAGTTACCACAGAAACCATCAGGGCCGGGCTAAAGGGTGACCTAAACGGCGACGATGTTGTGGATCTGACGGATCTTCTTCTGCTGGCCCAATACATCGGGGTAAGACAGGGAGACGCCGCCTGGGAAAGCGCCTGCCTCGCAGATTTGAACAACGACCTGGTCATAAATATCCTGGACCTGGTTGAGATAACCGGACAATAAGAACAGGTCCCCGGTAAAAACGGGTTGCGGACTTCTACGGTTCCAACCCGGCCAGTCCGGGGTAAGCAAGACCGCGGTTTTGTTTCCGTTCCAGGGAACAGCTAAAACCAATATGACCCCTTTATAAACCCGGCAACATCAACCTGCGCCCCTGCAGTGGAGCCAGGGCTTTCCAGGCGGATTCCCACCCACAATTTTATGCCCCAATAGCCGGCGCCGGGAAGATAAAAGAAAAAACCCGCAGTGCCCGGGTGAACAGGACCTGCAGGTTTCTTTATGGTCGGGATGACACGACTTGAACGTGCGACCTCACGGTCCCGAACCGTGCGCTCTACCAAACTGAGCTACATCCCGTCAGGCGGCAGAAATCTGCCGGAAGACAATTCTTCTGTTGATTGACAAAATATATTTTCCCACAGTCCATGGAAAAAGTCAAGGATCAATCATCAGAATTGAATTTATTACGTAATCGCGCCGCCCTGAAATATCCATAAAAAATGTCGCTTAAATTGACGGCCTTAAATCGCATATTCAAACCAAAGAGGGGAAAATAATCTGCGAAAGGATATTTTCCTCGAATAATTCAATAGTGCCATTACACTTTCCTGCCGGTTAATCTTCATAACAGGCATTTTCCTTCAGGTATTTTTTTTGCAGGTATTAGAGCGCGCCATGTCGAATATGTTAAGTCAATGTTTGGGGTGTTAAAATGATTGTTGCGTGCATATACAAGCTGGTCCGCTCCTTTCTTTCCGGGTTCTACACCCTGTTGGGAGGCTGCCTGCTGGAATCCGTAGGACGCGACACGGTATTTGAAGGGTTTGTGGATGTTCCCATATCCAATAAGATCCGGATTGGGGAGCAGTGCCACATTGCCACCGGCGTTTCTTTCCTGGTAACAGAAACGGGTAATATCACTATAGGAAACAGGGTTTACCTGGGCAGAAACTGCGTCCTTGCCAGCGACAGCGGCATTGTTATCGGGGACAATACAATGCTGGCAGAATTTGTAAGCATTATTGATGCCAATCATGGTTTTGCTAAAAACGGGCTCCCTATCAGGGACCAGGAGTTTAG
>CAZCGU010000011.1:0-2384 GCA_964498525.1 uncultured Pelotomaculum sp.
AGTAGTTTCGCTGAAATAAAGAACAACTAGTTAGAACCCCATAAAGCCGGCGGCGAAAGACAGTAAAGTGGGGAAAACAACAAGCGCCAGGTCCTGGATAAGCTGAAAAACATAAACAAACAGACCGGTGCGGAAGGGAGAAAAGCAAACATCCGCTCCCGGGCAAAGTGAAAAAAACCAGTTAAGATCCAATGCCCTGGAGCAATACCGGCCATAGCTAAAGCGGGAGCAAGCTGAAACGCAACTGATAAAGACCCGGCGGAACTTGCGGCAGGGGCGGGGATATCCGCTTCTGCCGCCGCAGGCTCCGGATCGGGACAATGGCAATGTGCTAAATGCGGCGCAACCAAAGGTACTGTAAAAATTACTGCGGGAGGAAAACAAAATGAAGAAAATAAAATTATTGCTGTTCATGCTTCTAACCATGGCGCTGACAATTGTTCCGGCCACGTTCAATACTGCGGCGGCTGCCGGGGAAATGACGTATTCCTTGACGCTGTCTTCCTCAACAACAAATATTCGTGTGGGCGACGAGATCACCGTCCGGCTGACGCTCGATCGTACGGATGAGAACGCACCTTACCTTTTGTATTCGATGCAGGACGAGATAATGTATAACAGCGAATATTTGAAACTTGTTGACGGCTCCATTTCCGCCGTCTCCCCAGGTTTCATCACAGCTACTCGCGCCATGAGCGACAATATTCATAATAAGGTAATCATGAGCTTTGTCGATTTAAGCGGCGCCGGTTCTCAGAAGGACAGTTCGCTGACAGTGGGCACATTTAAACTAAAGGCTGTAAAAGCCGGTACAACCACGATCGAGAACACAGACTACAAGGTCAACAAGAGTACCGGACTGGATACTTACGACTCCACAGCCAATTCCCTCAATATCAGCATCTCCGGCGGCGGGGGAGGAAACGGCGGGGGCGGGGGAGGAAACGGCGGCCGAGACGTCAGCAAAGACGTCAGCGCCCCCCCGCGGGAAGAAATTTTGGCGGACGATATAAAAGCGTTTGCCCAGCAGGGCCTTAAAGCTTTTGTGACGACCATGAAAGACCAACTAATAATCAGCGGCGAGGCCCTCAACGAAGCGGCGGAGTCGGATATGGACCTGGCGATTAATACGGCGGACGGCCAATTGATCCTGACCATCCCGCCGGGGGCAATCGCTGCCGGATCGGCTGTGCAAATTACCATGAAACGGCTTGCCGGCGCCCAGGAAAACGCCTTAACCACCGGCCTGTCCGGTCAGTTGAGAATAGTAACCCCCATATATGAAATAACCCTGACGGGTGAGGGCGGAGCGCCGCTGGAATTCCTGCAAGAGCTGTACCTTACTTTCGGATATACGGAAAGCGCGGCGGTCAATGAAGGAAGTTTAGCCGTCTACCGCTACAATGAAGCAACCGGCCAGTGGGAAAAGCTTGCCTGCGAAGTGGACCAGCTCAATAACACTGTCAGTTGCGCAGTTAATCATTTCAGTAAATACGCCGTTATGGAAGAATTGTCCCCAACGGCTAAATTCAGTGATCTGCCTTCCGGACACTGGGCCGTAGAAGCCATCGGCTTTATGGCGGACAAAGGATTTTTGCAAGGATATCCTGACGGCGCCTTCCGGCCGGAGGCGCCGATAACCAGGGCGGAATTTACCGCGCTCATGGTGCGCGTCCTGGGTCTGGCGGAAGAAAGCGAAGATATCTACGAAGATGTGCGGACCGCCCAATGGCACTACCGGGCAGTGGCCACCGCCTACCGGCACGGACTGGTTTCTGGCTACGGCGCCGGCCGGTTCGGCCCCGACGACCCGATAACCCGGGAGCAGGCGGCGGCCATGCTGATCCGCGCCCTGAATCTGCAGGAAGAAGCGGACAACAGCGGCGCCCTGGACAGCTTCAAAGATGCCGGGGATATTTCTTCCTGGGCCAGGCAGGCTGTGGCCCGGGCGGTAGCCCTTAAGCTGATCCACGGGTATCCGGATCAAAATTTCCGGCCGGCGGACTCAACCACCAGGGCCGAATGCGCTGCGCTGCTGATGCGTTTTTATCAGACCGGTCTCCCTGCGAACCATTAGCCGGCGATTCCCAGCCCTAATACGTTAAACGGCTATTGAGCTTATATCCTGACCGGCAATTGACATACCAGCGAATCAGCAAAGGGAAATTGACCCGGAGGGGGGCGTCCTTTAATGCCCCCCCCGGGTAAAGGAGGGGAGCGGAAGTAATGAAACACTGGAATAAGAGAAAGTATAAGGAAAAAACCCTGGCCCTTATGATTGTCCTGGCTCTGGTCCTGAGTCTTTTTCCGGGCTTGGACGGCGGCGTTTTGGCTATGGAGACCGCGGCAGTGGAGGCGGGCGGCGTTCTGGCTATGGAGACCGC
>CAZCGU010000011.1:2484-128853 GCA_964498525.1 uncultured Pelotomaculum sp.
TGGCTATGGAGACCGCGGCAGTGGAGGCGGGCGGCGTTCTGGCTATGGAGACCGCCGTAGTGGAGGCGGGCAGCGCCATAGTGGCCTATGACGCCGCGGGCGCCGAAAGAACAGTGGACATTCCGGTAGATATCACCGCCAACCCCGGCTTGTGCAGCTATGTGCTGGAAATTGGCTATGACAACGCCGCCCTGACCCTGAACAGCATCACCCAGGGCACGGTGAACCTGGGCAACTGGATGATAAACATCGCCGCAGGGCCCGGCAAGGCCAATGTTGCCTCTATCGGTTCCATAAACAATAACGGCGCCGGCAGCTTGTTCACCCTGAACTTTACCGTGGCGGACGGCGCCGCCGGCGCTTATCCGGTCACTGTCGGTGTGGCGCGCGGTGATGCCGAAAATTTCTGCAATGAGGCCGCGGAGGCGGTCCCCGTGACCTTCATCCCGGGCAGGATCACGGTTATAGCCCCGCCGGCGGCGGAGACGCCGGCATTTAACCTTAATTTGAGCCCGGTTCCCGTTATCTATGCCGTAGGCGACACGGCAGCGGCGCTGACGGTGACCGCCGGTGTCAGTGACGGTGGTACTGTCAGCTACCAGTGGTACAGCAACACTGAAAACAACACGACAGGCGGAATCGAGATCAGCGGCGCGACAACCGGCAGCTATACCCCTGCCGCTGACAGCCCCGGTACGACTTATTACTATGTTATCGCCACCAATACCTTGGACGGCAGCGCCTCCAGCGCAACCAGCAACACTGCCGCGGTGACGGTGACGGAAAGGGCGGGGAGCAACAGAGCTCCCGCTCTGAAAAGCGGCGTTCCCGCCGCAGTGTGCGCCGCAGTGCGGATCAACACGGCCTACACACAGAATCTGGGAGATATTTTTGAAGACGCCGACGGCGATCCCCTTACCTATTGGGTGAAAGTAGACGGAGCGGATCCCGTGGCGGCCGATGCCGGTTACACCTACACCCCGGCAGCGGCCGGGACGACAACACTGGTCTTTACCGCCAGCGACGGCGCGGCTGAATCGGAGAGCTACACTGTCACATTGACGGTGACCGCGCTGAGCGCCCTCACCTTCAAAGTGGCGCCGGCGTCAAGCCAGGTGGCCTTCTATGCCACAGCCGGTTTTGACAGCGAAGGCTACGACTTTTACGATCCGGACTCTCCGTTATTTGCCGCCGACGGCGGCGTGGATGAATCAGGCTATCATGTCTACACGGTGCAGGCGCCGGACACGGTCTCGGACATCAGTTTCCGCGGCGCGGACGCCTCCGGCAACGCGCTGGGGGGAATGGCCGTCCACCTGGATGACGCTATGGACGGAGTAATCACCCTGCGTCAGGTGGAGCTGTATGTAAGCACTCAAATAGGCGGCGCCTATCCCCAAGAGGATCAGGCCAGGTTTATCGTCAAAGACGCCGGCGGCATGACCGCCATCTGCGGCAGTGTCTATGTGGACGCCGGCGGCAAAACCCGTTTCCGCTATCTGCTCTACGCGGGCGGAAACGCTGAGCTTTACACCTATTACGCGGCGCCTCAGGGCGCCCTGGCGGATACTTACGCCACTGGCGTCGGGCAGTATAAAACAGTCTTCAGCGGCACATCGACTTTGGTCGTACCCATGTCGCTCCCACTGAATTACACCTATACCGTTACGGCGCCAACCGGGGCCTCGGTGCGGATTTTTGACCAGCTCCGCAACTTCCACGCGGCGGAAATCAAGGAGACTGGCGGAACGGACAACGGTGACGGTACGACAAGCCACGTATTCAGACTTCCGGGAGGAAACGACAGCCTGACCTACCGCGTATCCATGGACGGCAATATCACCAAAGCCGGCTATCTTCCTTCCCTTTCAGGGAACGGCGGCCTGACGGTCAACTGGACCGGGACAGACGCCTCCCCCGCCACCGGTGAAAACAACGTGCAAAGCGCCGAACTGGGGACCTATCTTGAAGAAAGCCTGCTGCTGAACGTCAATTCCCGGAACTGTCTTAAACTTGATCCGGGCGAAACCTTCCGGCTGCGCGCCTATCGCATCTGGCAGATCATCAATACCGTCACCGCCAATATCATGATCGAGCCGGATTTTCACTACAAGGTCATATCCGGCAAAGAAGCCGTCTCCATTAATGCCGTTACGGAAGGAAACGGCAATGCTTCGGGCAACTGGCTGGATATTACTGCGGTTAATGAGGGCGTGGCCCTGGTTGAAGTAACCTATGACGCCATTGATATCAGCGGCAGTAAATTTGCCAACGGTGTTTACGCTGCTTCCGATCCCCGGCGCGCCGGGCTCCTGGTTATTCAGGTGGGCGGCTCTGATACGGACGGCATTGGTTTGGGTATCGGAAGCTGGGACGCGGAATACGATACCCTGTATTTCAACGGACCCTCCGGCGCCTTCAAGCTGAGCCCCAGCGTCAGCGGCGGCAGTGTCGGCAGCGTGGCGGTGCTGAACAACCCCTCCGCCAACAGCGAATGGACCGGCCTCACCGCTGCAGACGGCGTATACACGGCGGCCATCACCCCGGGCAACAATATCCTGCGGGTCACCGCCGGTGATGCGGCGGAGTACCAGATCGTCAGAGGCGCGCCCGTGACCACAGTGGTTGAAAATGTGACGTGTCCCGGGCGGCCTGTCCAGGCCGAGGATACGGTCAAAGTCTCCTTCGAAGGGCTGTATATCCCCATTCCCAAATTCAGCGCTGTCTATATCCCCGGTTCCGGGGAGGGGCATTCCATCACCTATACCCTTGAGCCGGGCAGCGCCCTCGTATCACAGGAACGCGCGCAGTACAGCTTTATTAATAATCACGCCCTTGAAGTGACATTCGCGGAAGAGGGCTCGTATTACATGACCGGCGGCCATATCACCTTCAGCTTGATGGGCGCGGCCGACCCGCTGGACGGACACCGGCTGCTTACCGACACCGGCGCTGGCGCCAATTTCAACACAGTTTCCACTACGCATGCCCGTAGTATTTTGCCGGATGTGGAAATAAGTGTAGACGCTAAAGTCTATGATGTTGAATCCTGCCTGGCAGGGCTCCGGAAGCTTATTTCCACGGCCCAAAGCGCGCTCGGTTCCATAACAGTCAGCGCTGACGGTAAAAATGTGGCCACCGATAAATACTGGGTGAAACTTGCTGAATACACAGCTTTCAGCGCCGCCATTGAAGCGGCCAGGGCAATGACTGAAAACAACAGCGTTGAAGAACTGATCCTGGCCAAATCGACGCTGCAGGCTGCGCTGGATGCGTTTAACAGCGCAAAAGCTTATGGTACCCGTAACAGCTCGTCAGGCGGGACGACAGATACATCGAATCTGGTATTCGACATAAGCGGCAGCCGGGTTAAGGGCTATGTCACCGTCAGTTTTGAGGATTATGGAATGCGTACAGATCCGGAGTCCGACTATAGCAGGGGATTGGGCATTGTTATCCCCGCCGTGAAGGTTCCTTACGCTTCCGGAGACAGCATAGCCGCCGTCACCATCCGTTTGCTGAAGGCGCTTGGTATCGGATACTCACACTGGGGTACCATTGAGGGCGGCTTTTATCTGCAGTTGATTAAAGAATTCACCCTAAAAGATGGCACTTATGCTGAAATCCTGGGTGAATTTACCAATGGCAACGGCTCAGGCTGGATGATTACATGGAATAACTGGTTTATTAACCTGGGGGCTTCTGAATTCCAAGTTGAGGACGGCGATATCATAAAATGGCAGTATACCTGCCAACTGGGCGCGGACATCGGCTGTAACTGGAATAACCCCAGTGCGGAAATTACCGGCCTTACATTTAAGCAGAATTACGGCGTTCTTACCCCTGCCTTCAGTAAGGATGTCACCGACTATATCTATACAGTTTCGCCTTCGGTCAAGAGCATCTGCCTTGAGGCGCGGCAGGAAAACTACTGGGCTGTCCTCACCTATAAAAGCGGAGGCAAAAACTATAAGCCCATGGCGAGCATACCGGTTTCCAACGGCACGGTAATACGTCTTGATTGCGCGTTTTCCGAGTTTTACGGCGACCCACCCACCGATACCGATTACCTTACCATCACCATCCAGGTGAAGGGCGCGCCGAAAGTAACCCCGGGCGGAACCAATAATAATACTCTGGTCCCTAAGGCCACGGTCACAAACCGTGAAGCGGCCGTTGCCATCAGCGCTTCCGATATCGCCGCCGCCATCGCCGCCGTCAGGGAAAACAGCAGCGCGGACATAGTCATTGTCCCCGAGATCACCGGGGAGGTCAGGAAGGTAACGATTGAGCTCCCCAAAAGCTCCTTCTCCTCCATGGCCTCGGAGACAGACGCGAACCTGACAGTGGAGACGCCCGTCGGCCATATGACCATCCCCAACAAAGCTTTGGATTTTATCACTACCCAGGCAATGGGCGACATTGTCACAATCAGCCTGGAGCAGGTGGACACGGCGGCGGCCCTGACCCCGGCGCAGCAGGAAACCGTGGGGGACAATCAGGTTTACGGCATCAGCGTCTTAAGCGGCGGCCAAGCCATCAGCGTTTTCGACGGCGCCAGGCTCGCCATCTCCCTGCCCTACACCTTGCTGGAAGGCGAATTCCCCGAGGGTGTTGCGGTCTGGTATCTGAACGACACGGGCGGACTGGAGGAACTGGCCTGCGCTTACGATACGGAAACCGGTCTGGCTTCCTTCGTTGCCGGGCGCCTGCCCTATTATGCAGTCGGCTACGGTCAGGAAACAGTAGTCCCGGCCCCCTTGGTTCCCTGGATCAATCCTTTCAGCGATGTAAAAAAAGGCGACTGGTTCTATGATAGTGTCGCCTTTGTCATGCAAAACGGCCTATTCAGCGGTACCGGCGATAGCGCCTTCAGTCCCAATGTTCCCATGACCCGCGCCATGCTGGTAACCGTGCTGCACCGGCTGGCGGGGACTCCTGCCGTCGCCGCCGCAAACAGCTTCAGCGATGTGCGGGAGGGTCAGTGGTATACCGATGCTATCCTTTGGGCCGCCGGCTGCGGCGTAGCGGAAGGCTGCGGCAGCGGCTTGTTCGGACCAAACGATCCCATCACCCGCGAGCAAACGGCAGCTATCCTGTACCGCTATGCCGTCCGAAGCGGCGGCGGCGTCTTCGTCGCCGGGGACCTGGGGCGGTTTAAGGACGCGGGCGGCGTGTCTGACTGGGCGGCGGACAGCGTAAGGTGGGCCGTGGGGCGCGGCCTGCTGCGGGGCAAGGACGACGGCGTCCTCGACCCGCAGGGCGCCGCCACCCGCGCCGAGGTGGCGGCGGTTCTGCAAAATTTCATGGAAAATTTCGCGAAATAAAGCCTGCTTGCCCCGAAAAGAATCCCGCAAGGGCGGCCCGTAAAGTGCGGGCCGCCTTCCCGCCGGGAACAAGGGATTATTAGGTGACGAGGTTGTCGACACCTTTCAGGCTTGGTATGGTTCCACGATATAATAATGATTGGGGGAATTAAAGACTTATGGCCAGAGTAGAGTGGGGGCTACTGTGCGACTACGCTTTTTTCGTCCCCTTCCACTTCCTTCCTAATTGGTAACAAGGTTCCCCGGCTGGGTGAAAGATGTCTGATTTTGTCGGGCAAATTTTCTGTACCTTCCCAGAAAAGTGTTGAAATGCAGGAAAATAATGTGGTAAACTGTAGTCAGGTAAATACTTTCAGATTTGAGGATGGGCTGACCGAAGAACGGAAGCGCTTCCCCTTACCGGGGTAGCGTTTTTATTTTTCCCGGCAAATTGCATATCTTTTCGAGTGTCTCCCCGGTTGTACGGCCTGGGGAAGAATAGGGAACCGGGTGCAAAACCCGGACGGAACCGCCGCTGTAAGCGCCGAGGCCGCACCCGTATCGGCGTGCCGGAAGGTACGACGTCGCCCACGTTGACCTATTCCGGGACATATATAAGCAGCTCCAGCGTGCCGCAGTCCCCTCCCAAAATCACCAGCTCGACGATAACGCTGGCCGACACTCAGTCGGTGAAGGTATACAGCATGAGTCGAGTAAATCCCAATATGCAGCTCTATACCGTACAAGCTAACTATGTCTTCAACGTCGTTGCATCCGGCGCCGTGACAGCGGCGAAGCTGACCTTCACAACAAACCTGAGCACCACGCCGTTCACCTACACGGTGGACCAGGCGGCGTCGGCGCTGACGGTGGCGGCTACAATCTCGGACAGCGGCGCCGTCACCTACCAGTGGCACAGCAACACGGTGAACAGCACTGATGGCGGCACGGAGCTGACCGACGCCCAGAGCAACTACATCTCCTCCATCAACGGCCTGAGCCAATTTGACGGCGGCGTTCTTAGCGGAATTGAAGAAAGGGTTATTGCTATTCTTAAGGGAATAAAGTATTATGAAATAAGATTTTTGAAAGGGAGGTGTAAAAAGATGTGTATCTTTGCCGGAGCGCAAATGACAGTTGTCCGGATGATGCCTGTGATTCATCCAATTAGCAGGGATAAGTACGTCCTTTCTGACAAACTGAACGATTCAAATCCGGAAAAGGCGCATCTTTATTACTAACCTTTTTTTGTCGCGTTAAATTGGATTAGTATAAATAAAAGACGGTGGCGCTTTCCAGCGTCTTTTATTGTGTCCTTTTCTCAGTAAATACTGAAGGGACGATTTTATGGACACAAAACCGCTGCCCGGCAAGGAAACTTCCTGGAAAAGAAATATAGCCTTTTTTTTAGCCAGTCAAAACATATCTCTTTTCGGCTCCTCCGTGGTCAGTTTCGCCATTATCTGGTATATCACCCTGTTGACCTCTTCCGGCAAATGGGTGATGCTTTTTACCATCTTCTCTTTATTGCCCCAGGTTCTTATTTCGCCCTGGGCCGGCGTCTGGGCGGACCGTTATAACCGCAAACATCTTATTATGCTGGCGGACGGCTTTATTGCCCTGGCCACGCTGGGCCTGGTGATTGCTTTTTGGGCCGGGTACCGGAGTATTGAGCTGCTTTTGGTAATTTCGTTTATCCGCTCAATGGGCGCAGGTATTCAAATGCCCGCCGTCATTGCCCTGTATCCGCAGATTGTGCCGCTGGGAAAATTGACCAGGGTGCAGGGGATCAACCAAACCTTGAGTTCAGTATTGATGCTGCTTTCTCCCGCAGTGGGCGGTATAGTGCTGGGGACTGTGGGGATTAGCTGGGCTTTTATGCTGGATGTGGTTACGGCCTCCCTGGCCATCGCCGTGCTGAGCTTTATTGGCGTCGAAAAGATTAGCCGGCCCGGGGAAACGGCGTCTGTTTTCGCCGAGTTGCGCCAGGCGGTGGCCTATACCCTCAATCACAAACTGCTCAGACAGGTTTTGCTTTACTTTGGGATATCCTTCTTCCTGATTACGCCGGCCGCGGTCTTAACGCCGTTGCTTGTTGAACGCAGCTTCGGCAGCGATGTTTGGCGGCTGACCGCGAACGAAATAGTCTGGACAGTTGGCTCCTTGGTGGGCGGGGTCTTTGTCTCCCTGCGCGGCGAATTCAAGGATAAAATCCTTGCTGTGGCTGTTGGTTTGGTGGCATTCGGCGTCTCTTTCGCTCTCCTGGGTGTGGCCGGTAATTTCACTGTTTATCTGCTTATCATGGGTGCGGCCGGATTGTTTTTGCCGGTTGTCGCCACCGCGCAAACTGTATTGATCCAGGAGAATGTGGAAGAAGCCATGATGGGGCGGGTCTTTTCCCTGGTGCAAATCCTTACCGGCAGCGCAATGCCGGTGGCAATACTGTTTTTTGGCCCCCTTGCGGATATAATCTCCATCGAGGCAATTCTCCTGGTAACGGGTTTTTTACTGGCGGTGGCAGGTGTGTTTTATCAATTCACCAGTAAGAGAGCCGGCTTGAATTGATGAAATTATAAATTGCCCTATAAATACTTTAAAAGGAGCGAAATTAAATGAAATCTTTGTTTGACGAAACGGAACTGGCGGGTATGAGGCTGAAGAACAGGTTCATCCGCTCAGCAACCTTTGAAAGGCTTGCTGATAAAAATGGTCATATGACAAAAAGGCTGTACGGAATCTATGGAGATTTGGCAAAAGGGGGAGTAGGTACAATTATCACGGGGCTTACTTCTGTAAGCGATTTGGAGAATGTTTATCACGGACAGGCGGGGATTTACGATAATACATTTATTGATGAGTATCAGGATTTGACAGGGATGGTTCACCGGTATAATGCCAATATCATCGTACAGCTTGCCTGCAACGGTTCGCAAGCTTCAGTTGACGCAAATAGCGGCAAGGCAGTATGGGGACCGAGCCCGGTGGAAGACCTGGCCTTTAAAAATATCCCGCGGGAAATGACTGAGAGGGAGATTGTCTTGGTGCAAAAAGCCTTTGCTGATGCGGCGGAGAGAGCCAGGAAGGCCGGGTTTGATGGTGTCCAGATACACGCGGCGCATGGCTTTTTATTAAGTAAATTTTTGACACCTTATTATAACCGCAGAACGGATCAATATAGCGGTAATTACGCGGACCGATCCAGAATGGTGCTGGAAACTTATGGGGCAATAAGGGACAGGGTTGGTCCGGACTATCCTGTGCTGGTAAAAATCAACAGTGAAGATTTTTTTGAGCAGGGGATGACTTTTTCAGATTGCAAGTATGTATGCCGCAAACTGGCTGACTTGGGAATAGACGCGATTGAAATCAGCGGCGGCAGCAGGTCCTCCCGCCCGAACGAGGGCTTCGCCCGCATAATTCCACCTGAACAAGAATCCTACTACAAAAAATATGCTTCTGAAGTCGCGCAAGAAATCAAAACGCCGGTCATATTAGTCGGCGGTAACAGGGATGTTAAAGCAATGACAGATATTTTAAATAACACCGCTATTGAGTACTTTTCTCTTTGCCGGCCATTGATTTGTGAAAGCGATTTAATCAACCGCTGGGAAAAAGATACTGCTCCGGCAAAGTGTATTTCCTGTAATAAGTGCTTCAGCAGTGAAGGCACAATTTGTATTTTGGGATAATAATGGCGGCAGCGATAAGTCCGTATATCACAGTGCTCATTTGATCAATCAATATGCGGAATCCCCTGGCGCCGGGCGTCAAGGGATTCTGTATTCTTAATCACACCCCGGGCAAAGGTTATCGAAATGTCTTACCAAGTATCGATATATGCAGGAGATGATGCCGGTTGAAAACAGTATTGGCAAGTTGCCGCGTCGTTCTGTGCCGGTAAGTTATTTCTGTTATAATAATATTCAGCAGCAGACAGAACAACTGACCTGATTTAAGGTGATTATAAAAATAAAGGGTGTCATCGCACATGGGCAGGGATATTTTTTTTGATGAGAAGACCAGGGCTATGGCTGCCGGAGTAACCCGCCTCCTGGACCCGGAACTGTTGGAAAAGGGAAAGGAGCATTGCCGGCAGGGCCGTGTGGAATACGCCAGGTTGTTCGGACCGCGGATTTACGCCCAGGTTAAGGATATTGGGGACGGGAAGAAGTATGTTGTCCAATTTCATATCGACAACTTTCCCCTGAGCACCTGCACTTGTGCCGGAAAACAACTGTGTGAGCATATTGCCGCCGTGTTTTTTCATCACTATGGTGACATGCCGGCGCCGGACGGGATATACCCCGGGGCCGGTGCTCCCGCCCGGGGGTTGACCTCCCCTGCGAAACAAGTGGTCCAAACAAAGAAAGCTCTTCCTGTTCCAACTCCGGAGGGGCCGGCGGAAAGCTGGTATAAGTATTATGAGCACCAGTACCGGCGGCTCAGGGAGGCCAAAAACAGCTATTTATATTCATTTCCCGTACGGCCGGCGGATGAAACGTACTTCACAGTCAGGTTATACGATGAATTTACCAGCCGCCTGTCACTTCAATGTGAGCGCTGGCCTTTGCCGGCCAGGGATTTGTTCCGCTTGTACGGCTGCTTGTTTTTTATGGCGGGGCTGGAGGAGCAGACGGAGGGACGGGAGCCCTCATCCGGGGACGGTTTTGGTGTTGGCCTGATTGAAGATGATTTTGATGATGCCTTTTCTTCTGTTGCATTTGTTTTGTCCGGCGGGTCTGCTGAATACCAGGATCATTTACTGAGGCTTGTTGAGATTGTTCACCTGTTTCTTTTCCAGGATGAGAAGAAGCTTTTTGATTGGCTTTGGATTTACCGCCTGCTGTGCGGGATTTTCGGCAATAGCCCGGAACGATGGGAAGAGGAAAGGACTTATCTGGAAGAAACGATCAAGAAGGCTGGAGAAAACCGGCAGAAATATTATACTGCCGCCCTGGCGCTGGCCAGCCTGTATATTACCGGCGGCAGGAAGGAAGCGGCCCTGGCCGTGCTCCGGAAGCCGAAGGGGAAACGGGTCGGGGACATGCTCTTTTACCTGGACTGCCTGGCCGGGGCGGAGGATTGGGACACCCTGCTGGCCTGGCTGCGCTGGCTGGCCCCCGCGGTGCTGAAGGCCAAACCGGGGGTAGTTGAAAGCGTTTGCCGCTACTGCGCCAGGGGGGCGGAAAAGAGTGGTATGCCGGACCAATTCGTCAAGCTGTTCCGGTTCTGGCTGCCCCACGGCCGCGTCTTCCCCGTCTACGCCAATTATCTCCTGGAGGCAGGCCTCTACAGGGAATGGGTTGAACTGAACCTGAGCTACCTGGGACACGCCGGTTTCAGTATTAACAAAGGCGACCTGCGGTTTCTGGAATCCCAGGAACCGGCAGTGCTGATTCCCCTGTACCACCAGTGGGCGGCCAGGCTCATTGAGACCAAAGGCCGGAAATCCTACCAGGCGGCGGTCAGGCTTCTGAAAAAGCTGCGTTCTATCTATTTAAAACAAAAGAGAAAAAAGGAATGGGAAACCTTTATTTCCCGTCTTGCTTCGTACTACCCGCGCTTGAGGGCGTTTCAGGAAGAACTGCGGAAAGGAAAGCTGATCTCCCTATGACGGATTGCGGCATCAAAGTTTTTTTAGAGTGGGTTTCAGGAAAGGGATTTTTCCTTTGGAGCGGCGGCAGGGCAGTATACGGTCTTGATTTGATATACCTGCTTTTTGCCAGACATGAGCCTTCCTGCTACGGGACATTCATCGACAGCGGCAACTACCTGGGCAGGGACGGGTTTTTTCTCACCCCAATTACAGCCCTGGAATTCCTTACCGGCCGAACCTGGTCCGGTGAAATGGAATGGTATTGGGACAAAGGAATTATTGAGCTCAGGGCAGCGGCGCCGCTGTTAAAGGAAGCCCTGGCCGCGGGTCACTGGAAGCCGGACTACGATCTTTGGGCGGCGGGCCGGCGGGGGTGGCGCCTGGATTGGGAGCGGGCCTGCGCCACTGACCTGCCGGAGGCGGCCATGACGCTGCCCTGCCTGGAAGAGTGGGCCGGTTTGATCATCGAGGAATTGATTGAACAGGACCCGCTTATAGGAGGGGCCTGGGGGGAAGTAATGTCGTCTTACCCGCTGCTGGTTCCCCTCCGGGATCCCCAGCCGGCAACCGGCGACGAAGAAACCTGGCTGGAGGCCGTGGGTTGGCGGCAGGATAACTCGCCCTTCCGGACCTGCCTGGAACTGGCTGAGCCGGAGAAGGACGGCGCCCCCTGGGGCCTAAATATTATGTTACAGGATAAGCAGGATGTCACCCGGGTATTTCCCTGGGAACCAGGGGAGCTCGGAGAATCCGGGGAGCCCGGAGGCGCGGTATGGACAGGGGTAGCCGGGGAATCAGGCAGGCCCGGGGAATCTGCCGGGACCGGTGAAAACGGTTGGACAGGGAAGTTCAGTGAATCCGGGGGTTCCAGTGAGTCATGTAAGTGCGGTGAGTCTGGGAAGTCAGTCGAGTTCGGAGAATCCGGCGAGTCCGGAGAACCCAGGGGGGCAAACGACAATGGGTTTTGGACGTCCGGCGGGCCCGGGGAATCCGGCAAGTCTCACCGGGATACCCCGCTGCCGCCGGAATGGCGGCGGCACCGGGGACGTATCCGGCGCGACGCGGGGAAATGGATGGACATTCTGCCCTGGCTGAGGGATGCCGGCGGGGGCGGTGCGGAAGAGGGGGCCGGGCTGCGCCGGGAACTGAATGAAGCGGAAGCCTGGGAATTTCTTGATTCCGGGAGCGTCCGGCTGGTCCAGGCCGGGCATACTGTCCTGCTGCCCAAATGGTGGGGGGAAGTCAAAAAGCTCGTACCGGCCCTGAAAATAAGGACCCGTTCCTCGGTGGGCGCCTGGCAGGAAAGCCGGCTGGGGGTCGACCAGATTGTGCAATTTGACTGGAACCTGGCAGTGGGCGATCTGGAGCTGCCGGAAGCGGAATTTCGCGAAATAGTCAAGAAAAAGCGGCGTCTGATGCAGATCCGGGGCAAATGGATCCGACTTGATCCTTCTTATTTAAAAAAGATCCAGAAGTTCATCCGGAAAAAAGAAGGCCTTTCTCTGGGCGATATACTGCATCTGCGCCTGCTGGGGCCGGCCGCGGCAACCCCGGCGGAACAAGAGGCGGGCGCGGAGGATGATCCGCTCCGGGTGGAGGTTGAACTGAGCGGGCAGCTGGCGCGGATGGTTGAACAGCTGGGCAACCTCACTGAAATAACTGTTCCGGAGGTGGCGTTGTCTTTCCGGGGCGCCCTGCGGCCATACCAGCAAATGGGCGCCGCCTGGATGTTGTTCCTGCGCCGCTTCGGCCTGGGGTGTTGTCTGGCTGACGACATGGGCCTGGGCAAAACAATCCAGTGGATTGCCTACCTGTTAAAAGTCCGGGAAGAAGAAAATCCAACCCAACCGGCCCTGCTGATCTGCCCCACGTCGGTCCTGGGCAACTGGCAGAAGGAATTGGCCCGCTTTGCCCCGGAGGTGGGTGTCCGTCTGCATTACGGCCCCCAGCGGTCCAGGGGCGCTGATTTTCTCCCCTCCGTACAAGGGGCCGGCGTGGTGCTTACGTCATACAATCTGGCGCACCTGGATGAAGCTGAACTATCCGCGGTGGATTGGGACTGCATCTGTCTGGACGAAGCCCAGAACATTAAAAACGCCTATACCAAGCAGGCCGCGGCAATCAGGCGGTTAAAAGGGCGCCATCGCATCGCCATGACGGGAACCCCGATGGAAAACCGCCTCACCGAGCTGTGGTCCATTTATGACTTTATTAACCCCGGTTACCTCGGGGGCAGCGGGGAGTTCAGCCGCAAGTTTGTCGGCGTCATCGAGAAAAAAAAGGACGAGGCGGATATCAGCCGGGTGCAGAAGCTGATCCGTCCTTTCCTCCTGCGCCGGGTTAAAAGCGACCCGGCCATAGAACTGGATCTGCCGGAGAAGCAGGAGCAGAAGGAATACGTACCGTTGACGGTGGAACAGGCCTCCCTTTATGAAAGCGTCCTGCGCGATCTTTTTGAAAAACTGGAGGAATATGAGGGTATGGGCCGCCGTGGTCTGATTCTGTCCACCCTGAGCAGGCTGAAGCAGGTCTGTAACCACCCGGCGCTGTTGCTTAAAGAAGACCCGCCGGGAAAAGTCCGGGACATCAGCGGACGTTCCAAAAAAGTGGAGCGCCTTCTGGAAATGATTGCCCAGTTGCGCCAGGAAGGGGATCGCTGTCTTATATTTACGCAGTTCGTCAGAATGGGCCAACTGCTTCAGGAGGTATTGCTGAGGGAGCTGGGAGAGCCTTCCTATTATTTGTTTGGCGGCACCCCCAGGAAGGAGCGGGACCAAATGGTGGCCCGTTTCCAGGGGTCGGCCTCAAACGGCGGGGATAGCCCCAATATTTTCATCCTTTCCTTGAAGGCCGGCGGCCTGGGGCTGAACCTCACTGCCGCCAACCACGTCTTTCATTTTGACCGCTGGTGGAACCCTGCCGTGGAAAACCAGGCCACCGACCGCTCCCATAGGATTGGGCAGAACCGTCACGTTATGGTTCATAAGTTCATCAGCCTGGGAACCATGGAGGAGCGTATCGATGAAGTGCTGGAACGCAAGTCGGATTTAAGCGAGCGGATCATCGGCGGCAGTGAGGCCTGGCTCACAGAAATCTCCACCGGCGAACTGAGAGAGCTTTTCACCCTCCGCAAAGATTGGGTGAGCGTCTGATCCGCCGTTATTGGAGTAATTCCGGGGCGAATCAGGCCAGGGGGAGGGGGATCCTACTTGAGAGCAAAAAAGAAAGAGAAGAATAAAGCGAAGCGTATGGCCGGGAAAAAGGCCGCCGCCGCCAAAAACGAGGGGACCGCTGGTACAGCCTTAAGCCCGGAGCCGGCGGGTCTTAAACACATGTCCGGTGAGTGGCGGGAGTTTTACAGGCTGGTAATTGAAAGGGTGAAGAAGGAAGGCGGCAATCATACCTTGTAACAACCCTGGGGTAAAGTTGCGCAAGGGGTTTTTCTGGCCGGCCTTTTAATTCCAGGCTAAGAGGAATGCCGTCAATCGGAATCCTGGAGGCAACGCCATCAGTTGGGATTGAAACCCAGAGCTGGGTTTTCACCAGGCTTGTTGATCGCAACATTATCATACCTATCTCTTTAAGCCATTTTACCATTGTTATGGATAACCAGACCGAGATGGACATTCAGGCCGGGTGAAGTACGAGAGATGTTAAAATAGAGTTTCCCAGTTACCCCAGCCGGGTCCCCGCTTCGGCCAGCATCTGCCGGATAGGCAGGTTATAGGGGCACCTTTCTTCACATTCGCCGCACTGGATGCAGGCTTCCACCCCAACCCCCAGGCTCCGGTAGCGCTCTCTGGCCCATTCATGTAAATTGTATCTGGTGTAATAGCCGTCCAGCAAAAATACCGCCGGGATATCGATTTGCCGGTTGCAGGGCTTGCAGTATTCACAGCGCCTGCAAAAGGCGCCGCCCAGGGTTTCGGCTTCCCCGGCCAGTTCTTCCCTCTCGGCGGCGGTCAGGGGCAGCAGGGCATTTCCCACTCCGGCGTTTTCCTCCACCTGCCGGAGCGAATCCATCCCGGGGATGGCGGTGGTTACATCGTGTTCCAGGATGTACCGCAGGGCCAGGTTCCCCCGGGTCAAAGCGCCGCCGGCCATTGGTTTCATAACAATTACCCCCGTGCCCCTGGCCCCGGCTTGTTGCAACAGCTCCGGAACGCCTCCGGTTTCCACCACGTTAAAAGGAAACTGCACCGTTTCAATTTCCTTCAGGTCCAGGATTCGGGCCAGGAATTCCTTAATATGTCCCGTTATCCCTATGTGCCTGACCAGGCCCGCTTTTTTAGCCTCAATCAATGCAGCCAGGGCGCCCTCCGGGCTGAGGACTTTGTCCAGTTCCCCCTGGCTCTTGACATTGTGCAGCTGGTACAGGTCGATATAGTCCAGGCCCATGGTTTTAAGGCTGACCTTAATTTCCGCGGCCATGGCTTCGCCTGTTCTGGCCATGGATTTGGTGGCGATGACGGCCTCATTTCTCCTGGCTTTTAAAGCCGCGCCGAGCTTTTCCTCGCTGTCGGTGTAGCCGCGGGCGGTATCAAAAAAATTGATGCCCAGATCCAGGGCCCTGTTCACAATGCCGTGGGCTTCCACAGCTGAAACCCGCTGAATGGGGATGCCGCCGAATCCCACCACGGATACCTTTAATCCTGTTTTACCCAGTACTCTGTATTCCATTGTCAACCCTCCATTAAATAAAACTAAAAACCTTTTCTTTCCCAGTGCTTTGTATATCCTATGGTTTTATCCACTTGACTGAAATTGTTGCCCGGGACAAGCCCATGTACAGTCTTAGGGTAACATAAACCCGGGAAAAGGGAAATCCCCGTCTTCGAAGAGCTTTCCGCCAGTTCCCGTCGGTTCCCGGCCTTTACCCAGGCCGGTTTGTCTTTGCAGTTGACGCGGTGGCTGACGGTTAGCAGCTTATGGCTAACGGTTAACGAAAAGAGGGGACCCCGGACAGTGTTGGGCAGCCTTCTTTGTATAAAAAACAAATTATATTAGGTGGAATCAGCAATGCGTCCGGCGATAAAAAGTGCCTGTTGAAATATTAACCCATTGTAGCGCATCTTTCATAAAGCTATAATAAAGAGAAAACTTTTTTAAGGTATTAATTTTGCAGATGCGTATATACAGCCATAAAGCGGCTGCAAAGTTCCCCGGGTTAATAACCTTCCCCGGAATCCTTCGAAGCGGTGAAGCCCCGGTTTATACCATCCCCCGGAAAAAGTTTTGAATTGAACCGGAACAGGCGGAGCCCCGGTTTTATAGCCTCCCCGGGAAACCTGTGGAACAGGCGGAAACTTTTCCGCCAAATTTTTAAATCTGGTTGGAAAGGTCGCGGGGATATTTTATCTGGAGTACGGGAATAAGGGAAATCCTATTAAAGGCTAAAAACAGCTACGAGGTGAAAGTATTGAAATTTAGATGGAAATACTGGCTGATCCCCCTGTCGCTGATAATAGCCCTTGGTTTTGTTATCAGCGTAAAGATTCTGGACAAGAAAAATATTGAGCCACCGGAAGTACATAGCCAGACGGTGCAGGTTATGGCGGCGGAAAAGGTGAAAAAAGAAAACATTCTGGAATATACCGGCAGCATCATAGCCTTTGATGAAGCACTGATCAGCGCCAGGGCCCCCGGCCGGGTCACCCGGGTGCTGGCGGACAACGGCGCGGCGGTGACGGTTGGCCAGCCGCTGGTTTTGCTGGAAGATCAGGATTATGTCAATGGTCTGGCAGCCGGTGAGGCCGCCTTGAAAAAGGCGGAGGTCAACCTGAATGCCATGGGGGCCAATTTTAAGCGCATACAGGAACTTTATGACAGTGAAGTTGTCTCCCGCAAAGATTTTGAGGATGCGGAAAACGGACTGAAAGCGGCGGAAGCAGACGTGGAAACAGCCGCCGCGGGGGTGGCCGCGGCCCGGGAAGCGTTGCGCAATGCCACCATCGTTTCCCCCATCGGTGGCTTCGTAGCCGGCCGCAGTGTTACTTCCGGCCAGGTTTTGTCGCCCGGGGCGCCTTTGATGACGGTGCAGGATATTTCTTCGGTTTACCTGGTAATCAATGTGGAGCAGAAGAATCTGGCCAGGGTTGTGCCGGGCCAGAGGGCTGAAGCGACGGTGGATGCCTTCGGCGACCGGAAATTTGAAGGACGGGTGGAAATTATTAACCCCGCTGCGGACAAGTCCGCCAGGGTGTTCGAAACCAAAATCAGACTTGCCAATCCCGGCCATCTTCTGAAACCGGGCATGTATGCCGGGGTGGAAATCAAGTCCGGCGAAGTCGATGAAGTTCTGGTTGTGCCCCAAAATGCGGTTATCAGCGTGGAGGGATTATATTTCGTTTTCATTGCCGAGGATGACCGGGCCAGGCGGCAGCAGGTTGAAACCGGCGGGGTTATTGACCAGTCAGTTGAAATCAAGTCCGGGCTAACCGAAGGACAGCAGGTTATCGTCACCGATACCAACAAGCTAAAGGATCAGGACCGGATTATAATCGCGGATTCACAGCAACAGGGGGCTTAAGCAATGTTTTTAACCAACCTGAGCTTGAAGAGACCGGTGTTTGCCACTGTAACTATTCTGGCGCTGGTGGTACTGGGCATCGTCAGTTATGCTGGTCTTAAAATCAACGATTTTCCGGATGTTGAATTCCCCTACGTAGCGGTTACTGTTATCCTGCCCGGGGCTTCGCCCGAGCAGGTGGAGTCCGAAATCGGCCAAAAACTGGAGGAAGCCTTCGGTCAGATAGCCGGGGTGAAGCATATTCATACCAGCGCCCGGGAAGGGATCTGTATTACTTTCGGGGAGTTTACCCTGGAAACCGATCCCGATGTGGCCGCCCAGAATGTCCGGGATAAGGTGGGGGCTATCCGGGGCCGGCTGCCCCAGGACAGCGAAGAGCCGGTTATCTCCAAATTCGATCCCATGGCCGTACCCATCTTTTCCCTGGCTGTGACCGGGGATCTTACCATGCGTGAACTGTCTAAAATCGTGGACGATTCCATCAAGAGCCGCCTGGAAACAATAAATGGTGTTGGCGCTTTAAACCTGTACGGCGCCGAGAAAAGAGAAATACAAATTCAGCTGGACAAGGGAAAATTGGCCGCCTTTGGACTTGCTATCCCGGAAGTGCTGGGGAGTCTGCGAAGTGAAAACCTGGATATCCCGGGGGGCAAGGTAAGCAAGGATGGCCTGGAAATGACCTTGCGTACTGTGGGAAAAGTGAACTCGGTGGAGGAGTTTTCCAGCCTCCCGGTAGCCCGGCGGGAAGGTGTGCAGCTATTTGTCAGGGATATCGGCACGGTGGCGGACGGGGCCAGGGACCAGGACAGCTATTCCCGCTATCAGGGCAGGCCCGCCATCGGCATTGACGTCATAAAACAGTCCGGGGTCAACACTGTGGCCCTGGCGGACCAGATTCTGAAAACTGTGGATGGTATAAAAAGGGAGCTGCCCCCCGGTGTTTTCCTTGATGTGGTCAAGGACAATTCCACGGATATCCGGAATGGGGTCAATGATGTGCAAAAGACCATCCTGGAGGGCGCTTTCCTGGCCGTGGTAATGGTGTTTATTTTTTTAAGGGACTGGCGCAGCACGCTGATCAGCGCCCTGTCCATACCCACTTCCATTATTGCCACCTTTTTTGCCATGAACCTGCTGGGCTACACCATCAATTACATGACCCTGATGGCCCTTTCCCTTTCGGTGGGTTTGCTGATTGACGATTCCATCGTGGTAATTGAAAACATTGTCCGTCATTTGCGGATGGGGCAGAACCCCATTCAAGCGGCCCGGGAGGCAACCGCTGAATTGGGCCTGGCGGTAACGGCCACCACTTTGACGGTGGTGGCGGTGTTTCTGCCCGTGGGGATGATGAGCGGAATCGTGGGGCAGTATTTTAAACAGTTCGGGATTACTGTGGTCTGCAGTGTTCTGGTTTCCCTGCTGGTTTCCTTTACCCTGGTGCCCCTGCTGGCTTCCCGGCATTTAAAAACCGGGGATTATGTCCCCGGGGGGCCGCTGGGAAAATTTTTAGCGTGGTTTAACCGTGTCTTTGACCAGATAACCACAGAATACTCCAATTTTTTAAAAGTTGTGCTGAACAACCGTTTAAAGACCCTGGGAGTGGCTGTGGCTTTATTTATTGGGAGCCTCGCGCTCATACCCTACCTGGGTTCCAGCTTTCTGCCCTCTGCCGACCTGGGTGAGATTAACATCACGGCGGAGTTTGACGCCGGGTTGAGCCTGGACGCAGCCGGAAAAATGACTGAAAAACTGGAGGGTATTATCCAGAGTTATCCCGAAGTGCTTAAAATCTACTCCACTGTCAGGGCAGGGGGCGCCAGTATTTATGTCAAAGTTCCGGAAAAGGGGCAAAGGCAGTCCCCAATTGATAAAACATCCGGCGAACTGCGGCGAAAGATGAACTCTTTGCCCGGCGTCAAGGTAGTGGTCAGCTACCAGTCGGAAATGGTCGGGGGACCGGCAGTCCAGTACCTTGTGCTGGGGGAAGACTTTACCGAATTACAAAAATATGCGGCAAAAGCCCAAAAAATAATGGAAAGCACCCCCGGGGCGGTGGATGTTGGGTTGAGTTACAAGCCGGGCAAGCCGGAAGCCAGGGTCGAAGTTAAAAGGGATCTGGCGGCGGATTTAGGCGTCAGTACGGCCCAGATATCCCAGACCCTGGCCACGCTCTTTAACGGGACAGTTGTAAGCCAGTACGAAGAGAAAGGGGACCGCCACGACGTGCGGGTCCGCCTGGTGGATACCCAGCGCCGGCAATTGGCGGATTTGGGCAATATTTACCTTCCCGGGATGATCCCCTTAAGCCAGGTAACCGAAACCGTCTTTTCCGGCGCCCCGAATGAAATCAGCCGCTACGATCGCACCAGGGAAATAACCCTGTCGGCGAACCTGGAAAACACCTCCCTGGGGGAATTTGAAAAAGAATTCATGAAGCGGGTGGAGCAGGAACTGGAAATGCCGGAAGGCTACAGGATTTATGCCGGCGGCCAGTCCGAGTTTATGGGTGATACTTTCAACACCATGTTTCTGGCCCTGTTTGCCGGGATATTCTTCATCTTTTTTATCCTGGCGGCCCAGTTTGAAAGCTACATCGATCCCTTCTCCATTATGCTTTCCATCCCCCTGGCCGTGGTGGGCGCCATCCTGGGGCTGCTGGTCACGGGCAGCGACTTAAGTATAATGTCCATGATCGGGATGATTATGCTCATGGGGCTGGTGACGAAAAACGCCATTTTGCTGATCGACTTTACCAAAAAGCAGCGCGCCCGGGGGGTGGAGCGGGACGAAGCCCTGGGGAACGCGGCCCGGATCAGGCTGAGGCCCATTGTGATGACCTCTTTAGCCATGATTTTCGGGATGACGCCCCTGGCCCTGGGTTTGGGCTCGGGCGCCGAAAGCCGTGCCCCCATGGCCCACGCCGTCATCGGCGGCCTGATTACCTCAACCCTTTTAACCCTGGTGGTGGTGCCGGTTGTTTACTCCTGCCTGGACGACCTGAAGAAAAAAACCGCCACCCTGTTCGGCTCCAGGTGAAGGTTTGCGCAATAATATAGTAAGGGCCGGCGGCAGTGCCATCGATAATATCATCCCACCAATGCAACCCGGGGGTGACATCTCTCGCAAAATATTTGGGGTAACATTATCTCAGAATGGATACGGATTTCAGGTAATTGCGCCTTGACAGACAGTTGATTATTTGATAACATAGCGGAAAATTATTTAAAATGCGATGACAGGGCAAACATTTTGCGGGCATGCGCCACAGAGAGCTGTTGGATGCTGGAAAACAGCGCGCAGGGCAAACGTGAACTCCCCCTTGAGCGGTCAGCTGAAAGCTTAAAGACGTCATGGGGACGGTTAAGGGCAAGTAGGTTCGAACGGGTTTTCCCGCCGTTATCATGGGGGGGCATTCGCCGCTATTGGCCGGTGCCTGCAGAGAGGGTATGGATCTCATACCAAAAAGAGTGGTACCACGGGAGTTTAATGCTTTCGTCTCTGGCAGAAATGCCGGGAGACGAAAGCCTTTTTAATTCAGGGGGGGGTATCTAATTATGAAACTTGCATTTTCTACTCTTGGTTGTCCTGACTTTAGCTGGGTCGAAATCTATTCCATGGCCAAGGACCTTGGTTTTAAGGGCATTGAAATCAGGGGACTGGGCAAGGAAATATCTGCGGTCCGGGCGCAGCCTTTTTCCGAGGAACAGCTCCCGCAAACGATGGAAAAGCTTTCCGAGCTGCGTCTGGAAATACCGTGTCTTACCTCCGGCTGCTGCTTGAAGTTTGCCGAGAACGCAGAGAACAATCATGCGGAAATTGTCCAATATATCAACCTGGCCGCCAGGCTGGGCACACCATATATCCGCGTCCTGGCTGACCTGGAGCCGCATCCCATAGACGAGGTGGATGACGGGATTATTCTCGCTGCCCTGCGGCGCCTGGCGCCGGCAGCCGAAGAAAAGGGTGTAACCCTGCTGGTGGAAACCAATGGTGTCTATACTGACACTGCCCGCCTGTGCAGGCTGCTGGACGAAGTGGCAAGTGACGCGGTGGCGGCCCTGTGGGACGTGCACCATCCCTACCGGTTTGCCGGGGAGAAACCCGAAAAGACAGTGCAGAACCTCGGCGCCTATATCAAGTATGTACATATAAAGGATTCCGTTGTGGAGAACGGCTCTATCCGGTATCGTATGATGGGGGAGGGGGATTTGCCCATCGACGACATGATGCTGGCCTTAAGCTCTATAAACTACGACGGCTTTATATCATTGGAATGGGTCAAGCGCTGGGCAGCGGACCTTGACGACGCCGGAGTGGTATTCCCGAATTTTGCCAACTACATGAGCCGTTACAGCGGTGTAAGCGTGGTAAAGGGGCACCTGTTCGAAAACAACGCACGTACGGGGAAATATATCTGGGAGAAGGATACATTGATTGACCTGACCTTTCCCCAGGTGCTTGACCGTGTGGTGGAAGAGTTTCCCGAGCAGTATGCCTTTCGCTATACCACCCTTGGTTATACCAGAACATATTCCGAGTTCCGGGACGATGTCGATACATTTGCCCGCTCGTTAATCGCCATGGGTGTAAGGCCCGGTGACCATGTCGCCATCTGGGCGACTAATGTTCCCCAATGGTTTATCACCTTCTGGGCAACCACCAAGATAGGCGCCGTTCTTGTCACGGTAAACACCGCCTATAAAATTTATGAGGCGGAGTATCTGCTGCGCCAGTCGGACACGCACACGCTGGTCATGGTCGACGGATACAAGGATTCGGACTACGTGAGCATAATAAAGGAGCTTTGCCCCGAGTTGGAAACCGCCGAGGCGGGAAAACCGCTGCACATAAAGCGTCTGCCTTTCCTGCGCAATATCATCACCGTTGAATCCAGACAGAAGGGCTGCCTTACCTGGGCTCAAGCCGTGGCCATGGCTGAGCAGGTCCCCCTGGAGGAGGTTTACCACCGCGCCCTTTCCATCAACAGGCACGATGTCTGCAATATGCAGTACACTTCGGGAACCACCGGTTTCCCCAAGGGCGTTATGCTCACCCACTACAATGTGGTAAATAACGGTAAAAACATCGGTGACTGTATGGATCTTTCCACCGCTGACCGGATGCTGATTCATGTACCCATGTTCCACTGTTTTGGTATGGTGCTTTCCATGACGGCGTCAATGACCCACGGTTCGACCATGACCCCCATGCCGTATTTTTCACCCAGGCTGTCCCTGGACGCTGTAAACCGGGAAAATATTACCGCCATCAACGGCGTTCCCACCATGTTTATCGCCATGCTTGAGCACGAGGATTTCCCCAAGACGGATTTCTCCCATATGAGGACCGGCATTATGGCTGGCAGTCCCTGCCCGGTGAAGGTGATGCAGGATGTGGTGGATAAAATGAACGTGACGGAACTGACAATTGTGTTCGGCCAGACAGAGGGATCCCCCGGTTTTACCCAGAGCCGCACCGATGATTCCGTGGAACTGCGCGTCAATACTGTTGGCCGCAATCTGCCGGGCATTGAATGCAAAATCGTTGACGTTGAGACCGGCCGGGACCTGCCTCCTGATGTTGACGGCGAATTTGTAGCCCGGGGCTACAACATCATGAAAGGCTACTACAAGATGCCCGAGGCGACAAAAGCGGCCATTGACGAAAATGGCTGGCTGCACACCGGCGATCTGGCCAGGTGCGACGAAAACGGGTACTATAAAATAACCGGCCGGATCAGGGATATGATCATCCGGGGCGGTGAAAACATCTATCCCAAGGAAATTGAGGATTTTATCTATACCCATCCCAAAGTGAAGGATGTTCAGGTAATTGGTGTGCCCGACAAACAGTACGGCGAGGAGATTATGGCCTGCGTGATCCTCAAGGATAACGAAATATTGACCGAAGGCGAACTCAAGGATTACATTCGCGCTCACATAGCCAAGCACAAAACTCCCCGCTACATCGATTTCGTAACGGAATTTCCCATGAACGCCGCCGGGAAAATTCTGAAATACAAAATGCGGGAAGCGGCTGTAGAAAAACTGGGCCTGCAGGCCGACAGCTGCATCGTCACCGCCTGATAAAATCCCAAATAACTTAATAACTCAGGTACCCGGTACACATTACTAAGTTATTCTGGTAAAAGGGAAGTGGTTGTTTGCCTGATTACAAAGTAGTGACGCAGATTACGGAGTATTTGATTGTCGTAAAATATAATTCCGGGAATTGCTCATTCGGCCTGCTGTTTGCGCCGGACATACCCGGCACGGCCCAAACCTTCAAATTCGAAGCAATAAACACTGACGACGCTATTTTCCAGGGGGTGATGAAAGCCAAAGAAAAAGGATTCATCTAAGATACCCAGCTAAATAACTTAATAACTCAGGTACCCGGTACTAAGTTATTTGGTTCAGGAGGGCGGCTCCTGTGCGCCCGGCAGAAAAACTTATGTTTTTGCTCGTAAAGAACTTTTATTGCTTCGTGTTTGTGATACAATTAGCATGAGTAATAAGGCAAAGTCAATTACCGGGAGTTGGTAGGATGGAAATGCGTCAGTTGGAATACGCTTTGGTTGTGTCGAAACACCGCAGTTTTACAAGTGCCGCAGAAGAAATATGTATTTCTCCGTCCGTATTATCACAACAGATTGATAGCCTGGAAGCAGAATTGGGTGTCTGTTTATTTTTGAAGGGGGACTGGTTAGTACGTCTTACGCCGGCGGGGGAAAAATTTTTCACATGCGTTGGTGGAATCATATCAGACATAAATAAGATTAAATTTGCCGGTAAAGAATGCCATACTGCTGTCAATGGAGAGCTCAGGCTGGGAATTTTGGCTGTCATCGGTTATTATAACCTGCCGAACCTGCTGTCATCTTTCCATCACAGTTCCGTGGGAATGAAAATTAATATTGTTGAGGGCCTGTGTGAAAAGCTATTAGATATGCTGTTTTACAATGAAGTTGACGCGGTCTTTGTTCAAATGCATAAACCGAATCCGAACCTGAAGTATTATAAATTGGTAACTGACAGGATGGTTGTTGTCACCAATAAAAAACATCGTTTTGCCAATAGAAAAGTGGTTGATATTAAAGAATTACAAGACGAGGAATTTGTTTTAACTCCTCCTACTTCCGGACATTTTTATGATTTTAACAGGGCCTGTCAGATTGCGGGTTTTAGCCCTATTCTGGCCAAAACCTGCTATGTTGCCAGGAATATTGTTTCCCTTGTGCGCGAGGGACCTGTTATCTCCGTGGTTTCCAGAAAAGTGGCCGAAGCGGAGAAGGCTGACAATATCAGTATTATTGAACTGAATCCAGCCATTCAAAGGGGGATTTATCTTGCTGTGCGTGAAACCTCCGATTCACCACCTGCACTCAAATTATTCCTAAATTTTGCCCAACAATGGCTGGCAGAGCAGGATGCTCTGGAACAAGCAAAAAATAAACTTATTTCCACGGTTTTAAAATAGTGGGGAATTGGCTGACATAGAACAGCCGCCATCCGGGTGTCCGTCGCCGGCGAGGTGTACATGTTAGTTGTCACAGGTCTTAAGAAGCCGGATGATATTTGCGTATGCAGGCGATATCCCCCCGGTGTGCAGAATAACAGGTTTTCGCTCAATATGCCGGAAAAGTTTACAATAGCTTTTGCGGCAATTATTTTTTTCAGCTCCGGGGAAGGGAGGGCACACCCAATTACGCAGTTGTCAAGGATGACCGCACCCAGTATTAATAATGGTCCGGCCAGATGGTCCCGGGGGACCTGCCCGGCAGCGCGGTGGCTTCCGGGAAGATGTTCGTGGACGGTGGCTTTCCTTAAACCGGGGATAACGATCCCCCTGCGGTTTCTATGTTTTTGTGCCGGCGGGTACATAGGTGCAAATGAAAGGGGGATATAAGATGCAGGTTGCTTCCGGCCGTTTGGAGTTGTGGCGCCGGGTAGCCTTATTAATTGGTATTCTTTTGGGAGTCGGGCTGTATTTTTATGTAACCCCGTCCGTAGTCAGTGTTACCGCGGTAGATTGGGAACAGGAACAGGCCCGGGAGCTTAAGCCGGCCAGCGGTTATGTTTCCTCTGAGAGAAAAAGACTTAGCCAGCTGCCCCTGGATCAGTATATCCGGGAAAAAACCGGCGGCCGGGTAACCCTGGTTGAAGAGGGGCAGTGGGAGGATTTTTTCCAGCAGGTGCAGCTGGCCAGTTATGGACAGTACGGGCTATCCATTTACGGCAACAGGGTGAGCAAAACGGATAAGGACGACTTCTGGAAACCCACGGGACCGGTGCCGGTGTTCTTTAAGCCGGATGAACTTCCCTTTGCCCAATGGGGGCTTAGCTTTATAATGGATGAAAGGCTTTATATTAAAACTGCCCGGGGTGATTCCTGCCTGCTAATAAAATTCGAAGACTACCAGTGGACAGTGTCGGCCATGTACCAACCCTACAGGGTTGCGCCGGATTGGCTTTATCATCCCTGCCGCCTGTTTGGCACGGGCGTCCTGGCAGCCGGACTGCTGCTGTATTTTTTCCTGCCCCGGCGCAAGAGGAAACCAGAAGACATTGTATATGCTGCAAGCAATTTGGCGGCCGGAGACATAGTAGCCGTTATTCTCCTTGCACCCTTTTACGGCCTGCCCTTCGTGATCAGCGGCGGTACAGTACAGTCCCTTACTTCCCTGTGGCCAATAAGCGCAGCCATGTGGTTTTTGGCGCTGTTCGTGGTAGCGATCTTTTACTATAACGCCTGGTATGCGTCCTACCGGATTGAATTGACTTCGGACGCCTTATACCTGATTACTTTTAAGGGGGTGCGGGAGTTGCCCTTTGCGGAAATAAACTCGGTTTCCCATGTTTCCTTGAAAAACCCGGGCTGGTTTCGCAAGCTGTTTATGACCCTGGCCCTGCTTTCCTTTATTGGCGGGCGCAGTTCCCCCCAGCCGGTGGGCGGGGCCGTGCTGGCAGCCACTGCTGCTTACGGGGGCCTGGAGCTGGGCAGCCGGGGAAAGCCCCTTTACATCTGGTATACCGATCAGTGGGGCAGTACCATTATTCGCAATTTTGACAGGCTGCTGGGGGCCATCCGCGCATCAGGGCGCAGCATCAACAAAGAACCCAGGGAAATAGAAGGGTTTGCTATGTTTATGTGAAGATGTACCAGTTGTACGGATGTAACTGTGTTACAATACTATTGTCCATCGATCTGTTTAGCTTCAGGCCAAATTTTATTGCCGCGGGGTTAGCCGGATTAGTTTGCCGGGCAGGTTGGCAGGGAAGAAGCGTTAAAATTAAAGGAGGCTTACGGGATGTCCACGGGTATAATCGGCCTGTTGGTTGTGCTGCTGCTTATAGGTGTTTTTTTAATAGCTACCTACAACAAGCTGGTACAGCTGCGGCAAAGGGTCCAAAACTCCTGGTCCCAGGTGGACGTGCAGCTCAAAAGGCGGTACGACTTGATCCCCAATTTGGTCAGCGCGGTTAAAGGGTATGCCCAGCACGAAAAGGAGACCCTGGAAAAGGTAACCCAGGCCAGAAATATGGCTGTCAAGGCTGGAAGTATCACCGAGCAGGCCAGGGCGGAAAATATTTTGAGCGGCGCCTTAAAATCTTTGTTCGCGGTGGCGGAAGCTTATCCGGACCTGAAGGCCAACACCAATTTCATCCAGCTTCAGTCCGAACTGAGTGACACAGAAAACAAGATATCCTTTTCCCGTCAGTTTTACAATGATACGGTGCAGATGTTCAACACAAAAATTGAAATATTTCCGAACAACCTGTTTGCCGGTGCATTTGGTTTTCAGAAGGCTGATTACTTCACCCTCCAGGAAGAGGCTGAGGCCAGGCAAAATGTTAAAGTTAATTTTTAAAGGGGCTTTAACCATAATGAAAAGTGACAGCAAGAACTGGCTGAGGTTAAGAAGCGGCCTGATTATTCTAATTGCCGGCCTGCTTTTGCCGTTGGGGCTTGCCGCACCGGCCCGGGCGGAACGCAGTCTGACCATGCGGCAGATTGTGGTGGAGGCGGTGGCGTTACCGGATGCTTCCATGCAGGTTACAGAAAAACTGACCATTAATTTTTCCGGCCAGTGGAACGGCTTTTTCCTCAGTATCCCCCGAAGTGATTCTCCGGTTGAGGATGTGGTGGTGTCCGAGGGGGGCCAACCCTACAAATTTAATCCTGGCACTGAATATGGCCCGCCGGGCACTTATCTGGTTAAAAGTGAGCACAGTAAAACAACCATCGACTGGAGTATAAATGCCAGGGATGAGGTGCGCACCTTTGACGTATCCTACCGGGTCGGCAACGCCATTAAGGTGCACAAGGACGTTGCCGAGCTATACCGCAAATTTATTGGTTCCGACAACGCCCAAAGGGTGCATGAGGTGCAGGTAAACCTGAAACTCCCGCCGGGCGCAGCCAATTATAAACAGGGTGAAGATATACGAATCTGGGGGCATGGCCCCTTAAACGGTGAAGTGAATTTTACCGCCCCAGATGCTGTCACCTGGCACGTTAAAGACCTTCCTCCCCATACCTTTGTAGAAGGAAGGGTAGTTATGCCGGCGGACTTGTTCTCCGGCGCCCCGGCAGGCGCTTTTACGGACAAAACGGTACTCGGGGACATCCTGGCAGAAGAACAGGCCTGGGCCCGGGATGCCAACCGGAAGCGCCAACTTGCCAGGTCGGAAATTGGCGGGGCCACAGCTATTTTATTGTTTGCCCTGGGAATCGTCTATCTTTTGCGGCGCAAGTATGGGGGCAGCTACCCCACCCAATTTAACGGTCCCTACTACCGCGAGCTGCCGGCCGGGTACAGTCCGGCGGAATTAAGCACCCTGTGGAATTTTAAAAAGATCAAACCCCCCGATCTTACCGCCACAATCCTGGATTTAGCCCGGCGCAGATTTCTTTTAATTGACGAAAAGAGGCAAGAGGTACGTAAAATTTTCGGTTCAAAAGAAGTCAAAACCTATTGCCTGTCTTTCCTGCCCGCTCCCGAACCAGCCTCCTTAAGAAAACCGGAGGAAGCGGTATTGCGTCCCCATGAGAAGGATTTGCTGGATTATCTGAAGCGCACCATTGCCGGCGGGCGCGGTTACGTATATTTAAACGAGATAGAAGGGTTCTCCAAGAAAAACGGCAGGGCCTTTTATAACTTCTGGCAGCAGTGGACAGCAGGCTTAAATAAGCAGGGGGAAAACCTTAACTTTTTTGAGCACAAAGGCAACATGCCCCTGATAACTCTATTAGCTGGACTTGTGCTCTTTACTCTGGGGGCGGCTGCCGTTTCCCGGACGCCCTTTTTAGGCGCCGCCCTGATTATTGCCGGGGCTGTCATCGGCCTGGTACCCCGGTCGTTTAAAAAACGGTCAGCCCCCGGGCAGGAGGATTTTACGCGCTGGCAGGCGTTCAGAAGGTTTCTTCTGCATTTTTCCCAAATGGAGCGCCATGAAATACCCAGCCTGATTATCTGGGAACACTACCTGGTTTATGCGGTAACACTGGGAGTGGCCAGGGAGGTAATAAAGCAGTTGGAAATAGTATTTCCCAGCATGCAGGACGGCGATTACCGTTTCGGCGGCGGCTGGTTGAGCGGCGGCTCATTGAACAACTTTAGCTCTTTACACAATTCCTTAAATGATATAGGAGGCGTTTTTGAGCGTTCCCTGAAAACCGCCCAGACGGCGGTAAGCAAATCGTCGTCAGGTTCCGGCGGCGGCGGGGGGTTTTCCTCCGGCGGCGGCGGAGGCGGCGGCGGTGGCTCCAGCTATGGCGGCCGGTAGAGCCGGCTTGTGTTGGATTAATGTTAAATTGACCCCGGGTTGGTGTTCGTTTTGTACCGGATTGATGTTGAATTGGTCCCGGATCGGTTTTTAATTGATCTTGAAATGATCTTATGCTGGTTTGGACAGGCGCCGGACTGGGGTCCGGGGTGAAGGAGTGTTTTTTTAAAAAAGATGACGGCAAGATTTACACCAGGAGCGCCGAAAATGACGATACTGTTTTTAATTACTTTAAAATAGGCGACAAAGTCCGGCACCATGGCGGGCTGAACTCAATTGAAAAGTTCGATAAAACCGGGGATAAGATTATCTTTTGCAGCTCCTGCGCCTATTTAAACGACGTCAGGGATGATTTGTGTGTTAAGTGTAAATGTCCGTTGCTGAAGTAGTCCCAACAACTTGGAGGCGTTCGGTTTGAAAGCTGAATGTTAAACCAGGGTACCCCGGCGATACTTGGACTAATTTAAAACAAGCCTGTAAACGGACTTAAAATGATATGTTTTAGTTTGCATATGGCAAGAAGAACCCGGTTTGACCGGTTTTTTTTGTTTCTAACTTACTATTGGGGAAGGTTTTTGCGCTCCAAGAAAAATTTTGTCAAAAAAAGAGGAACAACCAATTCTAATCGTGAATTGTTACAAATACATATTTCGGACAAAGGAAGGTGTCTAAAAGGATCCTTGATGCAACAAATCCCAAGGAGCAATAAACCCTTACAGTGCGTACTCTCATTGAATTGGATTGGGGTGAGGAAGAATAAACAGAAACGTGCTTATTATGGCCTGGTTAATAATGGTTTTTCTGTTTACTGCTGCGGTTTCCGGTTGCAGTGGTATTTTTGATCCTGCTGACGGCCGGAAACAGGTATGTGAGCCGCTTAAGGTTGGTCTGGTTCTAGATGTCGGCGGACGGGGCGACCTCTCTTTTAATGATGCAGCCTGCAGCGGGTTGGAAAAAGCCAAAAAAGAGCTGGGCGCCCGGGTACAGGTGCAATGCCTGGAACCGGTTGAAGAAGCCGACAGGGAAAAGTTGCTCAGTTCTTTAGCCCGGGAAAAGTATGATCTTGTGCTGGGCCTGGGACAATTTTTCACCGGCGCCATGGAAAAGGTGGCTTTGGATTACCCTTTAACCAGGTTCGTTTTGATCGATGCCTTCATTGACGGCCTGAAAGTAAACAACAATATCAGCTGTTTTACCTTTAGGGAAAATGAAGGCGCCTTTTTAGCCGGTGCGGCTGCCGCCATGAAAACAGGAAGCGGAAAAATCGGTTTTATCGGCGGTACAAAGCTGCCTGTCATTGAAAGGTTTGAAGCAGGCTATACCGCCGGGGCAAGGTATGTAAAACCAGATATAGTTGTGCTTTCCAGCTATGTGGGAACAGGTCTGGAGGGCTTTCGCAAGCCGGAAAAAGGCAAGGAGCTGGCTTTACAGCAGATGGACGGCGGCGCCGATGTCATTTTCCATGCTGCCGGGGGATCGGGTAATGGTGTCAACGAGATTGTAACTGCCCGGAACAGACTGGTCATCGGGGTAGATATGGACCAGACTTTCACCGTGGCTGAAGAGCGGCGGGCTTATGTCTTGACCAGTGTTGTTAAAGGTGTGGACAGGGCTGTTTATGACAGCGTTAATTTTCAATTAAAGGGTGAGCTGAACGGGGGTTACTACGAATACGGTTTACAGGACGGGGGCGTTTATTACGCTGAAAATAGTATTAACGAAACCCTGTTGACGGATATAAAGCCCCGTTTGGAAGAGATTAAAGCCGGGATCATCGGCGACGAAATAAATGTCCCCGTAAGTAAAAAAGAACCCCGGGGGTTAAAACAAGCGCCGGGTGTTTAAAATCGTATGGTACAGGGCCAAAATAAACCCGGTGTATAAAGTCGTATAAAAGGTGTAATTAAACCCGGGGAACTGGGACACCTTATTCGTTATTTGTCCAGGGGAGTCTCCTCCCTTGGGAATAGTGTCAATTGGTTTTAACTGCAATTGGGGGCGGACAGGTTTCTGGACGAACCCGGGGATATTTTACAAGCCCCTGCCGGCAGCTGCCTGTAATATCTGGAACTGAGAGGTTTTAAAATGAACCCGGAACTGGTGCGGGAAGGACAAAACAGGTATATTTTAAGACGCCGGGGAAACATGTGCGTGGATGGTATTGTATACCTCAATCACCGGCTACTGCCCCTGGTAAAAGGAGATAAATCGCTCCAGCAGCTGGCTAACGCGGCTTGTTTACCGGGGGTGGTGGACCGGGTGTGCGGTATGCCGGATATTCACGAGGGTTTCGGCCTGCCCATAGGGGGAGTCATGGCCATGGCTGCTGACGGCGTAATTTCAGCCGGAGCGGTGGGAATGGATATAAACTGTGGTGTTCGCCTGCTGACAACCGGAATCGAGGCGGGGGAACTGGGTTTACCCGTCTTGCGCGCCCTGATTAACAGAATTGAAGAGTATGTGCCCACCGGATTGGGCAGAAGGGGCAAACACAAGGGTATCACCAGGGAAGTTTTCGAAGAGGTGGTCCAGGCCGGTTCCCGGCGAATAATTGATTACGGTTGCGGCTGGCCTGAAGACGCGGCTAAAACCGAAGAAAGGGGTTGCCTGCAAGGCGCCGATCTGGGGGCGGTCAGTAAGGAAGCCTGTAACCGTGGCTCCCTGCAGCTTGGCACACTGGGCGGAGGCAATCATTTTATAGAATTACAGGTTGTTCAGGAAGTTTACGACCGGGTGGCTGGGGAGTGTTTTGGTTTGCGCCCTGGTTTTTTAACCGTGATGATTCATACCGGCAGCCGTGGTTTCGGCCACCAGATTTGCCGGGATTTTAGCAAAAGCCTGCTGCCGGCGGCCCGCAAACACGGCATTGAAGTGCCCGACCGGGGCCTGGCTTGCGCCCCGGTGGCGTCCAGGGAGGGGATGGCCTACTACGCCGCCATGGCTTGCGCGGTGAACTTTGCCTTCGCCAACCGGCAATTGATTACCCATGACGTTCGCTGCGCCTTTGGCGATGTTTTACAGTGCAACCCGGCGGACTTGGGCCTGCAGTTGGTTTATGACGTAGCCCATAATATTGCCAAATGGGAGACGCACAGGGGGCAAAGGGTGCTGGTGCACCGCAAGGGAGCAACCCGGGCCCTGCCCCCCGGTCACCGGGGCAACCCGCCTGTATATCTTGCAACAGGCCACCCGGTCCTGGTTCCCGGGAGCATGGGCACAGCGTCCTATGTTTTAACAGGTACCGAAAAGGCGGCTGAAACTTTTTATTCAGCCAACCACGGAGCAGGCCGGACCCTTTCCAGAACGGCTGCCCTGAAGAGCATATCCAGGGAGCAGTTTGAGCTAAGTATGGCCGGGGTGATCTACAACAGCAGGAATTACAGGGATCTGTTAGACGAAGCCCCCGGCGCTTACAAGAATATCGATGAGGTGGTAAGTGTCCTCTCCGGAATAGGTTTTACCAACCCGGTGGCCAGGCTGTTGCCGTTAGCTGTGATAAAGGGTAAAGACTAGGTTGGGCCGGCCGTGGGCGGTAATTCAGCAACACCGGGAAGGCCTTGGAAGAAGTTTTTATACCAAATGCGTTTGCCTTTAATCCCAGGGTGTTTTTGTCAAAGTAAATCATTACGTTGCGGCAAAAAATTACCTGGAAAAAGCCTTTAAGGGGATATTTTATTTCTCTTTCTTGACAGTCGCCTGAGCAGGAAATATAATTGTCATAACAACTATTAATTATGAATGGAAATAGATTTCAGATTGGATTAGTCAATCGGTTTCATTCTGAACAGAACCAATGCAAAATTAAAGAACGAATTTCACCAGCGTACGAACGAAGGAAAGGACTTGCAGGGAAAACTTGTACCCCTGGCCAGGGGCATCCTGACCAAAGTCCTGGTGGTATCGGATCAGAAAAAACCAGGGAGCTAAAGGATACGTTGAACAGAATATGTTGTAATATGGTATAATTCCGGCATCTTCTCCTTTGGACCTTAAATTCTAAATGGGATGATGATTTATGAGAACAAAAAATTACCAGAGGGTGCAGGATTATTTGAGTTCAATTTGCAGGCAAATGCTGCATAAGGACATGGTTAAAAATAAGTTGGAGAATTGTTTAATTGAGATTATCGAAAATAAAATATCAAAGGGGATACCCGAGGACAAGGCTATTGATTGCGCCATGGGGCAGCTGGGCGATCCCCTGCAACTGGGGAAGAATTTGCGCTGGCTGGAGTGCTTGTTCTCCCTTGATTAAAAACCGGAGAAGGCAGGTGTTTCCATGCCTAAATTAGGTCTTAAAGGCAGGCAGTGGCTGAAGGGGTTTCACATTCTGTTTGTTTGTGCCTGGGCCGGCACGGGCGTTTCCATGATGTTGATAGGCCTGGTTAAAGGCCATGTGCCCCGGGGGGATGAGCTCTATGCCTTTAACGCGGCCATCAAGCTTCTGGACGACTTTATCATAATCCCCGCGGCCCTGGGCGCCCTGCTCACCGGGATCCTCCTTTGCTGGCTGACTAACTGGGGCTTTTTTAAATTTAACTGGATAATTTTTAAATTGGTCATAACTATCGCCCAAATCTTATTCGGGACCTTCTTTTTGGGGCCGTGGACCAATGGGGCTGTCGCCATAGCCGGGGCGGAACGGGTACTGGCGCTGCAAAATACAGCCTACCTGCACTTCAGGCAAATGAGCAACTATTTTGGCGCCGTCCAGATTCTTCTGCTTTTTGCTGTTATTTTTATTTCGGTGCTGAAGCCGTGGGGGAAAAGAACAAAGCTGCCGGACGCCCGGGTAAAGAAGCAGATGGGTTCTTAATAAGCCCCGGGAATCTTGCTTTTTTGCGGTGGTTCCAGGTTGCCGGTATGTCATGCCCCTTTGTTTCAGGCAACAGCTTGGTGTTAACATGTTATTGTTTTTTTAGCGTGAGTTGGTAAACCCTACCTTATGTCGTCTTATTCTTTATTTCCCCGGCTGTTAGCTGCGATGCCTGCGGGTTTCAGGGTTTTGGCCAGGACCGTCAAGACGGATCTGTAAACTGTGATTGGACATTTTTTTTAGGGGTTGCTATTTTTAGCAACCCCTTTGACCTTTCTTAAGGGGCCTTCCAAAAAACTGCATCGGGGACATACAGCTGTTGATTCAAAATTAAAACCTACCAGCCTTCGTACCTTACAAGCTCCGGAAGGGGTTTGCGTTTTTTGAGAACTCCCGCATCGGAGGGATAACCCAGGGGAGTAAAGGCAACAGGTTCCACGTCATCCGGCAGACCCAGCACTTCCCTGGCAGCTTCGGGATCAAAGGCCGCAATCCAGCACGTTCCCAAGCCCAGCTCTGTTGCTGCCAGAATCAGATGATCCATGGCTATGGTGGCGTCCACTTCCCCGTAGCACTTGCCGTCCCTTCTCGTCCAGGCCTGTCCCGGGTTAAAGCAGACGCAGACTACCAACGGCGCCTCCGTAAAGAACGCCCGGTTGTAAATCCTGCTCAACTGGGCCTTTCTTCCTCCGGTGCGGACAACTATAAAGGTAATGGGCTGGCGGTTTGCGGCAGTCGGCGCCAGGCGGGCCGCCTCCAGGACGAGATCTAGTTTTTCTTTTTCCACCGGGTCAGGTTTGTAGGAGCGCACGCTGTATCTTTTTTTGATAAGCTCAAAAAAAGTCATGTTATCGTACCTCTCTTTCGTAATATATTTGATGAATCCACCGGGTATATACACAGGATTATTTTCCGCTGTTTAACGTTTGGGCCGGCAGTAAGATCCGGGCTAATTCCAATTATATGGTATAATTAACCCTAATGGTTAATATGAAGTGCCTTGAAAAGTTATGGGCTTGCTTCTTTTAGCGTGTATAATAAAAACAGATTGATTGTTTCTTCCGGAGCCAGTGAAATTCCTGCTAAACCTCGTAAAATTGTGGAAGTGCCAGGAAGGCGGCAGTTCGGGGACAGCCATCCGCGACGCCCTGGCGGCGACCCAGAACTTTGAACATCGAGCTGGAGTTCCCTGTAATGTTGGCCCAAGGCCATCATCCAAAGCCACCATCCGGTGGCTTTTTGTTTTACCGGCAGGGAAAAAGCACATGTTTTTCCGGCTTTAAAAAAAATATATTAATTTGTTCGGGTGCACCCTGGTTACCCGGCAAATTAGATCCAAATAAGATATAATAGTTGTTAACCCCGGCAGCACTAAATTAAAAGGCCTGTAAGGTACAGGCGCCGCCCCGTCATCCTGCGGCCGCCGTTACGACAATTTTCCAGGTAAAAACCGATAATTGTGTACATTCGACTGTAAGCTGAAGTATAATTGGTTTATCGAAATTTGATAAGAATACGGGGCCCGGTCAGGTACTGTAAACCCCTGTGTTTCAAATAATTTGGGAGGTTTTTCGACTGGTTATGGCGGAAAAAAAATCACCTTTTTCCAAGGAGCAGCTGGTTCAGATAATTGAACAATACCCCACTCCCTTTCATATTTACAACGAAACGGCTATCCGGGCAAATGCCCGGGATTTGCTGAGGGCTTTCTCCTGGGCGCCGGGGTTCAAGGAGTATTTTGCGGTAAAAGCGACGCCCAACCCCCATATATTAAAAATGCTGCACGAAGAGGGGTTCGGGGCCGACTGCAGTTCCCTGGCGGAGTTGATCCTGGCCCAAAGGACCGGTATTACAGGTGAGGAAATTATGTTCACCTCCAACGATACCCCGGCGGGGGAATTTAAATTGGCCAGGGAACTGGGGGCTGTGATAAATCTGGACGACATCGGCCATATCGATTACCTGGAAAAACATGTCGGGCTTCCTGAGATACTTTCCTTCCGGTATAACCCCGGTCCTCTGCGCAAGGGCGGTAACGCTATTATCGGTACTCCGGAAAATGCCAAATACGGCCTGACCCGGAAGCAGCTTCTACAAGCCCTGGCAATTGTGCGGGAAAGGGGTGTGAAGCGGTTCGGCCTGCACACGATGGTTATCTCCAATGAACTGGACCCGGAATATTTTATCGAGACGGCCAGGATGATGTTTGAGCTGGCCCTGGAAGTTTACAGCACCCTTAATATTCGCGTTGAGCTGATCAATCTCGGCGGCGGCATCGGCATCCCCTACCGTCCCGAAGAAGATGCTGTAAATTTAGCTTATCTGGGCAGAGGTATTCGCCGATCCTACGAGGAAAAGATCGTTGCCGGAGGATTGCACCCGGTCAAGCTGGCCATGGAAAGCGGGCGGATGATTACCGGACCCTATGGTTACCTGGTGGCGACCGTTTTACACAGGAAGGAAACGTACAAAAGCTATGTCGGTCTGGACGCTTGCATGTCTGATTTAATGCGCCCGGGAATGTACGGAGCCTATCACCATATTACTGTAGCCGGAAAAGAGGAATGGCCCCACGATTGTCTTTACGATGTTACCGGTTCCCTCTGCGAGAACAACGACAAATTTGCAGTTGATCGAAGGCTGCCGGAAATCCATACCGGAGACATCCTGGTTATCCATGATACCGGCGCCCACGGTCATGCCATGGGCTTCAATTACAACGGAAAGCTGCGGCCGGCCGAACTGCTGCTGAAACCGGGCGGCAAGGTCGAAATGATCCGCCGGGCGGAAACCATTGAAGACTATTTCGGCACCCTTGATTTTTCCAAAATATAATACTGCCGGGGCTAATCCCAAAACCATTTTCCAGCCTGACTTTGATTCATCCCGCAAAGCAGGAAAATGCAGAAGATTATAGAATAGTAGAAATATACCATAGCAATTAAATAACAATAGTAGATTTAAATTTGCATTTTAGTTGGAGGCGAACTTAGTATGGATATCTTTTCCGCTATCGGCAATACACCTCTTGTCGAATTAAAGACCTTGACCAACGGCACAAAGGCAAGGATTTTCGGCAAACTGGAAGGGTGTAACCCGGGGGGTTCAATTAAGGACCGGCCAGCTTATTATATGATTAAAAAAGCGGAGGAATCCGGTGAGCTTAAAAAAGGCAAGACTATTCTGGAGGCTACGTCGGGCAATACAGGTATTGCCATAGCGATGATTGGGGCGGCCAGGGGATATCCGGTCAAGCTTGTTATTCCCGGATGTGTCAGTTCCGAAAGAAGCCGCATTCTGGAGGCCTATGGAGCGGAGGTAATCCTGACGCCTGCCAGCGAGGGTACCGATGGCTCAATCCGGGAAGCCGCCCGGATCATAGAGGAGGAGCCGGAAAAATATTACATGCCCAACCAGTTTTCCAACGAAAACAATTGCCTGTCCCACTATGTATCCACAGGGCCGGAAATATTTTCCCAAACCTGCGGTGAGGTTGATGTGCTTGTGGCCGGGATGGGGACCACAGGAACACTGATGGGAATAGGCAAATATTTGAAAGATAAAAAGACAGATATTAAAATTGTTGGGGTGGAACCCGTAAAGGGTCACGCCATCCAGGGTCTTAAAAATATGGATGAAGCCATAATCCCCAAAATATATCACCCCGAACTGCTGGACGAAAAGATTAATGTGGAGGATGACGAGGCCTTTGAAATGGCGCGGCTGCTGGCCACCAAGGAAGGGATTTTCGTCGGTATGTCCAGCGGCGCGGCGGTGGCCGGGGCCCTGCGGGTAGCCAAACAGATGACGTCAGGCCTGGTTGTGGCAATTCTTCCTGACAGGGGCGACCGCTACCTGAGTACCACCTTGTTCCGTTCCATCTGCGCCAGGTGCTCGCCCTAAAGGGTTTCCCCGGCGCATCTTTCTAACTGTGAACAAAATACTATATTTACAACCCGGCGGCTGACTCGCATAGCCGCCCGATTTTTTTAGGGAGGCAAGGAATCCGGCAATTATGGATACAGCAAAAACAGCACAAGGCGGGATCCGGCTGAACGGCCTGGGTACGACCCCTGGGGGATGTTCTGACAATCTGGCAGATGGCCGGGGGGGCTTTGGTATTAAGCGCCATTCTGGTCCTGCGGGTAACGGGCGGCTAGTTTTCCGCTAATATGAATAAACCAGCCCAATTAAAGAAAATATACTAATAAATACATGGGGGGTCTGGCGTAGGTATGTTCTGGTACTGGGAAAGTGTTATCTATTCCGTGTTTGTCTGGGTTGCGGTCTATTTTCTGGTGGGACCCGGTCGCATAAAAGAGCTCTGGCCGGTGGGCTTCATCTCTTCCGCAGTTTTTTTTGCCGTCCATCTAAACCTTCTAAGTATAGGAACGTCGAGTTTTACAAACGGTTTCCTGACGGTATTTGGGGTGCCCTTTTTCCACCTGGTCTGGGTCTTCGGCGCCGGAATTTTGTTGATAAATTACCTGCAGGGGGATTTTAGCCAGAGGATAGTGGTGGTGGCTATTTTTTCGATTTTGGGGTTGTTTTTGGATCTTCTTTCCGCCAGCACCGGCGGTCATATCCACGCTCCGAATTTCAAGCCGGTCAATTCCCTTGGTTTGATTTTTTTCAGATTAATTGTAGTTGTCTGGTTCTCCGAGGGTTTTTTTCCGGAAAGGATTTACGGGCATAAAAGGTTGGTCCGGCAGTAACGGTGTGATCCGTAGAAGCCCTTTTTTGTCCTCAAATATAACAGTGTCCCGTGGAAAGGTAAGCGTCATAGCGGGCACTTTTTGCTAAGCCGGGAATTAGCAGCAAACAAACCGGGTCCCTTTGCATCATGGAGGCTTGGGGCTTCCCGGGGAAGACCGCCCCGGAATAAAGGCCCAGACCAGGGTTGATACAGGGGGGCAGTATGAGCACCTGTGGTTAAGATGTTACCGTATTAAGGGGCCCGGCAGGTTTAACCCAGCTGCCGGTTTTTTGTTTTGCGGCAGGGTATTTAATTCACCCCGGCAGAACAATAACCGTTCTTCCCACCTGAGCCTGCGGGCCGGTCCTTAAAGGGGTCAGTTGTTAACAAAAAACCCCGGCAATTAATGCGTATTGCGGAATATGCTTTTTGCAGAGGAAAATATTATCCAGTGGTATGGGATTTACAACAGGCAGATCTTTCCGTGTCAGTGTAGTTTGCTATATAATTAGGTCATTGCAGTTATTGTTCCCAAAGGCGGACTATTAAAAACAGGAGTGGACGGGTTGAAAACGCTTGGTATATGTATTGGAGCTTCAAATATCAGCATGGTTTTGCTGGAGCGGGAGAAGGACGGGGCGGTTCGCATCCTGGATACCAAAACCAGGCCCCACGAGGGAAACCCCCGGGGGACAATTGCCGGCCTGGTGGATGAAGATCTGCTCAAGGGCATCCGCCGCCTGGCGGTGACAGGGAGAAAGCTGCGGAGCAAGCTGAACGCTTCTTCTATTCCGGAACCGGAAGCTGTTGAGCACGCCTGCCGCCACTTGCGCAGCCTCGGGCAGGAAGCCGATGTAATTGTAAGCGCCGGCGGAGAAACGTTTATCGCTTATAAGCTGGACCGGGAAGGCAGGATTACCGGTGTCTTTACGGGTAATAAATGCGCCTCCGGTACCGGTGAATTCTTTTTACAGCAAATTAAGCGGATGAATCTGAGTGTGGACGAGGCCGTTTCCTGCGCCGATCTGGCCAATCCCTACAAAGTAGCCGGCAGGTGTTCTGTTTTCTGCAAAAGCGACTGTACCCATGCGCTGAACAAGGGTGCGCCGAAGGAGCGGGTGGTGGCGGGGCTTTGCGAAATGATGGCGGTAAAGGTCAGTGAGCTGTTAAAGAAAACTGACTGCGAAAAGGTCATGGTAGTGGGCGGCGCCTCGGCCAATACGCCTATGATCCGTTTCTTGGAGAAGGAGATTCCCGGTCTCACAGTGCCGGAGCAGGCAAGGTGTTTTGAGGCCATGGGGGCCGCTCTGTGGGCCCTGGAAAGGGAAACCCGGCCTATCCGCAGCCCGGAAGAACTATTTAGCGAAGGGGATAGCTTCGATCAGTCCCTGCCTCCCCTGGGGGATTACCTTCCCCGGGTTACCTTCAAGGAAGCCATCCGGCAGGAGGCCGAAGAGGGGGATATCTGCATCCTGGGTCTGGACGTAGGGTCCACCACAACCAAGGCTGTTGTTCTTAGAACAAGGGACAACGCCATTGTCGCCGACTGTTACCTCCGTACCAACGGGGACCCCGTCGGGGCTTCCCGCAACTGCTACCGGGAGATCCACCGGCAGCTGGCGGCAAAAAAAGTGAACGTCGAAATCACGGGGCTGGGAGTTACGGGCTCGGGCAGGCAGATTGCCGGACTCCATGCCCTTACCCCTGCCGTAATTAACGAAATCATAGCCCACGCCACGGCAGCTGTTTATTTTGACCCGGAGGTGGAGACCATCTTTGAGATCGGCGGGCAGGACGCCAAGTATACCTGCATCACCAGCCGGGTAGCCTCGGATTACGCCATGAACGAAGCCTGCTCCGCGGGAACGGGGTCTTTTTTAGAAGAGGCAGCCAGGGAATCCCTGTACATTGATACTGAGGAAATCGGGGATATTGCCCTGAAGAGCTCTAGGCCCCTTAACTTCAGCGACCAGTGCGCGGCTTTTATCAGCAGCGACATCAAAACAGCCATTCAGGAAGGGGCAGGGGTGGAAGACCTGGCCGCGGGCCTGGTTTACTCAATTTGCCTTAATTACAACAACCGGGTCAAGGGTAACAGGGCCGTGGGGCAGAAGGTCTTTATGCAGGGCGGTGTCTGCTACAACAGGGCTGTCCCGGCGGCCATGGCGGCCCTCACCGGCAAGGAGATTATCGTACCCCCGGAGCCGGGCCTTATGGGGGCCTTTGGTGTAGCCCTGGAGGTTAAAAACAGGCAGGCCCTGGGGCTGTTGCAGCCGGCTAGTTTTAACCCGGCGGAGCTGGCGGAGCGCGGGGTCACCTACGGCAGGCCCTTTATCTGCGCGGGGGGCCGGGAAAAATGCGACCGCAAGTGCACCATAAACATGATCGAAATTAAAGGTAAAAAGTACCCCTTTGGGGGGGCCTGCAACAAGTACGTCAACCTGCTCCGGGATAAAAAGCAGCCCGATGCGGCCAGACTGGATCTGGTCCAGTTGCGGGAACGTCTGGTTTACCAGAAATACAGCAGGGAAAGGGGCGTCCGGCTGCTGCCGCCCAACCAGAAAAGGGTGGCGGTCAACCGTTCCCTTTTGACCAATACCCTGTTTCCTTTATATTATAATTTTTTTACCGCCCTTGGTTTCGAAGTGCTCCTGAGTGAAGAAATTGACGGGGAAGGCATGGAGAGAAGAGGAGCGGAATTCTGCTTCCCCGTGGAAATCGCCCACGGCGCCCTGATGGACTCCATCCGCCGGGAGCCGGATATTTACTTTCTGCCCCACGTGGGGTCCATGCCTGTGGAAAACGGCATTGAGAACAGTGTGACCTGCCCCTTTGTGCAGGCCGAACCTTATTACTTGAAAGCATCCTTTGACGAACTGAAAGGGAAGACTGTCTTAAGTCCGGTTCTGGACTTTTCCCGGGGCTGTGAGGAAGGGCAGGACAGCTTTATTGAAATTGGCCGGGAACTGGGCATTCCCGAAAGCTTTGCCGGGGAAGCCTTCGCCCTGGGGGTCCGGGCCCAAAGGGATTTCCACCGGGAGTGCCGGGAAATCGGCAAATCGTTCCTGGAGGAGCTGGAACAGGATCCCGCCGGGACAGCCATAGTGCTTTTCGGCAGGCCCTACAATGCCTTCACCAAGAAAGCGAACATGGGCATCCCCCAGAAGTTCGCCACCCGGGGCTGCCGGATTATTCCCTATGACTTTTTACCCTTCGAAGACGAGGAACCCGACGAGAGCATGTTCTGGGCCCTGGGCCAGATGATCCTCAAGGCTGCCAGGTTTGTGCAGCGCCATCCCCGGCTGTTCGCCACCTTCATAACAAATTTCAGCTGCGGTCCTGATTCTTTTATCGTCGGGTTTTTTAGAGGGATCATGGGACAGAAGCCTTCACTTACCCTGGAGCTGGACAGCCATTCGGCGGACGCCGGACTGGACACCCGGATCGAGGCTTTTTTGGATGTCGTTCAGAGCTATTTGGAAATTAACAGGTTGAAAACCGGGGCGCCGGCAAATGTATTCAGGCCGGCCAGGATAGTTATAGAAAATGGCAAAACCTTGGTGGAGAGCTCCGGGGGTGAAAGATACCCCTTGAATGACCCCAGGGTCCACCTTCTGATCCCATCCATGGGGGATCTTGGTTCCAGGATGATGGCTGCCACCCTGCGTCATCTGGGGATCCGCGCCTCAGCGGTTCCGGCGCCCACGGCAAAGGAACTTAAAATCGGCAAAGGATACGCTTCCTGCAAGGAATGTCTGCCCTTGATCCTTACCGTGGGCAGCCTCTTTGACTACCTGGAGACCAGGGCAGACCCCGGGGAACTCCTGGTCTATTTCATGCCCACATCTCCGGGACCCTGCCGTTTCGGGCAGTATAATGTCCTGATAAAAAGCCTGATCGAAAAAATGCAAATTGAAAATGTTGCCCAGATCTCTTTAACCTGCGACAACAGCTACGCCGGCCTGGGTACGGAATTTACCGCCAGGGCCTGGCAGGCGGTGATAATTTCCGATGTGCTGGATGATATCTACAGCGCTGTCTTAACCATCGCCAGGGATAAAAAAAGAGCCCTGGACCTTTACCACGCTGTATGTGAACAAATCATCGCCAGCCTGGAAAAGGACAGCTGGAGGGGGGTCAAGGAAACTCTGCGTAAAGCTGCCCGGACGCTCAATAAAATTGAGCGGAAGCAGTCCCTGGAGAACACACCCAAAGTTTCCCTGGTTGGCGAGATCTATGTCCGGAGGGATAGTTTTTCCAGGCAGTATCTGGTGGAAAGGCTGGCCGGACAGGGGATTGTGGTCAACGCTTCGCCCATAGCGGAATGGATTTACTACTGTGATTACCTGCAAAAAACCAAGAACCGGCATCTTTTAACCGGTAAGGACCGGCTGGGGAATTATATCCTGCAATTTTTTAAAAACTCCTTTGAGCGGACCATCAAGGGTATCCTGGCCCAGTCGGGTTTTTACAAAACCCACCTGGTTGATGTGGAAAAGTTCATTGACAACGCTTCCGGTCTGATTAACCCCAGGCTTACGGTTGAAACCATTTTAACAGCGGGGTCCGCCATCACGGAAATCGTCGAAGACGTGGCGGGGGTTATTTCCATCGGTCCCTTTGGGTGCATGCCCAGCAGAATAGCGGAAGCTGTCCTTAATTTCAAAATCGACGAAACAAAGCTTGAAACCGCACAGGACAAGGACTTTGTGGCCAGGGTCATGGAGAATCACCCGGCGCTGCCCTTCCTTGCGGTGGAAACCGACGGAAACGCCTTTCCCCAGGTTATTGAGGCCAGACTGGAAATTTTCTGTATGCAGGTGGAAAGGGTGCACCGGCGGATCATGGACCTGAAAAGCAGCTCCCCGAAGGGTTATCTTGCCGCCGTTTCCAGTGCCCTTCGCTCATTCCTCCTGTAAGGGCAGGGTGAACACGGAACCGGCCGGCCCAAAGCGGAAGCGGGGGCCGAAAAGGGAGGCCAGGCGGGATATTACGGGCAGCCCCGTACAGTGATTGGCGGAGAGCAATTGCAAGTCCAGATCTTGCAGATAGGCAATGGTGGCTTCCAGCTGGGCGACCGGCGCCGGCCCCAGGTGGGTGCCGCCGATTATACCGTAAATCCGGCTGACGCCGGTTATTTTTCTGGCGTGCTGGATGATGTTCACCAGGCCGGCGTGGGCGCAGCCGAGGATAATCACCAGCCCTTCCGGGATGACGCAGTACAGGCTCAGATCATCGGCAAGGGGATCCGGTGAGATCTTTTTACCGTTTTCCAGGCAGTACAGCCTGTTGTCCGTCTGTTCAAAGGTGGTTTCCCGGGGTACCTCACCGCTTACCCAGATCCCCGGTAACACTTCCCGGGGCTCCCCGGCAAGAACGAAATCAGCCCCAAGGCTCTCAAGCTCCTTCCGGCAAAAGGGGATTCCGATATAACGGGGCCCTTCCGCGTAATGGGGGGCAAATAAAGCAGGGTGAGCGTAAACAGGGAGACTGCCCCGGCAGCGCAGAAAAGCCCTCAAACCCCCCGTGTGGTCATAGTGGCCGTGGCTTAAGACCAGGGCCTCCACCTGTTTCAGATCCAGGCCCAGGGCAGTCGCGTTGGCCGGCAGGTTGCCCTGCTCCCCCGTATCAAAGAGGATTTTCCGGCCGTTTATCTCCAGATGCAGGGATAGGCCCCACTCACCCACCAGGTTTTTAGGTATTCCCACGGTGTTTTCACATACTACGGTGACCTTGAGCACAGGTTTATAACCTCCTGATTATAGTAATTTTATCCTAAGCCTTGGGTAACTCCTTACCAGCTATTGAAAAAACCCATATTTACAACGAGTTAATGGCAGGTATTTGGCTCCGGATCTGTTTTATTCCGCCGGGCAGCGCCCCGGGGTGCGCCGCCCCCGCCTGCCGCGCCGTTAAATGCTGCCGCCGGCGCGTTTAAGTGGGAGCAATCCCTACTCATATTACTATTATTTTTACACCGGCAGCAAGTTAGGGGTCATTAAAGGAACATCAGGACTTCTGGTAGAAATAATTCAGGGGGGTGATAAAAATGGATGAAATGTTGTTTAAGCGCCTTTTGCTGGCAGGGGAAGATGACGAAAATATTGAGGAACTGATCCGGATGGGTTATTTTAAGAAAATGAACGGAAGAATCCTCCAGACAGGACTATGCCGGGAAGATATGGGCCGTTTTATCGACGCCAAAAAGGCGCTCGTGTACGGGGCCGTTAAAGAACTGGGGAGTGCTGAAGACATGGACAGGGTTATGGAGATGGCCGGCCTGAAAGATTTTATAACCTTTGTTTTTGTTGCCGAAGAACTGGTGGGAGAGGGTAAATTTGTAAAGGATAAGGTAAAAAACGTTGTTTTAAAAGAAAAAGACTGACAGTTCAGTTGGGGGCCTGTTGAGGAGCTCGCTTTTACCATGAGCAGCAGGAAAATGATAATTTTACGTTATCAAAGCAAAACTAATGTTGCGAGGTGAAAGACACTTTGAACAGGCAGGAAATAACACAAAGAATAGAAATGTTTTTGGACCCCAAAAACCTCGAAGAACTTCTCGTTTGCTTGCTCCTCGCCCTGGTGGTCCTGACTGCCGCCTATGTCCTGATTAAAATAACGAACCGTATCCTGCCCAAGCTGCTCCGGGAAGGCGGCCGGGACCGGCCGGAAGGAGATGACGCCGCGGCGGAACAGAACTTGCTATCCGACAGCATGATCCGTTCGGTGCGCATTTTACTTCAAACACTCGTTTTGTATGGGAGTTACTTTTTAGCAGCCGTTATTATACTGCAAATCTTCAATGTAAATATTATCCCCGCTGGGGATTTGCGATCCATCGGCACAAAAGTGCTTAAAATTATCGGCGTCCTGGTGGGAGCAAAGCTGCTCATCAATTTCGGCCGGCTGGCTGTAAAGCGGGTTTTTGAACGGCACCGGTTTAAAGATCACCCGACGGCGAGCCGCCGGGCGGAAACCCTGGAAGCGCTTCTGGACAACCTTTTGACCTACGTGGTGTTTTTCCTGGCCGGCGTCACCCTTCTGCAGATCTTCAATGTCAACACCGGAGCCATCCTGGCCAGCGCGGGGATCCTGGGCCTGGCTGTGGGTTTCGGCGCCCAGAGCCTGGTCAAGGATGTCATCAGTGGTTTTTTTATTGTTTTTGAAGATCAATTCGGTGTCGGTGACTATGTAATAATTGATGGCATTGAAGGTACGGTGGAGGAGATCGGCCTGCGCACCTGCAAGATTCGCCGCTATAAGGGCCAGTTGGAGGTACTGCCCAACGGGAGTATTAGCCGGGTGACCAACTACAACCGGGGGAATATCCTGGCAGTGGTTATCATCAGGATTGCTTACGGGGAAGACATCGACAGGGCCGTCGCCGTTTTGCAGGAGGAAAGCGAGGCCGCCTACAGGGACATGGAGTCCGTCCTGGAACCGCCCCGGGTGGAAGGCGTCATTGAACTGGCCGATTTTTCCGTCAATATCCGCGTTTCCGCCCCTGCCCTGCCGGCTAATCACTGGTCCGTGGAGCGCGAGTTGCGCCGCCGGTTCAAGTACGCCCTGGACCGGGCCGGCATTGAGATTCCCTACCGGAGGCGGGTCCTGTGCCGGCGGGAAAAGGGGTTGCCGGGGGCAAAGGGCCTATAAAAAAAAGGGGGAAAGGGGGTGGGACAAGGGACCTGTCCCCCTGTCCCAGGAAGGCCGGAAACGATACTAAGGGGAAGGTGGATCAAGGTTTGAAAACTCACACGAAATATCTCTGGTTTAACACTTCCAAACGCAGGGAGTATCTCAACATAACCGGGGAGGTGGAGGGAGCTTTAAGGGAAAGCGGAATCCAGGAGGGCATGATCCTGGTTTCGGCAATGCACATCACAGCCGGCGTGTATGTTAACGACGCTGAACCGGGCATAATCCAGGATATTGACGAAATGCTGGATCGGCTGGCTCCCTTCGGCAAATCCTACCTCCACCACCGGACCGGCGAGGACAACGGAGACGCTCACTTAAAGAGCCTGCTGGCCCACCATCAGGTAATTATACCTGTAACAAAGGGCAAGTTGGATTTCGGACCCTGGCAGCAGGTCTATTATGCCGAGTTCGACGGCCGGAGAAAAAAAAGGGTGGTAATCAAGGTGCTGGGTGAATAAAACAACAAAGAACAGCACCCGGGCCGGTTGGTTGCCGGTCTTAAATCCCTTCAGGCAAATTGTCCTTTTAGTTTAACCGGGCCGGCAGATGCGGTCTGTTATCTTGCGGGGGAGTGATTTTTGTGGGGCATATTATGGACGCCAGGGAGGAGGTTTACAGGGCCCTGGCTGAGCGTTTGAACAGGAACCCGGTGGGGGCGCCTGTAAATGATGTTTTGCTGGATATTCTGCACCGGCTTTATACCGGCAGCGAAGCCCTGGTGGGCAGTAAGTTTCCGTTGGCGCCGATGACCCTGGAGAAGCTTGCCGGCGTTACCGGCGTCAAAAAAGAAACCCTGGGTGCGCTGCTGGAAAATATGGCCAGGAAAGGGCTGGTGCTGGATTTCCCCCGCCGGGACAGGACGCTTTACATGCTGGCCCCCATGGTCATCGGGTTTTTTGAGTACACCTTCATGCGGGTCAGGGACGGGGTAAACATGAAGGAACTGGCTGAACTCTTTGAAATATATTTTAAAAGACCGGAAGTAAGGGATGAACTTTTTGGCGGGGAAACGAAGGTCTTCCGAACCCTGGCCTACGAAAAAGTGATTGCGGCCGCTGTGGAAACCGAGGTTTTAGACTACGAAAGGGCTTCCCAAATTATCCGGGAGTCCGGCGGCGGGGCCGTCTCAATGTGCTCCTGCCGGCATAAGGCTGCTCATCTGGGCAAGGCCTGCAACGCCCCGGTGGATGTCTGTACTTCCCTGGGTAACAGCGCCCAATGGATAGTGCGCCGCGGCCTGGGCCGGCCGGCTACAGTGGATGAACTGCTGCGGGTTCTGGACCGGGCCGAAAAAGCAGGGCTGGTCCACCTGGGGGATAATGTTCTTAATCATCCCGCCTTTATCTGCCATTGCTGCGGGTGCTGCTGCCAGGTCCTCAGCTCCATGAAAGAAACCGGCAAACTTCATGCCACACCCAGTAATTTTGTTCCTGTAGTGGGCGGGGAGCGGGAAGAAGCAACTTGTACCGGCTGCGGCGCCTGCGCCGAAAGCTGCCCCGTTCAGGCCCTGACCATGGGTGGGGCCGGGGGAATAAAAAAACCTGTTGTAAACGAAGAGATGTGCATCGGCTGCGGTGTGTGCGCTGCTGCCTGCGGGGCGGGCTTTATCAGGATGTTCCGCAGGTCCGGCCTAACGCGCCCCCCCGGGGATAAGAGGGAGCAGCTAAAACGCATAGCCCGGGAAAAGGGGAGGGCTTGAACAGGCGCCGGCAACAAATACAACCTTAAATCCACTTAATTAAAGTGATATTTCAGGCTTCCTTAACTGTCATAATTGACTTGATTTCTTTACTATTATGCCTTACGGACTTTTTAGGCGCCAAGTAGTTCCAGCAGGTTTTCGGCGAGAATTTTTTTCAGGGCCTTGCCGGAAAAGGCACGTTCAATTTTATGGCGTTCGTAGGAGGGATCCCCAAAGGGGTAGTCGCTGCCGAAGAGGATCCGGCCGGCTCCATAATCACCGGCGAAATCAACAATTTCTTCTATCCCGGCCAATGCTGTGTCTACAAACACGGTAGGGTTTTCAAACAGGTCCGCCCGTTTCAGGCGGTAATACCCCCCGTTCAAACCGCCCATGTGCGGGATGATAATTACCGTACGCCCGTTTATCCTTTCAATTAGTTCCAGGGTGTAGTGAAATTCCTCTTCCAGGATAACCGGAAGTTGGAGACTGCAGACAGTTTCAATAAATACCTCGCATTCCTTTGTATCGTACAGATACTCCGGTTCGTCCGGGTGGCGGTGCCACTTTACGCCCGTAAAGGAATCACCCGGCGGCGCAAAATCATTCCAGACAAACCAGTAGGCAAATAATTGTTCGGATATGAGCGATTCCAGGTAGTCATGGACTCTCTGCCGGGATTCGCGGTAGTAATTGCTGTCAATAAACTTCCGGTCATAGCGATCATAGATTTCTTCAACTGGGGAGAACAGCACACCCCCGGTAATTTTCCCCTCACCCCACGCGGAATGCAGCATTTCGTAAGGCAGGGTTAGACCGCAATGAGCGTGGGAATCAAGTGCCAGCACAATTGTCCGCCTCCTCCCCAGGATCCCGAAATTCGTTTTTCGGCCAAATTGCCTCGATATTGTTATCATAATATGCGTTCTATGGTTTGTCCACCGGGAGTTTCCAGTAATTATCTAATTACTGTTCAATTCTTCTTTGGGCGGTATTTGAATCACCAATCCCCTGATTAGATCTTCCCTTTTCATTTTGTTGTAATCAATTAATTTTTGGTAATAGCTCCCATCTCCGTAAAAACGCTGGCAAATATCCCACCAGGTATCACCGGTCACTGCGGTATATGCCCTGGACGGCGCTGCGGCTGCGCTGGAAGCGTTATTTGAATTGTTTTGTTCGTTCAGGCCAGTTTCCTCGGAAGTTGCCGGGGAACCGGCACCTTCTTGTTCCGGAAGGGGAGGGTTTGATTGAAAAACTATCTGTTCGTAAGCTTCCAGCTGTTTGCTGAGCCCTGCGATTCGGCGGTCAAGGGAATGATATAGCCAGCCGAAAACTGAAAACAGAACCAGATTAAGAACCACATAAAAAAAAACGATATAGGTTATGGGGTCGACCGTATTCTTTCGCCCCGCCCGGCGTTGCATGACCGGAAGATCCTGTGAACCGGACAGACCCCCTTTAATTCCGTCAGTGTTATGCCCTCGATTAAATGGAATTAATCTTTTGTCACCATCTCTCATAAAATTCACCATCCCCGGAATTTAAATCAGGCTGAGATTTCAAGCTGTAAAACGTCTTATCTATAAAAATTCGTCGGGTACCAGAAATAACCTTTAAGGAATAAAAAAAAGTGGCTTTTTCGGGCAATATGTAATTGAAATAATATAATGTCTTGGAAGGAAATGGTATGGAGAATATCGAATGCTATTATACCTATAATTGTTAATAGAAGGGGTAAGATCTAAAATGGGGGATTTGGTGCGCATTGCGAAAATCGAAGCTGATATCCCGAGTGAGAGGGAGGACAAAGATTCAGCCGGGGCCGGAAGGTTTCAGAGCCGGGCTTTGATTCCCACTGTCGATATCTACACGGCTAAAATTTTTTTTAATTTTACCCAGAAAATTGTTGAAGAAGCGGTGGACCGGCGCGTTTCCCGCCTGGAAGAGAAGATCAAGGACAGGGATCAGGAGATTATGAGGTCTATCCGTAAATTGCAAGCCGGGTTGGTGATGCAGCAACAGAATAAAATCGCGGCGCTGCCGTGGTGGAGAAAGCTATTCAGCCGGAGGGCTGTAAAAGGGGGAAAGTGAATTTACTGCCATTGGAATGCGGCCGGCAACCGTATTGCTTAACTAAAAAAAATGAGCACTCCGGCAGGCGCTCTTTCAGGTGAATGAATCGTTTTCACAACACCGGACTAAAATTGGATATACCCCCACACAACACATGCAAGAGCCAGTTTAAATCAAACGACCCGGCAAATTGACCGTTTCCTGACTCAATTACAGTATTCAACATTATTCCAGAGAATCCTGCCGCCTTGCTTAAATATTTAGATAATTCATTGGGGAGTCCCACCCTGGTCCGGGCTGCCCGAAAGTTGTAATAGTTGCCGCTCCCCGCGTGTGCAGCGGCTATTTTCATGTTTACGCATAAAAGAAGGAAATCCCGGGGCCTTCATCAAATCTTGTTATAATTGCGAGAAATTGACCTTCAATATTTAGCGCCGTTTAAGGAAACCATGTAGATATCAGCAAACTTATTTTCCTGCACCGGGGTGACTGACTTTCGTGAAAAACAAGGGACCTTTATTCATCCGGGATCTCAAAAAAAACCGCGTGCAGATTACACCGGTTCAATTAATTGTCATGGGATACCTGGCTTTTGCTGTCCTGGGAACAGTCTTACTGAGCCTGCCTTTCTCCCTGCGGCCGGAAGTCCGGCTCAGTTTCATTGACGCCCTGTTTACGGCAACCAGCGCCGTCAGCGTAACCGGTCTTACCGTGGTCAGCACGCCTGAAACCTTTAGCCTGGCGGGTATAACAATTTTAGCATTTTTGTTTCAAATCGGGGGCATCGGCATTATGACCCTGGGTACTCTCATTTATGTCCTGAGGGGCAGTCAGGTTAGTCTGCGGGAGAGACTGATGATCAGGGCGGACCAAAACCAGCAGAACCTGCAGGGGATGGTTATGCTGATGCTGTTCATTCTAAAAGTGGCCATTGCCTTTGAGATTTTGGGCTCCTTCATCCTGACCATGCATTTCTGGCAGGACTATCAGATGCCCCTGGTAAAGGCCCTGGGCCTGGGTGTTTTCCATAGCATTTCGGGGTTTACCAATACCGGATTTGATTTGTTTGGAAACAGCTTGCAGGGCTTTGGGCAGGACTATCTGGTCCAGGCTGTGATTGGCTTTTTGCTCCTGGCCGGGGCCATAGGTTTTCCGGTGATCCTGGAAGTATACTCCTATGTTGTTACCCGTTTCAGGGGGAAAAGGTTCAAGTTTTCCCTTTATACCAAGCTCACTGTCAGCACTTTTGCCCTCTTACTGGCAGCGGGCTTTTTGGCTGTGTTTTTGATCGAAATGCCGGCTTCCCTGGAAGGACTCCCCTGGTCCCAAAAGTTATCTGTTGCCTTTTTCCAGTCCCTGACAACACGAAGCAGCGGCTTCAGCACCATCGACATCGGTCTTTTACAGGGTACGACCCTCGTATTCCTGTGCTTTTTAATGTTCATCGGGGCATCTCCCAGCAGTTGCGGCGGCGGGATCCGGACCACCACTTTAGCCGTGATGGCCCTGAGCGTGGCGGGCGCTTTGCGGGGCCGGACCCGGATCAAGGTGTTTCGCCGGGAGCTGTACCAGGAGGATGTGATGAAGGCCTATATCGTTTTCTTTGTAGCCGCCATGCTGGTATTCGGGGCCGTTATTTTACTTATGGCCAGGGAATCCTTCACTTTAATGGAGGTACTTTTTGAGGTCTGTTCTGCTTTCGGTACCACCGGACTTTCCCTGGGGATAACCGGGAAACTGAGCACCCTGGGTAAAGCTGTGATTATTCTTCTTATGTTTATCGGGCGCATTGGAATTGTATCCCTTTTATTGTTCTTTCAGCAGAAGCGTCCGGCGGACGGCTACCATTTTGTCAAAGAGCATATTATCATCGGTCAGTGATTGCCAGGCGCCTGCTTTTGCCTTAAGGGCGGGCTTGCTGGCCGGGCTCAAGGGTATAATTCAATTTACCCGGCCCGGGTTTAAAGCCGTGTTCCAGTCTAATAAAAATTGCAGCCCGGCCCTGTTCTTTCGGCCGGGTTCGGGTTCAGGCGCATCCTTAACAGGGCTTTGCATTTCATGTATAATATAAAAAGTTAGCAGGCTAAAAAACCTGTGCAACGTTGTTTGTAAACTTACGTTTAGGGTCCGGGTTAATAATTGTTTAATATTTTGGTAATAATTTCGTCCAAAATCCTGGTTAGAATAACTGAACGAAACTGGTTTTTGCCAGGGCAACCATGCTGCCCCTCAGTTTTTTGCCCCATAACATTGGACCAGTGCAGTGTTGCTAAATCCCCCGGGCACAGCGGAGCGCAGTGTTGCTAAATCCCCCGGGCACAGCGGGCCCGGGCGGACCTTTGTTCTAAGGCAGTAAGACCAGCCCGGGCAAATTTGTTTGATTTGATCTCCGGCACAGGCTTACGGTTATAAAGGGATGGTGATCAACAATGAGTATACCTTTTCAGGACTACTATGAAATTTTGGGCGTCGACAGGAAAGCTCAGGATAAGGAAATCAAGTCTGCTTACCGGAAACTGGCCCGTAAGTGGCATCCGGACCTTCACTCCGGTAAAGACAAGGAAAAGGCAGAAGAAAAGATTAAGCAGATCAACGAGGCCTACGAGGTCCTGAAAGACAAGGAAAAAAGAGAAAAATACGACCGCCTGGGCGCCAACTGGCGGGCGGGTGAAGATTTTCATCCGTCGCCGGACATGGGGGATTTTCACTTTTACACCGGGACGGATACGGCGGGAAACGGTTTCAGTGACTTTTTCAGGATTATTTTTGGGGATGATTTTGGCCGGGGAGCCCGCACTTCCCGCCGCCGCGGTCCCATGCGCGGGCAGGATGTGGAAAGCGAACTGGAGCTAACCCTGGAGGAAGCTTACAGGGGTGGCGAAAAATCTTTGCAGGTGACCAGCAAGGAAGCTTGCCAGGCCTGTGCCGGTACCGGCAGTGACGGGCGGACCTTTTGCCCGCGTTGCGGCGGCATAGGAGTTATAAACAGGATGAAAAATCTGGCCGTTAAGATTCCCGCGGGGGTAACCGAAGGCAGTAAAATCCGCCTGAAAGGACAGGGCGGGGAGGGGTATGACGGGGGCGACCCCGGTGACCTGTATTTTAAGGTGCGCATTCTTCCTCACAGAAACTACAAGATTCAGGGTGACGATTTAGAAGTTGAAGCTACCCTGCGTCCGGAACAGGCAGTTCTGGGGGATCAGGTAACGGTGCCAACCCTGGACGGTCCGGTATATATGAAAGTTCCGGCGGGGACCCGGGCCGGCCGGCGCCTACGCTTGAAGGGAAAGGGCCTGCCGAACCGGGGAGGGCGGGGCGATCAATACGTATTGATTAAAATTGATATACCTGAGCATCTTACAGCTGAAGAAGAACGGCTCTACAAACAATTGGCGGCATCTAAGAAAGGGGTGTGAGGGTGTTGGAAAAAAAATATTATATTCAAATCTATCGCCACACCCTTCCCATTGCTGGGGAAAGCGAATGGGTGGATCTGAATAGTCTGGAAATTCATCCTGATTTTGCCCGGATGCTGGAAGAATGGGGTATTGTGGAAATCCGGGGCAGTCATGTCCATGTCCGCCAGGTGGCACGCTTGCAAAAGCTGCTGCGCCTGCGCCGCAAACTTGGGGTTAACCTGCCAGGGGCGGCAATCATAGTGGATTTGCTGGAACGGATCGAAACGCTGCAGGATGAAATAGACCGGTTAAAAAGACGCTAGCCGGTCCCGGCCCGGCTGCGCTTGATCAGACGCATCAGGCGCACATTGCAGCAAAGGATAATTTTGTTACCTTTAATATTTATCAAGCACCTGGCTTGCAACTAATTTGGCGCCTGTCTTGCAAAAACAGACTGGCGCCCGGCTTGAAGGTTGTTTGACGGCCGGCTTGAAAATAGATTGTGTTTTGCGGGGGGCTTTTTAGTGAAGCATATGGTTCCGCTGGAAGAAGCGCAAAAACTTTTATTACGGCAGGTAAAACCCCTGGAACCGGTGGAACTGGATCTTATGAAGGCACGGGGACTGGTTCTTGCCGTGGATGTTCCGGCGCCCGCGCCGGTCCCCCCGTTTACCCGCTCCCGCCTGGACGGGTATGCACTGATATCCGGCGATACTGACGGAACCTCCCCTGAAAGGCCTGTCCAGCTAAAGGTAACCCATTCGCTTAGAGCCGGGCAGCTTTCTTCAGCCCGGGTGGAGCCGGGGACAGCCATGGCCATTGTTACCGGGGCGCCCATGCCGCCGGGTGCGGACTGTGTGGTTCCCTTCGAAGTTGTCCGCCGGAAAGGGGACTTTATTTGCCTTGAAGCACCCTTAAAACCCGGCCGGGGCATTACGCCGCCCGGCGGGGACGTTGCAGCCGGGGATTGCGTCATGGGGCGGGGTACAGTAATTGATCCGACGGCCCTGGGGGTTCTGGCGGCTCTGGGCTTAAAACGGGTTAAGGTGCACCGGAGGCCCCGGGTAGCTGTTTTCGCCACTGGCGATGAGCTGCAATCCCTTGGACGGCCACTGGAAAACGGAAAAATATACAACAGTAATCTGTATACCATGGCCGCCATGGTTACGGAAGCCGGTGGGGAGGCCGTCCCCCTGGAAGCGGTACCCGACGGGGAAAAACTAATTTGCGGACAATATAATTATGGGTTGTCAGTTGCCGACCTGGTGTTGTCAACGGGCGGGGCGGCGGCCGGCGAGCATGATCTGGCCTCGGCGGCAATGCTGCGCTGCGGCGCCCGGCTGCTTTTCCGGCATATGGAGATTGCGCCGGGCAAATACGTTGTTTGCGGGGAAAAAGAAGGCCGCCTTTTGCTGGGGCTGTCGGGGAAACCGGCTTCCGCCGTTGCTGCCTTCACCCTCCTGGCAAGGCCCCTGCTGCGGCTTATGGGCGGGTACGGGGAAATTTTTTTGCCCAGGCTGGAAGCGACCCTGATGGAGGAAATCCCCGGGGGGGTTACCGGCCGGTATTTGGTCCGGGCTGAAGTCTGGTGGCAGGATGGCTGCCGGGTGCGTCCGGCCCCACGGGGGGCCGGCAGCCTGCTGACCCTGATGAAAGGAAACGCGTTCATCGACCTTCCCGCGGGCTGCAACCCCCCTGAACCGGGGGATAAGGTTAAGGTAATTCTAATGGTCTAATCGAACAATACGACACAGCAACTTCACGGAATAAAAACAGCTGCCGGCTTGCCGGGATAAAGATTATCTGATTCCGGCAAGATTTGCGGCAATATTATTTAATCGACAAGAGTCTGCCAGTCACAGTAATTTTCGATGATTTCCAGGGCCACCCCGATGCTTTCCTTGTCCGTGGGTTTGATGTGTCTGCTAACTTGCGCTAATTTTTCAATTGTGGTATAAGTGTCGTAATAAACCAGTATTACGGGCACTTTCTTTTCTTCGGCCCGGGCGATAACCTTTACGTCAGGATAAAGTCCGCCGGTTAAGATCAAAACGGAAGTGTCGGTTTCCAGTGCGGCCAGCGCCAGGTCAGCTCTATCGCCACCCAGAATCACCGCTTTATTTGCGGCACGGCGAAGGTAGGTAAGGGCGCTTGCCATTGTCATAGCGCCAACAATTAAATCTTCGACCAGATGATTCAATTCTTCACGTGCGGCTAGTATCTCCCCGCCCAAAGCATCATAGTATTCTCCAACAGTTGGGGCGGAAATTTCCGGCCGGGTGGGGAAGACCCCCAGGGTTTTATAACCGGACTGCTCTAGTATAGGGCGGTAGATACCCTCGGTTTTAGCGTATAAAGGTCTGGGTACATTACTAAATATAGTGCCTGCAACGGGAATGCCTTCAAGAGTCAGGTGCCTGTTCAGAAACATCGCATAGTCCAGGCTGTAATCGTTTTCTGCTTTTAGCACCAACAGGGCGGAGGCATCCATGTTTTTGGCCATGCTTATGGAGTCCAGGCCGCAACTGCCAAGGATGTCCATCGATAATGCTCCGTCTATAAGCACAATATCCATTCCTTCGGATAATTCGTCGTAGGCTTTCTTAATAGCTGGAAAGGCATCCTTTAAATTTTCCTGAGCACTGAGATAAAAGGGGCTTGTAACAACAGGAGCTATAATTTCCAGGGGCGCATCAAGACCCAGAATTTCTTTCAGCAGGATTGGGTCGTGATCAATCTTGCCGGCTATTGTACGTCCATTGTTCGCCACAGGTTTAAAATAACCGACTTTATAGCCTTCTAGTTGCAGCTTTAAAGCCAGGCCAAGGGCCGCAACCGTTTTACCACTTCCCGGGGTACCCATAATATATAGACTTTTCATCTCGTCACCTCATGATATGGTTATTTTAAGATCAACGGCGGAGAGTCCCTTTTCATAAGCAAAAACAGGGTTAATGTCCATTTCAGTAATTTCGGGAAAATCCGTAACCAGTTTTACAACACGCTTGATTATGTCCAACATCGCCGCCATGTCCCTGGGGGCTTCACCCCGGTAGCCTTTTAAAAGGGTATACGCTTTCGTTTCTGTAAGCATTTCCTCGATTCTTTTTTCATTAGTTAGACTGCTTGCCAGCCGAAAGGCCACATCTTTCAAAAGATTGACATAGATTCCACCCAGCCCGAAAGCAATGAGGGGGCCGAATTGGATATCCTTGGTCACACCAATAATAAATTCTGTTCCCCTGGGCATCATCTTTTGGACTTCAATACCGTGGACGGCGACCCTTGGCAGATAATGATGCACACTTTCCATAATTTCCATGAATGCCAACTTTACTTCTTCGGGTGAATTAATACCAATCTTTACTCCGCCTACGTCAGTTTTGTGCAGAATCTTCGGGGAGGCTACCTTCAGCACAACTGGATAGCCCATCCCGGCGGCTATTTCTGCGGCTTCAGCGGCTGAAGCAGTCAAAACGACAGGGGCGGAGGGAATGCCATACGCGTTTGCAATTTCAGCTGCTTCACTGCCCATCAAGTTAAGCCGGTTGTCCCTTAAAACATCATAAAAGACCGCCTTGACTGTTTTTTGGTCTACGCCGGACAAATCAAAGTCCTCTTTAGTCTCCGGCGTTTTGCGGTATTTGCCGTAACTGTTCAATCCTTTAAGGCAGTTAATGGCGGGTTCAGGGAAATTGAAGCAAGGAATTCCAGCCTCGGAAAGTAACTTTGCGCCCCCGGCCAACAATTGCCCTCCCGTATAAGCCGCAAAAATTGGTTTGCCTGGATGTGCGTTCCTTGCTTTAATAATTATTTCGGATATTTCCAGGGGCCGGGTTAAAGCAGTTGGGCACATAAGAGCCAGGATGCTATCTACGTTTGGGTCGACCAGCATTTTATTAAGGGCAAACTCATAACGTTCAGGCGTTGCGTCCCCAAGAATATCGACGGGGTTGTAGATCCCTGCTTCCTCAGGCAGATTGTTGTGCAGTTCTTCAATGGTATCCTTTTCAAAACGCGCCATGGTGAGCCCTTTTAATTCCACATTGTCCGTGGCGATGATACCCGGTCCCCCGGAATTAGTGACAATGCCCACCCTGTCTCCTTCGGGAATTACCGATTTTGAGAAGGCTATCGCAAGATCAAAAAGTTCTGTCATTGTACGGGCCCTGATGATACCACACTGTTTAAATGCCGTGTCGTAGGCCAGATCACTTCCCGCCAGGGCGCCGGTATGGGATGATGCCGCCAGGGCGCCCGCCTGGCTTACCCCCGACTTTAGTACAATTACCGGTTTTTTCTTCGTGGCTTGTCTGACTGTGTCAAGAAAGCGGGGGCCGTCAACTATATCCTCGATGTAGCACAGTATAACTTTGGTATGAGGGTCATTAGCGGCATCTTCAATAAAATCAATTTCTGAAAGGACAGTCTTGTTGCCAAGGCTAACCACTTTACTATACCCAAGACCTGCGGAACTGCTCCAGTCCATTATTGCCAACAACATGGCGCCACTCTGGGATAGAAAGGCTATCTCGCCCTTGGGGGGAAACGTAGCTGCAAAAGAAGCATTTATGGGTGTGCTTGTATCCATTACACCCACACAGTTTGGTCCCAGGAGGCGCATCCCATATTTATTGCATATTTCAAGCAATTGCTTCTCAAGAGCCAGGCCTTCCTTACCAATTTCTTTAAACCCTGCTGAGACAACGGTTAATGCTTTGACTCCTTTTTTGCCGCATTCCTTTGCTGCCGATAATACGCGTGCAGCCGGCAATGACAAAACAGCCATCTCAACTTCCCCGGAAATAACATTGATTTCGGGATAACAAGCCAGCCCTTCAATTTCATTTTCTTTAGGGTTAACCGGAAGGACCGTTCCTTGATAGCCGCTTTCAATGATATTTCGTACGATTGCATTACCGATTTTCCCAGGTGTTCTTGATGCCCCTATAACGGCAACGGAATTAGGTCTAAATAAGCTAGCTAATTTGTTCATTTGGTAAAATCACCTCAATCCCCATACACGTAAAAATTCAACTTTTAATCCAGGTAATATCAAGAGCAAAATCAGTGCCACTAAACTAAAAGCAAATAATTTATTTTTACGCAGTGTTTAATATTATACGTTAAAGCTTAAACCTAAATCGGATATATTGATAGGTATCCTGTCATTTTAAAGATCATGCTTTAATGTCTGGAAGATAAGGAGGTGTACCCTTACTGTCTGTCGAAATATGATACAGCAATCTGATTTAGTATCGTTTCGTTGTTGGAGGATAAAAGTTATTATTTGACTGTTTCATAAATAAGGGTTGGTCAAATAGAGAGGGTGCATCATTTTTGGTAAACGAACAGACAGTATTACGTTCAGCCTGGAAAGATTTTGTTAGTGGTGGTGCAGTGAATCCCCGCGCAATTAGAACTGTTATCCTGGAATCGTGGAGGCGTTGTCAACTTTCAGGGGTCAATCCTTATCAAAAGGTGAACCCTAAACTACTTAAACCGATAGATCTCAGGAAACTTTGCGCTGAAAATATAGAATGGCTGAATATAGCCGTTCCAGTAGTAAAATCCTTGTATATGTTTGTTGCAGGGTCAGGTTTTGTGGTTTCGGTGGCTGACCGCAATGGCTACTTGCTAAATGTCATTGGGGATCCCGCAGTTGTTGAGGCTATCGCCCAGGGAAATTTTATCCCGGGTGCGGATTGGAGTGAAGCCATAGCAGGTACTAACAGTGTAGGAACAACGTTAGTTGAGGGACGTCCCTTGCAAATCTTTAGTTGTGAGCACTATTGTATATGCTCCCACCGCTGGACATGCTCGGCTGCGCCAATTCGCGATCCGGATGGAAACATAATAGGTGTGCTTGATATGACAGGTTACTTTGACAAGGTCCATCCCCATACCCTTGGTATGGTGGTGGCCGGCGCTGGAGCCATAGAACGGCAAATTAAGGCAGAGAGGGCCTGGCAGGAACACGATCTGGCCAACCGGTTTCGGGAGACCTTAATGGAGTCAATTTCAGAAGGGATTCTGGCGATAGATATGAACCAGAAGGTGTTTCATATTAATAATGCTGCAAATCTTCTGTTGGGTACAAACCAGGAAAAAGTTGTTGGTAAAAACATACAGGATATTATTAACACCCAGTCGGATGAGTGGAAACCAATTATCAATGGTAAAATATTTGTGACTGACCTGGAAATTGATGCAATAACACAATTTAAAAAGATGCGACTTACGGTGACCTCCCGCCCCATTCAGGGAGATGGAGTTCAATGCGAGGGAGTTGTAATGGTCTTAAACGAAATCACACGGGCCCGGAGGCTGGCCCAAAGAATGAGCGGGGCAGTTGCCAAGCGGACATTTGACGATCTAATAGGTGAGGACATTAGCTTCAGGGCTATTTTGAGATTAGCCAAAACCGCAGCCAATAGCGAATCAACCGTTTTATTACTGGGAGAGAGCGGTACCGGCAAGGATATTTTGGCCCAGGCTATTCATAATTCAAGCAATCGAAAAAAAGGACCTTTTGTTGCTATCAACTGTGGGGCTATCCCCAGGGATCTCATAGGAAGCGAACTTTTTGGTTACACAGAAGGCGCCTTCACCGGCGCTAAAAAGGGTGGCAGTCCCGGCAAATTCGAGTTGGCGGAAGGGGGAACAATTTTTCTAGATGAAATTGGTGATATGCCGGCGGAATTGCAGTCAAATTTACTAAGAGTAATAGAAGATAAATCAATTAGACGTATCGGGGGCACATCAATTATCCCTGTAAATGTGCGCATCATCGCGGCAACAAATCGTGACTTGGAAAAGGCTATTAAGCAGGGCAGCTTCCGGGCGGATTTATATTATCGCTTAAATGTAATCACCATCCGTATGGTTCCCCTCAGGAAGCGGCAAAAAGATATTGAGATTCTTCTTTTGCATTTCCTGGAGCAATTAGGGAAACAAATGGGGAAAGATATAATTGGGGTGGATGATAGGGTATTAAAGCTGGTAAAAACCTATTCCTGGCCCGGCAATATCCGTGAGTTGCAAAATGCCGTGGAAAGGGCTTTACACCTGGCCGATGGTCCAGTTTTGTTGCCGGAATACTTACCGGAAGAGATCACACAGGTTTTGGGGAAAAGCAGCTTTCAGAGTGAAAACGAACTGTCCGCCGTTGAAGACTATGAAAAACAAGTTATTTTGCGATTATTGGAAGAAAATAAAGGTAATCTTACCCGGGTAGCTGCCCGCCTGAACATTGCCCGGACAACGTTATATCGGAGGATGGATAAGTACGGGCTACGCAAATAGATTACCAGAGGTCCTGTGTTTAATTGCAGCTAAAAAATATAGTGCAGCTATTTTAGACAAGAAATTGTTTATGCAGGATTGGGAAATATTGATTTTCAACTAACAATATCCCCTGCAAAATTTACCCGGATTAGCTGACGTTAATACGGTTTTTTCATATTTCCGGGATGCAATAAAATTTGAGGGCACGGAATACCGGTTTTTTAAACCACGGATTCCATGCCCTCCTGCTTTGGGATTACGTCTGTCCGCGGGGGCTGTAAATCTAAAAAACGAGGTAAAATTATCTCCAGATTAATTCTATTGGGATTACTGGACCCGCGAATATAATTTTATAGTTGAACAGTTATACGAATGTCAATGAATCAGGCCTTGACTTCAGCGCTATCAGAAGCTTCTGTCTCTTTATTAAAGATGTATTTCTGCAGGAGGTCCCCACCTACAGTAAAAATTGACCCCAAAATTATACCTCCGAGAAGGGTGCCGATTACCGTTATCAGATTTTGTCCCCCGGTGGCAAAACACATGGCTGCGGAGCCAAACACTATCGTTACCTTGCCGAACAATGTATTACCCAGTGGAATCATATGGATCCCAATAGCTAAAAATGTACCAAATCCAACTGCAAAACCCAGCGAGAGGGCGGCGTTAAATCCAGCCTGGGTCAAGTAACCTGCTGTTTGCAGCATAAGCCAACCCCAAAGAACTCCGGCCACAGCGCTGCAAAAGTAATGGGGAATTTCTTTCACCAGGGCGCCGCCACCAAAAAATATGGGAAGGGCTACGAAAGTCATCCAGAGGACGTTAGTTGCGAATGCAGGTAGGAGGGCATAAATAGTAACATAGGTAAAGGTCATAAGGCCAATCCAAACGCTCCAGGTCCATAAATACTTTTTATTCATTAACTCATCTCCTTTTATATGGCATTGACTGCCCTTTTAAATATTGTCGGATTAGATCGTCAGCACTCCATTTGTCCACCGGGCATTAATAAATACCAACCTTGCCGTCCGCTCCTTACTAAATCCGCCATGATCCTGCTACCATACATGGGAGTACATGCAATTTGTTCCCGCAGTTTTAACGTTCCCCCCCTTTTTTACCGGATATAATCGTGTTCTGCCGTATTTAAACGCGTGTTCACAACGGGATGGCCGAACAAACCGGCCTAGCGGGGATTTTAGCGGTATCTGTTTTGCGCCCCCAAGGGTGACCATTAAACTCAAATACCCCTGAACAGTGGCTTTCTTTTTTCCAGGAAAGCCCTCGCCCCTTCTTTTTGGTCTTCCGTTAAGAAAAGATCGCCGAAGTATTTTGCTTCAGCTTCTATGCCCTTTGTCAATGTCATTTCCAGACCTTTATCTATGGCATCTTTGGCCGCCCGCAAGGCTAAAGGGGGTTTGCCGGCGATAGATTTGGCCAACTGCAAAGCTTCTTCCAGGACATCGCCTTCCGCAACTACCTGATTGATTATTCCAATGCGCATGGCCTCTGTTGCGGAGATGTTTTTGCCGGTAAAAATAAGTTCCTTTGCTATACCCGGCCCAACTAAACGCGTTAATCGCTGGGTGCCACCGTAACCTGGAATCAGTCCCAGATTTATTTCAGGTTGTCCAAGTTGGGCGTTGGCTGACGCCAGGCGCACATCGCAGGCCAGGGCCAGCTCCATCCCGCCCCCCAGGGCGTAACCGTTAATAGCAGCGATTGTAACGCACGGAAGACAGGATAATTCCTCGAAAATTACCTGTCCCTCCCGGGCCAATTCATACCCGCCTGTTGAATCTAATTCCGGGAAACGGCTAATATCCGCACCGGCTATAAAGAATTTCGGCCCTGTGCCGGTAATTACCAGGACTATGACTTCGCCCGCGGTTATCTTTGTTTGTATTACTTCCAACTTGCACCGGAGCTCCTTTAATACCGTTTCACTCAGTGAATTGGCAGGGGGGTTGTCGAACCGTATTACAGCAATTTTATCTATACATTCAAGATGTACTGGCATTTTTCCACCTCGCTATTTATAGGAGTAAAAGCCCCTTCCAGTTTTACGACCCAGGTAACCGGCACGAACAAGTTTCCTCAAAAGAGGGCAGGGGCGATATTTTGAATCCCCAAACTCTGCATACAAGGTTTCCATTACTGACAAGCATACATCAAGGCCGATCATGTCACCAAGGGCCAGGGGGCCGATGGGGTGGTTGGCGCCAAGTTTCATCGCCGTATCGATATCCCCAGCGCTGGCTACTCCTTCCATAAGTACGTAAACCGCCTCATTTATCATGGGGACTAACATGCGGTTTACGATAAAACCAGGTGCTTCATTAACCGTAACTATTGTTTTACCGAGCTGTTTCACCAGGCCCTTAATTATGATGTAAGTTTCAGAACTTGTTGCAGGCCCTTTGGTGACCTCTACAAGTTGCATGACTGGAACGGGGTTAAAGAAATGCATGCCAATCACTTTGTCCGGCCGGCTTGTGGCGGCAGCCAGGGCACTGATACTTAAAGCGGAAGTGTTGCTGGCCAGGACGGCATCCTTTTTTATCTTTTGGTCCAGCTCTTTAAATACTTCTATCTTAAGTTTTGGATCCTCAACAACCGCTTCAATAACCAGGTCAACATCAGCGCCGGATACGAGATCAACGGTACAACTAATTCGACCAAGGGTGGCGTCTTTATCCTGATTTCCCATTTCCCCTTTTTCAATCTGGCGATTTAAGTTTTTTTCAATATTGGACAGGCCTTTCTTTACATAACTGTCCTCCACATCGCCCAACAAAACGGGAAACCCGGCCTGGGCCATCACCTGAGCAATACCCGAACCCATGGTGCCAGCCCCTAAAACCATTATCCTTTCCATATTGTTGCATTCTCCTCTTAAATAAGTTAATTGACCATTTCAATAATTGTGGCCATGGACGGTCCGCCGCCTGCACATAAAGACGCTACTCCCAATTCTCCTCCCCTGCGGCGCATCTCCGAAATAAGGGTAATAATAATCCGAATACCTGTACATCCAACCGGATGCCCCAGGGCGATACCGGAACCATTTACATTTACACGGTTAAGATCCAGTTTCAACTCACGGTTGACGGCAAGGAATTGGGCGGCAAAGGCCTCGTTAATTTCAAAATAATCAATGTCGTTTAATTCTAAATTGGCTTGTTTTAGTGCCTTGGGAATGGCGTAGGCAGGGCCTATTCCCATTATTTCGGGATTAACTCCGTAGGAAGCGGTTGAAATAATTTTCGCCAGGGGCTTTATACCCAACTCCAAGGCTTTTGATTCAGACATTAAAACGATAGCCGCTGCAGCATCGTTAACTCCGCTGGCATTTCCGGCTGTCACAGTTCCGCTCTTTTTAAATGCCGGCCGAAGTTTCGCGAGATTTTCCAGCGTGATCGATTCCCTGGGGCGTTCATCGGTAAAAAATAATACTTTTTCCCCATTAACCGTGACCTCCAAGGGTATAATTTCATCCTGGAACTTTCCTTCACGGATGGCGGCTACCGCGCGCTTGTGGCTCAAAAGGGCCAGTTCATCCTGCTCCTGACGGGTAATATTATATTTTTCCGCCAGATTCTCCGCGGTAACCCCCATGTGGTAACCGAAAAACGCGTCATTTAACGCATCATACAAAAGGGCATCTTCCACTTGACCCTGCCCCATACGATACCCCTGGCGAACACCCATTAACAGGTAAGGCACCTGGGACATGCTTTCAATGCCAACGGCAAGGGCCACACTGGATTTTCCCAGCATAATTTGATTTGCTGCAATTTCAAGCGCGCGCATGGAAGAACCGCATTGCTGATCTATTGTTGCGGCCGGGGCCACCGTCGGGATTCCGCTTTTTAATTGAATCTGGCGGGCCGGATTTGCTTTTACGCCTTGTTTATAACACATCCCCGCCACCACATCCGCCACCTGTTCAGGCTTTACACAGGCGCGGTCCATGGCGGCCTGGGCGGCGGCTACTCCCAAATCAACCGCTGGGATGTCCTTTAAAGCACCCAAAAAGTTTCCAATAGGAGTTCTTGCCGCACCGACAATACAGACATCTTCTGTTTTTTGCACATGATAACCGGTCAAAAGAAGCACCTCTTTAATAAGTGATTTGCTTATATAGATTAATGGCTATTGGGCAGTCCATCCCCCATCAATAACCAGACTTTGTCCGGTCATATAACTGGAGGCGTCAGAGGCTAAATACAACGCCGCACCGGCTATGTCCTCAACTCGACCAAGGCGCCGCATGGGTATGTTTTTAATGATGTGGTTGTAAATCTTTTCATTTTTTAAATCAGCCTCATTCATCGGAGTGATGACATAACCCGGACAAAGGGCGTTAACCCGAATATTATATTTGGCCCATTCCAAAGCAAGGGCCCTGGTCATTTGGATCACACCTCCTTTGGCTACACAATAAGGCAGCACCTGCCTGTCCCCTACCAATCCGAGGATGGATGCGATATTGATGATATTACCGCCGCCCTGTTTGATCATTAACCTTCCCACAGCCTGGGACATGAAAAAAACTGCCCGCTGATCAAGATTAACTACCCTGTCAAAGTCCTCTTCCGCAAGCTCTTCAGCTTTTTTGGTTAAAGCGGTACCCGCATTATTCACTAAAATATCAATTCGCCCAAATTTCGCAACAGCGTTAGTTATTAAAGATTCAATTTGATCCCTTTTGGTTATATCCGTAGCGATGCCAACGGCATCACACAACTTATCCCGGATTTCCCCGGCTACACGGTCGCAATCGTCCTGGTGACGGCTGACAATAATCAGATCTGCCCCCGCATTGGCCAATCCCATGGCAATTCCATAACCGATTCCCTTTGTGGAACCAGTGACAAGGGCAATTTTACCATCCAGGTTAAATGATGAAAGATCCATCGTTATTTACCTTCCTCCCTTTGCATACTTCCCATATGATTAATAATCATGGTATTGTTTCTCTAAGGGCTGAACATTTAACTGTCTATTTAAAGAGCTCTTGTAATTCGTCCAGGGAGTTTTCTAAAAGTTGTATATAGCCTTCAAAACTAAGACCCTTTAGGCCGGAATCGGTATAGATTCCTGTTTTATCCACCAGCCTGGTTATTATAAGCTGTTCCTCGGTGGGGGGAGGTGTTGTTTTAAGGTTGGGGGATACTTTTAAATCCCACGATACATTAGCCCTGACTTCATCCACACTTACCCCCTCATGAAGGCTGTCCAGGTATGTTTCTTTAGTTTCCGGGTCAAAACGGAAAATACATTTATTGGTGATAATTGATGCCGGTCCCCCCCTGGGCAAACCCGCTTTTTCGCGGGAATCATATCCATCAATGTAGCCGGGGGAGGTAACGTAATCCACCCGCTCCAGGAAACGCCTTTTTTCCAGCGGCAATGTAATGATGGTTCTACCTGCCGAGCTGGCAATGTCGTTAGCTCCGCCACTTCCCGGTAATTTGGACAAAGGCCGGTAATAATCGCCGTCACCAAAAATCACGGTACTGTTTAGATTTCCGTATTTGTCAACTTGCGCGCCCCCGATCATCCCCACATCGAAATAACCGCATTGTTGGTCCGAAAAAAGCCGCCACAGGGAGGTGGTGCAAATAGAGTTTTCGACGCAGGCGTTGTCACCGATACCAAGAATTATCCGGTAAGGAAGGGGGCCTATACTTCCTGACTCCATGGCCATGATCAAATTTGGGGCATGGCTAAGTTTTGCTACCAGCACCCCTAACAACGGGACCCCCACACCAACAAAAACGACTTCACCATCATTTATTTCCCTGGCGGCAGCTGCTACCAGCAATTCTTGCAGGTTATAATTTCCGTTACCGTTTTTTTTCACTGCTTTCTCTCCTTCCCTAGTAGCTCACCCGCGTGAATTGTTTCTCAACTTTCCTTAACTTTTCCAACCTGTCCCACCCTACTTTTCTTAAATATCCGTCCCAGTCTTCCACGCCAAAACACCATTCCTCCAGCCATTTCAGGTATCCGTCGCGGGTTTTAAAAAGGTTCAGTTGACGCATGTGAAATGGAATATCGTAAATATAGGCATAGGGCATATTCCAGGGGTGACAGGCAAAGGGTAATTCCACAACAGCATCAACCGTGTACTCCGGGGCAACGGTTAGGTTGGGACATCTGCGTACTTCATCGGTGGAAACTATTTCTTCGCAGGTCACAATTACACAGTTTGCGGCCCGGACCAGGTTTTCTGCGTTGGATGAAAAACCAAACATTTGGGCGTTGCCTCTTTTGTCGGAACGGCTGACATGAACAATAGCAACATCCGGTTGAGCCGCAGGAACCAGGGCAACTTTTTCCCCCGTATAGGGATCCTTTATTGTTTTAATATTTTCGTTGTATTTGGGAAGATCAGAACCCATTAGGGATTTCGTTGGCATGAACGGTATTCTCAAGGCTCCCGCTAAAAATCTCATTCCGATAGTATAATTTGAGTATTCATCAAGTTCAAGCTCATGAGGGATGCCCTGTTCTATTGCCCGTCTGAAGTTATACGCCAGTCCGGCAACCGCATATGAGCACCAGGCAATTTCCATCCGTTTCAGGGCTCCGGCTCCCACTAGCATATCTCCAGCCTCGCAAGGGCTGTCCCCAATCAAGGTCAGGTCCTTTTTACCTTGCCTTATTATTTCGTAGGTTTGAGCTACGCACTGGGCGCCCCCCATTCCACTAAAAGAAATGGTATCCCCATCTTTTAAAAAGGTGGCGATGGCTTCCCTTAAACTCATTCTTTTGTCTGTTTTTCTTTTGGAATTCATAATTTTTATATCACCGCTTGTATATTTTTATTTCCCTGCAAGCCCTTCATCCCGGAGGGCTTTTAACAAAAGTCCCGCCTTGCTGCCATCGGTTATTTGGTATTCCCTTATTTCGTTAACCACAATCTCTATCCAGGGACCCTTAAGAGGTGGCCGGTTGAGACAGCCCGACATGCAAGCGCTTACCATTAAAAGGACGTCGTAAGCAGGGCTGTCCCAGCCAACTATTTCTATGTTTTGCAGGCGTTGCTTCAAGTTCTGCACTAATTCGGGGCCGTTAATATGCGGGTTGCAATGGCCGCAGTACTTAACACCGACTTTCAGTTCAGAGGTCACGCCGGTTATTTTTTTTCAGTTATCCCGGCTAAATTTTTGGCCAGATTCTTTTTATGCTCAAGGTTTGCCTGACGCATAATCATTACACGTTGCGCCTGTGGTGAACCGGCGCCATGCATACTTTCGACCAGAGCTGTTCCTGCGGTTAAATTTTCGATTAACCGGGCCATCCTGAAGCGGGTTTCTGTTGGTATATTAGCAACACCTTTGAAGTATTTATCTACATAGTGACCGATTTCAGGGCTGAACAGATCATCCTCCGAAGGCAATGTTGCGATGAATCCACCTGCAATGTCGTGGCTTAAACGGCATATTTCATAAATAAATCTTGTAACGTTTTGTTTGGTAACATTGGCGAGGAGGGGGTCGACAAAATAGGCCCCGGAAGGCGTTGGCCTGCCTTCCGCTGAACAGGCCAGGGAACCGCAATAAAGCGTTTCAGTCAGGTGGATCATTTCCGTAACTTTATCCCGGATATGGGAGGCTTTGGCTGCCCCGTTATATTCAGCTATGGCCGCCGAAGCGCCGACAATTACATCGCTTACGCCACCTTTGCACCCGCCATAATTCTGCCGGTGGTAGGAGGCAAAAAATTCTACCAAACTGCCGGCAAATTCCCACTCACCGCACATGAATACCTTATCCCAGGGGACAAAAACATCTTCTAAAATTGTCAAGGCTTCACCACCGACAATTCCGTAACGGGCATTACCCTGGTCGATATTACCATTTTTACGGGTGTCGTTACTTTGCCGCCCAAAAATGTGTATTACGCCGGGGGCGTCCACGGGTAAAGCACAGGATACCGCATAATCCGCATCCTCCGCTGTTAAAGCTGTGGTCGGCATTATAAGCATATCGTGGGAATTAACAATACCGGTCATGTGGGCCTTTGCACCACGGATAACAATTCCCTTGTCGTTCCTTTCGACTACATGGACAAACAGATCGGGATCGGCCTGTTTGGAAGCTCGAAGACCACGATCGCCCTTGGGGTCGGTCATTGCACCAGCAACCATATAATCGCTAGCCTGGATTCGCAAAAGATAATTTTTCATTCTTTCGTGATATTGCGTACCCAGTTTTTTGTCCATGTCGTAGGTTGTTAAGTAAACGGCGTTAAGAGCATCATGCCCCACACATCGCTGAAAACAGGTACCGGTACGCTGGGCGATGGCTCGGAGCATTTTTACCTTTTTAACAAGATCCTCGGCGCTATGGTGCACATGGGTGAAACGGTTAATTTTTTTGCCTGTGAGGTGGGACTTAGTTGTTACAAGATCTTCGAACATGGGGTCAAAAGCCATATCATAGGTTAATGCCGCTGAATTTATGTGTGGCCGGATCATGGGATTATCCACAAAATCCTTTAATTCCTTACCAAATGCGTAAATTTTCGTATTGAGCTTGCGAAGGCTTTCAATATACTCAGCGCCTGTCATCATAATAAGATCCCTCCTGATTAAATTAAATTTCGTTATAGAATAATAGCAAGAAGTCTTCCACTTTAAAGGACATAGAATAAATTACAATTCCCGCACCGGCGAACTTCCAGGGAATGCCAATTGCATAGGTAAACAGCGTTGGGCTTATAATGACGTTTTTACAAAAAAAAATAGAGGCGTTAAATTAAAAACGCCTCTATTTCCGGGCTCCCTCCGATTATCTCTCAAGATAACATCTGCGGGCCCGTGCTATTATTTAATGTTTTACTTTGTTTCGGGAATTTGACGGTATGAAGCGCAAATAAAATGTATTACAAGACAAAACTCAGGATTTTCAATCAACCAGGCAAAAACGTCCAGATTCGCTACATTGTAGTGCTATTTCGCCGCTACACTGTAGTACAGTTTTAAGTTTTAGCTCAGCGAAGAAAATATCTTAAGGGCCAATCTTAAATTCCGTTCGGAGAATCGGAGAAAATTCCAATGCTTTGGTGCCAGGTGCCCAAGTTGGTTGGCCGTGAATTGGGGTTGACCACCGTCGTTGGGCGACTCTGTGCAGGGAGCAAGGCAAAGTATTAGATTTGCTCGGTTTAATAATTCTCACACAAGATTTCATAGTAGCTCTGGGGGTGGTCACAAGCCGGGCACACTTCCGGCGCCTCCGTCCCGTGGTGGATATAACCGCAGTTGGAGCATCTCCAGTTCACCTTTTCTTCCCGCCGGAAAACCCGCCCTTTTTGAATGTTTTCCAGCAGTTTCAAGAAACGTTCTTCATGGCTCATTTCCGCTTCAGCAATGGCCTTTAGCACGGCGGCTATTTCGGGGAAACCTTCCTCTTCCGCTGTTTCAGCAAATTCCGGGTACATTGTGTTATATTCATAGTTTTCTCCACCTGCGGATTCCTTCAAGTTTTCCTCTGTGCTGCCGATTTTGCCGGCGGGAAAAGAAGCGGTAATTTCCACTTCGCCGCCTTCCAAAAACTTAAACAAACGTTTGGCATGCTCCTTTTCGTTGTTTGCCGTATCCAGAAAGATTGCTGAAATCTGCTCGTAACCTTCCTTCTTGGCCTGGGAGGCAAAAAAGTTGTAACGGTTCCGGGCCTGAGATTCACCGGCAAAAGCCGTCAGTAAATTGCGTTCAGTACGCGTTCCTTTAAGTTTCATGTTAAGCCCTCCTTATTGTGGATTCAAGTTATTCTTGTCCAAAGGACGCCCTTTTGTTAAGGACAGCCCTGTCAAGTTTGTCAGATTTATCAAGTTATTTGTCCAGACTTCATCCGAATTTTGCCCTGCTAAAGCATACCAGGTTTTTTTTAAAAATTCATTGCCAAATGATTAAAATTTCCTTAAGGCATTGGAATTGAGTCAAAAACAGTTTCCTTATTTGTTTTCCGGGGGTACTGCCGGTCAGGACAATTTATTGAATTCGCCGTTTATGTTTATTGCATCCTTTAAGACCAGAGCTGTCAAATGGGACAGCAATAACAACCCCAGGATTAGTAAAATGAAACTGTAACCGAGGTTCCAATTAGGGTAAATGACCGCGCCGATACGGTGTGCGATCGCTTCCACCACCAGGAATATAGCGGAGACAAAGACCGTATAGGGCACCCACAGTTCCCGGCGCCGGGGTAGCCAGTTTAAATAGAGTATGGAACTGGCATAAGTCTGGGCTATATGAAAGACAGGGATTCCTCCCAGGTACAGGATTCCCTGGGGGTAGGCGTAAAAATTGTATCCGGTGCCGGATAGATCAGCTAAAAGCATTATCCCCACACCGATGAAACCAGCTTGCCAGAGCTTATAAAACCTTCCGCCCACGAAGAAAAATACGGCGATAGAGGCGACGGCCGCAGTTATACCGTATATCAACCGGTCTTCATCCTCCTTTTCAAGGAAATAATTATTTTATGGTACTACTATTATGTGCTGATATGGTTGCTTCAAACAACAGATTTAAAACGGGCTATGGGTCCGAATGCGCTTTTAATTTTGAGGGACTTTTTTGCCGGGTCTGTACTTCTTTGGTTGATGGGGACTTGCAAATCACAGAATGTTTTGCCGGTAATTGTTATTTTTTAATAGAAGTTGCCTGTCCGCGGGGATAAAGGTAGAATATAATCAGACAAATGAACAGCAAGTAAGGATATGTTTTGCCGGCTGTTTAAAGGAAAAACTAATTTATTGAATATACATTTGATTTTAAGATGCACCTTGTTAACTCTTTAACCAGAACATACTTTACTGGTTTGGTATTGTATGCCCGCAATAACGACTGCGATTTCGCCGGGAAAAACTACAGACTTAGTGTTAACAGACTACCAGTTTAAAGAAAGGAGCTATTTCCACATGGAACAGAAGAAGGCCCCAAAAGACCCGGAAACTACCGGGGAATTAAGGTGTGGTCCGGAAACGCCCCCGGACTCCGGACAAAAGGAATCGGAAGAACCCGCCGTTCTGGAGGAAGTGATCATTGAAACCCTGGCCATTGACGGTATCTGCGGAGTTTATTAGGTTGGAGGGAAAGCCGGATTGGGAAAACTAGACGGAAAGGTTGCCTTTATAACAGGCGCCGCCAGAGGACAGGGACGGGCTGTGGCGCTGGCCATGGCCGGTGAGGGAGCAAGTATTGCCTGCTTTGATATATGCAAAAACTTGAGTTACCCGAGCTATGATTTAGCCCGGGTGGAGGATATGGAGAAAACAGTTGCAGAAATCCAGGCCCTGGGCCAAAAAGCCCTGGTTTTTTACGGGGATGTCCGGAGCTTTAAGCAAATCAAGGCTGCTGTGGAAGAAACCATTGGCACATTTGGAAATATTGGGATTATGGTCAATAACGCCGGCATTGCCGGTATTGGGGCTTCCCATGAGCTGACAGAGGAAGAGTGGGACGCCATGCTGGATATCAACCTGAAGGGGGTCTGGCATGGTTGCAAGGCCGTCATTCCACATATGATCCAGAAACAGGGCGGCCGGATCATCAGCACCTCCTCCGTGAACGGGGTTAAGGGATTGCCCTATTCCCTCCACTATTCCTGCGCCAAATGGGGTGTGGTGGGGTTGACCAAAACACTGGCCCAGGAACTAGCTCCCTACAATATTATTGTAAACTGCATCAGCCCGGGTACATGCGATACCCACATGGTGGTGGGACTGGCCCGGGAAGCAGGGTTGGAATACGCTGAAGCCGCCAGGCAGTTTTCCTCGGGTCATCTTATTGCCGGTTTGGTCCCGCCCGAGGCCGTGGCAGCGGCAACCCTCTGGCTGGCCACCGAGGATTCCAAATACGTCACCGGGCACAATTTGATGGTTGATGCAGGCTGGTCCTGCACCTAAATTGTGGGTTCCAAGGGGCAGGGGATTTTTTCGCCCTTCGCCGGACCCAGGCGAAAAAACCTTCAAGGAAAGACAACAGGTGCAGTACAAAAAACCTCGGCCCGCTTAACCCCGCAAACAGGTTAAGCGGGTTTTGCCTTAGCTGTACGTCAGAAAAAATCCTTGCAGGTGATTGGAATCCGCTTTTAAAGGGATTTCCATGGCGGATGTGGAACAAAGAATTAATGCGTTTGAAAGTTCTGGATACGGTTGGGAATGCCGGTTAACCGGTCAGTTGAGCTTGAAGGAGGTTTGAAAAGTGGTGGACAACCAGAAGAAACTTGAGTTATACCGAAACATGCTGCTGATCAGAAGGTTTGAAGAAAAGCTAACCGAACTTTGCAAGATTGAAGGGAAAATGCCAGGTATGATCATCCTCTGCACCGGGCAAGAGGCTGTGGCGGCCGGGGTCTGCAAGGCACTGGAAAAAGAAGACGTCATCATCAGCAACCACCGCAGCCACGGGCACCTGCTGGCTAAAGGGGCTGGCCCGAAGGAAATCATGGCGGAGATTTACGGGAAGGGTACTGGCTGCAACCGGGGGAAAAGCGGCACCTTGCACCTGGCCGTACCCGAGGTCAATGCCCTTTGTACCACAACGGTGGTGGGGGGCGGCATCCCCATAGCCGTGGGTACCGCCTTTGCCCAGCAGTACAAAAAAAACAACATGGTTACCGTTTGCTTTTTTGGCAACGGGGCGGCGGACGAGGGCAGCTTCCATGAATCCTTAAACCTGGCTTCGCTTTGGAACCTGCCCGTTATTTTTATCTGTGAAAACAATGTTTATTCCGGCGCCCAGCGCCAGGAAGAGCACACCAAAGTTGAGGATCTGGCGAGCCGCGCGGTGGCTTACGCTATGCCCGGAGTAGTGGTGGATGGCAATGATGCCGTTGCTGTCTATGAAGCCACTGCCCGGGCCAGGGAACGCTGTTTGGCCGGGGAAGGTCCCACCCTGATCGAATGTAAGACTTACCGGTGGCGGGGCCACGGCGAGTTGGACCACCAGGTTTACCAGCCCAAGGATGAGATCGCCCGCTGGATGGAGCGCTGTCCGGTTAAGAAAATCCAGGAGGAACTGTTAGGACTCGGTTTGCTGGATGAGGCGGGGATACAAAGGATTGAAGCCGAGGTCCGGGAAACCGTTGAGAACGCCGTTCTATTTGCTGAGGAGAGTCCCTGGCCGGAACCCCAGGAGGCGCTGGAGGACGTATTTGCCTAATAAAAAAAGGGAGTGGTTCGATGCAAACAATCACCATGGGCCAGGCTATCCAGCAGGCCCTTGCCGAAGAGATGCGCCGGGACCCCAACGTCTTTATCGCCGGTGAGGGGATTGGGGTGTCCATCCATGAAAGCCCGATCATGCCTACCTACGGGCTATTAAAAGAGTTTGGGCCCGGCCGGGTGAAGGACACGCCGGTTTCGGAACAGGCCATTGCCGGGCTGGCCGTGGGTGCTTCCGTCATGGGCCTGCGGCCGGTTGTGGAAATTATGTTCAGCCCGTTTTTCACCCTGGCCTCCGACCAAATCGTAAACCATGCAGCCAAGCTGCGCTACCTTTCGGGGGGCAAGAGCTCCTTTCCGCTGGTGGTCCGGATTAAAAGCGGCGCCGGCGGCGGGGCAGGCTGCCAGCATTGCCACAACCTTGAGGCCTGGGCAGCCCACTGCCCCGGGTTAAAGGTGGTCATGCCGGGGACTGCAGCCGATGCCAAGGGGCTCTTAAAATCGGCCATCCGGGACGACAACCCCGTCATATTCTTTGAAGACATGGGGCTCTACTTTTTCCCCAGCCCCGTGCCGGAAGAAGATTACACGATCCCCCTGGGCGTGGCCGAGGTGAAAAGGCCGGGCCGGGACGTGACGCTGGTAACCTGGTCCAAAATGCTGGGCACGGCCTTTAAAGCAGCAGGAATGCTCAGTCAGGAGGGCATCGAAGTTGAAATAATAGACCTGCGGACACTGGTGCCGCTGGACAAGGAAACCATCATCAAATCAGTGGAGAAAACAGGGCGGTTGGTTGTGCTCCACGAAGCCACCCGCACCGGCGGTTTCGGCGGTGAGATCTGCGCCCTGGTGGCCGAAGAAGCATACAACGCCCTCAAGGCCCCGGTCAAAAGGGTAACCGCCCCCGACATACCCGTCCCCTTCAGCCCGCCCCTGGAGCGGTTTTACATGCCCAACGAAGCCCAACTAATCCAATCCATCAAAGAGTGTACCGGGAACCTAAGTTATTAAGTTATTGAATATTGCGACAATCCCTTGGCCAGCCAAAATTTTACCTTAAGTTTTCTATGCTTTTGGTCTATTTGGCCCAACTGATTACGCCGCTCCGATGGCAGGTATCAAAAGATGTTAAGATAGCAGTTGTTGAATCTTCAAATTATTTAAAGATTGAGTCATCAGACGCTTCCTGCTAAAATAAGGCAGGAGGTGTCTTTTTTTATGGGACGCATACCCAGGGTGGAAGAAGAGGGGTTGGTTCACCACGTAATTCAACGCGGTAACAACCATAGGTTAAAACATAAAGGTATCGGATGCGGCAATATTATACCTGATGAAAGAGCGCCGCATATAGCTTAATAACTTAATAACTTAGTTTCCCAATAACTTAATAACTTAATTTCCCGGTACATGTTTCCTCAGTATCCTTGACAATTCCCGCGCTACGCCCACTTGAATCAGGATTACTCCGAGGAAGTAGGCCAGATCGGCCAGATTAAAAACAAGGTCATAGCCGGGGGTAAAAAAACCGATGTAATCCACCACAAAGCCCTGAAATATCCAGGATGCACTGTTGCTCAAAGCGCCCCCCGCAACAAGACCCACTCCCAGGAGAAGTTGTAAGTTTCCGGTGGGCGGGCGGTATTTTAACAGGATCAACAGACACCCTGCCAGGAGCAGAAGAAGCAGAATCCGCGTGGGTGTGCCAATGGTATTAAAGTTGTTTAAGGCCGGATAGTAACATATAGCGTAATTGTAAATGTCCTTTGTTTCCATTGAACCCGAAAGGACCAGACCCTGAATAATTTTATCGGCAAGAAACACACTGCCGCCCAGCCAGAAGGGATAGGTTCTATTCATATCAGGCCCCTTTCCAAGATCTTAATTTCATCCCATTATATACCAATTACCATATTTTGTAATCACCCAGCCAAATAATTAAATATTTTGGCACCCAATAACCTAATAACTTAATAACTTAGTTTCCCGGTACCAAAGTCAGGTGGGCGTTGTCAAATGGGGGGTAAAATGCTACAATATTTACACCAGGTAAACTAAAGCAGTGCAAATGGTTTACCTGGTATTTGCCAACTGATTAACTTGTTTAACAGGGGGAGTTGGATGAAGGGGAAGGTTGTACTTATTGTGTTGCTGGTTGCACTTCTTGGCGCCGGCGTTTACTGGGGCTATCTTCAGTACAGGGGGAAACCGGCGCAAGGTTTGCAGGCCACCGGGACCATCGAAGCAACCCAGGTGCAGTTGACGGCTAAGCTGCCGGGCACCCTGCAGGATATCACCATTAGGGCGGGCGATCCGGTTAAAAAGGGTCAGCTTATTGCTACGCTGGTGCGCAATGATATAGTCGCCCAGAAGGAGAGGGACGCCCTTGGTGTATTGATGGCCCGGGCCAAACTGGATGATCTTTTATCCGGCGCCCGGCAGCAGGAGATCCAGGAGGCGGAAATTGCCGTCAGTACGGCTCACACCCGGCTTGAGCAAGCGGCCAGGGACTTCGAAAGGGCTATTTCCCTCCAGGAAGCGAAGGCAATTTCCCAGGCGGATCTGGAAAAAGCCGACCTGGCTTACAAGCAGGCCCGGAGTCAGCTGGATTCCTCCCGGACGAAGCTAAGTCTCCTTCAGGCCGGCAGCAGGCCCGGCCAGATAGAGGCGGCCAGGGCCGAACTGGAAAGGAACAACGCGGTCCTGAAAGCTTCCGAGGCACTGTTGGAAGACACCAGGATAATTTGCCCCCTGGACGGGGTGGTGCTTTCCAGGAATTACGAGGAGGGTGAATTCATTCAGGCCGGGGCCCCGGTAGCCACCGTGGCGAATTTGGCGGAAATGTGGATCAAAGTTTATATACCCACTGACGATCTGCCCCAGGTAAAACTGGGTCAAGGGGTGACTTTTACGGTTAGCGGGGGCTCTGACGCTTACAGCGGGACCGTGGAAGAGATCGCTACCCAGGGGGAATATACACCAAAGATGATCCAGACCAAAAAGGAGCGTACCAATATCGTATACGCTATAAAAATTGGAGTTAACGATGAAAACGGTGTTTTAAAGCCGGGCATGCCCGCGGACGTTATTATTCGCTAGCGACGGGCGCGCCATTTATTTTAGCGAGAGCATTTTCCTGTAACGAGGTGGCCCAATGATTGAAGCTGATTCCCTGACCAGGATATTTGGCAGCCTCACCGCTGTTGACCGGGTCTCCCTTAAAATTAACAAAGGTGACATTTATGGCCTGGTGGGTCCGGACGGGGCGGGCAAAACAACTCTGATCCGGATGCTTTGCGGAATTATCGCCCCCACTGGCGGAAATGTCAAGTTTCGCAACATGGCCGAAAAAAAGGCCCCGCAGGGAACCGGGGAAAGCTTTGGCTACATGCCTCAGAAGTTCAGCCTCTACGGGGACCTCACGGTTATGGAGAATATCCACTTTTTTGGCGCCTTATACGGCCTTGACAGCAGGTTAATCAACCAGCGGGCCAATGAAATACTGGAACTGACCCAACTGATCAAGTTTAAAAGAAGGTTTGCCGACAACCTTTCCGGGGGGATGAAACAAAAGCTCGCTTTAACCTGTTCCCTCCTGGCCAGGCCGGATCTCCTTTTTCTTGATGAACCCACCATCGGGGTGGATCCGGAGTCCCGGAAGGAGTTCTGGAAAACAATATATCAGCTGAACAGGGAGGGAGTTACCATCCTGGTGTCCACCCCCTACATGGATGAGGCCGAACTTTGCAAAGTTGTTGCCTTTATGGACAGGGGGAAGATTGTAGCCACGGACACACCAGCCGGTTTAAAAAAGGGCTTCCCCTTTAAAATCCTGGAAATTAAGGCGGATACCCGGACCCAGGATTTTCTAGGAGATCTGGCGGATGTAAAGGACGTTTATTTTTACGGGGACCGCTTCCATGCGGTGGTGGACAATATTGACCGGGCCCGGGCTGTTATTTTACAAACCACTGCGGAAAAGGGGATAAATGTTGTTGAACTGCAAGAAATCCCGCCCTCCATCGAGGACATTTTCGTCTCCCTGGCGGGTAAAGAGGTGGTTTAAGTGGAATATGTAATTACCACCCGGGAGCTTACCAGGACTTTCGGCTCTTTTACCGCCGTCAACAAGCTCAGCATCCAGGTCAGGCGGGGTGAAATATACGGTTTTCTGGGCCCCAACGGATCGGGAAAGACGACGACAATCCGGATGCTCTGCGGCATCCTGGCGCCCACATCGGGCACCGGTACTGTGCTGGGCCACGATATCAGCCGGGAAGCGGAAAAAATAAAGCAGAGCATTGGCTATATGTCCCAAAAATTCAGCCTGTACGATGATCTGACTGCCTTTGAAAACCTGGAATTTTACGCGGGTATTTACAATATCCCCTACCGCGAGCGGAAAAATCGGATAGGGGAGATGCTGGAGCTGTCCCTCCTGGAGGGGAAGGAAAACGAATTGGTGGCCAACTTGAGCGGAGGTTTTAAACAAAGGCTGGCCTTGAGCTGCGCGCTTATTTCCAGGCCTTCCCTGCTGTTTCTGGATGAACCCACCAGTGGGATCAGTCCCGTCAGCAGGCGCATGTTTTTTGAGATTATCCAGAGACTGGCCAACGAGGGGGTCACGGTCATGGTCACCACCCACTTTATGGACGAGGCGGAACGGTGTTACAACATCGCCTTCATCTCAGAGGGAACGCTTATTGCCAACGATACGCCGGACAACTTGAAAAACAATGCGATCAGCGGTTGCCTGGTGGAGGTCGACCTCCCGGATGCCCTGGAGCGGACGGGGGATTTGGAAAAGCTTCCCTACGTCAAGGAATGCACCATCCATGGTCCCCTCCTGCATGTTTTGCTGGAGTCGGAAAACTACCTGGAAGCCCTGGGGGAGTATACGGGGGCAACCATCACAATCATCCGGCCAACCCTGGAAGATGTGTTTATTTCCCTGGTCAGACAGACAAGAAGGCAGGTGTCCTAGGTGAGCAGAATCCTGGCAATTCTAAAAAAAGAATGCCTGCAAATGATGCGGGACAGGCTTACCCTGGGTATGGTTTTCATGCTGCCCCTGGTGCAGCTGCTTTTATTCGGCTACGCCATTCAAACCGAGGTGAAACACATTCCCACCGCTGTTTTTGACCAGTCCCTGTCCGCCGAAAGCAGGGATCTCCTGGAATCCTTTACCGCTTCCGGTTACTTTGATCTTACTTATGACGCCAAGGGGTACAGTGAGATAACGGAACTAATAGACAGCGGAAAGGCCAAAGTGGGGATTATCCTGCCGGCGGATTTCGAGCGGAACTTGAGAAGGGGCGATTCCGCCTCCGTGCAGGTGCTGGTGGACGCCACGGACAATATGGTGGCCAATTCGGCCATAGCCATTGCCAATTCCATCGGACTTCTGAAATCCCAGAAAATCCTGATTCAGAAAGCCCATATCCAGCAGCTGCCCTACGATATCAGGGTGCGGCCCTGGTACAATCCCGACGGGATAACCGCTTTTTACATGGTACCGGCCATCCTGGGGATTATTGTGACCATGACCATGGTGACCATGACCGCCATGGGAATTGTCCGGGAGCGTGAAAGGGGAACTCTGGAGCAGCTGATGGTAACGCCCATCCGGTCTTATGAACTTATGCTCGGGAAGGTTGTCCCCTATATCGCCCTGGGTTACATTCAAATTACCGTGGCCCTTCTGGTGGGATCCCTGGTTTTCCAAGTGCCAATCAAAGGCAGCCTGCTGGAACTTTATTTATTAACCTTGTTTTTTATTACCGCATCGCTGGGCATGGGCATATTTATCTCCAACATCGCCAAAACCCAGATGCAAGCCTTTCAGATGTCCTTTTTTATCATCCTGCCCAGCATCCTGCTGTCGGGCTTCCTGTTTCCCAGGGATGCCATGCCCCAGGTTATTCAGTATATCGGGGACTTTATTCCGCTGACCTTTTACCTGATCATTATCAGGGGCATAGTCTTAAAGGGGATAGGTTTTTCCTATCTTTTCCCCCAGGTGGCGGCGCTGTTTATTTTTTCCGTAGTAATGATGTTTCTGAGCATCATCAAATTTAAAAAGAAAATTGCCTGAAAGGTCCTGAAAGTGGTTGACGGCAGGCCAGGTAATAGTACACTTTTCCCGGATGGAACAGGGGGTGCGGGACTGTTTGGCTATGGATTACAGGGAGAGAGTAAGGAGCAACCTCAGGGAACTGGCCATGGAGCGTGGATTTTCCAGGGTTACTGTGGATGAATTGGCTGCCCGCTGCGGTATCAGTAAAAGGACGATTTATCGCTATTTCGAAAGTAAAGATGAGATGATTGTTACTGTAATGGAGGAAGTCATGTCCGAGATCGGGCAGGGAATCGATTCGGCGCTCAACTCATCAACCAATCCGGTAGAAAAGCTCGGTGCGGCCATTAACGCCTTGCTGAAACAGATGAAACGGCTTAATGTCCCGTTTCTCTATGACCTGGAGAAAAACTACCCCCACCTCTGGGAGCGGGTTGAGCAGTTCCGGGCTCTTAAAATCCAACGGGCGTTTGGGGAAATACTATCGGGGGATCAAGGGGGCTTAATCAAAGAAATCGATCCGGTGATCTTTACCACCGCCCTCCTCGCCGGAATCAGATCCGTTGTGAATCCCAAATTTATCATGGATCATAACCTTTCCCCGGAAATAGCGATTCAGTCTCTTTTTGAAATATTTTTATATGGTATAGTGGATCAGCAGGGCCGGGGAGAATGCAAATTCATGCAGGTTCGATAACATCAAATCTCAAACAGAGGAGTCTAGAAATTTTGATAGCCGAAGTTGTCTTTACCGGAACAGAACTTTTGCTGGGGCAAATTTTAAACACAAACGCCCGGCATTTACAGCAAGCCCTGGCCTCCAACGGCATTGACCTTTATCACCAGGTTACGGTGGGGGATAATCTGGCCCGCTGTGCCGAAGCAATTCGTCAGGCGGCCGCCAGAGCGGAAGTGATTTTTATTGGGGGCGGTCTTGGTCCCACGGAGGATGATATCAGCCGGGAAGCCCTCAGCTTGGCCCTGGATGTCCCTCTAATCCAGGATCCCGGCGCGCTGGCCATTGTTCGCAGGTTTTATCTGGCCCGGGATATCCCCATGCCCGGTGTGAACCTCAGGCAGGCTTTGATTCCCGCCGGCGGAACGGCCCTGGACAATCCCGTGGGGACTGCCCCTGGAATCGCCCTGGAGCACGGCGGCAAAATATTCTTCCTGCTGCCCGGACCCCCGCCCGAATTTAACAGAATGCTGGATGAACAGGTTCTTCCCTGCCTTTTTAAGCGTTTTCCGGACCGGTTGGGCACTATTCACTCCAGGGTTTTAAAGGTAGGAGGCATGGGCGAGTCGATCCTGGCCGAAAAACTGGGTGACCTTTTAAACAACTCCAGCCCCACCCTGGCGCCCTGCGCCAAGGAAGGTGAGGTCCACCTGCGGATTACGGCTAAAGCAGCCGGTAAGGAAGCCGCCGGCCGAGTTATCAGCGAAATGGAACAGGCTGTAAGACAGCGTCTGGAGGGTTATGTTTTCGGCGCGGACGAAGAGACACTCCCTTCCGTGGTAGGCGGCCTGCTGCTCCAGGCCGGCCTGCGGGTTTCCCTGTTGGAGGCGTTTACCGGCGGACAGCTGGCCCATATGTTCATAAGCGATTCCACTGCCAGGGAGGTTTTAACCTGCGGGCTGGTCTTGCCCGGCTATACGCCCGGCTCTCCGCCGCCGGAGCAGTTCCTGGAGGTTCTTCCTGCCCCGGGTGCGGACGTAAAAAAGACGGTTGGGCAAATGGCTGCCGCCGCCAGGCGCCGTTTCCACAGCGGAGTCGGTATCGCCACGGCCGGCCCGGCGCAGCTACCGGAACAGGCCCGTCACCAGTATCCGGTGGGTATTGCCGTGGATGTTGCCGGGAATTGCCAGGTCCGGGAAATGCTTTTCTGGGGCAGTTGCTCCCAGGCTGCCCGGCGTGCCGCCGGTGCGGCGCTGTTCCTGCTCTGGCAAATCCTGCAGGAAAAGCAGTAAAACCAACCAGGCCGCCCCGCTGCTTAAGGTGGCGGGAACATGGCGGACTTCAACATTCGGGGATGATGTGTCCACATCTCACGGGTGGTGGGAGTTGGGTAACCCGCGGTTCCGGCTTGCCCGGGGCCGGCCCCCGCCCCTTGAAGCGGTGGGAGGACGGTGACGACAGGCACAAAAGAAGTTACCGTATCCCCTTGCCCTTTCCCCCCGGGATGGCGGGAACGCGTCACGGGGTTAATATTTTGTAGTGAAAAACGGCCAGGACACCCGAGTCAACTTGAACAACCGGGTGGGTATTGGTGATTACGTTGGAAACGGCCCACTGCCACCGGCTTTCCAGGACCGCGTCCTGGAGGGGGTAGTGAAACCCCTGTAGATTCACCCCGTGGGCTTTTTCTCCCAGGGCAATCAGGGATACTGTGTCGCCCACGGATCCGGGCAGGACCAGCCGGTCCCGGATTAGATAAACGGTGACCCCGGGGGAGTCAAAGAGCACATCAATTCCCTGCTCCAGAAGGGCAACGGCGCTGAATATGTTTGAAAGGGTGTGATCAAGGCGGGTGCCGGTCCCACCCCAAACTACGATCTTTTTCGCGCCCTGCTCTGCCGAGAGTTCCAGGGCAAGCTGGGTGTCGGTGTGGTTCTTCTGGCGGGGGAAGGTTTTGAAACGGACCCCGGTCATCTCCATGTAACGCCGGTCCCCGTCTCTGATGGAATCCAGATCGCCCACAACCCAGGCGGGGATCAAGCCCAGGGCCCTGGCCCTGCCTGCCCCCCCGTCAACGCAGATAATCCGGTCGAAGCTGTCTGTCTGTTGTTCCCGGTACCAGTTCAGATCGCCATAGGAGCCGTTGGTCATGATTAAAAACTTCACTGGTAATAAATCCTTTCCGCTCATTTCCCTGACTTTTATTTTTACCGGATCATAATATAAACTTGTAACAGATACGTGGGTGCGGGACATTTGTCCGCACCCACGGCCGGGCAATTTGTTGTAAACAGCACAACCTTGCACCACAGGTTAATTCCACGTTATCAAAATTCAACGTTTCGTCCCGTCCTGCCGGTTTTAAATCGAAAGGGCGTCCATGACGGCGTCCCGGGCTGCCCCGTAAGCCGGGTCCAGGATGGTGCGGCTTTGCCGGGGGCGGGAGAAGGGGACGCTTATCTCCAGCCTGACCACAGTGGGACACTCGGAAAGTACATAAACTTTGTCACAAAGATAAAGGGCCTCATCCACATCGTGGGTAATGAACAACACTGTGGGGCGGATCTGTTCCAGCACACCGGTGAGCCAGGTGTGCATTTTCCTTTTAGTGATGGCGTCCAGGGAGGCAAAGGGCTCATCCAGAAGCCAGATATCACTGGAAAAAAGGTAAGTGCGCAGCATTGCCGCCCTCTGTCTCATCCCCCCGGAAAGCTGGGAAGGGTAGTAGCTTTCGAAGCCCGCCAGGCCGAATGTCCCCAGATGCCTGGCCGCTTCAGCCCGGGCCTTTTTGCGGGGCGTTCCCTTCAGGACCAGGGGAATGCTGACATTATCCAGGACATTCAGGGAAGGCAGCAGCAAATCCTTCTGGTGCATGTAACTGACCAGTCCGGTTTTGCCGGTGACGTCCCGTCCCCCGATGGAGATATTTCCCCGGTCCGGTTTCATCAATCCGGAGATAATGTTAAAAAGCGTACTCTTGCCGCAGCCGCTGGGCCCCAGGATGCCCGCCACAGTGCTGTCTGTTACCGCAAGGCTGATCTCCCGGAGCGTAAGAAGGCCGGCCAGGGTTTTTTGAATGTTGTTTATTATAATTTCCGGCAAGTTGGATTACACCCCGGTAAGGAACTCATTGGTGAAGGCCTTTCCCGGTTCAAGGGGTTGGTCAATAAGCCCCTGGTCATACATCCATTCAGCGTATTTTTTCCACCGGATTTCGGACATTTCTCCCCATACCGGCGCATCCGACTGGTATTCACGGGCCAGATACTCCTGGCTTTCCAGAACAAGGTCCCGGTTAAGTTCAGGAACACTTTCCAGCAAAATCTCCCCGGCTGCCCGGGGGTTTTCGATGCAGTACCGATAGCCCTTAACCGTTGCCCGCATAAAACTTTGGACCAACTGGGGATTTCCGCTGATGGTTTCTTCATTGGCTATCAAAACCGGGGTGTAAAAGTTCAGGGCGTCGTGGTAATCCTTGAGGAAAACAAAGTTTATGGGCAGGCCTTTTAGTTCCGCCTCAATGCCGGTCCACCCCATAAAAATCCAGGCAAAATCGACATCCCTGCGGACGCTGGTAAAATAGTCGGCTGCCCCGATGTTAATCATTTCAACCTTCCCGAAGTCGGCCTGTTCCTGTTTCATCAGGGCTTTAAGCATGGCTTCCTCAGCTGGTGAGCCCCAGCCCCCGTATTTTTTCCCCTCAAAATCCCGGGGGTTTTTAATGTTCTTTTCCGCCGGGGAGGCAAAGCCGGAGGTGTTGTGCTGAATCACCGCCGCCAGGGCTTTGACCGGTATTCCTTTGGTGCGGGCAATGGTTATCTCTTCCTGGTAGCTGAAGCCGAAATCACCCTGACCGGCGGCGATTAACTGGGTCGCCCCCCCCTCACCGGGCTGGAGAATTTCTACAGCGAGGCCCTGTTCCTGATAATAGCCCAATTTTTGAGCCGCGTAGACCCCGGTGTGATTTGTGTTAGGTGTCCAGTCCAGAATTACAGTTACTTTCTTCAACTCCTTCGACCCGGGTTCTTTCTGAGTCCCGTCGCAGCCTGCCAGCAGGGACGCCAGCAACAGCGGCAGGGAAAATAGAACCACGCAAGCCAACACCTTTTTTTTCACTACAAATCCCCCCATTTAGTTTTTTTGATTCCACGGAATGATCAGCCTTTCCAGCAGACTGACCAGGGCAAAGAGAGCGGCGCTGCAGAAAGTTACTACGAGAATGGCCGCAAAGACCCGATCCACCTGGAAAGAGCGCTGGGCGATGGTCATGTAAGTCCCCAGGCCTTCCCTCGCTCCCAGCCACTCCCCGATAACCGCGCCCATGACGCTGTAGGTGGCGGAAATCTTCAGCCCGGAAAAAAAGGAGGGCAGGGCCAGGGGCAGTTTTACCAGGCGAAAGGCAGCCAGACGGCTGGCTTTCATTGATCTGAACAGCTCCAGATATTCCCTGTCCACCGCTGCCAGTCCCCCCAGCAGGCTTAAAGCAATGGGGAAAAAACAGACCAGTACCACCACGATAATTTTAGGCAGCATGCCGTAGCCGAACCAGATGACGAACAGCGGGGCTACGGATATTATGGGGATGGTCTGGGAGGCCACCAGCAGGGGATAAACGGCCCTTTTCAGAAGGGGCAGCTCCTCCATAAAAAACGAAATGACAAAGGCAAAAAGAACAGCCAGGGCAAAGCCCGCCAGACATTCCAGCAGAGTGCTCCGGGCGTGTTTAAGAAGCAAGGGCAGATTAACCATAAGGGTTTCCAGGATCCTCAGCGGTCCGGGCAGAAGCCACTCCTCGATGGCCTTAATCCGGATCAGGTACTCCCAGAGGACCAGCAATAAACTCACAAAGGCCAGCGGGGTGGCGACGTTAGCGATAGTTTCGAACTTTCTCCTCAATTGTAACACCGCCTGCCTTGCAGTCAATTTTTACAACCGACAGGATGCGGGTTGCCCCGTTTTTCAGACATATTTCCTGGGCCTCCGCCACAATATCCAGCAGGACAGGGAGCTCACCCTCCATTGTCGTTTCCATGGGCCCCACCTGGTAGGTAACGCCGGATTTTTTGATGTATTCGATTACTTTATCCACCAGGGGGTACAATTCCGTCCCGGGGACATTGGGAATGACCTGCAAACTCACGTTGTATTTCATTATCCCGGCCTCCTTATAATAAAACAGGCCTTTTACCTGAAAGAGTAAAAGGCCTTGACATGAAATGCGATGTCAGTGGTTATCCCTACGCTGGCATTACCCAGATCAGGTAGCGGGTCAGAACAAGGTTCTTTCTCAGCCAAAATTTCAGCTCCCCGTATAATATTTAATTGTTTATTGTATAACCGGTAAAATTTTAAAATAATAAAGAATATAAGTATCCTGGATATCCGGGCATTTATTATTTGCATTATACCTTGCCCATGTTGAATAGGCAAGAGAAATTTGGAATTTTTAGTGTTTTTAAAATCATCTTCAGGTTAGTTTAACTGGGAAAAAATTTGGGGGGAAAGATATCACCATGTAAGGTATCATGATTAATATATCATAATAAAATAAAACAGAAGCAAGGTGTGGTTTCCGGCCAGGACCTCAAAATTTAATGATAATTATCCTGCTTCCCCGGTATTAAGCGGGCTGCAAGCATAACGGCGGGTTTTAGGAATTGGAGCGGCACCATAGAATTTCCGCCTGCTGGTCCGCTATGTTTGTATTGAAATGCGGCTCGCGGGGCGGCATAAAAATCAAGTCACCCTTTTCGGCCACTTCACTGCCCGTTTGAGTTTCAATAAGGATCCTGCCCGATTTAACATATAGAAATTCTTCGGTGGGGTGCAGTAAATAACCGGATTCGGGAATCCTCTGACCGGGATATAAAAAAGCCAACCCCGCCAGGCAATCATTTGCCTTTTTTTGCTTGCCGGGAATGAGTATGTTCAGTGATTCCAGGTCTTTCAGTGAACCTGCAAGATGCCTTTTCTTAACGATCTTCACCTGAATTCCCCCTTGGGAACTTAAGATGCTCATCAGTTGCCGGGACCCCGGATTGTGGAATACGGCACATAGCAATGCCTCCCCCCGCCAGTAATATACATGCAAATCACATGCCGGGCGACTATTTGCCGCCCGGCTGCAGTAAAGCCCCTTTGCCGGGATTAGTTTCCGAGGTTAATTATTTTTACTTTCAGGTATTCAGATTGTTTAAAGTGCGCAATATCAGTACGTACACCCTTTAACAGCCAGCCTTTTCCCCTGTTCCCTGCATCGAAATGGTGCAGGGACGGAATAGAGATTACGGCTATTCCTACCAACCCCTGGTGTATTCTTCCGCGCAGGGGAGGCAAACAATCTTTCCATCCCTGACCCGGGTGCGGGGTTCCATAACCGGTTCACCGCAGGCGGCGCAGAGGTGGGTGTCGAAGATCCGGGCTTTGGGGGGCAGTTCAATCTGGATGTGCCGGACCTGGCAAAACTCCTCCGCGGGCATTTCCAGAATCGAGCGGGTCCGATCCTGCTGGTGCCGGTTAAATATTTCCTTTTCTTGTTCGTTGGCTTCACCGCCGAAGACTTTTTTCCTCAGATCTTTGTATTCGGGGCTTTGCCAGACCTTGCCCTTAACAGAAATGCGCACGGCCCGCCCGCTGTTGCGGCAGGCAAAGGTGTAGACCTGCTTGCCGTAATCGCGGTAAATCAGATTTCCCTTGCCAATGCTGCAACCGGTCAAAACCTGAACGGCATCCACTCCGCAGGCGTCGTTCTCGACGATTGCCAGCAGCTCTTCGTCTTTAGCGCGAATTGCGTCCAGCTCCCGCAGGGCAATTTTAGCAACCCGGTAACCTGTGGCTACCCCCGGGCAGGAATGGCCGTGAAAGTCCAATGTTTTTTCCCAATCATTCATCTCAGCCGGCATAAGTTAATACACTCCTTTTACTGAATTGTTATTTTTCGGATTTTTATTTTCGATTTTTTTAAAATCCGGGATAGAAACAAGCTACCTTCCGGGGAGAACAGGCAACTAATTCGGGTTTTTCGGTATAACAGCGATCTTTTACTCCGGGGCAGCGGCTAGCGTAGGGGCAGCCCGCTGCCGGGTTCGCGGGGGGCCGTTTAAAATGAGAAGCCGTCTGCGGCATATTTTCACCGGTCCTACGGTTCCAGCGATGATCCCCGTTCCAGCCGGTCCGGTCCTTTAATAGCGGCGCAAAGTCAATCAGGGCCCTGGTATAGGGATGCAGGGGCTGATAAATAATATCACTGGTGGGTCCTTCTTCCACGATCCTGCCTTTCAACAATACAATCAGACGGTCGCTGATTTTTTTGGCCAGGGCCAGATCATGGGTGATGAAAAGCAGGGAAAGTCCCCTTTTTTCCTGCAAATTCATCATGAGCTTGAGGATTTTCGCCTGAACGCTGGCATCCAGGGCTGATGTTGATTCGTCGGCAATAAGAACCTTCGGGTTAAGCACCAGGGCCCGGGCTATGGCTACCCTCTGGGCTTCGCCACCGCTCAAATGGTGGGGATATTTTTTGAGGAAATCATCGTCCGCGGGCAGTTCCACTTCGTCCAAAACCTGCCGGATCCTCGCCAGCCTTTCTTCCCCAGTGCCTGTCTTATGAATGTCCAGGGGTTCTTTAATGGTCTGTAAAACATTCATCCGGTGGCTAATGGATTCACCGGGGTTTTGAAAGATCATCTGGACCCTCTGGTAAAAATCTTTAGTCCGTTTGGTGATCCTTTCACCTTCCAGGCGGATTTCTTCTTCATCAGCCCTGAGCAGGCCCATGACAGTTTTAGCCAGGGTTGTTTTGCCGGAACCGCTTTCCCCAATGAGGGCCAGGGTTTCCCCTTCATGCAGGACACATTCCACACCCTGTAACACCTTCAGAGGACCAAAAGATTTGCTGCACTTGACTTCCAGCAGGGGTATAATCCCGCCCCTGTGACAGGCGATGAGCCGGTTATCCTTTGATACGGGCAGCGGTACCTCCCTGGCGCAAATCCGGATCCGCTGGGTGCAGCGCGGGTGAAAGGGGCATCCTTCCACATGGTGGGACATCCGCCCGGGTATTCCCTGTAAATCCTTGGTGGTGGTCATATTGGGATAAGACCGCAGCAGACCACGGGTGTAGGGGTGGCGCGGTCCGGTCAGCAAATCCCCGGTGTCTCCCAGCTCCAGGATTCTGCCTCCGTAAAGGACGGCCATTTGATCGGAAAGGGCGGCAGCGGTGGAAATATCATGGGTGATTACCAGGGTGGCCGTTTCTTTTGTAATTCTTTTTAGTACGGCAATTATATCCGCTTTGGTCAGGGCATCCAGGGAGGCGGTGGGCTCGTCCAGGATTAAAACGCCGGGGTTGTTAACCAGGGACAGGGCGATCAAGGCCCTTTGTTTTTCGCCCCCGCTTAATTGGTGCGGGTACGCTAAAGAACGGCGTTTGTCCAGGCCCACCAGATCAAGAACCCCCCGGGCTTTCTCCTCCGCCGCATTTTTGTCCTTGGGGCTGTGTACCAAAACAGCCTCCCTGACCTGATAAAGGATGGAATAAAGCGGGTGGAGACCGTCTTCAACATTTTGGAACACCATGGCGATCTCCTTGCCGCGGATCCGGCGGAGCTCTTCTTCCCGGCAAGCCAGAATACTCTTACCCTCAAGAAGGATCTCGCCCGTGCAGCGTCCTTCCACCAGGCCCATAACAGCCCGGCCCAGGGTGGTTTTGCCGGCGCCGGACTCACCGATAACAGACAGGACCCGGCCCTTTTCCAGGTTAAGGTTGATACCCTTTAAAATCTGCAGTCCGTTATAGGAGGCTTTTAAATCCTTAATTATCAGCATGGCCGGCCTCCTTCCTCAAGCGGGGGTTCAGAGCGGTTTCCAGGGCGAACCCGGTGAACGTAAAGCCCATAACTGTAAGGGACAGGGCAAAACCGGCGGGCAGGAGCCACCACTTCCAGACATCCAGGTAAACAAATTTAAGGGCATGCTGCATCATTTTCCCCCAGCTGATCATAGTGGGATCACAGACACCCAGAAAGGAAAGGCCGGCCTCCATAAAAACAGCCCTCCGGGTGTCCTGGATCATCAGGGCAATCAGGATAGGTCCCAAATCCGGTATAATGTGATTGAACAACAGGTGCAGCCGGCCGGCCCCGAAGGTCCGGGCGGCGTAAACAGGCATCCGCTCCTTTAAGGAAAGGGTTTGGGCCCTGACGATCCTGGCCCCGCCGGGCCAGAGGAGTAAGGAAAGCACAACTATCAACAGGGTTGTGTTGGGTCTCAGGTAGGCGGCGGCCAGAATGGCGACAATTACCGGGGGAATGATGATCAGGGCGTCCACCAGCCGCATCATCAGCCGGTCGTAAAGGCCCCCCAGCAGGGCGGCGGAACAACCGGCCAGTATGCTCAAGCAAAGAGAAAGCAAGGCTACTCCGCCGCCCACCATAAGGGAAGTGCGGGCGCCGTAAAGAAGGCGCGTCCAGATGTCCTGCCCCACGTCATTTGTGCCCAGCCAGTGCTGCGCTGAAGGGGCCATAAAAGGGGCGCCCGTGTGGGCGGTTGGCTGGTAGCCGGTCAGCAGCGGCGCCAGGACAGCCGCAGTTGCCATTAGAATGAGCAGCCCCAGGCCAAACCGGCCGGGGCCGGTTGTATGAACTTCCCGCCAGTAATTTACGTGCATTTTGCTACCCTCGGATCAAGTTTGGAATAAAAGACATCCAGCAGGAGATTGATGGTTAAAACTACTATTGTAATGACCAGAAGGATTCCCACCATAAGCGGGTAGTCCCGGGTTAAAAGGGATTTGTAAAGCAAGGAACCCAGGCCGGGATAGGAAAACACTATCTCAACAAACAGCGTTCCGGTAACCAGATGGGCAAACTGCAGGCCGGCGGCGGTTACCACCGGCAAAAGGGTGTTGCGCCCCGCGTGGCGGTACCGGATAACCCGTTCGGGGCAGCCCTTGGCCCTGGCTGTCAAAATAAAGGCTTCGCCCAGGGTGGTAATCATGGTGTTGCGGGTTAACAAATAGGTACCCGTCAGCCGGACCAGAACCAGAGCCCCCAGGGGCAGGGCCAGGTGATGCAGAAGATCCATAACGAGCAGCAGTCCGCTGTGGCCGGCGTAGGGGGTCAGCGCTCCGGACAGGGGAACCAGGCTTAAAAAGACACCGAAGAAAAGAAGGAGTACGATTCCCATGAAAAAGTCCGGGAATCCGCTAAAAAGCATAACACCGCCCAGTAAAACCCGGTCCAGGGTTCTTCCCCTCCGGAAACCGGACTCAACACCCAGGAAAAAGCCCAAAAGAGTGGATATTAACAGCGCCAATCCCGCAAGCAAGAGGGTCCAGGGGAGAAATCCTGAAATAACCTTCAGCACCGGAGTGTTGTAATAGTAAGAGTGACCCAGATCGCCCCGGCAAAGGGACGTAAGATAGGATAAATACTGCTCTCCCAGGGGGCGGTCCAGGGAAAACCGGTGGGTCAGCTCCTCTTGCAACTCCGGAGTTATTACCAGAAGGGCTTCACTGCCGTAGATGGCCTGCAGCGGATCCCCGGGCATCAGGCGGGGAACAAGAAAGTTTATGGTTAGAATAAGGAACAGGGCAACCACGTAGTTGAGAAAGGCCGCCTTTTTTAACCCCGCCGTTATTTTAAGGATTTTGTTGGGTGCGGGTTCATTTTTGGCCCGGACACACTCCTGCATAATAACCACTCTTTTTATAAACTTTATTCATGTTGCCGGTAAAGAAGATAGCCTGCCGTAATATTTTTATAAGAAGGCCATTTTGTTATAAGGTTGCGGGATTCCGTTGCCGATGCCCTGTAAGGTGAAATAGAGTGGCACGGTCTTATCCGCTGCATAATACCAGGTTGGATAGTACAGCGGCAGGCAGGGCATTTCCCGGGCGTAAACTTCCTGGACCCGGTTGATCAGTTCCTTGCGCTTGTCCGGGTCCATCTCCTTCATTTGCTGCCCCAGGAGAGAATTTAGCTCTTCGTTTTTGTCGAACCGGGCGCTGTTGAATCCCGTGCCAACAATTATCTTGTTCAGGAATTCCGGATCGGCGCCCATACCGCCGTGGCCGCTGAGGGCCAGATCGAATTTCCATTCGTTTACCCGGTTGTCCAGGGTTTTGGTTTCCAGGCTGCGCAAGTCAATTTTAATCCCGGCATCTTCCAGCATATTTTTAATCATTTCCCCCTCCCGTTCGCTGGGGGAACCCGGTCCGCTCCCTGCACTGCTGATTAGAAGCTCCAGTTCCAGTACCTTCCCGTCTTTTTCAAAATAAGCACCGTTTTTTGCGTACCCCAGGCCGGCAAGCAATTCCCCGGTTTTATCCGGAGCGAAGGGATATACCGCGGCTGCTGCGGGGTTATACCAGGGACTGTCCGGGGGAACCAGACCGGAACTGCCTTCAAGTCCGAAACCACGCTGGCATATTGTTACCAGGGCCTGACGGTCGATGGCGCAGGCCAGGGCCCGGCGGAACTCAACATTGTCCAGGGGCGCCTTCCGGTGGTTGAACATCAGTTTGGCTACATAGTCATGGCCGCCGGTTAATCCCAGAAAACCCTCTTTTTTTAATTCGCCCGCCAGCTCCGGGGGCACCTGGGCTGCGTTGACCTGCTTCTGCCTCAAGGCGGCCGCGGTCATTTCACTGCCTACCTTAACGAATTTCAACTGCCCGGTTTTCGGTGTTCCCTGGTAATACTGGCTGTTGGCCTCATACAGGTAGGTCCCCTGTTCTTTGCTGTAGTCCTTAAGTTTAAAGGGACCGGTGCCGATAAGGGCTTCCTTTTGCACAAATTGCCCTGGTTCCCCCACATCCTTCCAGATATGCTCCGGGAGAATGGGGATTGTCCCCGCGATGTATTCCAAAAACGGGGCGTAGGGCCTGTTTAAATACAGCTTGACTGTCTGATCGTCAGCAGCTTCGGCCCTCTGGACAACGTCCAGGTTAATCCACTCGTAGTTATGTTCCCTCAGGTAATTAAAGCTGAATGCGACATCCTTTGCCGTAAACGGCTGGCCATCGTGCCAGGTGACCCGGTCTTGCAGCTTGAAAAGATAGGCGTTTTCGTCCTTTAAAAACTCCCAGCTTTTGGCCAGGGCGGGTATGTATCCCTGACTGTCTTTCCAAAGCAGGGTATCGAAAATATAGCTCATCCTGACGTAACCGGGACCGCGCAAATAATGGGTGAAGGGGGAAGGAAAGCCCCAGTCCCCGGTGGGGTCGGCAATCGTATAGGCAGTGTCCTGCAACCCGGCGGCTTCTTTTTCCCTTTGGGCGGCGCCGCAGCCGGTCAAGGCCGGAATAAGAAGGGACAGGATCAATACAGAAAGCAGCAGCGGCTGGGAAAATAATCTTCGCATTAAATCAATCATTCCTTTCAATAGATAATAGAGGGATTACAGTTGGGCAGAGAAAAAAGTTTGGCAAAAGGCGTAATTAAAAAAGTCCTGTTAACTGGTTTTGACAATTCCCCGGGATATCCAAAGCGATGTTTTCAATGTCGCCCTGCCGCATCACCGCTTTCCCCTAAAATAAAACCACGAAGTTCTACCTGGTTATTGCCAGGTAGGTGCAACCTCCGTGGTTTAATCCGTGCTATCAAATTAGGGTCAGTTATTCTTTTTTTAAAAATCGCGAATTCGTTCGCGTTAAATTTCGCACTTAAAACTATTAACCGGACAGGTGCGACGAGGAGAGCGGTAACAGAAGGTAACAGGGGATTTAAAAAATCATAGACCTTTTTACGGATATCTTAAAAGCTAGCTGGACCCGGTAAAAAAATATTTGCCAATCCGGCGGAGAAATACTTCAGGCTGGACAGCTTCAGCTGTTCGTTAACTAATTAAATTCTACATTCAAGGACATGTCCTGTCAACAGAAATGAAGAAAGCCTAAAAAAGGTCCGCCAGGTAAAGGTTGATGGAGAATTCCTTTCCCCAAAACAAGAGGGAACATTAAAAATAGCAGAAAATACAGAAAAGCAGCGGGCAAGGTCCTATGCTTAAACGGGACTCAGGCGGGACCCACCACAGAAGACATGTGCCCGCACCATTCCGCTGTTTCCCGGAACAGGTCCAGCAGGAGATACTGGTACAGGGAACCGGCAACGGCCTCCATTTCTTCCGTCCCGGCAGGCTGATCGCCGAAGCGGTAAGCTTCCCAGACGGGTTCCGCAACCATTTCCTCCAGGGTGCTTCCCACGGTGAAAACCTGCCCGGATTTTCCGGCAAAGCAGCGCCGGGTGTAAACGGCGGAAATGCTGCTGGGGAAAGGGATCTCCTGTTCGCTGAAAATGACGAAAACCCTGGGTAAAAGTCGTTCCAGCTCATCCCAGGCCACTTGCTTCTGTTCCGGCCAAAGACGTCTCAGGGCAAGATCCGGTCGTTGCAGGGGGTTGCCGGCTGACTGCGGTTCCGCCAACTGAAAACCGGCGTCCTGCCAGATTCTTCGATCCCCTTCAGAGCAGTTGGAGGCTTCCAGTGTAAATCTTCGCAAATCGTAAATCACCTCGGATCCAGGTATTTGATATTCAATGTTTCCGGATAAAGGAATCAATCAGGCGGAGTCCCTCCAGCCCTGTGCAGGGTAGGGAAAAATGGGGAGGGGCAATCCGGGGTTCCCGGGGGTTGAGCCGGAACACTGTGGCGCGGTATTGGTCACCTAAACGCTCACTGAGCCTGCGAATAGTGGGAACAGCTGTGCCGGCCCCTATTTCAATCACCACCAGGGGGCTTTCACGGTGGAGCTGCAAAAACCGGCTGAAATTCTTTTCCTGTTGCCAGGACCTGCCGTCATTCCAAAAGCAGTCCCCGAACATTAGGATATTGGGGCGGGCTACCGCGTCGCAGCGGGTGCACCTGGGGATATGCTCCGCCCGCATGTTTTCCGGGTTCACCGGGATATTCTCAGTGCAGGGCCAGATATCCCCAGTGCAGGGCCGGGAGCATTGAAGGTGCCGGATGGAACCGTGCACCTCGAAAACTTTTTCTTCGGCAAAACCTGCTTTCTGAAAATGGCCGTCCACATTGGATGTGACAGCGAAATAATCCAGGTGGTACCGGTCAATCCACTGCAGCAGCAAATTGAATCCCGCATGGGGAGGCGTGCTTGCGTAAAGTTCGGCCCGGTGGCCGTAGAAACCCCAGCCAAAGGCAGGATCACGGGTAAAGTGGGCCGGGTTGGCTGCCTCCACAAAACTAAGGCCCAAACGCTCATAGGCCGGGTAGGCTTTTCAGAAACCTTTGTTGCCCCGAAAATCAGGTAAACCCGAGTCGACTCCCATTCCGGCTCCGGCGGCAACAACCATAGCCCGGGCGCTTTTTATTACTTCCGCTGCCTTATCGGATGTTTTTTGCAGGTCCATTGCTTCCCTCCCGGGCGCCACCCGCGACAGGCTTTAGTTTTTAATGATCTGGCTTAATAATACATTTGTATATACCTGAATACAAGAACCCTGCCCGGTGAAAATATTTTATTTTAAATTGGTAGATATTTTAAAGGGCCTGTTAAGGTGGTATAATAATAGAGCCTGCAAAAGATCGATACATCTCCTTGACCAGGGTTGAAATTCGTCCATGCAGAGTATTTTTAAGAAAGGAGATGTCTTGATGTTTACGGGTAAATACTTGCAATGCAAGGACTGTGGACAGGAGTTTGAATTTACACCGGGCGAACAGCAGTTTTATGCTGAAAAGGGCTTTACCAACGAGCCTTCCAGGTGCCCTTCCTGCAGGAGGGCACGCAAAAATGACCGCGGTCGCGAACAGGGCGGCGGGTTCGCCGGTTCCGGGTACCGCCAGCAAAACCGTCCAATGTATGAAACAACATGTGACGGCTGCGGCCAGGTCGCCAGAGTTCCGTTCCAGCCGGACGGTTCCAAGCCGGTATACTGCAGCGAATGTTTTCGCAACAACCGGCGCTTCGCCCAGTAGGATAAAAAAGGAAGCAAATCAACAATAACTGCAAAATGATGAAGTACAGCTTGTAAAAAAAACCATCAGGGCATCTGTAAGTTATCGGGACCCAGGTTTAAAATGAATAGCTAAATTAAGGGACATAACATATTTATACAATGAATATGCCATGTCCTTTTTTTTATGGTAAATATTTGTTGTCTTAAATCAGTTAGCCCGCATTTTCCGATAGACAAAAGAGTACTCAGCCGCGAATACAAAATATGTTTTTTTTGCTCATCTTCGAATAATGAATATTTAATTTCAATTACCCCTGTGGAAACGCCCCTGGGGCTTCATTTCGTCCGGTTTCTCACTGAGCATTATTTACTTCGGGAACCCGGCCGGGAAAGCAGGCTGAACAAAACCAGAGTCAGGAAGCTGGCCAGAAGACCTGCATAAAGGGGATCCATCCCCTGGGGGTAAAGAAAATGCCAGATCAGGTTGGCCGCCGGACCTGCCAGGGCTGCCAGGGTTCCGGCCAGGGGCGAAACGGCCCGGGGGAAAAACATTGCCCCCAGCAGGGGAAACAGGATTGTGCAACCCCTGAGACCCATGGACAGGAAGCTCCACCCCAGGATCAGGGACTTCAGGTTACCGGCAACGAAAAATACGCTGGACCCGCCCACAAGCAGGATCAAAAGGCGTTGTACGGTGAGTACTTCCCGGCCCTTGGCGCCGGACCGGATAAACCGCTGGTAGATGTCCTTCGTCAGCATGGTGGAAACCCCCAGGGTCAGGCCCGCCCAGGTTCCGATAACGGCAACCAGGAGAGTTGCCAGCACGACGCCGGCCAGGAAAGGCGGCAGGTAATTCATAACAAAAACGGGGAGTACCTGTTCGGAGGGGGTGCCGGGAAAGTTTGCACGCATAAAAAGGCCCACCAGGATTCCCCCGATACCCACCGGGGGGATCAGGAAGGCGGATAGAAGCGCCCCTGTTCTGGCTTTGGACAGGCTCCGGGCGGAGTAGATGGCTTGAATGTAGGTCTGGGTTGAGAGTACCCCCACCAGAAGGGAAAACCCCGCCGCAAAATCCGTCTGAAAACCCCTCCCGAAAAGGGAAAACCAGGGGTAAGGGGGGAATAATTCCCTCAGACCGGTCCACCCTCCGGTCATCTGGTAGGCCAGGGCCCCGCTGGCCAGGGTAGCCAGGTAAAGCAGGCCCAGTTTGGCAACTCCCACCAGGCCGGTTCCCCAGACACCGCCAAAAAAAACATAGGCCAGCACCAGGCTGACTCCAATCAGAGCGGCTGTGACAGGACTGATCTGGAATATGGAGGTAAGCAAGGCAACTGCTGCCAGCCCCTGGGCGATAATATTAAGATAAATGCCGGCGGAGGAGAAAATACTTGCCACAGGCCCGATCCTTTCCCCGTAGACACTGACCAGGTACTGGGGCGCCGTTTCCAGAGTGCTCTGGTACAGGCGGCGGGCCAGCCCCAATCCCAGGACGGCGCAGGCCAGCCCCGCTCCAAGGGTGAACCACCAGGCACACAGGCCGTATTGGAAGGCCAGCTGTGCTGTTCCAATGGTTGACGAACCGCCCACCAAAGTTCCCATGATAGTTCCCGCCACTACCGTGGCGCCGGCCCTGCGGCCGCCAACGGAAAAATCCAGGGCTGATTTAACCATGCGTCCCGCGTAGATCCCTACCAGGGTAACAGCTCCCAGCGTAACGATAATTCCCGCCATATGGCCGGATGTAAGTTCCGGTAACATGTCTTGACCCTCTTTCTTGGTGAAGTGGCTATACTGTGGGGTTGTTCTTGTTAACGGTTCCGGGCTATGGTTAGCCGCTTACAGGTTGGGCAGGAATTTCATGCTTTCCGCCTCCAGCAGGGACAGCATGCGCCCGTAATGGGAAGGCAGCGGCTCCCGGCTGATATTGCGTTGCTCAAAGGGCAAGTCCAGGTCCACCGTATCCAGGATCGCGGCGGGCCTGGCGGAGAGCACCAGGACCCGGTGCCCCAAAAGCAAGGCTTCCATCAAATCGTGGGTCACAAATACCATGGTGGAGGGATTTCCCCGCCACATTTGGGCCAACTGCCGCACAAGTCCCAGCCGCAAGGGCATATCCAGCGACTTGAAGGGTTCGTCCAGCAGGAGCAAATCATGGGGGAAGGCCAGGGCCCGGCAGAGGGCCAGGCGCTGCATCATTCCACCGCTCAAGGCTTTGGGATAATTGTCCCGGTATTCGTAAAGGCCCATAAGTCTCAGGTATTTAGCGATGAGTTCCTGCCGCCGGGCCGGGCTGACGGAATCCCGGAGGACGAAGTCCATGTTGCCGGCGACGGTTTTCCAGAGAAGCAGGCGGGGCTCCTGGAACACATAACTCACCTTGAGCCCTTTAGTTCCTGTGATCCGGCCGGCGTCCGGCTGTTCCAGCCCGGCCAGGAGCTGCAAGATGGTTGTCTTGCCGCAGCCCGACGGCCCCACCAGGCACAAAATTTCACCTTTTTTAGCTTGCAGGGAAAAACCCTCCAGGACCCGGGTCTGTCCCAGGGTTTTATGAACATTTTCAAACCTGATCACTGCGGTCACATCCAGTGTTTAAGTTTTCGGTTCGTCAGGCTGACCAAAAGGCGGTCGGTAACCAGCCCCAGGCCGATCAGAAACAAAGTCCAGGCAAAAAGGGCCGCCGTTTCAAGGTTAATTCTGGCTACCGCCATGCTGGCCCCAATACCTTGCTGTACGCTCAGAAACTCTGCCATTGCCACGGCTTTCCAGGTAACACCCAGGGCGTTGGAAACACCGGCCAGAAGGTAAGGCGCCACCTGGGGCAGGTAAATTTCCCGGATTACCCTGGGTTTGCTGATGCGGTAAATTTGGGCCATCTGCAAGAGCTGCCTGTCTATACTTTTAACCCCCTGAATGGTGTTAATCACAATCAGGGGAACAGTTGTAACAAAAACAACAAAGACCGGCACCCTGCTAAAACCTATCCAGATCATGGCCAGAAGCAGCCAGGAAATCAGGGGAGTCACCTGCAGCACCACCACCAGGGGCCTCAGCAGGCTGGCTGCCACAGAATTGAGGCCTATCAGAAGTCCCAGGGGTGTGCCCGCCGCTACGGCCAGGCAGAATCCCAGCAGGCCGCGCAGGATGGAATGACGGCTTTGTTCCCAAAACACACCGCTGACAACCAGGGCCCAGAGGGTATGTGCAACCTCCGCCGGCGAGGGAATGATAACGTGGCTGTAAAAGCCGGAAATAAGCTGCCAGAAGGCGATAAAAACTGCCAAACCAAAAAGGGGCGTAAGGCCCCTAGTCGGAAAGATAGAATTTTTCATCCGGTAGTTTACCTCCTACCATTTCCGGTGAGAAATCAAATAGCCTGGACAGATAGACATCCACATCGGCCCTGGCCAGGGAGCCCGGCACAAAGCGCAGCCGCGTTCGTTCCATGCTCTGGATAAATACCGGGGCGGGGATGTTCGCGCTGGTTTCAACCAGGGGAGCGGCTTTCGTGGGGTTCGCCACTGTCCAGTCCAAAGCCCCGGCGTAAGCCCGGTGGAATTCCGCCACTGCCTGCGGGTATTTCCCGGCAAACCCGTTGAGTACTACCATACCGGCCTGGGGCAGCGCGGCGGAATCACCCTGGTATTGCTGCCAGTCACTGAAGAAGTCCCGGACAACCCGGGCATCTTTGCGGTTTATAAGAACCTGGGTCAGCATAGGCTCCGGCAGAACAGCGTTTTTCGCCAGGTCGTTGATCATCATCCGGGCAATCTCCGGGGAATCCAGGTAGGTTAAAGGGACCTCCCCGTCTTTCAGACCGCTTTGGCTGAGGAAATATTGGGTCAGAATATCGGGGGTGGAACCCCTGGCTCCCACGTAAAGTTCCTTCCCTTTGAGGTCCGTCCATTCCCTGACGTCATTTTCCAGGCTGACCAGATAAAGTATGCCCCAGGTGCTAACATTGGCCAGGGAAATGTCAACGCCTTTGTTGTACAATTTCGCTGCCACGTTTACCGGAAGCACGCTGAAGTCCGCCTCCCCCTTGACAACCCGGGTGGTGGCTTCTTCCACCGATTTGTAATAGATTATTTCCAGCCGGGTTCCGTCCGGCAAAACTTCCCCCGCCATTTTAAAAAGCGGCGCCGTGGGTGGGGCCAGGGGAGCCTGGACTACGATTTTTCCCGGTGTGCCGGGGGATCCGGTTTCCCCCGCCGGTTTGTCCCCTGTGCAGGCCGTGTTCAGCATGAGAGCCAGGAAGAGAAAAATGACCAAAACCCTCTGGAACATTCATGAACCATCTCCTTTTTAGACCAGATATCACTGCTATATTCCCCAAACAAGGCTGTTTTCCTTCCGGCCCTTATGCGGTCCGGCTGCTGCGGTATAATAATATTTAAGAGTACCCAGCAAAAATTCCTGGGGAAACAGTAAGATAAAACCTGATTTTTGTTTTCAGGACGGGGTTGTCCTTGAAACAGGCGTTCGTATATAATTAATCTTAAGAGGTGATTGCATGCGTACAGGGATAGCAAATCTACCCCTGCACGGGCATCATTGCCCGCGCTGGTTATTTGATAGGATGGTTAAACTCGGCTCTGCAATTATTGAAGCCATCGTGGAGGAATACGGAACAGCCGAAGTGCTGGACCGGCTTTCCGACCCTTTCTGGTTCCAGTCGCTGGGCTGTGTGGTGGGTTTTGACTGGCATTCTTCCGGCCTCACCACGGTGTTATGCGGCGCCCTGAAGGAAGGGCTGCGGCCCAAGCAGCATCAGCTGGGGATTTATTTGGCGGGCGGGAAGGCCATGACTTCCCGCAGGACCCCCCGGGAAATTGAAGCTTATGCGGACCGCTTCGGTCTCCCGGTGGATGTCCCGGCGCTGCAGTATGCCAGCCGCATGTCCGCCAAGGTGGACAGCGCGGCTGTACAGGACGGCTTTCAGATCTATCATCATGTTTTTGTTTTTACCGCGGAAGGCCGCTGGGCGGTGGTTCAGCAGGGGATGAACCAGGCTACCGGGTGGGCCCGGCGTTACCACTGGAAAGGGGACGGGCTGGATAGCTTTATTCAGGAGCCGCATTCAGCCGTATGCGGTGAGCCGGTGGGACAGGTTTTGAACATGGTTGCCGCAGAAAGCGGGGAGGCCAGGGGTGCTTCGCTTTACCTGGCCCACAGGCCGGAAGAAGTTGTCCGGAACCTCATAAGAATTAAGGAACTGGCCGGCCGGGGCAAGCTGGAACTGAACCTGCCCGCTGCACACCCTGTTCCGGGAGCCGGCCGGATCGAAAAAACGCTGGCCAGGCTTGGCGACTTAAAACCATCCTCCTACGAACAGGTTTTAGCGGCGGAAGGGGTGGGCCCGGCAACGGTGCGGGCCTTTGCCCTGGTTTCCGAGGTGGTCTACAATGTCAGGGCCAGCCGCAGGGACCCGGTGCGGTACAGTTTCGCCCACGGCGGCAAAGACGGGCACCCCTTCCCGGTAAACCGGGAAAATTATGATCGCTCCATTGAGCTTCTGGAGAACGCTCTGCGCCGGGCCAAAGCCGGACGCCGGGAAACCGTGGAAGCAATGAAACGGTTGGCTGCCGTCACCGAAAAGTCAGAATACGGCGCCGGCGCCATTACCGGCTATTGATTTGTCTGGATCTGGTATATAATATACAGGACCAGATAAAAGGAGGGATTAAGATGAAAACAGATCAAAATTTAAAAGAAGCCTTTGCCGGTGAATCCCAGGCCAACCTCAAGTACCACGCCTTTGCCAAAAAAGCGGAAGAAGAAGGATATCCGGCGGCGGCAAAACTATTCCGGGCCGCAGCGGAGGCCGAAGCCATCCATGCTAATTCCGAATTAAAGACAATGGGAGGGATTAAGACAACGGCGGAAAACCTGCAGGAGGCCATTGACGGGGAAACCTACGAGTTTACCGTGATGTACCCGGGATTTATTAAAGATGCGGAAGGAGAAGGGGCCAACCCGGCCAAAAGGGTTTTTTCCCTGGCTAATGAGGCCGAGAAGGTTCACGCCGATCTTTACCGAAAAGCCCTGGCGGCGCTGGAAGAAAAGAAGGACAAGGAATACTTTTTGTGCACTGTGTGCGGTTATATTGAGGAAGACAACGCCCCTGACAGGTGTCCCATTTGTGGTGCGGCAGCAAAGGCATTTAAGAATGTTGGGTAAGGCAAGGTTTTATCCCGGTTTTTAATTTTCCAGGGCGAAGCTAAACAATATATTACCCCCCTCCGGCTAACCGGGCGGGGGGTTCGTATTTAATTCCATAGCTTTTCCGGCATATTCGTCGTATCCCCGGGACAGGCTGCTGAATTCCGCAAACAGCGGCAACTCCTCCCGGCGGTCATACCTCACGGCATGTCCCCTGTAAACGCAGCGGACCGGCAGGCTTCTTCCTTTGTAGTCGTAATGTCCATAGACACGGCATTGATAGGGGCGGAAGGCATAGATACCGCATAAGTCCCCTTCTTGAAAGGGGCAGTGACCGGATGTACCTCCCCAGATATCGATCAGGTCGTTACCCGAAAAATCCCGGAACCGTTTCATCTTGGCGCGATTCTTAACGCGCCTGCTGATATTCTCCATTTCCAGGGGGTACACCCTTAATACTGAAGTTACCTTGCAACACTCACCGCAGACCCCGCAGTCCCTTTTAGATGACTCCAGGTAAAGATCAAGTTTTTCGTAAAAGCAGTTGAGTTTTTTCAGCAATGAATCCATTTTAACACCCCCGCTTTCCCAGGACCTTTGTATTTATCATACCATATTCAGGTCATTTATGTAAGATTTAACTCCTGATTCCGGTATGGTTTGGTCCGAACCGGGGCTGGGAACCTTTCTTGACGAACGACTCGCTAAAATATCTGAGCCCCTGCCATTAACCGGCTTCATCCGGGGCGGCGCAGGGGACCGGTTTAGTGAACAATCTCTCCCGGGTCCTTTGTTTTATCAAGGCTGTTTTCAATTTGACCAATTATATCCGTAACAAGTTCTTTGGCCATATTTTCCAGTTCCCCCGGCTGGTAGGGCTCCGGCCGGGGCGAGGTGATTTGGGGGTCCGGAACAGGTTCCCGGACGGGGTAAGGGGAGGGGGTCCGGCGCATCTGCTGGATGGGGTCAACGGGTTTCAGGGCAGCCAGGGGAGTGAACATCTTCCCGTTAAAATGAAGAAAGGCGTCAGGGGAGGGGACGCTGGAAAGATCAACGGAAATGTACCGGTCACGGGTGACCCTGCAGGTCATAATGCAGGGCTGCAACTCCTCCGTAGCTGCTTCTGCCCCCGCCGCCCCAACCCGCCCGTTAAACCCCACCTGTTGGATTAACCTGTCCGGGCACTTGAGAAAAATTAAATGAACAGCGCTCAAGCCAAGCTGAAGGATAATTTCCTGGTAAAAATCCGCGAAATCCCTGTCATTCATTTCCTCAGCGGCAATGCCGCGCTCCTCCTCCAGGTACTGGCAGCTTATTGTCCGGGGGATTACCTGGGGCAGGGGGAAAATGGCCTCCACCACTAAAAGCCTGTCCCCTTGCTCATAACGGGCGTCAAATTCCACTTCCAGGGCGTCAGGATGTTTCATTAAGGCCAGGACGGTCCGGGCAAAGCTCTCCACGGCGCCGGGCTGCCCTCTGGCAAGGTCTAAACGCAACAGGTCGATGGAATTGTTATATTCGGTCTGCTTTTCAATAAAGGATTCGCGCCGCAATTCGTCGGCAGCCCTGGCGGATTCCTCCCTTTGCCGGTATTCCGCCAGTTTCAACTCCAGTACTTCCCTGGCCCCCTTTTCCATTTCCAGCCGCTTTTTCTTCTGGGACGGAAGGAAGAATTCTTTGACGGTATCCTTCCGGATAACACCCATTTCCCTGGCAACCGGTTCATAGCGGGGAAGGGGTTCTTTAAAAACAAAGGGGGGGTAAGGTTCGTCCCTGTAATAGGAAACCCAGTCAAAGTCTTTTGCGCTGAGGTTGTTCCGGAGAATTTTCTTGCATTCCCGGATAAAGTTTTTAGCCAGCACGGTGTCGTATTTAGCCAGTTCTTTTAAACTTTCCGTATCCTCCCGTTCCTTTTGCTGCCTTTCCTGCCTGGACAGGCGGGCCGCTCTTATTTCATCTTTTATCTTTCGTTCCAACAATGACAAGCCCATGTTGTCCTGTACAGGTTCAAGGTCCTGACTGGATAATTTTTTTGCGCCTGAAACCGCATCCAATATTCTCTCTCCTTTCCGCTCAAATTCAATGTACCATAAGATCTTATATTTTGGATCATATTCTCCCCCTTTTACTGTGATTTTTAGGCGGAAAACCGGGAAATGACATTTTAGCCGGCAAAAAAGATTTATCTTTTGCTTTAGTAGTGGTATTCTATTACCTGGAATGTCGAAAAATGTAGTTCGCGATTTTGATATTTGCCCTTTCTATAACTCGTATAATTTGCTATCCTGCAGGAGAGGATTATCTTGTATTTTCCCGTTTCAGGGGTTGAAGTTGCACCGTGGCTGCCGCCGCTGGTTGCGTTTCTAATAGCTTCCTTTACAACTTCTGCGGGAGTTGCCGGCGGGGTTTTGCTGCTGCCCTTTCAAATGAGCGTTCTGGGCTTTGTCAGCCCCTCCGTCAGCCCCACAAACCTGATTTACAATATTACAGCCACACCCGGCGGATTGTACCGCTATATCCGGGAAGGCCGGATGGCCTGGCCCCTGGCCTGGGTTGCCATTACCGGGACGCTGCCCGGTATATTTGCGGGCGCCTGGGTGAGGGTCAATTATCTGCACAATCCCGGCTCCTTCAGGGTTTTCGCCGGCCTGGTCCTGTTGTACCTGGGTTTCCGGCTGTTGTACGACACTTTTGGGCCCAACCACGGAGATAACGCAATTGAAGGTAAATTTAAAAGAACAGCGAAAGCATCCAGGAAAGGGGGGGCGGCCCCGTACGGGTTATCTGCGGGGCTGCCGGCCGAGGCCGTAATCAAAGAGAAAAAACTTACCTGGCGCGAGATTGAATTTGAGTTCTGGGGCGAAGGGTATTCCCTCAGCACTTTCAAAGTGGTCTTGATTTCAGTGGCAGTGGGAATGCTGGGCGGTATTTACGGCATTGGTGGGGGCGCACTTATAGCCCCATTCCTGGTTGCCTGCCTGGGTCTGCCTGTTTACGCGGTGGCCGGGGCCGCGCTGGCGGTTACTTTCCTGACTTCCCTGGCGGGGGTGAGTTTTTACAGTATCCTGGCGGCATGGCCGGCAGGGACGCAGGTTAAAGTGGCGCCGGACTGGACCCTGGGTTTATTATTCGGCGCCGGGGGATTTCTGGGGACATATGCCGGGGCCAGACTTCAAAAGTATTTACCTGAAAGGTTAATCCGGGCTGCTTTAGGTTTTCTGGTCACGTTTTTGGGGGTCCTGTATGTTTACCGGTTTTTTGCGCCGGGTGCAGGGGGATCCTTCCCTTTACACCTTAATTTTTAATTTTAAGAGGTTATCCCTATGAAAGAAACGGCAGAGAGGGAGTTTTCCCGCCGGTGGTTGATTAATCTGGTGAATTTCCTTTTGGGGTTTGCCATCCAGGGTTCAATAATTTTCATCCCCCTTCTGGGCGCCCAGCTGGGGGCTTCAAATTTTCAAATAGGTTTGATTGGCGCTGTTTACGGAGCGTCTTACCTGGTTTCATCCCTTGTTTCCGGTTGGAAATCAGATAAACTGGGGCGGCTTCTGTTTGTGCGCTGGGGACTTTTAATCAGCAGCGCGGCCTTTGCGGCCCAACTCCTGGCCGGCAGCGTCCTGGCGCTTGCCCTGGTGCGCGGGGTAGTTGGATTTGCCCTGGGGATTGCCTCTTCAGCATTTATCGCCTACGCCTTTGAAGCCGGCATTGACATGGGCAAGTACAGCTCATACGGCTCCCTGGGCTGGATATTTGCTGCCCTGGGGGCGGCCCTGATCGGAGACATCCGCCTGTTATTTTGGGTGAGTTTCCTGGTTTCTTTTATAGCCTTTATATTTTCTCAGTTTTTTCAAAATGTGCCGTCTTACCGTTCTTCCCTGCCCACCAGGCTCTGGCCGGTGATAATCAGGAGCTACCGGATCTATCTGGCCGTTTTCCTGCGCCATCTGGGAGCCACCGCGGTTTGGATTATCCTCCCCCTGTATCTGGCTTTCCTGGGCTTGGATAAATCCTGGATTGGTCTATTGTGGGGGGCGAATTTCATTATGCAGTTTATTGTCATGCGCTGTTTGCAGCAATTTCCTGTATATAAGGTCTTTGCCTTCGGCCAATCGCTGTCTGTCCTGGTCTTTACGGCCTTTGCCTTTGCAGTGGGAAAGCCGTCCCTTGTTGCCGTGAATGCCTTGATGGGGGTAGCCTGGTCCTGCCTTTATGTGGGCGCACTGGTGATCGTCATGCAAAGCGGGGAGGAAAGGGGTACGGCCGGGGGTGTTTTCCAGGCCACCCTGAATTCATGTAATGCCATTGGTCCCCTCCTGGGGGGTCTGATTGCCCAGTACTGGGGCTACCGGGGAGTAATGTTTTTTGCCGCCGGACTGGGTGTGGTAGGCATGTTTGTGGCTTTGCCCGGGGCCGGAAAAACTAAAACCGGGGGATCCGGTGATGCCGGGGCAGAAAAATAGGGAGGCCCCCCGGCGTCGGGCGCCTTTAGGGGCCTATCAACAGGATAACCAGTTGAATGCAAAAGTATACATGGGGTGATTTTAATTTTATACTATTTATGGGGTGGTTTTACTGCGGGGTTTTCCCCTGGTTAAAGTGTGATCCCGTTTTTTCTCCCCTTTCTTTTGTTCGGGTCATAAACTTCATACTTGCCGGTAAAGGCTTCCAGGTTGTACTCGATCAGGGGAGCGGACTTGTTCAGGCGTTCCATCAGGTCTACGCGCATTTTTGTTATGGCGTTTCCGTATTCGTTTCTTTTTCTGTCCACATGGCATCTGTGCTTACTCATAATATTATTATGTACAACCGTAAAAAGTTCATTCATCTATTGTTTAGGGAAACCGGTATTGTCTAGGGAAACCGGTTTGCCGGAAAGCATTTAAGCAACTTTAAATAAAACTGCTTTTGGGCAGGGGGTGAGTTAAAATGTACAAGTACAAGGTGGTTGCAACAATTGTGGAAATTCGGGGTGATGGGATGTGCTCGTACGGTCATAAGGTAGGGGATACTTTTGAGTTCGGGCAGTTCACACCCGGAGGGCTGTGTCAGTTTGCCTGCGATTCTTTACGCTCAGCGGTGGCGGCGCTGCTTTACGGGGGCCATTTCCCCTGGGCCGAAAACAGCGAGATTTCCACCTGGGCCTGCCCCGATCCGGATCGTCCGGTAATCTTTCAGCTTAAAAGGGTTGCACTTACTGATTAAAGAAGGATTTTTTAGCCTGGCGGCGAAATTATCCTGGGTTTTTAATAACAATCCTAAAGGAGGAAGCTAAAATGCCGATTTTTGAGTACAAGTGCGGCAACTGTGGAGAAATACTTGAAACTCTGGAACTGCCGGGGCAGGAGAACAAGGTGAAGTGTGCCAATTGCGGGAGTGATAACCTGAAAAAGTTGATTTCCGCCCCCTTCCTGCCCAGTTCGGTGGGGAAACCCGCCAACGACGATCTCAGGTGCTGCGGCAGCACTGCCGGGGATAAGGGTTGTACCCCCGGTTCCTGCTGCGGGCGGCAGGAATAGCGGTTTTGCCGGCCGACTCCCGGGTGCGGCGGGATCCGACATGCAGACAGACGCAATCCAGGAGCAAGAAAAGCTGTCCCCCGGGTGCGGGGGATCTTGCCGGCAACAAGAACGGCATCGTTTTAGTTTTACCGGTTGTTCCCTGAGTGGAGGGAGCCGGTCCGGGCTTTTCAAGAAAACCGATTGGGGCAGTATACCGGATTGTGGATAGGAATTTACCGGGAACAGCGCTTATCTTTTGCATAGACGACCGCCCGGTCGCGGGGCGGGGATAAGAGGTCCGAAGTATGCTAAAGTTTGCTTCCAAAGAACAGGACGGCAGCAGTTGTTGCTCCCAAAACGCCGTTAACCTCCGGGGCAGGACCGTTTATTACACGGTGCGAAGAAGCAGCCGGGCTAAACATTTGGGCTTAAGGGTGCACTGCAATTCAGCTGAACTGGAGGTTGTGGTCCCCGGCGGTTATGACCTGGGTCAGCTGGAGACAATTCTGCAGTACAAACAGGACTGGATTCTGGACCAAATAAACCGCTTCCAGCAGCGGAAAAAACCGGTCCAACCCGGGCAGGAAGGCGGCAAGCGGGTTTATTACCGGGGCCGTACTTGTGAAGTTGTAACCAGGGTGGAACAGGGCAACAAGCGGTTTGTTTTTTTAAGCGAGGGAAAATTGACGGTTATTGTGCCTGCCGGGGCGGAAAAAGAGGCTGGCGCCGTCCTGGAAGAGTGGTTTCGCGCCGCAGCCCGGCAGGTAATCACCCAACGGGTGGAAATAATAAGTAAGGCTTTAAAGCTTAACTATAACCGTATTTTCATCAGAGACCAGAAAACCCGCTGGGGCAGCTGCTCCCAAAAAAGAAATATGAATTTCAATTGGAGACTGATAATGGCGCCGCCGGAGGTGCTGGACTATATTGTAGTCCATGAGTTGATGCATCTGATCGAGCTAAATCACTCCCCGAAGTACTGGCGGCTGGTGGCGGGTGTTTGCCCGGATTATCAGGCCCACCGGACCTGGCTTAAAAAATACGGCTCTTATTTAACCCTGTAAGCCGGTAATTCAAGGGATAATAATGTTCTTAAACGGGGGTGTCCGGACATGTGCGGGCGGTTTACGTTGACCACGGATATCAAAACACTGAAAAATGTTTTTCAGCTGAAAGAAAACTATTTTGATTATATCCCCCGTTATAACATCGCTCCGGGCCAGAATCTCCTGGTTATAATAAAAGAAGAGGGCGACCGGAAGATCAGACCGATGAAATGGGGACTGATTCCCGCCTGGGCCAGGGACCCCAAAATTGGTTACAGGATGATCAACGCCCGGTCCGAGACAATCGATACTAAACCTGCCTTTAAAGGACCCTTTCAGCGCCGCCGCTGTTTGATCCCGGCGGATGGTTTTTACGAGTGGTCAGACCAGAACAACACCAGGAAACCATTCCGGGTTGTCCTGCCCGGCGGTACAGTCTTTGCTTTTGCGGGCATCTGGGAACGCTGGACACCGCCGGGGGAGGGGGGCCCTGTTGTATACACCTGCAGTTTGATTACAGCGCCCGCCAGCGAATACCTGGTAACGATACACCACAGGATGCCGGTCATTTTGGACGGGGAAAAGGATTATAAAGCCTGGCTGGAGCCAGGTGAACCCGCCGCCTTAAAAGAACTCCTGCAGACTTACCGGGGGGAGCTTGAATGTTACCCCGTCTCCACTTCAGTTAACTCTCCCAGAAATGATCACTCCGGCCTGATTCAAAGGGACAGCGTTTAACAGGTCCTGGTGCAGCAGGTTACCCTGGATCTGCCAGCGAAGATTGTTAAAGGACCTGGCCTTCACAGGCTTAACCGGGACTTGCGGGGAGAGGGACTGGGGGCGGACGCCGGACGTTCGGGCAGGGGCACATGGTAAACACGCCCCCGCCGGGGAGGTGGCAAAAGGGAAATGCCGGGTGTGAAAATATTAAAAAAACGTTTGACAACCGGGGAGCATTGTTTGGCAAGGCTGGTTTTCTGGTTTTTCGTCTTCCTTTTGCTGTATTTTTTGGCCGGTAAGTTTTATATTGTCATCCCGGGGGATGTTTACCCCGGCGTTCACCTGGCCATGGAGTTTATCCTGATCATTACGGCAGCATGCGCTGCTTTGATGGGCTGGTATGACTATAAATATAAATATGAATTCCGGGCAATAGTTTTATGCCTGACCTTTAGTGTGGTGGCCATTTTCCAGTTTGCCCACGCGGTCTCCTATAGCGGCATGCCTGACTTTTTAACACCTAATACCGTAAATAAAGCATCCACGTACTGGATTATCTCCAATCTGCTCATGGGCGCCGGCTTTTTCACAGCGGTTTTTTTCGGTGACAGAATTAGAAAAATTAGAGTAAGCAAAGTCCTGCTGTTCTGGATCCCGGGCAGTCTTTTGCTGGTTATTGCCGTTGCTTATTTTCTGCCCTACCTCCCTCCCATGTATGATTCCGGCGCGGGAAAACAAACCTCGCTGAAAATCTTTCTGGAATACCTGATTATTGCCATGCTGGCCCTGTCGGCGTTGAAATTAATGCGGAAAAACGTGTTGGACAAGCGGGAATACTGTTTCTGCATGGCCCTGGTCATAGGGATCTTCAGTGAGCTTGCCTTTACCCTCTACAGTAATGCCTACGACACGTATAATTTGCTCGGACACGTCTTCAAAATCGTTTCCTATGCCTTTATATTCAAGGTTATGCTGGATGATGCCGTGGGCATGCTTTACGAATCAAACAAGATCCTGGAAAAGCAAAGAGGGATGCTGGCCGAAACAAATCTCCAGCTGCAGGAAAAGGATCGCTTAAAGGACGAATTTTTAGCCAATACCAATCATGAGTTGCGAACGCCCCTTTCCGCCGTCATCGCCTTCACCGAGTTGTTAAGGGATGAAAGCACGGGAAAGCTGAATGATTTGCAGAGGGACTATTTAGACGAGATCAACGACAGCGGCAGGGAACTTCTGGATCGGATCAATGGTTTTCTGGATTTATCCAAAATTGCTGCGGGTAAGGTTCTGCTGTTCAGGGAATCTTTCGGGGTCCAGGCGTTAATTGAATCTGTTACCCGGCGGGTCCAGCCCCTATACGATCATAAAGGAGTTGGCCTGGCGGTTGCCCCCCCGGCCGATGGCCTGCAGGTTCTGGCAGACAGGGCTAAGGTTGGGCAAATTTTGACAAATCTTCTGTCAAATGCCTTGAAATTTACTCCACCGGATGGTAACGTGGTGGTGGAGGCTCAGCCCGATGAATCAGGCCGTTATGTGGCCGTCTCGGTTAAGGATACGGGTATTGGAATCGCCCCGGAGGACCAGAAGAAGATTTTTGAACCCTTTCAACAGGTGGATGGTTCAGCCGTAAGAAGGTATGGGGGAACGGGAATCGGGCTCACCCTGGTTAAAAAACTAGTGGAATTAAATGGTGGTGCGATCATGGTGTCCAGCCAGTGTCAGAAGGGAAGTACATTTACCTTTACCCTTCCGGTAGGGGAAAAAGGCGGCGAGGAAGTTGTCCAAAACATCAAACAAGATTTTAGCAGTTGACGACGATCCAAAAATATTGAAAATTCTTCAACACACGCTGATTAGGGAGGGTTTTGAAGTCATTACTGCGGCCAGCGGGGAAGAGGCCCTGGAAAAGGCCGGTAAATACTTGCCCGACCTGGTGATTCTGGATATCATGATGCCGGGAATGGACGGCTTTGAAACATTCCGGGGGCTGAAGGCGCAGTATGAGGTGCCGGTCATTATGTTGTCCGCGAGGAGTGACGAGGTTGACCGGGTGGTGGGATTTCGCCTGGGGGTGGATGATTATCAGACCAAACCATTCAGCCCCACTGAACTGGCCCTGCGGGTGAAAGCAATATTAAGGAGAGTGAGCGACCCCGCAGAGCGGGCAAAACCTGTCCTGAAATTTGATAACCTGGTTCTTGATTACAACAAGCGCTTGATAACCTGTAAAAGCAAGAAAATTGAGCTGACTCCCAAGGAATTTGAAGTGCTCTGGCTGATGGCTTCCAATCCCAATAAGGTTTTTTCTAAAGCACATCTGTTGGACAAGGTTTGGGACAGCTCTTATTACGGGGATGACAATACGGTAACCGTCCACATCAGAAGGATCAGGGAAAAGCTGGAGGATAACCCTTCAAATCCCTTGTATATCAAAACTGTCTGGGGGGTAGGCTACAAATTCCAATATGATTCAAAAGAATAATCCCAACCGGCCCGGTAAAAGCGAAGGAACAAGCCTTCGCTTTAATAAATTCTTAATAATTTAGTAATTTTACCTTAAGCTGCCCCAACTACAATAAAGTAAAAGGGTACATGGGGTGAGACAATGAAAACAGAGGGGTCAATGAATAATAACCCGGCTATTAGACGGGAACATCATGAAGAGCATTATAAATTGTATCCCGCTGTTCACAAGGCTAAAATAAAAGAAATTGAAGCCCGTTTAATCAGGGTGGACAAGACCTGCGTGGACCCGACCTATTGCCCTTTACGCTCCTTAAAGAAGGAGTATGCTTACGCCCTTAATTCAGTTAGGCTGCACGACTTGTATTTTGAAAACACAGGGGAACCGGGGTCAAAACCTTCACCGGAACTGGTAAGCGTAATGGAGCGTAATTTCGGCTCCCTGCAGGAATGGGAAGAGCAATTTTCTGCCCTGGCCTTATGCTCCAGGGGTTGGGTGATTCTGGGTTTTGACTTGACAGACGGGTCGCTGAAGAATTTTTTTACCGATGACCACTCCGAGGGAGTCTGGTCCGTAATACCCCTGCTGGTCCTGGACGTCTATGAACATGCTTATTGTCAAGTTTTTAAAACCAGAAGCGCTTATATTGAAAGCTTCTTCAAAGGGATTATGTGGGAAACAGTTAGCCGGCGGCTGAACGCAGCCAGGGAAATATTTAAAAAGATACAGCCTGATTCTGGTTAACGGCAGTTATCATCCGGGACCTAAAGTTGCTGAATATTCAATAACTTAGGTACCGGGTACACCAAGTTATTTTTTAAAATAAGGAGGCGAAAAAAATGGCATTGCACAAGTTACCGGAACTCCCTTACGGGTACGGAGCTCTGGAGCCCCATTACGATGAGCAGACCGTAAGACTGCACCATGGCGCTCACCACAAGGCTTACGTGGACGGGTTGAATAACGCCGAGGCAAAGCTGGCTGAAGCCCGGGAAAAGGGAGATTTCGCTCTGATCAAACATTGGGAGAGGGAGTTGGCTTTCCATGGTTCGGGTCATATTCTGCACACGCTTTTCTGGCAGAATATGAGCCCCGCTGGCGGAGGTCCCCCTGTTGGTAAAGTTGCGGCTGAAATTGACAGGTGTTTTGGGAGCTTTGAAAAGTTTAAAAAGCAGTTCACGGCCGCAGCCGTGGCCGTGGAAGGATCCGGGTGGGCTGTCCTCTGCTACAATCCGGGCTTTGAGAAGCTGGAGATTTTAACGGCGGAAAAACATCAGAACCTGACCCAATGGGGGGTTGTCCCCCTGCTGACAGTGGATGTCTGGGAACACGCCTATTATCTTAAGTACCAGAACAAGCGGGCGGCCTACGTTGAAAATTGGTGGAATTTAGTTAATTGGGAAGATGTTAATAACAGGCTGAAGTCTGCCGGGGTTTGATCAGGATTGTTTTATTTATCTTACGGTGGTTAGCGGTAATTTTCTAATTTATTTTACCCCATCCGTTATGTTTTGAATAATTGGAATGCAGATGGGTTATACTACAAAAGAGTTATTGCAAGATATTATTACAGATTTTCATTAAAATATCTTGCAAATTTACAGGTATGGTGTATACTTGTATTATTCGCCTCAGGATGAGGAATTTTAGGAGGTATATTTTTAAGTATGATCGGTAAGGTAAAATGGTTTAATGCGGACAAAGGTTTCGGTTTTATTGAGACAGAGGAAGGAAAAGACGTTTTCGTCCATTTCTCTTCCATCCAGAGTGATGGCTTTAAAACCCTTGATGAAGGCCAGAGCGTCGAGTTTGACATCGTTCAGGGCAACCGCGGCCCACAGGCCTCAAATGTGGTTAAATTATAGAATAAAAGGATATCTTTTAAATATAATTTAAACGCGTTAAAGCAAAAGACAACCGGAAAACCGGTTGTCTTTTGCTTTTTTAGGGGCCTGCCATGTCCGTATGTTTCGAATTTAAAGCAGCAAAGTTTAGCTAGTCCCAGTCCTCCCATATCTCCCTGGAGGGAGGTTTGGGGTGGGTTTTGTCTTCCTAATGAACTTGAAATTTATCGGGGTGCGGGGTAATTTATACCAGCAATTCCAACAAAACGTGGTAATTCACTCCGGTAATCCAATAAAACGGGGCAATTCACCATGGTAATCCAGTTAAACCGGGTAATTTGGCCAAGCAATCCAGTAAATTGGAGTAATTTCAGCTAATATAAATTTTGTTTTCGTGAAAACATAAACATAAACGGGGTAATTTTTCAGGCATATTCGGGTGGGACTTATAAGCCGGATACAATACCTGGTTTTAGGAATACCAGGTGCCCATGCCGGGTGGGCAGTATCCAGTTTGGTACAGCGCATTTTTAGTTCCCCTAAGGACGCCCGGACCGGTGCGGGTAATGTTACAACCGGCACAGGGTCGTAGCGTTTGACCGGGCGTTCTTGACCAGATAATTGCGGAATTCCCTAAAGGTTGCACAAGGTTAATTTTACCTTAAATATTTTAACGCCCGGTTCACTAAATACTAATTTCGTTTTAGCCCCTCACACACAGCTGGCAGGACGTATTTCGAGTAAATAAGGGAAAATCCACATGGCCGGCAAAAGTGTTCTAAAAGAAAGATTCTTTTCCCGACCTGATTAAATTACCTTGTGTCTGCGTATAATACAATGAAAGGGGGTGACAGATACTAATGAAGGCAACAGGAATCGTTCGCCGAATCGACGATCTCGGAAGAGTGGTGATACCTAAAGAGATCCGGCGAACAATGCGGATCCGGGAAGGAGATCCCCTTGAGATATTTACGGACAGGGAAGGGGAAGTTATTTTAAAGAAATATTCACCTATCGGTGAACTCGGTGAATTTGCGACGGAATATGCGGATTCACTCCATGAGGCCCTCGGTCACATCTCCTGTATTGCAGATAAAGACACGATTATTGCAGTTGCTGGAGCTCCCAAAAAACAGTTGATGAACAAGCAGATTGGACCGGAAGTCGAGAAGGTTATGGCTGAAAGAAAAATGACCGTGTTTAATGAGCCCCGTTACTTGACCGTTGATGAAGATATCAGTTACAGTTCAGCGGTAATTGCGCCGATTATCACGGAAGGTGATACAGTAGGTGCCGTAATTATCGCGGCAAAGGAACCCGGGGTCCAACTGGGCAACCTGGAAACCAAGCTAGCCGAGACAGCCGCAGGTTTTTTGGCGAAACAAATGGAATCATAATAGCCTCTTAGGGGGCTTTTTTTTTAACCCCTGGTAAATTTAAATAAAATAGGAGGGGAATAAAAATCTCTTCATTGGTCAAGCTAAAACAGGCATCCAAGGTGTTTTATCAATAATTAAAAGGGAGTGATTTGAATTGGTAACGAGTTGGAAGGATCAACAAAAGGGTGTCGAAGTAAAAGGCGGCTACGGCAATGACTTAACCGTTATTTATAACGGCCTTTTGAAAAACTCCGGTGCGGATCAGGTCTACCTCCATTACGGGTTTGGCGATACAACCCTTTGGTCTGATGTTGAAACTACCAGGATGGATAATTCCTTCCAGGGCTTTGAAAAAACAATCAGAATGAAAAACCATACGTGTAAATTCTGTTTTAAGGATTCGGCCAATAACTGGGATAACAACAGCGGCCATAATTGGATGGTACGTTAGCCGGCAGCAGCAGGATGTCCTCTGTTCGGTTATTGTCCGTCATCTTGCCCGCGGGAAAAGCCGCCCGGTACACCGGGCGGCTTTTCTTTTCCTTATAACTATGCTTTGCTTATCCCGGGCAAAAGCCAGTGGCATTTCTTTATAATCCATCAGAAATCTAACAACTAATTAAGCTCCCAAAATTACTCCCAGATCTTTTTCGGGGTCGCTGATTGGCTTGATGTCGAACTTCTCCACCAGGACGTTCAATACATTGGGGGAAATGAACGCCGGGAGCGTTGGACCAAGGTAGATATTTTTTACACCCAGGGACAGAAGCGTCAGCAGGATGCAAACAGCCTTCTGTTCGTACCAGGAAAGCACCAGGGTCAAGGGAAGTTCATTTACCCCGCACTGGAAAGCGCCGGCAAGGGCAAGGGCCACCTGGATAGCGGAATAGGCGTCATTGCACTGACCCATATCCATAATTCGCGGCAGTCCGCCAATCTCTCCGATATTAAGGTCATTAAAGCGGTACTTCCCGCAGCCCAGGGTCAGAATGACGGTGTCCTTGGGGGCTTTTAAAACAAAATCTGTGTAGTAGCTCCTGCCCATTTTGGCGCCGTCGCAGCCGCCCACCAGGAAGAAATGTTTAATAGCCCCGGCTTTGACCGCTTCAATAACCTTATCGGCAACACCCAGAACAGTATTACGGGCAAACCCGGTCATAAGCTCGGAACCGCCGTTAACCCCAGTGAGCACTTTATCCTCGGCCCAACCGCCCAGTTCCAGGGCCTTATTAATAACAGGGGTGAAATCCTTTTTGCCGTTTTCCGCCGGGATGTGCTGAATTTCCGGGTAGCCCACCATGGCGGTGGTGAAAATTCTATCACCGTAGGTGGGGCGGGGCGGCATCAGGCAGTTGGTTGTATAAAGGACCGGCGCCGGAATGCCGTCGAACTCCTTTTGCTGGTTCTGCCAGGCGGTTCCGAAGTTGCCCTTCAGATGCCCGTATTTTTTCAGTTCCGGATAGCCGTGGGCAGGCAGCATTTCGCCGTGGGTGTAGATATTGATGCCCCGGCCCTGGGTTTGCTCCAGGAGCTGCTCCAAATCCTCATAGTCGTGGCCTGTTACCACAATAAAGGGACCTTTGGCAACGGTCATAGGCACTTTTGCCGGTACGGGATGGCCGAAGACGGAAGTGTTGGCTTCGTCCAGGAGGGCCATACATTTAAGGTTGACCTGCCCGAATTCCATCAGCAAATCCAGCCACTCTTCGATGGAATGTTCTTCGCCAATGGCGCGCATGCCCTTGTAGAACCAGGCGGTGACTTCGTCGTCTGTTTTGCCCAGCACATAGGCGTGCCAGGCGTAGGCAGCCATTCCGCGCAGACCGAAAAGCAGTGTCGAGCGCATTGATACGATATCAGTGTCCCCCTGCCAGAGGTCAGCGGGGTCCATGTCTTCAGCGCCGCCCAGTTTCGCTTTTTCCCCTTGAATAAGTGCTTTCATTTCATCAATGCGGCGACCGTCGAAGTTGACATTGGTGATGGTGGCAAACAGCCCCTGCATCATCAATTCGTCAGCTTCCCTGCCCGGTGACTTGCCCTGGGCCGCCCGGGCAAGTCCAACCAGCGCGCAAGTCAGCTCATCGTGCTTGTTAGCGACATCGGGTTTTTTGCAGCATACCCCTGTTTTGGTGCAGCCCTTACCGCCTGCTGTTTGCTCGCACTGAAAACAAAACATTCCACTCATTGGTAAAACCTCCTCTTTTTTATTTTTATTCCTGTTTCCTAACCCTCCACGATATCTCCTTCGGTGGAGATGGTTACGATTTGCCATGGAATCATTTTGCCGCTGTTCACCAGCGCCTGTTTGACCGCGTTTGTAATTCCGCTGCAGCAGGGCACCTCCATACGAAGCACGGTAACGCTTTTTATTTCGTGGGACTTGATAATTTCTGTCAGTTTGTCCGTGTAATCGATGTTGTCCAGCTTGGGGCAGCCAATAAGGGTGATTTTATTGCGCATGAAATCATGGTGGATGTTGGCGTAAGCATAGGCGGTGCAATCGGCGGCCACAAGTAAATGGGCGTGGTCAAAGTAAGGGGCGTTAACCGGTACCAGTTTGATCTGGCAAGGCCATTGGCGAAGCTGCGAGCCTGCCGGGAGATGAGTTGCCGCGGCAACCGGGGGTACTGCTTCCACCTTCCTTTCAATTGTTCTGGAATGGGTACCGGGGCAACCGCAGGCAAGTATTTCGGGCAAAGGGTTGTTTCTTGCCTCCAGATGCTTTTGGACAGCAGCCTCATCAAAGGCGGCCGCTTCCCGTTCTTCTATTGTAATTGCTCCTGTGGGACACTCCGGCAGGCAGTCTCCCAGTCCGTCGCAATAGCTTTCAGACACCAGTTTTGCTTTGCCGTCTACAATCTGGAGGGCGCCCTCGTGGCAAGCCTCCACACAAAGGCCGCAACCGTTGCATTTTTCTTCGTCGATCTTGATTATCTTTCTTTTCACTTAATGGCAGCTCCTTTCCTGGTTATTTGTGGTTTCTACGGGTTAATTATATTATAATTAAAAAATAAAAACGGTAGCCGTGGTTACCGATGACGGAGGTTTTTAATATTGTTTGAAAAATGGGTGGAAGTACTTTCTATGGCGCCGCTCTTTAAAGGGATGAACAGGGACGAATTGAACGGTATGCTGACCTGCCTGAAACCGGCGGTGGGCAGCTACGAAAAAAATGAAATAATGGCGGTGGAGGGCGGGAAAATGACCTGCCTGGGCTTTGTCCTCTCGGGCGAGGTTGTTGTAAGCAAGGAGAATTCCGCCGGCAACCGGGTGATTATAGCTGTTGATGGTCCCGGGGAGTTGTTTGGTGAAATGGCTGCATTTTCCGGAAGTGTCGTATGGCCGGCAACGGTAATGGCGCGAGGGGCCTGTGTGGTAATGTTTCTGCCGCCGGGAAAGATTGTCAACAGCTGTGAAAATGCCTGTGCCAGCCATAAGCAGATGATCTCAAACATGCTTAAAATTATCTCCAACAAGGCTCTGAACCTGCACAGGAAGGTGGAGTACCTGTCTATAAGGAGCATGCGGGGGAAAATTAGTACTTACCTGCTGGAGCAATATAAGCGGGCGGGTGATAAGGCTATATTTATAATACCGCTAAAACGGAACGAACTGGCAGATTTCCTTAATGTTACCCGCCCTTCCCTTTCCCGGGAACTGGGCAGGTTGACGGAAGAAGGCGTAATTGACTTTCATAGATCATCTATTAAAATTAAGAATTTAGATTCCTTAAGAAAAATGGCCGAGTAGCATTATAGAAAACGGTGGTGTCTGGTAAAGCTGCCCGGTAATTGGTATCAATTAAGGGTGCCGGGTTATTCACCCCACAATTTAAATAGGCGTTTTAGATTTGGGCATTTAAATAATAGCATTGATTCCGGTAATTTTGTATTTTGCTTTGCCGGTGGGCAGTTCCAGTTCCACAATGCTGCCGGATTGTTTTAGAAGTAAAGCGCTGCCCAGGGCCGAAAAGATTGAAATATCACCTTGTCTTATTTCTTCGGTGGCGCTCACCAGCCTGAGCTTACGGCGGATTTGGGTTGACAGTTCTTCCACCTCTACTTCGCAACCAAGGGTCACCAGCGGCAAACCGCTGCCCGGTGTATCTTCCTTAGCCACGATCTTTAAAAAATGTTCAATCTCCTTGACATACTTCTCCACAAGCCGGCTTATTCCGGCCCTTTCCCCGGGAAATCCAGCGTACTGATCAAGAATTAAATCATGTTCCTCCTCCAGCTTAACCAGGTTCTCCAGGATGTTTTCGAATGTACGTGTTGAAATAATAAATTTATTCATCTTAACCTGCCCAAAACATCTTTTTAAGAGATATTAACACAATATAATTGGGTATTTCAATGTCTTAATGAAATACCCATTAATACCCCCGGATTGGTTAACAGTTTATTTTACTTTTTACAAATAATTAAATAATAATTCCACACCAAGCAAAAATAAAGAATAGTTGCCTTTTCACTGGATTATATTATTAAAGATCGTAATTGCCGGCTGCTTCCGGCTGGTAAAGGATTTTTTCCACCTTTAGCTTGACCAGACCGTCCGGAACTTTCCAGTCCACCACGTCCCCACTCCTAAAGCCCAGGATTGCCATTCCCACCGGAGCCAGCACCGAGATCTTGTCTTCCATCAGATTGGCGTCGGCGGGGTAAACCAGGGTGTAAATCATTTCCTCCCCGGAATCCAGATCCTTTAACAACACCTTGGAATTCATCGTAATCACTTCCCGGGGGATCTCTGAAGTTGCCACCACCTGGGCCCGGCCTAATTCCTGCTCCAGTTCCCTGAGAGATTCAAGATTACCTGATCTGAATTCTTTGGCTTCATTTATAAATTTTTGCAGTCTTTTCCTGTCTACTTCTGTAATGAATATTTGCCTGGACATTTTGCATCCACCTTTCATAAACTACTTTTGGGAAATAAATAAAAACTACGGCGACTACGGAAATTCTTGGTAATCGCCGGCATGATATCTAATTTTATGGAAGAATGGGAGGTTTTTAAATTGTACTTATAATATGATTATATATATTATTTTAATTTAAGTAAAGGTCGGGATAGTTTTAAACAGTTATTTATCTGTTTCAAACCTCCCATAAGTTTAATCCCCTTTCCAGACCGGGGTGTAAATAGTTTTATCTGACCTGCCGGCGGTAAATTGATTGCAAAGGGCAGTCCGCAGGATATTGTTAATTGTTTTTTGTTATATTAATAACTGTTTTAAGGTAAACTGTTGTAAGATCTTGATCTAACCATAAGGGAGGTGATGCCATGACAACGAAAAATAAACCCAATAGATTAGCCAAAGAGAAATCCCCCTATCTTTTGCAGCATGCCCACAACCCTGTGGATTGGTTCCCCTGGGGTGGAGAGGCCTTTAGCAAAGCCGAAGCAGAAGATAAACCGGTTTTCTTATCTATTGGGTATAGCTGACCGTTGTTAATGACGTACATGCCACTGGTGCCATGTAATGGAAAGGGAATCTTTTGAGGATGAAGAGGTTGCGGCGCTTTTAAATGAAGGGTATATATCCGTCAAAGTCGACCGGGAGGAGCGCCCCGATATCGATCATATTTACATGAATGTCTGCCAGACCATGACCGGACAGGGGGGTTGGCCTTTAACCGTTTTACTGACCCCGGAAAAAAAGCCTTTTTTTGCCGGGACCTATTTCCCCAAAAAGGGGAGGTGGGGCCTGCCGGGCCTGGTTGAAATTTTAACCCAGGTCGGACAAAAATGGGAACAGAAACGGGACCAGGTGCTGGAAGCGGGGGAAGAGGTCCTTGAATTAATGGGACCCAGGCTGGGTTTACAGTCCGGGGCAAGCCTGAACAGGGATGTGCTGGTAAGGGCTTATCAACAGTTGAAGGACAGGTTTGACCATGAATACGGCGGCTTCGGCCAGGCGCCCAAATTTCCCTCCCCCCATAATTTAATGTTCCTCCTGCGCCACTGGAAGCGGAGTGGTGAAAAGGAAGCCCTGACCATGGTAGAAAGGACGCTGCAAGCCATGTACCGGGGGGGGCTCTTTGACCACGTCGGCTACGGTTTCTCCCGCTATTCCACCGACCAGAAGTGGCTTGTCCCCCATTTTGAAAAGATGCTCTACGACAACGCCCTTTTAGCTCTGGCCTACCTGGAAGCTTACCAGGTTACAGGGAGTAACTTTTACGCCCGTGTTGCCAGGGAAATATTTACATATATTCTGAGGGATATGACTTCCCCGGAGGGGGGGTTTTATTCGGCAGAGGATGCGGATTCAGAAGGCGTGGAGGGGAAGTTTTACCTTTGGACCCCCGGGGAGGTAGCAGAAATCCTGGGGGAGGACGCTGGAGAGGTTTTCTGCCGGCAGTACGATATTACTCCCGGGGGGAATTTTGAGGGCAAGAGCATACCCAACCTGATTCATAACCCGCTGGAAAATGAAGCGCCCGCATCCGGCCAGGAATCAGGGGATTACAGGTCCCATCTTGATATTCTCCGGAAAAAACTTTTTGTGGCCAGGGAGGAGCGGGTGCGTCCCTTTAAGGACGATAAAATTCTTACTTCCTGGAACGGGCTGATGATTGCCGCCCTGGCCAGGGGAGGGGCAGTGCTGGAAGAGCCCGGTTATACAAGGGCGGCGGAGCGTGCGGCAGGTTTTATCTTAAGCAGGTTAAGGCGTGAGAACGGCAGGCTCCTGGCCAGGTACCGGGATGGGGAAGCGGCAATTCCCGCCTATCTGGACGATTATGCCTTTATCACCTGGGGTCTTTTAGAGCTGTACGGGGCCGGTTTTGAACCCCGGTTTTTGAGGGACGCCCTGACCCTGACCCACCAGGCCCTGGATCTATTCCGTGACCGGCAACACGGCGGTTTCTTCTTCTACGGGGCTGACGCCGAGGAGCTTATTGCCAGGCCCAAGGAGATTTATGACGGGGCGCTCCCTTCGGGTAATTCCGTTATGTTGTCGAACCTCTTGCGGCTGGCCCGCCTGACCGGCGATGAAACACTGCGGGATGAGGCAGAAAGGCAGGTGCTGGCCTTTGCCGGCGTGGTAGCGGAATATCCCCAGGCCTACTCGTTTTTTATGATGGGACTTGATTTTTACCTGGGACCCGTGAGGGAGATTGTAATAGCGGGCAAGTCCGGGGATGCACTGGCTGAAAGGATGTTAAAGGCAACCCAGCGCCGTTTTATGCCGGAAACGGTGGTTGTCTTCAACCCGGCAGACGGCGCTGGAACGGATTTGGCGGAAATGGCGCCTTATCTGGGGGAACAGCGGTCCCCGGACGGCAGGACGACGGCGTATGTTTGTCAAAACTATGCCTGTCAGGCGCCGGTCACTGATTACCATAAATTTATTGCTGCCCTCGATTAACTGGTCCGGTCAGGTGAATCACCTGGGGTTTTCCGTAACCGCTGACTGATAAATGCGTTCCCCCAACTCGCCGCCCTGGAAAAGCCCTTGAAGTCTTCCCGGGGCGGTGCTGCTGCGGCAATAGCGGTCAAGCAGGGTAAATTATTTTTTAAGCGCCGCTTTCCTGGCCATTGGGGTACTTGATTACACGGTGTTCCCATGTCCTTAAGGAAACATATTTCTCGTCCCTGTCCAGGATGTACTGGGGCAGGACCGGAGTTTTACCGTACCCGTTGGGAGCGTTGATGATGTAAGAGGGCACTGCCAGTCCCGAGGTGTAACCGCGCAGTTTTTCCATGATTTTTATACCGTCATCCACACTTGTGATGAAATGGCCGGTTCCTTTTACTTGTTTGGCGTGGAAGATATAATAGGGACGGACCCTGATTTTCAGCAATTCATGGTTCAGCTTTTTCATAACGCCGGGAGTGTTATTAATCCCTTTCAGCAGGACGGCCTGGTTGCCCAGGACTACTCCGGCATTGACCAGCATTTCACAGGCCAGGGCAGAAGCGCGGGTAATCTCACGGGGATGGTTAAATTGCGTGTTAATGTATAACGGCGGGTGCTTTTTTAGTACGGAGCAGAGGTCGCGGGTGACTCTTTGGGGCATCGTCACGGGTATTCTTGTCCCCAGTCGCTTTATTTCCACGTGTTTAATCCGGTCCAGTTCAGTCAGTAACCAGTCAAGGTAGCTGTCACTCAGCAGAAGGGCGTCACCGCCGGTGACTAAAACATCCCTTATTTCCTTGTTGTCCCGGATGTATTGCAGCGCGCCCCGGATAGCGCTATTGGGCCGGTGCCTGTCGATTTCTCCGATGTTGCGCCGGCGCTGGCAGTGTCTGCAGTACATGGCGCACTGATTGGTGACGTTAATGATCAGCCTGTCCGGATAGCGCCGGGTTATACCGGGAGCAGGGGAGGTGTATTCTTCGGCCATGGGGTCACTCCAGCCCGTTTCCGCCAGTTCCTCGGGGCTTGGGACGGCCTGGGTCCAGATAGGATCGGCGGCGTTTCTTTCGAAAAAAAGCGAAGCATAATAGGGCGAGATGGACCAGCGGTATTTTAAACCAACTTTTTTTATGTTCGAGGATGTTTCTTTGTCGGTACAAAATATTTGGGATAGCGTAACTGCGTCATGTATCCGGTTCGACATTTGCCAGCGCCAGTTTTGCCAATCTTTCCAGGTTGCGTTAAATATGCTCAGGATTTTTTTCTTGTTTTCCAGGATGCTGTCTTCCAGGTCGTAACCGGTTATAATCTCTTCCTTTTCTTCCAGGTAGTCGCTGATTCTTTCTTTTAATTCCGCTGCCCGGTTCAGGGCTACGGCTGTCCTGTCACCTCGGGATACGGTTTGTTGCTGCAAGGCAGTTGATGACATTCTATCCCCTCCTTAATATATTGGGAAAAAAATAACCCTGGTTAACGAATCCGCTCCAGGGCATGGAAAAAATGTCAAACAGCCGGTTGTATGAACAACTGGGCAGTTTTCCCCTTTTTCCACGCTTACGAAGTTAGCTGACGGATTCGGGTTGAAAAAGTAACCCTACGGGACCGGCCGGTGCAGTTGAACAACCATCAGGGATCTGCAAATCCCGAACTGTTGTTCCGTAAAACTGTTAAATAACCGGCCCCGATTCACCCCAAAAAAATGGTTCCTCCGCTTCAAAAAGAATTAAGCGATCAGGGGTCGCCTATAAAATTGCTGTTAATTTTCAATTAATTGCCTGCAACTTATTATAGCATGACAAGTTGTGGGTTGCAAGAACCAAAAGAATGGTTTTGCCTGAATTTGCGTCTGCAATTTTTATAATGAAAAGGGATTTATAGCCTTAAAAGCGAAAATATCCTGAATGGAGGTGTTCTTGAAAATGGGTGAAAAGCGATCCATGGGCAAGGTTTATGAGTTCACCCCGGGAAAAAGGCGAAAGCTAAAATCCCTGGATTACATATCCCCGGAAAAACAGGAACTGCTTAGAAAAAGAAAACAAGCTAAAAAAGATAAGAACATCTTCTATACGGGTGTGGGGATACTATTGTTGCTGGTGATTATTATTACGGTTTACAGGATCAGGTGATGGGCGAGGGACCCATTTTATAGGCCGGTGTTTGGGGTTGGGCTTGTTTAATCCCGGTATTTGAGCGGGTAAAATTTAAGCAGGGGAAACCAGGAGTCCCGAATGGACTAAGAAACCACGGGGGTGTCCAGTATAGGGACCCGCTGTCCGAAGGTTGTTTATTTTCTTGAAACTGGCATTTATGGTATAATTACTTGCATGCGCCCGGATAATAGGGGGTAAAAGACCAAAAGGGGATAGTATATTGGGGCGTTTTATCTAAAAACAGAACCCAGGTCTTTTTCATGGCTGGTGGTTTAATTGTTCCCCGGATCGGCCGTTAACTAACGAAATATGCTGCTTATTCCTGAAGATCGCCCCCAGAAAGGAGTTGATTGTCATGCAAAAAGTTACTAAAGGGCCCTCTGCGGTTCTCTTCCCCGTTCCTGCCGTGCTGGTGACCTCCTGCCTGGAGGGCGGCGAGCCGAACATCATAACCATAGCCTGGACCGGTGTGATGAGTTCCGAGCCGCCTGTGGTTTATATCAGCGTGCGCCCGGTCAGGCATTCATACAGGCTGATCAAGGATTCCGGAGAATATGTCATCAATATACCCACGGCCGGGCAAATCAAGATGGTGGACTACTGCGGGGTGGTTACTGGGAAAGATGTTAACAAGTTTAAGGAAACAGGCTTCACCCCTGTGCCGGGAACAAAGGTAAGGGCGCCCTTGATTGCCGAGTGCCCTGTAAACATTGAGTGCAGGGTGCGCCAGATTCTTTCCCTGGGCAGCCACGATATATTTATTTCAGATGTGCTTGCCGTTCATTACAGTGTACAAGCCCTGGACGAAAAAGAGCGGCTGGACATAAGCAGGATAAGTCCGTACGGTTACTGTGCCGGCGAATACCGGGAATTGGCCGGCAAAATCGGCAGACACGGCTTTTCCAAGGGGGAACAGCTTTAGACGGCGGGGAACATCTTCTTCGCTAATTAATTCAATATCTCTGCGGGAGGGGTAAAGGTGGAGGTTAGAAGCGGGAAAACACTGATTCGGACTGTTCTGGGAGACATCACTACGCAGACAACGGAGGCCATCGTTAATGCCGCCAATTCGGGGCTGTTGGGCGGGGGAGGCGTGGATGGCGCCATTCACCGGGCTGGCGGGCCCCAAATTCTTCAGGAGTGCAAAGAGATCCGCGCCCGGCAGGGAGGCTGCCCCACAGGTGAAGCCGTTATAACCGGAGGGGGGCGCCTTAAGGCAAGTTATGTCATACACACAGTCGGACCGGTCTGGTCCGGGGGCAGCAGAAGGGAGGACGAACTTTTACGAAACGCCTACTGGAACAGTCTGGCCCTGGCCAGGGAGAGGGGTATCCGGACGGTTTCCTTCCCTTCCATCAGCACCGGCGTTTATCACTTTCCTGTGGAAAGGGCAGCCCGGATAGCCGTCCGTACCATCCTGGATTTTACTAAAGAGCATGAATTCGAAGAAATACTTTTCGTGCTTTTTGATCAGCAGACTTACAGGGTTTTTGGGGAAGCCCTGGCAGAACTAATGCCGCATAATAAAACCAGGTGAGATATCATATCCTTTGGGTTTTTAATCTCCCTATAACCAGCCTCGCTAAAAATTGGAAGCGGGAGGTTGGAGTCCTGGAAAAAGACGGGGAGTATTTACTTATGGTTACAGGATAAGTCAGGCCCAAGTTGTTCCCAATTTACACATAGTTAAAAAAACTAACACATTAATGTTCAATATGGGGGCAGATCCTGTATAAATCTGTCGAATAAAATAATTAGTATATCCCATGGAAAAATGAAAATGCATTCATCCGCCCGGCTTTAAGAAAACAGCCGGGTTTTTAATGACAGGCCTTTTTTGGGATACCCCCGGTAAAGTAAGGGTCTAATTTCATGTTGACAATGTTCAAACTTTTCAGATATCCTAGGCTTAAGGATTTGGGGCGAAATAAGATGCTGCCAGGTAACCAATCTAAACCATATGAGGGAGCATTCCTGTAATCATTGAAAATGACCTTTGAAAAAAGAGACGCCCATCAA
>CAZCGU010000012.1:0-97004 GCA_964498525.1 uncultured Pelotomaculum sp.
ATTGATGGGCGTCTCTTTTTTCAAAGGTCATTTTCAATGATTACAGGAATGCTCCAATCTAAAAAATTAGGATTTAATTGTATCTTGTTGCTGTAACTCTAATATCAGCCAAGGTAATTCTTAGAATTATTTTTCTCATTTTCACCCCTTCCAAATTTATTGCTTTGTTCGCCCTAAAAAAGTATTCACATTAAGACGAATGAAAACGATTTTTGGTTCCCAGAATTACGAAAGAAATAAAGATTTTGCGAGATATGGATCCAAATATTTATCTCAATCGTCTTAATGTAGAACTATATTTTGGGAAAGGGGTATGTGTGGTATGAAGGGGTTTCGGAAAAGTGTATTGTCTTTGGTGATGGCGGTTGTTTTTTTAGGAATAACTTGTGCCGCTTATGCTGCGCCGGCAGGTTTGAAAGCGCCGCCAGAACCTGATAAAGCGTACAAGGAAGCGGGTATTGAATCTTTGCAATATCTACAAGACTGGGGGTGTGATTTAACTTCTGCCAGGGGAGGATATCTATTAATATAAGCGGTTTTACCCGGGCCTATCAGAACGTGGATTACATTATGGGAGGCTATACCTGCAGCGCTGGAACGGCAGTGGTTGGGTGGATTTGACAAGCTGGCCCTTTGAAAAATACAATACTTCCTACGTAAGCGGGGTAAAAGGTCTACAAGTGGCGGGAGGATATTACTATAGAACTAGGGCGGAGCACAGCTTAACCCATGATGGTTATACTGAACCCGCAACACCTGCAAGATCTTATTCCACTTCAACTTATATTGAATGAACCAATAACGGGGCATATGCCCCGTTATTGGTTCATAGATTCAATTATTCTCACAGCTTCTTCTTGCGGTATTTTCCCTTCCAGCCCGTATACGACACCGTGTTTCATCCAGGTGATCCTGATGCTATTATTCTTAAAACACTATTATTTTACCATCACTGTCTCCAAGTTTAATATCCTGTATCACTGCGTCTTCTATATCGTATCCATATCCCTGGACGTAACTGTCAGGTGCATTCATTTCAGTTATCTGAAAATAATCAGAGTCACTGCCGTTGTATCTCAATGTGACTTTTGCCGTGTCTTTTATCATTTCTTGGTAATTAACCTGAGCAAGCTCAAGTCCCGGAGACACATATTGAGGAATTACCACTGGAAAAGGGCAAGACAACCTGGCTTCTTCCAGGGACACAATCTTTTCCTGTTGTATAGGAACTTCTTTGAAATCTTCCGGTGGAGGAGATACCCCGTTAGGTTCGTCAAATTTGTATTCGATGGCAACATTAACCTGTGTGCCGCTTAAAAGTGTTCCCACTATACGGGTTATTTTTTCACCTATGGCTCTGGCTTTTACAGGAAAGGACATGGAAAGTGTTATGATTAAGAGTATGATGACACCGGCCGTTGCCATAAACCTACGGGTTAAAAAGATTTTCCATATATCTATAAAAGACTTGCGTTGCAAAGATCGCTGTTCTTTCAGTTTTTTCTCAAACTTGGCCCACGACTCTTCCAGCGAAGGCGGGGCAGCCGACTCCACCATTTCACGTACTGCTTCTTTAACAAGTCTTTCCATTTCGATATCAGACTGTCGCTTCAAAGCAATATTCACCTCTTTCGGTTCTGTGACCGGGCTATACTGTGGCATTCTTCCGGGTCCATTATTTTTTTGAATTCTTCTCTGGCACGAGCCAGGCGGGATTTAACTGTGCCAGTCGGTATGCCGATTTCAGTGCTGATTTCATGAACTGACATATCTTTGTAATATTTTAAATACAAAATATGCTTGTGTTCGGGTTGGAGGCTCCCGATTTGCTGTTGAATAATTTGTTTTTTCTCGTTCTCCAATAAAACAGTTTCCGGGGAAATCAGCTGGTTGTCCAAGTAAATATCCCTTACCTCGGCAAAAAGTGCCGTTACAGAACGATGGCGGATAATGTCCTTGGCTTTATTGGCGGCTATGCGGCACATCCAGGCTTCTAGTTTGGAAGGATCTTTAATTTGATCAATTTTATCCATGAGTTTTAAAAAGGCCTCGTGGGCCACGTCTTCGGCTAGGCCGGCATCATTGGTGATAAAAAACGCTGCTTGATACACTTGTTTATAAAACAATTCGTAAACAAGCCTGAAGGCCCGACGGTCACCACTTTTCAGCTTCTTTACAATTATTTCACTACGCAAATGAAAAACCTCCCAAGTGTTATAAAAGGGCAACGGAGGCCGTTTTGCTTTATAGGGCAACCTGACGATTGTAAACATCCTGGTTTTAAACCCGCGGCATGATCTTTTCTTATTAAGTACTAAATTCTTCTATAATATGGCACTTTCTTCTAGCTTATTTAATCATACAAAAAACAAAGAACATGTCGTGATACTGTTATATGAGAGAGGTAATCGAAGTAATTTCAATTACCTGTAATTAACGGGTTTGTTAATATATAGACGGCTAATGGGCAGAAAAAGTTCAATTAATTTTTCACCAGGTTTCAATCCCGAAATTATGTAAAATCTTACATGGATATTATGGTAACCGTGTCGAAATTAGCTATCGGTGCCATAATGAGGTGAACCGGAGGAAAAGGAATGTTGGAAGTTCTCAACAGGCGGCTGATGGATGTAAAAGAGAAAATGAGAATCAAGCAAAAACTTTTGGCTGCCTTAAGTGACATAGACCAAAGGCTTTCTGCGCAAAAATCAAGACTTGCTGAGCTGGAGAAAAAATTGTGGAAAGAAGGCAAAGATGTTAAAAAACTGGAGGGATTGAGCCTTTCAGGAATTTTTTATGGCATATTGGGAAGCAAGGAAGCAATCTACTTGTTTTTAATCAAAATCTGGTGGCTTGCCACGTTGGGAATTGCTTTATGCTCCCTGGAACTGGCCTCTTTCTTTATGTTTAAACGTCTAAGGATGTTCATATAAAAGGAATTAAGTAAAAAAAGATTATTTTGGAATGAGTAGTCTCAACGAATCCTGTTACGGAAAACAGACATCTAATGTTAATTACTAAGGCTCACGGGTTTACTGGTTTTGGTGTGAAAGGTGGTGAAATACTTGGAAAAACAACGGGTCCTGGTGGTGGACGACGACCGGGAAATAGTGAACGCCATCGCCATTAACCTGCTGGATGAAGGTTATGAGGCGCTGAAGGCCTATGACGGGCTTCAGGCGCTGGATCTGGTCAGTACCCAGAGCGTGCATCTATTCCTTAAAAGAACTTATCTATACTCTCCACAAACTGGGCGGCGGACGATCCTACTGATGATTATTGCTGAACATATGTGGCTTTAACCGGAAGGGTGGCTCTATTTTTCCGGATGAGTGGCTTACGATGCTCCGGAACGGTGGCTCTGCCACACCGGTATACTCTTTAAGAACCACCTGAAGTAAAACTGGAACTACCTCCTGCATATACATTAATATTTAACCATAAATATGCAGTTTGTAAGATTGTTCCTTGAAAAGATGAAACAAATTCCCCCCTTTTATAAATATTATACCAAATATCGCTTTTCTTTGTTTGGCTGCTATGTGTGAGCCTTTTACATGTAAATTCTTTTTATCTTGAGTTTCACAACTTTTTCTGCGATTTATCTATTCGAAAAATGAATTCCCAAAATGCCTTCACATTAAGACGAATGAAAACGGTTTTCGGTTCCCATAATTATGAAAAGAATAAAAATATTTTGAGATATGGATCCAAATATTTATCTCAATCGTCTTAATGTAGAACTTTATTTTTTGGAAAGGGGTATGTGTGGTATGAAGGGGTTTCGGAAAAGTGTATTGTCTTTGGTGATGGCGGTTGTTTTTTTAGGAATAACTTGTGCCGCTTATGCTGCGCCGGCAGGTTTGAAAGCGCCGCCAGAACCTGATAAAGCGTACAAGGAAGCGGGTATTGAATCTTTGCAATATCTACAAGACTGGGGGTGTGATTTAACTTCTGCCAGGGGAGGATATCTATTAATATAAGCGGTTTTACCCGGGCCTATCAGAACGTGGATTACATTATGGGAGGCTATACCTGCAGCGCTGGAACGGCAGTGGTTGGGTGGATTTGACAAGCTGGCCCTTTGAAAAATACAATACTTCCTACGTAAGCGGGGTAAAAGGTCTACAAGTGGCGGGAGGATATTACTATAGAACTAGGGCGGAGCACAGCTTAACCCATGATGGTTATACTGAACCCGCAACACCTGCAAGATCTTATTCCACTTCAACTTATATTGAATGAACCAATAACGGGGCATATGCCCCGTTATTGGTTCATAGATTCAATTATTCTCACAGCTTCTTCTTGCGGTATTTTCCCTTCCAGCCCGTATACGACACCGTGTTTCATCCAGGTGATCCTGATGCTATTATTCTTAAAACACTATTATTTTACCATCACTGTCTCCAAGTTTAATATCCTGTATCACTGCGTCTTCTATATCGTATCCATATCCCTGGACGTAACTGTCAGGTGCATTCATTTCAGTTATCTGAAAATAATCAGAGTCACTGCCGTTGTATCTCAATGTGACTTTTGCCGTGTCTTTTATCATTTCTTGGTAATTAACCTGAGCAAGCTCAAGTCCCGGAGACACATATTGAGGAATTACCACTGGAAAAGGGCAAGACAACCTGGCTTCTTCCAGGGACACAATCTTTTCCTGTTGTATAGGAACTTCTTTGAAATCTTCCGGTGGAGGAGATACCCCGTTAGGTTCGTCAAATTTGTATTCGATGGCAACATTAACCTGTGTGCCGCTTAAAAGTGTTCCCACTATACGGGTTATTTTTTCACCTATGGCTCTGGCTTTTACAGGAAAGGACATGGAAAGTGTTATGATTAAGAGTATGATGACACCGGCCGTTGCCATAAACCTAAACAAGTGTATCAAGCAGCGTTTTTTATCACCAATGATGCCGGCCTAGCCGAAGACGTGGCCCACGAGGCCTTTTTAAAACTCATGGATAAAATTGACCAAATTAAAGATCCTTCCAAACCAGAAGCCTGGATGTGCCGCATAGCCGCCAATAAAGCCAAGGACATTATCCGCCACCGTTCCGTAACGGCACTTTTTGCCGAGGTAAGGGATATTTACTTTATAGAGGAAATGTAAGATATTTGTAAGAAATCCATCCGCTTTTTTGTCAGCCGCGCCGCTTATAGTATTTCTTAGGCTCACGGGTTTACGGGTTTCGGTGTGAAAGGAGGTGAAATACGTGGAAAAACAACGGGTCCTGGTGGTGGACGATGACCGGGAAATAGTGAATGCCATCGCTATTAACCTGCAGGATGAAGGTTACGCGGCGCTGAAAGCCTATGACGGCCTGCAGGCCCTGGATATAATCAGCGCCCAGAGCGTGCATTTAATTATTCTTGACGTGATGATGCCGAAACTGGATGGGCTGTCGGCCATGCTCAAGATCCGCGCGGGAAAAAATATCCCCATCATTATCTTGTCCGCCAAATCCGAGGATACGGATAAAGTGCTCGGCCTTTCCATGGGCGCGGACGATTACGTCACCAAGCCCTTTAACAGCATGGAGCTTATGGCCAGGGTAAAATCACAGCTCAGGCGCTATCTGAGCCTGGGGGACGTCAACACGCGGTCCGGAGCGAACCTCCTGCAATCAGGCGGGCTGTGTTTCGATCCGGAAAGCCATACGTTGACCCTTGACGGCGATTTGGTCAAGCTGACCGCCAAGGAAACCGGGATCATGGAGTTGTTGATGCGTTTCCCGGGACGGATTTTCCCCGCCGAGGAGATTTATGAACGGGTTTGGGGAGAAGCGGCTTATGGAGTGGAAAACACGGTCATGGTCCATATCCGCCGGATCCGGGAAAAAATTGAGATAAACCCGAGAGAGCCTAAATACTTAAAGGTGGTATGGGGCATTGGATACAAAATCGAGAAAATCCCAACCGTTTAGAGCCTGGCTGTGCTTTTTCCTGGCTGTAAGCATCATTAGCGGCCTTTTTATAACCGGCTTGTCCGCCTTGGCGCATTTTAACGGAAGTATCGACGCTTTGAAAGTTACTTTTACAGACTATAAAAAAAGCATCGCCTTCAAAGAACGTACCGGCATCTATTTTAACGAACTCTACAATCTGGTGGCTGAGCCTTCCACAGATCCACGCGGCAAGGATTGGACTACAAGGTATTTAGATAAAGAAGGGGAAAACCTGATCTATTACGCAGTTAACAAAGACAGCGGTTTATCGGTAAAGAACATCGAAGGCGGCTTGCCGCGGATATCGGGCGCGGAAATGACGCCGGACTTGCCGGCCGACTATAAATACTATTGGTATTTTGACGGTCAAAAGGTACGGGTGGTTGAAAACGGGCGCCTGGTGGATGTCAAGCGGCTGGACAGCGGCTATAAAAATATTATCCCAAGGGTATATACCTCTGACACTTCTGATAATACCTCCAATTTCCGGGTCGACTATCCAGAAGTATTATCAATTGTCGAGGGGGAGGGATATACCGCCAACACTCCTGATAATACTTCTGGTCCGGCCAATTGTGAAGTTTTCCTGGCCGTCAAAGATACCCTGGTGAAAAACCCGTACGGTTATTCCCAGTATTATATGGAACAGCAATTTATAAAAATCATCGGTTGGATTTATATCGTTCTTTTGGGAGTAGGAATTGCATTACTGATTTATGCCGCCATCAGGCGCCGGGATAAGCGGGAATTTGACCGGAAACTGGCCGCCTGGTCGGGACAAATATGGCTGGAAGTTAAGGTATTGCTTTCCCTGCTGGCCCTTAGCCTGGCATTTACAATTTTCATTGGTTATTCAGGAGTAAGTGGTTTTGCGTTTGAGTGGGTATGGGGTATCGTCCTGGTTAGCTGTTTTACGCTGCTCGGCCTTTGGTGGTTTTATCTGATGCTTGTTGATCTGATCTTCAACGGCAAAAGATTTTTTGCCCACAACTCGATCAATTCCTTTTTTGCCTGGTACCGCAAGTATGAAAGCAGGTACCCCTGGCAAAAGTCCATGCTGAACCGGGCCTATTTGCTGGTGGCCGCCGAGGCGGCGCTGGCGTTTGTATCGGTCGTGTTTTTACTGGCGGCCATAAACGGCGTTGGCCCGCCGGAGTTGCTGGTGGCCTTATTAATAGCAGGCGCGGGAATTTACCTGATCTACCGGTATCTGAAACACTACGGCGAGACACTGGATGATCTGGGCCGGCTGATGGACCACATCGAACTGGTCATGAACGGCGATATGAAAACCAGGCTCGGGGTCCCGGCGGATTCCAATGTTTACCCCGCCGCCCGGAACCTGAACTCTATCCAGGAGGGTATGGGTATCGCCGTCGCCGAGAAGATAAAATCCGAACGCCTGAAAATAGACCTGATCACCAATGTATCGCATGATTTAAAAACTCCGCTCACTTCTATCATCAGCTACGTGGAACTTTTAAGCCGGGAAGAAGGCCTGCCCGAACATGTCAAGGATTACGTAAAAATTCTGGCGCAGAAATCCGAACGCCTGAAGAATATCATCCAGGATTTATTCGACCTTTCCAAGGCGAACAGTGAGAATATCACCCTGGATATGGAGCAAATTGATTTAGCCCGGTTGATCAAGCAGACCCTGGCGGATATAGAGGAGCCTATCAGCGGCGCCGGTCTCACTTTCCGGCTCAACATCCCTGATAAGCCGGTGTATATAGTGAGCGACGGCAAAAAGTTGTACCGGGTCTGGGAAAATCTGATTACCAACGCTCTGAAATATTCTCTGCCCGGCACAAGGGTGTATATCGACCTGATCGCCGATGGAGAAAACGCCCTGGCCGCCATCAAAAACACCGCCAACTATGAAATGGACTTCAGCGCGGACGAAATACTGCAGCGCTTTGCCAGGGGAGACGCTTCCAGGACCAGTGAAGGTTCCGGGCTGGGGCTGCCCATCGCCCAGAGCTTCACCCAGATCTGCGGCGGCCGTTTCAACGTCAAAATTGACGGCGACCTGTTTAAAGTGGAACTGAGTTTTAAGCAGTATTCAGGGAAGCGCGAAAATGATTAAATGAGTTAACGCCGGAGGTGGCTGAAATGATTAAATCCAGCAAGGCTGTAGTTTTCCTGGTCCTGTTCTTAATGATTTTCACTCTTTTCGCGGGATTGGCCGGCCAGCCACGGGATGTTTGGGCCGGCGAACCGAGCCAGGCCGCTGCCGGTGCAGAGGCGGCGGCAGCCGGCGAGTCCCTGGCCGAATTGAAGGAAGGAAAAACTAACCGAGCCAATTGACCGGCGCAGCCTTTACGTCGCCGGCATTGTTGCCCGGCAGCAGCCCCCCGGCGGACTCGCCGGCCGCTTCAAGATCACGTCCGTGGATGATGCACAACCTGGAGTATCTGAAAGTTAAAATAAAATTTCCCAAATTTGGCTTTAAGCAAAAAAGCAATCTGATCAGTCACCTGAAAAAAATGGGTATGGTTTCCCCTTTTGACAGCGGGAACGCGGATTTTACAGGGATTGCGGACAGGTCGGAAGGATTTAACCTGTATATCAGCGCCATAGCTCAGGAATGCACTATCAATGTAGATGAGGAGGGCGCCGAAGCAGCCGCCCTGACTTCGGTAATTATGGCCGGATCCGCCCCCTTCAAGGAAAAATATTATTTTGGATCGGTTAATTGCTTCTAAATCCTGTTAAATGGCGCTCGCCAACTGCCTATACAGGCGGTTGGCCTTGTTTTCTACCGTACCCATAGACGCCCATCCAACAACCAGGATGACATTATTTAAATGGCCACAGCCACTACAACCGTCAGTCCGCAAATAGCTCCCCCTTTTTTTCATCCATAAGAAACCTGGCCTGCTCCTGGAAATATTTCTTAATTTCATCCCAGGTTGCGCTTTTTTTAAGCATGATGATCTTGTCCCCTGTTTTTTCGGCGTCTTCGAAATAAGTAAGGCTCAAAATCAAGTGTTTGATATTAACCTGCCAGCGGGAAAATTTTTTTTCATAAAGCTCGAAAACTTCTCTAAGTGGTATCAAGTCAGCGATAAAGAAAAGATCGATGAAGTCTTTTTTACTGCCCCGGGCGCCTACTGTATCAAGTTTGATTGGCGCCAGGTCCGGTAAGTCTGCTATGAGGCAGTCATTGTATTTCACAGGCGGGAGAATTAGAGGGGGAGCGTAATAAAGAAAACTGACCTTAACTCCGTTAAAAATGCCATGCAAGGTGCAGCTCTTCATGTCGGTCAGGATAAAATCCCCCGTTTTATTCAAATCGTCGCGCAACGATAGGGCATTAAACTCATGCGGTGTAAAAAAATCAAAATCCTCTGAAATACGGTGACCGAGGTGAAGCGCAACAGCGGTGCCACCTGCGAGATAAAAATTTTTTAAACCCTGTAAATGCGCCAGGCGCTTTAGGACTTCGTCCCTGCCCGGTGGGAGGGCTGCTGCAAGCATTTTAGTTCACTCTCTTTCAGGCCAAAATAGGACTTCCAAAAATAGCCTGTTTTGCGGGAAAGGGCGCGGCTATTTTTAATGACCTCCATAAGGAGTTGATCAGGGTAATGGTTTAACATCCAGAAAAAGCTTTTGTCGTCACTATGTTCCAATAGTCTTTCAACGATAAAATATTGATCGACTTCTGTATCCAGGGACCTAAAATCTACATCCCAGAAAAAAACTTTGCTAAATTCGGGTGGGGTAGGCATAGCGGGCACTCCTTAGAACCTTTTGCCGGATTTTTGCAGAAGGGTTACCTACTACAACTCTATTATAAGGGGTTTTTAATGAAATACCATGATATTTATGGTATTTGACCCCAGGTGTCATGGGGACGGGGTTGTTGACAATATTAGGCAGGGGTTTGGTTTTGCCGGTTCCAATCACATAGGTAATGCTGAACGGAATTAAGGCTGCCCGATCCCTGCCGATCTGACTTCCTCCATCAAGGCCCGGAAGCGGCGATATTCCGTCATGATTTTTCCGTGAAAAGCCGCCCATTCCCGGTCCTTGCCGGATAACGCGCATACTACCTTCAATTCCTTCAGCCACCCGGCCGCCCTGGCGTATGCCGGACGTCCCCTCTGGCTGATGTTCTTTAATGCCAGCTCCTGATACAGCGGAATCAGTCTGCCCGGTTCATGGCCCTTTATTTTCTCAAAAAGTTTGAACAGCGGCGGTTCACTCATGTAAAACCGATCTTTCTCCTTGATAAATACAGACCAGGCTTTGTCGAGATCACCCAGGTAAAGATGGATGTCGATTAACAGTCCAAATTGATTCTTTTGTCTCAAGGCCTCAAGCCATTTTTGAATTTTAGCTTCTTTATCAGCATCTTGTTCTACGAGATCAGTGTTTCGCTTGAACAGATCCAGGTCGGGATAGGACAGAAACCATTTTTCGCACCAGTCCTTTATTCCCTGCCTGTCGCCTGAACATTCGCACAGGCGAACGATCCGCTCGTAATCGTGGGGGAGAACCCTGGGACTTGTAAACAAGGCGTTTTGCATCGCCGTGAGCGCTTCAGGCCAGCGCTCCAGTTTTTCATAATATTTTACAAAGCTGAACATTACTGACCGGGGCGATCCTTCCACCATGGCCGCGGCCTGTTTCGCCTCTTCTTCCTGGTCCAGGGATAAGCACAATTCCACCCACCATGACGCCAAAGACCCGCGGTCCTCTTCATCCTGCAGGCAGGCGCTCCGTAAAAAATCCCGGTCGATCTTCATGAGCTGTTCCTTCAAATGCCGGAGGTACTGAGGTTCCCGGACACAATGGCGCAAAACCGATGTCCACGACAACAAATCATCCAGTTGTTCGTTTTGAGAAACGATCCATGTGATTAACTCCCGTAAGAATGCTTGGGCCGCCGGGTCGTGAAGTTGGTAATCATGCACCCTTTCTATGGCTTCCCGCAGGTAGCTCTCAAATTCCAAACAAGCATCGGTTAATTCGTTGTCGCCATATCCGTCATCATACTTGTCGCTCCAGCCTTCCAGACCGGTTACCGCCACCAGCAACCCCACAGTCCCGGATATGTAGTTTTCGGCGGTCACCAGTTGCACTAGCTCCCGGCCGTACCGATCCAATCTTTCCAGCCCTTTGCTAAAATCCCACTCCGTCCCTTCCGTGTCGTTATAGTAACGGTCCTCATACCCGTAGCGGCCGGCTTCGTCTTCAATTTCGGTGAACAAGAACTCGCACTCTTTTAGGACGGCGGGAAACTCTTTTTGGTAAAAAGCCAGTGCACTGCGCAGTCCCATCCGGCGAATCCGATCCGAACGTAGATTTTCGGTTCTTTGGCGCTCAACAAGGATCAGACGAATGGTTTCCCGCAAGGAAGGGTCTATTTCCGTCAGCCGGGTTATGAGGTCGAGCAAATCTTCCTTTTTCATGATTTTCAGTTGTTGTGTCAGGTTTTTAGCCGGATGAGGGTTTGTCTCCCTACCTGCGGTTCCGGCGGTGTCTTCCGCACCCGCTCCATCAGCCGCCCTCGCCGGGAAGCCGCCGGCAGACGCGCTTGCGCCGGACTGCCCTGAGTCTTCCCGGGTTATATAGTAAACTACTGCCGCCATATGTTTGCAGTAGTCATCATAAGGGCAGTCACAGCGACTCTTGCTGAAATCGGTCAGATGCACCCGGACCTTATAGTTTCCATGGTTACCCGAAACGGTGGCGCGTATCCATGGTTCTTCAAGCCGGATATTTTTCACCAGTCCACGTTCATAATAAGTCAACACTCTATCGGCGATGTGACCCTGAATAAACCTGTCCATTTCCATTAATAACAACGGAAACCTCTGGCTTTCTTTCTCTTTCACAATTATTTCCATTCCTTTCGCTTCGCTCAAGGCACAAAACGCAATGAAAGAATTTCTTTCAGACTTCTTCATCCCCCAGGTTTTAGAGTAACACAAACTCAAAAAAAGGGAAATCCACTGACTCTAATATGTACTCCAATTATTACACCGACCCCTGGCCCAGCCTAGGTCTGCCAAAAATTATCCCGTTATCCCTTTCCGCCGCCGTCCCTCCCCGTCCGCGGCCAGCAGCGCGTGGACAACCATTTGCGGGGTTATATCCCCCCCTTCGTGGTGGATGCTTTCGCTTTCAATACAGGCGCGAACAGCCATTTCTCCCAGTTCGTCTTTTCAGGTGAATGACGACACGGCGGAGCCTGCCATGACAGATATCCGCACCTGGTACCAGGGACCCGTCACCCTGGACAAAGACCTGCTGGTGATTAATGTTTCTGAAGAGCCTCCCTATGATTTCGCTGTTAATTGCGTAGTACGGGCACTCGCGGTATGCCCTGCGAATAAGGGCATCTCCCCGCTCTTTCGCTATCCGAAAAAAAGCCGTTTTTGGACACTCCCCAACGGCTTTAATTCGTGAACCCTCTTTCATGCATTCAATGGACAAGTACCCATCCCTGCGGAGAATATCCAAATCCTCCGCAAGCTGAAGGGAATAGGGGCCGTATTTATATGGAATAAACCCGTAGAAATCCAGGCCTTCCGATATCGTGTGAAGGAATACTAACTTCTGCAGGTCAGTGGATGTTACACCGCATTGAAGCTGGCGGATAAACGCTAACAGAAACCGTTGCCGTTTATAAGTCGGCTGATTGATATTTTCGTTCATCCCACCATACCTTCTTTTAATAGATTTATCGAACACTTATTCTTATATTAAAGGCCAGTGCCCCTCCCCGTCAATCAAAATCCCTTGAGAAATGCTGCTGCAGCGCATTGCAAAAAACAGGTTTTACCAGGAGAGTGTTGCAAAACCCAGCCCAATAAGCCCACTGATCGGCAGCGTGAACTCTTACGTCACGATGAGGATCGGAGAAATCATCAAAGTCATCATCCGTGATTTTAAAACGCAGAATTACATCCGGCTCATTTGATGGCGTTTCAAGCGGCACTTCAAGAGCCATCAAGTGGCTTGCTGTCATTTCAAACAGCACCTGAATAATGTAGCATAGACGCGCCGGTGTGATATTATCTGTCACCTGAAAGCGCCGTCATATTGTAGGTTTGTAGTCGGCAAGCTCTGCGTAAAACTGGTAGATTGGATGTGTGGACATCTTAGCTGCTCCTTATCTATTACTATTTGAAAATGATCTCATATGGAGTTTGACTCATTCCCGCAATCACATAAACCAGTATGATCCAATTTGGAATAATCAAAAATACGCCTGCTATAACGCATTGACAGCCCTGTTTAGAAGTGATATATTTGTAACAATGATACAAATATATCACCCTGGGAGGTTATGAAAATGATAGCTTTATCCTCAAAATCTATCAAATACGCCTGGTTTTTTGGTTTTTTTGGTTTTTTTGGTTTCACATATTTTATAACCGGTGATCCGGCATCACTATTTTTCTTTAACTTTTTAAGTTTTTTTGCCTACTATTTTATAGCAAAAATGGCTGAAGAAATGCCAGATGAACGTTACCTCGAAAATAGTAAAAATGCAAAATTGAAAACAGCTCTAATTCCTTTAATCCTTTTATTCATTATCGGTTTCTTCTCGGGATTTCCTTTTGTTACAAAAGAGCTTATTATTTTAGCTTGTGCTTTTGGATGGTCTGTTACGCTAATATCCTATGCTGTTCTTTTTTGGTATTATGATAAGCATTAATGGGGGTGGGTTCCATCCAAAAATTTGCTTGCAATTTAAAAAAATATCGTCAACTTGTGGATTTGACTCAGGATGAACTTGCCCGATTAGTTGGAGTGCGGAGGGAAACTATCATTAGGTTGGAAGCGGGTAAATACAATCCATCACTTAAACTGGCTATTGATATTTCACGGATTGTAAAGGCGCCAATTGAGGAGATTTTTATTTTTTTGTAAATTAAAAGATTAAATTAACAGACAAAAAGGGCATCTCACCTGAGGTGCTTTTTCATGCCCATTTTTAAGGAGGGTGATGCTTGATTCTTATTGCCATAATCCTCAGAAGGCAGTAAAACGGGGGGCGGCAATGCCTTTGCCGCCCCTTTGGCCAGGATGTCAACAACCCCGTTCCCGTGACAACTTACCCGTGACAACTTATTCCTTCACCCTCTTTACGTATCCCAGGGCAGCGCATTCAAATATATGCGCGACTACGAGATCCGCGCCCTCGGGTAAGGAAGTCCATATACCGCAATAGGGACAAGCCTGCTGAAATATCGTGCCTGATATGGACCTGCTTGCGTTAAAACATTTTCCCGGCATTGGGAACTGTCCCTCCTGCAGGCCGCAATCCTTGCCCGCTCCCGTACCCCCGCTTATACCCGCCAGCAGCCCGTCGTCCACCTGATAATAGTTGATGAATACGGCTGAAACCAGGGAAAGGGGAAAACTTGCGCTAAAAAACCGGATGGCACGAACATTCATTATGTTGGATGCGGCGTCCGCTTTACCGAAGATACCGTCTAGCTGCGGCGCAAAGACAAATATCAGGGAAGCCGTGGCAATACTCAAGATCAAGCCGGTGCGCAGGGATGTCCTCAGGGTGTCCTGCAGTGAGCGGACGTCCCCTTCTCCATAAAAGATGCCTGACAGCATCAGTGTGTTTATGCCGACACCGATGGTTATAGCACTGACGAAGCTGTCGATTTCATATTGTATAGCAAATGCGGTAACCGCCGCAGCGCCCCCAATATTGATCAGCATTCGATTAAGGATGCCTATCCTCAGCGTATAGCTCCACATCTCCAGGGCAGTGGGAAAGCCAGTGGCGATGATTCGTGAAAGTTCTTGAGGCAGGTTGCAAAAACCCAGGATTCCAAAAGAGTGTCGTAACAGAGCCTGGCCAGGGCATAGGCGGTCAGGGAGCCCAATTCTCCCGCCTCATTTTTGGATTTGGCTTTCCGGCATGATTCCGCCTCAAACCAGGTAGCCAGAGCATCCCCCATACCCGCTACTAAAAAACGTTCCGGGGCATTGGCGATAATCTCAGAATCCACCAGGACCAAATCGGGATTTTTATTCTGATATTCCACCCGGACTACAACACCCTCTTCGCTGTACACAACCGCGCAGGCGCTGCAAGGAGCGTCAGTGGAGGCAATAGTAGAGACAACGGCTACAGGGACGCCCAGGCGGTTGGCCACTATCTTGCCTGTGTCAATGGTTTTTCCCCCACCAACGGCAACGACAAACCGGGCCTGACATCCCTGCCCCAGGTTGGTCAAGCGTTCTATTTCCATGTCGCAGCATTCCCGGTTGAACCTCTCGTAGATTAAGCAAAATTTTGCTGTTTGCTTCGATATTTTGTCCTTCAGCAACTTCATGGCTGAAGGGCTATTATGCACAAACCCGTTTTGCCGAGGTTCAGCAATTCTTTTTCCAGGCGCCCAATTGCCCCGAAACCCTGTATATAGCGCCCGGGAAATAATGTTTTAGTAATCATCGCTATTTAAACCCCCTTATTGGATTGGTATATTTGTATCATATAACCCCGGGACTAACAAAACGGCTAACGAAATGAATCGAATTCTGCTTAAGAACACAAATAAGGCTTGAATACCAGTAAATTAAGGGCTTTCAAGTCTTTTTACGGCTTGTAACAGTCAAAGGTGAGGTTATACTGCTTCTGCCGCTGCTAAAGTAAGCAGACACACGCTTGGAAATACATATACAAAGGTCACCATAAAACTCCCAGGGAAATGGCCAGCCCCGCAAACTCCGGATGCTCAACCACTTCTTCGTCCAGGCCGGCGGCAACCAGGGCGTAGACGCCGTCCCGGAGGGAAAAACATTCCAGCGTTTTTTCCTCCGGATTGACAAGCCAGTAGTGCCTGACCTTGGCTTTCTGATAAATCCGCATCTTTTGCAGCCGGTCCTTACGAAGGCTGGACGGGGACAGTATTTCTACAACCAACTCCGGCGGACCGTCAACCCGGGCGTCTTTCACAATCAATTTTTGTTCTCCCGACACATAGAACAGGTCCGGCTGAACTACGCTAACATCATGGAAGGTCACGTCCAGCGGCGCGTTGAATACTTCCCCTTCCGGATCACAGGCGCCGAAATAATCTTCCAGGATCCGCTGGAGCCGGCGGGAAACCCGCTGGTGTATAACACTGGGCGAGGGTTCCTTGATCAACATACCCTCAAGGACCTCGAAACGATAACCCGGTTCTTCCGGCAACAGCAAATAGTCCCGGTAGGTGTAGCTTTTAGACGGTTCGCTTTGGTAGCCGGCTGCTTTTTCCTGAACTGTTGAACCGGTCAGCGCGCCGATCACATCAGCAAGCTTGTAGCGGTACTGCTTGCTCCCCAACTCAACGTGGGGTATTCTTTTTTCTCTTGTATACCTCCAGATGGTTTCCACGGAAAGATCCAGGGCTTCAGCCAAAACCTGGGCGGTTACCAGTTCCTTATCTTCGACCATAAGAACACCTCCACTGTAATTATAGATTGCCTGCAAACATAAATCAACGAATATCAACTGGGATCAATTCAAATCAATCGTATAAAATGGCTGTCTTATAAAGGAATGCCATTGGGAATCAGCCCTTATCAGCTTTTATCAGCTTCTATCATATAACCGAGATGCTCAAACTTCTTACTTAAACCATATCCAATTTCAATCCCTTTATTGTGTTGGCGTGTGATGTACCTTTTGGCAACGCTGCCGGCTATGACCGCCCAGGGCGGCTGAAAAATACTGCGACCCCCTGGCTGCCCCTGATACCTGATCTTCTGCATGGCATAATTATATGGTAATTTTGCCGGTAGATAAGTATAATATAAATAGGAGGTTGATTCTATGCTTAAAACAAAAAAAACCATAAAATATACCGCCACCTTACCGGAAGCATCAGTCCATGAGCTTAAAATGCTTGCCGAAAGAAAGGTAATTCCTTCGGTAAATTTCGCTATTCGCGAAGCAGTTTATTTGTATATTGCGCAGACAAAAAGGAAGATGTATGAAAAGGAAATACAGGAAGCCGCAAAGGATAAGGATTTTTTAACGAGAACGGTGGAAAGTGATCAAGACTTTGCTTATGTTGACAGCGAGGTGGGCAGGGATTGGTAAACAAATGGGAAATATATTTTTGCAATCTAAATCCCGCGATTGGCAGTGAGCAGCGAGGGAAAAGGCCGGTTTTGGTAATATCCAACGACGCGGTTAATCACAATTTGCCTATTTCAACCGTATTACCTTTATCCAGCATAAAGGAAACCGAAAAAATTTATCCTACGGAAATACTGTTGCCCGCCGAGGAAACCAACCTGCCAAAATTATCGGTGGCCATGGTACAGCAAATTCGCACAATATCACATGACAGGCTGATGGATAAGGTTGGCGGTATAAATAGTGAGCAAATAAAAAGCGGTATTTTAACCGCGATAAGAAATTACTTCGAGTATTGAAGCGACTATTATAAATACCAGATTTTTTAATAATATGACATGTCCTGCCGGCAGGCTAGTCTAACAAAAACCAAAGGTGCCGCTATACTGCTTGCTTTTAAAACAGCTATCAGGTGAATTTGGAAAAAACCCGCGGCAAATCCTCAAAGACTGATTTTCCATCAACAATAACCAAATTATTCAAACTAAGGCCGGTAGGCCATCATATCCCGGTACGAAACAAAACCATAAAAGCCGAAAAGTTCTTTTTGTTCGGGAAACGGGCCCAAGACTTTTTGCGGTTGTCCGCCGTCGGCCCCGATGATCCAGAGGGAGTTGTCCCGCACATACAGGATGTGCTTCCCGTCCCCGGACCAGACGGGCTGGTACACGCCCGACCCGGCGGCCGCCAGGGGACGGGCGCCGGTGCCGTCCGCATTTCGGACCCACAGGGTGCGTGTTGCCACCCAGGCGGCCAGTTCCTCGTCATTATCAAAGCCCCACACGTCGTCGCCCAGATTCCCGGCGGCGACAAAAACGATGCGGCTGCCGTCCGGCGAAAAAGAGGGGTCTAAAGAGACGCTGCCTGCGGGGTTAACAAGCTCCTGGACGCTCCCCGAGGCGGGGTCCGCGATCACCAGGCTCTTCCTGGCCCAGATTATACGCCAGTTGCCCGCTACCATCAGCAGGTGTCCCCGGGGCGAAAGGGACTGCCACCCCTCTTTCGCCAGGCCGCTGGCAAGGAGTATCGGCTCCGTGCCGTCTAAAGGGAGGCTCCACAGACCCATCCCGTCGGCCGCCAGTGAACCTGAGTGAAATGGATTTAACCAGTACAGCAACCCTTTGCCGTCAGGCCACCAGGCGACGATCCGGATCCCGGCCTGCGGGGTCGCCAGCCGCTCAACAGGCCGGCCGCCGTCAAGATCAATAGTATAGAGAGCGTCGCTGCGGCTTTGCGGTTCGTCAAAGGGCAATGTAGTGGTGTAAGCCAGTGACTTTCCATCAGGCGACCAGGTTAAATAACACCCGTTTTCAACCTGGCCGGGCTGGTATGGTTCACCTTCCGACGGTACCAGCCAGACGCCGTTTTGCGTATTTACCGCCAGAACATTGGCGGCAGGCGACCAGGGTGATGCCGGGAGAGAGACCGGCTCGGGCAGCCCTTGAACCTGGCGGGCCTGCGAACCGTCCCGGCGCGCCAGCCACAGTTGGCCGCAATCTTCCTGCGGTTCGGCGGCGCTAATGAACGCCAGCCACTGTCCGTCGTGAGACCAGGACGGTTGCAGGCTCCGGCCGGAGTCGGTCAGCTGCTTGACTTCTCCCGTTTCACCGTCAAGCGTGTGGAGCAAATCCCGCCAGATGAAAGCCAGGCCGCCCTGATCCTTGAAGGCGGCCGTATTAACATCAATATCAACGGCGGAACGCTGAGGCTGAATCCCGCCGGAGGGTGTCCGGGCACAACCCGCCAGGGTTAATACCAACAAAAACACAGATATAGCTCTAATCATTTTTCAAACCCCTTCTTTTCTGTCCCCAGTTTTCTTGATGATCAACTCCATCCAGGCAACCGCGGCGGCAACCAGGAAGAACAAGGCGGGGAAGTTATACCGCGGCTGTCCCTCAGTGACAAAGAAAACTGCCGCCAGGAAGGCGATATTGAGGGCGACTGTGGCCTCCTTCCAGCCAATTGTTGCTGTTTTTCGAAAAAAACCGGTCAAAATACGTTTTAAATTAACAATGGTATAGAAGAAAGCAAATGAGCTTAAAAAATAAATGACCATATCGCTGACAGCCCGGAAGAAGAACAGAGTTCTTAACTTCTGTGTGGGCAAATTCTCCTTGTCGATTTGATTCATCGTCCACTTTACAATATCTTCTGCCCCGCTGAAGAAAGTATTCTTAACCCTGATAACGCCAAGCTCTAAAAATTCAAGGGGATGGGCCAGGATCCACTTTCTTGCTTCATCCCGGTACAGTTTGTCAGCTTGCGGAGGATGTTCGGGGAATGCGACGCCCTTTTCCGCAAACCTGGCTTTAAGTTCTTCGGCGACTTCAAAATTATTGGGGTCCATCCACCCGCCATAATGGTTGTGATCATTATTGTTTATATATAGGACATATCCGCCGTTATAGGTGATGGGTATAAACATGTTAAATGTTTTCCAGTTGCGATAGGTCCAGGGCGCAATGACCAGAGCCATGACGAAGGAAACGGCCAGGGCGGCAGTTACCGTTTGCCGCGCCGACTTGCCGCGCACCCATTCCGCAACAGCGAAAACAGCCGGATAAGCTATAAAAAACGGTTTGGTCAGGGCTGAAAAAGCAATTAAAACTCCCAGCAGCGGATAGCGGTATTTATTATCAAATTCAGAGAACTGAACCAGGACGGTAAGAGCTACCAGAAAGGTAAACAGTATTTCGCTGCCCAGGACACTGTTGTAAGCTATATAGTTCGGTAAAAATACTGCGATTAAGTAAGCAAACAGAGCAGTTTTTCTGCTAAACAGCTTGTTAAAAACAAAAAACAAAACAACCATCGTTGCTATTGACAGTAATAAGTTTAAACATTTTCCCGTCAAAATTTCTGTATTCCCGGCCAGTTTAAAGAATAAAGCCAAAACAAAGGGATACCCAGGCCCTTGAAAGGCGACGGGATTGCCCCACATTGATATCCCAAGGCTATTATAATAATTCACGGCAATGACATAATACCCCTCAAAATCGGATTCCGGTATGTTTGGAACGTGGGTTATCCACCAATATCTAAATAATGAGCCAATCACGGTAATGATGAGAAAAGAAATCAAGTATTTTTTCCCCGGCAACACGGTTTTTCCTCCTGCCACGTTATTTCCACCTCTATTCCTGTATCGACCCAGGCAGATCAATCATTATTACCTGTAACTAACGGGTCTGTCAATAAATAGACGGTTAGGATGCGGAAAAAGTTCTGTCTATTTGGCTGCCGGTTCTAACCTAAAGCGGAGGATATTATGGTACGTTTGCCGAATATATGACCAATGTTATGGATTTGCGAGGGGAGGCGCGGTTGTTGGAGTTGGAATTAAATGCGACAATATTGGCGCAAGTTATCAATTTATTAATACTCATACTTTTCTTCGCGGGTATTATAATCTTAATTGTACAAGTTTTGTCTTCCAAAAAGAACTTTTCTAATAGAATTGAAAAAGTGGAAAGTGAATTGACAGAAATCAGAAGGTTGTTAGAAAAAAATAAGGGAAATAAGGGTTAGGCTGCTCAGGAATGGCTCCAGACGAATTGACCCTCTTTTTAGGTCCTAACTCCGGCAGGTACTGGGTAGAATATATTTTAATGGGACTTAGCTCCCCCCCAGGTGGTCGATAAGCCAGTAAAATTGAAATTTCAGCGGGAGATCGACTACTTAATCTTGACACGGACGGTTCCAATGACAACATTGACGGGCACGCCCTTTTCTGTTAGAATGATTGATGCATGAAAGAACAACATGCCGTAGCGGCAGACGCAGCGGCCTGGAAATACTGTTCGTAAAAAGCCCTTTTGACCGGTCGGCGGCTCTTAAACCCGCGTGGTTGCTGGGTTCTTGATAATTGAATAGCCTCTATTGTTCTTCATGTCCCTCCAAATTCCAAAGGAGGATGATGGAGAGGGAAATTGAAATAAAACTTGCCGAAGTGGCGGAACTGGCAGACGCAGCGGACTCAAAATCCGCCGGGCTCAACACCCGTGTGGGTTCGACTCCCACCTTCGGCACCAACCAAATGACCAAACCCCCAAACCCGCGCCATTACTGGCTTGCGCGGCCCGGGGGTTTTCGTTTTAGGCCCCGGTAACCCAACCGTAACCCAACCGGGTTCGCAGGACCGAAAATAAGCCCCGCTTCCCCCCCCTAACGCACATCCCCCTGCCACCCTGGCTAACGACAGTCCTGGAGCTTCTCACGCGCCCACAAGGGCACCCCGCGAAGGGGAGGGCGGGGTAAAATGGCTGGTGATTATCGTGCTAAAACCGGCGGCCCCATCTTGCGGAGGTTTTCGCGAAATTGGAAATGGGGGCCATGCAAAAACCATGCCGTACGTTTCACCCCCCGGGGGTCATGCAAAAACCATGCCGGACGTTTCACCCATTTTTCGAGTTCCTTGCAACCTCCAATTATTTACATATATGGGAACCGGCTAATCCTCCAAGGATGCCAACCCCGGGGTTTCCCCCCTAAAGGCACCCTTGGCAACCTTGGCAAACTAGGCACTGTAAACCGCGCGGATACTGGGTTTGTACCAAGGATGCCAACCCCCCCCCTTGGCACCCTTGGTAAAACCCCAGCAATACCAAGGGTTTGCGGGTTTCAAACCCCAAGGTTGCCAAATGGGTGTTTAGGGGAAAGGGAGGCTTATCACGGTGGTTTCCCAGATTCTTCCATGGAAATTCAGGATGGCAATTCCCATTCCCAAGGGCTGATAAACCCCTTGCGAACCGACTGAACGTCCAGACTTTTTTTGGCCCGATCCAAAGTCCGTTTACTAATCCCCTGCGCTTGCGCTTGCGCCTGCACAACCTGGACCTCCACGGGGCCGTTTTGTAAAAAGTCAGTCAGCCAGCCAGCGGCTTCCTCAACCCTAGACGGGCCGTCTTGGCGGACGTTAGCCCGCAAAAGATCGTCAGCCGTGACCTCTGATATTCCCCCCCACGCCAACCCGGCGTCCGACAAAGAGTAACTGATTGCCGGGCCTGCCGGCGCACAGGAGCTTTTTGTTTGCACCAAAACGCGATCCTGCCCTTTGGGGTCAATACCCGCCAACATAGCGGACCGCGCCGCGCCGATAATATCTATCGATCCTAAACCCTGATACAGCGCGTTACGAGCGCCAGCTTTGGCCAAATGACGGAGAATAAGCACCGCGCACCTATGGCGCTCCGCCATTTTTCCCAGCTGGTCCAGCAAGGGCCTGGTTTCGTTTGATCGATGAAGATCCACGCCGGCCCCAAAAAAGGATTGGAGCGGGTCCACCACCACCAAACCGGGTTGCTTGTGGGCAACGACGTCCTCAAGCAGGTCCAGGTCCTTAAAACTGAACGTGTTCACCACCCCGCGCCGGCGGACGCCTTCAACGGCAAAAATACGGGTACGATCCGCACCCGCCGCAATGCTCCGGGGGACCAAGCTGTCCGCCAAACCATCCTCGCGACTCATATAAACCACGTTTTGGGGGGCGCGACTTGCACCCTCGCGGCAATGCGGCAAGGGCAAACCTTTGGTTATTGCCGCCGCAATAGCCAGGGCGATGAAGGTTTTGCCCGCGCCGGGGTCGCCTTCAAGGATCGACAGTTTACCTATTGGGAGGTAAGGGGTCCACAGGAATTCAACCCTTCGGGGGGTAACGTCGTTATAGCATATCACGTCAAGTCCGTCACCCCCCCCGGAGTCATACCGACAAATACTCAAGGCTATCTTCTCAATCTCCGGGTCCGGCAACGGGGGACCGCACCGCTGGTTAGCGGTTAGCAACGCAACGCAAATCTCATCCGATGTCATCCCCACCCGCCGCATGGCGCCGGCATACCTGGTTAAGGTCTTGTTTCTGACACCCTCCAGGATCTTCGAACCTGCCGCTGATTGCCGCTGATTGCCTGCGATAACCTGCGACTTACCACGCGCTATTTCCAAAAGCCATTCAGGGGCCGGCGCAACCGGCAAAGCCAGCGTGTCGTTTTCCCAGCTATAGAGGTCGCCGCTGGGATGGCGACTGGGCGGGGCCACCACAAACCCGCCATCGACTTTCAGGTCCACACCGGGGCCGATGGGGCCGTTTTTCAAACCCGGGACCCATTTGAAATAATAATGCCACCCCCCGCCGCCAGTGCGCACCACCGGCGTCCTGGGGAGCGCGTGGATGGCCAGCCACCCCTTCAAGGTTTCATCCCCCCCGTTGCGGGGGTCCACGTCCAAAATTAAAAGGTCCGACGCTTGGCCGGCTACGATGCCCACATTAGGCCAGCTTTTTGCCAACCAGGCCCGGCGGATGGCATCAACGTCTGCGGACGCCAGACGCGGCCATTTTTTTTCGATTGGATGTTTCCCCGGGGACGGACAAGCGTCCCCGCACGAACACACCCCGCGCGTTACTATATGCGACTGAATCACGCGCCACCCCCGTTCAGCGTATTGGATGGCGAGATCCAGCTTGTTTTTGCCGCAATTCGATGTTACGATAACAATGACCACCCTTTCAAACAACCCCCGGGGACGCGCCCGGGGGTTTTTTTTATTTAGAGAATTTTACCGATATTGTCGTCAAGCCATGGCCCCAGCCGGCTAGCCACAGTGAGCCGCGACCGTCCAAAAACAACCACCGGGAAACCCGGGATGTGGGTCAGCCGCCGCGCTTTCTTTTGACTGATCCCCAGCACCCCCGCCAATTCACGAACCGAAAGGGTTTGCCGCTCCAAATCGCGCCTAAATTGTGCAACCTTTTCCGACAGATCGACCATCAACCGCACCCCCTTAAAGGTGTTCAATGATTTCGAGGATTTCCCGTTTCTGCTCAGCCGAAAGTTCACGGCGCAACCTACAGCAAAGGGTTCCTTCGCTAATATCCATCTTATCGGCCACCCGCCAGTAAGGCACCCTGGCTTCCTTTAAGGCTTCCCGGATGTCCATGTTAGCCTTTTTACGCAAATCGAATCACCCCCCTTGCCAACCATTAATACTACTGTTATCATTATGGTATATCCGATGCCGTGACGGTGTCTAGACCGCTTAGCCGTCACATTACCGTCACAGGAGGGGTCACCATGGCTTACGGGGAGATTGGACAGTACATCGATCTAGGGTTTTTCTCGTGGCGGAGGTCCGACGCGGGCTATCAGATAAAAGCCACCGAACCGGTTTTGGCAGAAGGGAAATCGGATCTTTTCGTCCTCGAAAAAACGGAAACTACCGGGTACCAGGTTACCAGACCGCTCGAAAACAAGGTTCTGTTCCGCGCCTTTGGCGATCTGGATGGTTCGCCGGAAAGCTTTATCGAATTCGCGAACGAAAACGGGCTTTTAACTCAAGGTGAATCCCTTGCCACCCCGCCCGTCAACGGCGCGTGTGACAGGACAGTGCGGGGGGACCGGCTTTCCCTGTGGACGGATGAACATTGGATTTTGCAACGAGTTCTTGAAACGTGGGACTGGCTCCGGGCCGGCGATCTGGAGAACCTGCAAAATGTTATCTTGTGGACGTCCTCTGGGACTGTGAAGTATTTCTTTGCCGAACGAAACGACTTAAAATCCTTTCGGACGCACGGCGCGGAGATCGTAAATGGGGCGCTCCGACGCCGCGACAACGGCGCACGGCTGCGGATCATGGAAGGGGAGTTCGATTCACCCGGGTTAATTGAGCGTTTTGTACGGGGAGACGTGATTCTTCCGGCACAAACGGCAGTGCAACTTTTGGTAAATCGACAATTATCAAAACACCCCGTTCGCCCAATGCTTTTGATGGACAAAAAAAACGCTCTCAAACAATACTTCGTCCCGGAAAACCTTCTCGCCGCCATGTGGTTTCAGCTTTTTCAAGGGTTATCCGGGGAGCGGAAATTTAAGAAATGTTCGGTGTGCCATCTGTGGGAGGACGTCACCGAAAAGCGGGCAAACTGGAGCCGGCACCCGGAATGTGCGGGGAGAATCCGAACACGAAAATATAGAGAAAAGTTAAAGGAGGCGGCAAAAAGTGGCGAAAAAGGGTAACGGTGAGGGCAGCATTCAAAAGTATTACAAAAATGGGATCTTCATGGGATGGCGGGGGAGAATATCCACGGGTTACAACGAAAACGGGAGACTTATTCGAAAACCCTTCTATGGCAAAACAAAACAAGTGGTTTTAGAGAAAATGACGGAATACAAGTACAAAATCACCACAGGAACCTTGTCACCCGACAGCGGAATGACGCTTGAAAAATGGTTTCATACCTGGTTGTTTGTGTTTCGTATCAACGATCTGAAAAGTGGTTCTTTCACGCGATATTACGGCATTTTCAAACACTACGTGGCATGCACTGACATTGGCAGGATGAAACTAACCGACCTGCGGCCAGTTCACGTGCAGCAACACCTAACGAACCTTCTCAAAACCGGCAAAACCATCCACACAATACACACAATAAACCGTTTCTTGAGCACCTGTTTGAAAGAGGCCCAGATTCAGGGGTATATCGTTTCAAATCCTTGCAAATCCGTCCGGCTACCAAAAATTAAAGCAGGTGAGAGGCAGATTGTTGCCTTTGCGCCCGAAGAACAAAAAACCTTGATCGAGGCTTTAAAAGGACACGAATACGAAACGGCAATTCTTTGCGCCTTGGGGACTGGACTTCGCCTGGGCGAATTACTTGCTTTGAAATGGCAAAATATTGACTTCGACGAAAAGACGCTGCACGTCACCGGTTCTATTCGATGGATTACCGACATTTCCGACAACGGCGCCCGGCAAATGAAGCTGGTTGAAACAACACCGAAAACGGACAGTTCCATCCGGACAGTGCCAATCCCGGAAATCATTTTGAACAGGCTGAAACGGCATCGAAAAAAGCAGGCGGAGGCGAGGCTTCAAAAAGGGCCGGCTTATTCGGATGCCGGATACATTTTCTGCAATGATTTTGGCTTGCCGATGGACACAAAAAAAATACCACGCGCCTTTAAGGCCGTGTTAAAAGAATCGGGTATCCGCGACATGAAGTTTCACGCCTGCCGCCACACGTACGCCACCCGGCTTTTTGAGGCGGGGGTTTCTCCAAAAACAGTTCAAGTTCTGATGGGCCATAAGAAAATTGAAACCACCCTGGATATTTACACGCACGTAATGCCCGAACAAACATCCTTAGCAGCTGAGAAAATCAACTCGCTATTCGGCTAAATAGCCAGCTCGCCGGGAGCCACGTTAGATCCGTCTACGGCGGGTTTGACTTGCACCGGAACCGCTACGCGGATCATAGCCGCGATCTACGACGGCATTGAGGGATAAGCCACCCCCTATCACCTGCACCTTGCCGCCCGGCAGTCCTGGAGCTTCTCACGCGGCCACAAGGGCAAACGACTTTCGGGCGCACATCGGGCCGAAAGTCCCGAGGGTAACCCAACCGTAACCCAACCGGCGGGCAAAGTTCAGTTTTAAGCGGAAACTATTGGCCACACGCCGGCCTTAAAATGCTTGTTATCAAAGGTTTTGGAGGTAAACCGTAAAGTTTCGGAAACACGCCCAGTCAAATCCCACCTTCGGCACCAGAAACAATCGCTCTTAAAACCGTGATACAAGCGGATTTGGGGGCTTTTTTCTTTTCTGGCGGCGGCTTCCTGTTTGCCGTCCGTCACACCCTTACCTCGGCTAGTTGAGAAAAACCATAATATAAGAGCTATAACAAATACACTGATGATAGATAAAAAGCCCTTATGTTTTTTCACTGTAGATCTCCACTTCTATAATTTCGTTCGCTAAGAAACCTGGCTTTTAATAGCCTTTCCCTTCTTGATGTCGGATAATAGCCTGCTGTCTCATGCCCTCAGTCAGAAGGCTCCGGTGATATTTATTGATTCACATCAAGCTGCACGATAAATTAGCCGAATTGTTCCCGGGAACAAGACATAAAGCCGAACTCAAGATCCACACCTCTATTCGCAACCTGGCAATCAGTATTTTGCGCCTGCATGGATTTAAAAATATTGCCGCCAGTTTACGTAAACTGGGGTGGAACAGCGAACTTGCTCTGTCATTGATTGGTGTTTAGCGTGACTTTGCCGGGGACCTGCTAATTTCCAATCTAACAGCCATTACACTATATATGGAAAATCTACCTTATAAGCCACCCATAATCTTGCCTACAATCCACAATATAGTCAACGTACACCGTCTTATCCTTAACTTGGTATAAAATGAGATGCCATTTCTCAACGAACATCTTGTGGTATTTGTTTGGCGGAATAAACTCGGCCTCCAGAAACGGAAAACGTTCCGGCATTTGGTGAAAGGAACGAATGGCTTCCATCAGGTCGTTTTTTATTTTGCGGGCAGCGGTGGGACTTTTCTGTGCCAGAAAACGGACATGGCCCGCCAGCATCTGGCGGGCGCGATCGGAAACAATCACCTTATATTGAGGTTTCTTTTCCATGCTCCACCTCGTCAATAATGCTGTCCAGATAGCTATCCAGTTCATCCGGCGTTGTTCCGGCGCGCCCGGCCAGACGGTCTTCCTCGACGGCCAGCAGTTCTTCCCGCAGCTTCAGCATTTTTTCACGGCGGCTAAAAGCCTTTATATCCATCACCACGAGATCGCCCTCGCCGTTTTTGGTAAGATACACCGGCTCACCTGTAGACCTGCACAAATCCGCTATCTCATTATAGTTCTGCCGGATGCTTGCGGACGGCTTGATCTGCAAGGTATCAACTCCTTGTAGTAAAATTCTAATCATATTATAGCTCCCTCATGCTATGGAATCAACTGCTTTGGTTAGAACCTTTCGATTTCCTGCGGCCGTCTTATCCCTAACGCTATTTTCAAATAGTCGTTATAATCCTTCCCACGCGTGGGCGGCTCGTCGGTAATGGTGCAGGTGGAGGGAAGGAGTGCCTTGATGGTCTCCGCCGCCAGCCTTCCCGGTGCGTCGTTGTCCAGATGCAGGGTAATTTCGGTTATGTGCGGGTAATCCTTAAGATATTGCGTCAAAGCAGCGGGTAGGGTGCTTTCCCTGATGTTCTTTTTCGGCTTGTAAATACCCGCCAGGGAGAGGGAGTTTTCACGCCGCCAATCTCTGCCGGCCAGCAGCTCCAAGGTGCCGTAGGACAAAAGGTCAATGGCACTTTCAAATAGGTGCAGCTTTGTGGCTTTATCCCTTGCCGGAACGGAGAAGGAGAACCGCTTGTCGCTGCCACTTGCGTCCCCCATAAACCGGCTGCCACATGTGCCCCGGAGCGCACCGTAGCGGGGAACCCCCTGGGGGTCGAAGCCGACAAAGACCGCGTTGCGGCGGTAGCGGCTTTCATACAGCCATCCGGTTTGCAGGCAGTAATCAATCAAGATATCGTGTATGCCGCGCCCTTTGAGATAGGCAGTCACGCGGTCGTTGTTTTGGTTTCTTTCCGGTAACAGCAACCTTTTCGGCCCGGCGGTTTCCCGCGCCTTTGATGGGGCAGGCGGCATAACAACCGCCTGCCCGTCTATCCGCATGACCGCCTCGGGGAGCGTCATGCCCCGGACCTTGATGGATAATCCAGGGCGGAGCGACCGCCGATGCCATGGGACCACCAGCACCACTTCCCGTTGGAGATTTTCAGGCTGTCATGGCTGCGGGTAGTATAGACGTTGCCGGAAAAATGGACCAGCTCCTGCGGCTCGTAATGCTGCAAATAAGTCTGCAGATCCATCTGTTTGGCGCGCTTAATCTGGCCCGGGGCCACATAGGGCATAGCGTTCACCTCACCGTTCATAGCCCACGGCCTTTTTTTCGGGAATATCCAGGTCCTCGTCCAGTTGGTCGTCCATGCTCCCGTTTTCCGCCTTGTCCATATTCAGCAGGATGTTCAGTTCTTGCAGCCGCGCGGATTTGCTTTGCAGCTCCTGCTTCTTTTCAAAGGAGATGCCAATTATTTTCTTGGCCGTTTCCATCTGCTGGCGGAGGGTTTTGAGCTGTTCCCGGCAATACTCCAGTTTTTTCGGTATTTCGGCTAAAGCGTTGTTGAGCCTGGTGATGTTGCCGTGCACGTCCGCGCCCAAGGCCACGTTTCAAAAAACACGGGACAAAAAAGACAGGCTTGTGGATACGCCGGCTTTTACAAACAAGGATGAAATTGCGCTGGATTATAAGCTGATTCAGGATATGTTTGGCGCTGATTGCTACAATATTTATTTGCGGCAGGAGGTGTTCAACAGGTTTCTGAAGAATATCACTTTAGCATAACACGATTCATTTATGATCCAAACACTAAAGAATTTAGCAGCGGCTTCAGGAAAAGATCTGGATTCTTTTTATCAGACAACAATACTAAAGATAATTCTATTGATAACCAAAAAAACCCGCTTGCTTTTTGGCCGCATAGGCAAACTCTCGCCGGAATCGCAAAAGAAACTTGAGCGTGAATTGGAGTGGCTGGAAGACCTTGAAAGAAAGATGCAGGGAAAAAGAGGAAATAGAAGGAGCACTAAATGTGGATAACGAAAAGTTTCAAGAATTGGTATTAAAGAAATTAGATTATATCGAAAAATCCATTAATCAACTGATTAATATAGAAAAAAATTATAAAAATAAATTTTATCAGGCCAAAACATCATGGAAACCCTACTTCGACCTTGAAGCGATGGATGAATATTGCAAGGAAAAAGGAGTACACCCTGCAGATTTATCCGGCGAAGAAATGAAACAGTTCAAGCTCAGGGAACGGCAACCTGAAGAAAGGAGTAATTCCAGTGAATAACGACGATAAGATCTTAAAAGCAATTCAATCTCTTACTGTGGATATCACAAGCATGAAATCGGATATCACCAGCATGAAATTGGATATCACCAGCATGAAATCGGATATCACCAACATGAAATCGGATATCACCAACATCCAACAAACCCAAAATTTAATGCAAACCCAACTTCATGAACACAGCGCCATCCTGGGTTCGCTGCAGCACGCCTCCGAAGTTCACAAGGCTGATACGGATAACCTCGTCCACCAGATTTCCAGAGTATCCGGTGACTTAAAAGCCTTCAGAACTGAATCTAATGGATGCTATGGCCAGCTTGGCGAACGATTGGCCGGCGTCGAAACAGATACAAGCTATCTTGTAGACAAGGTTGCGCGGCTGGAAAAGCTGGCAAAATAGAATTTCACCATACAAACAAGAAGAGGTGGTGTCTTTATTGATACCAAACAACTACCCATAGAAGATGGGGTAAAAAGCATCCTGTAATTGTCCGGTCCTGGGAAAACAACTGGCTGGAACTGACGGCCTATTTTAAGTACCCCTACGAAATTCGCAGGATGATCTATACAACCAATATCATTGAGGGTTACCACAGGCAGCTAAGAAAAGTTGCCAAGACCAAGACAGCTTACCCGACAGATGAGGCCTTAGTAAAAATAATATACCTGGCTACTATCGAGGCGTCTAAAAAATGGACCATGTCCATCTTCGGTTAAGCATGGCTTTCGGTTGTTCACACAATCCTCGCGCCTTCTTAGCGCACAGTCATCAGCGTGACGGCGCGGTATACTAAAAGCCAATTCTGACAACCCAACAGACGGCGTTCTTTTTGTTGGTTTTCATGATTTTGTTTCGATGGTTATGACTCTATTGCCGCCATCCCACTGGACGTCAGCGCCGAAATATTCGCTCACAAACCTTAGCGGTACCAGGGTACGGCCGTCGATGATTCTGGCCGGGACATCAAGGACAACGTCTTTACCGTTCACCTGGGCCACCGGGTCGCCGATTTTGAGCTCTATGTTTGTTGCCGGCATGTCGAGGGTTATTACCTGAGATTGGCCTTCCCAGCCAACTTCAGCACCCAGGGCTTCGCCAATAGCCCTCAGCGGCGCCAGGGTGCGGCCGTCTTCAATAACCGGCGGCACGTTAAAAAACAGCTGGATTTCGTTCAGGTACACTTTAATAACCTGTGAACCGGTTTCTTCCCGACCGGTCTGGGCGGGCCCCAGTTTGGCCATGTATATCAAGTACTTACTGCCGCTTACACCGTCCCATCCGCTTTTTATACCGCCGAAGGCTGCCAGGTATCCTCCGTCACGTGTCGGCAATAAAGCCGCCAGGGACCCGGCAAGCGTTTTTTTCCACAATGTGCCGCCCTCGGAATTCGTTTTTATAACGTACGCGGCGGAACCATCGTAATCTCTTTCTCCGCCGGCAATGATGTAACCGTCGCCTGACAGCTTAACATCTGAACCCCACACATTTTCCTTGTCTTGAAAAACTGACTCCCAGACTTTATTGCCGGAAGCGTCGGTTTTAATCAACAAGACAGAACTGCCCACCCCAAAGGGGCTGCTGTTCCCCAGGACAATAAAGCCGCCATCTTTGGTCTCCCGTACTCCAACCCCGTAATCATGAAAGTCCCCGTCCCGGCCGAAGGTTCTGTCCCAGACATTATTGCCGGAAGCATCAACTTTGGCCAGGTAGATATTTTCCCAACCGGGGAAGGAACCGGTAGTGCCAATCATGACCAGCCCCCCGTCGGAGGTCAGACGGGCGTCACCAATGGTATCCGGGCCTTTCCCGCCCATAGTCTTTTCCCAGACTTTGCCGCCTTCAGCACCGGTCTTAACCAGGTAGATGTCATCGAGATTACCGCTGCTTGCAGAAAATGTACGGCCGACGATGAAAAACCCGCCGTCATCGCCTGCACATATAAACCTTCCGGCGTCGTCATCTTCTCCTCCGTAGGTACGCTCCCAAACCACCTCCCCGGACGCGTCCAGCCTGACCAGATATACGTCGTAATCGCCTTTTTCTCGGAAAGAATTTGAGCTGCCCGCCACAAGGCATCCCCCGTCGCCCGTTAGCTCCACGGACGTTATGTAGTCGTCTTTTCCCCCGCCAAATGTCTTTTCCCACACTTTATTTCCTGCGGAGCCTATTTTAATTACAACTATATCACGTAATAATTGGTCGATTGAACTGCCTGGAAGTTTGGCGGACAGCCCTATTATCAGCCCTCCGTCGGCTGTTTGCACAGCGTCCACGACACCGCCGCAATCCTCCGCAAGCACCTTTTCCCAGACCTTTTGCCCGTTCGCGTCAACCTTGACCACACAGACGACGACGGGGACATATGTATCGAGCCGCCAGTCCACGTCAAGACTTTTTTCCACCGCCACCACATACCCGCCGTCATCCAACTGCGCCGCTGCCACCACGTTGTTGCGGTAACCAGGCCAGCCGAAACTGGTTTCCCATTCCAGCTGGGGCTCTTCCTCCGCCTGTACCGGGATAATCTCCACCGTGAAAAACGACAAGGCAAAGACCAATACCAGCAGCGCCTTCAGAACACAACCGGGAACCGTATACCCGCGCCCGTCCGGGAAAGCCCTTGTTCCCGTCTTACCGCCATGACCGGAATCAGACACAGCATTTCCCCTTTTCATATGGTTCTATCCATCCCTTCCGTTTCAAGTAGCGGTTAACTTTATCTTTAATGGACCGTTCCATCTCCTGACCTCGCTCAGTTTTGACCCTGACCGGTACCTCCTCCTGTTTCCCTTAAAATACATTCTTTTTTCAGGACATAATATATCGACCTGAATATTGCCGGGTTCTTTTTAAACTCGATTATTTCATGGACTTCTCTTGCGAATAATTCTTGATTTTCTCTAATAATTAATCCCTCCAGACAGCCGTAATAACCATCCCACCATACGTTCTCACCCAACACGAATGAGTTAAGCAATTCCAAATTATATTTTTTAAATATAGCTCTTTTTTCCCCGTCGCTTTTGTATTCATCATGAATTATCAAATATCCGATGTCTTTTAAGTGCTTTATCAGCACCGGCAGCCCCGTTTCAAAACCAATCACATTCAGCAGGCCTTCGGCAAGGACAATATCGAACTTCTCATCAAATAAGTATTCATCAAAGGCGGAAGCACGGATTACTTTAATTCTTTCAGCACAGTTTAATACCCTAACCTTTTTTTCCAGCCACAATAGGCATGAATTATCCGAATCAACGGCATAAACACTGCCATTGCTGATTTCCATCAAAGCCAGCGTCGGGACTCCGGTTCCACATCCCAGGTCCAGTATCAACGGCTTATCGATTTGGGGAATCGAAGAGAATGCCTTGATGGTGTATTTGTTTAAGTTGCTGCGGCATCTGTCTCTTATTTCATCAGGGTTCGGGCTCATGAAGATACTCCTTGCGGTACAATCTTACTCGGCGCCTATTTCTTACAGATCACGTCCCAACGCAAAGGCTATCTCCAGATTTTCCTTTAAAACCAACCGGTCTTTTAATACTGTTCCTCCCAGAATATGCATCCGGGCCTCTTTTATTCCCAATCCCAAAAGCCTGTCGTTAATCATTACTTTTCTCATGCTTTCCGCAATTCCAATCTGCTCAAGATGTTCCGCGGTATGACCCGCCGGACAAATAACCAGGGCCCTTTTATTCTTGAAATTATATTTGGTTTGGGTTCTGTCCCCATGTTCGTAGGCAAATCCACATGTGTATACCCTGTCAAACCATCCTTTCATCTTGGCCGGACAATCGCTCCACCAAACCGGGTAAATGAATATCAAAATATCAGCTCTGAGTATCTTTTCCTGCTCAATTCTCACATCTTCAGGAACTTCTTTATCCGGTTCCCTGCCGGATTCCCGCTCGTACTCAACCGTTTCCATATCGGCTTTGAATTCCATTGCGTAAAGGTCTGATACTTCGTATGTATGGTCGGAAGCAACCAATCCTTCAATAAATTTACTAAGAACATTATGTGTGAAAGATTTTTTGCTTGGATGAGCATAGACTATAAAAACATGCATGATATTTACCCTTCCTTAATTTGTTTCCGAGGCCACGCCGATGAAGCTTGTCTTTTGGAAAGTTAAATGAATAATATCAAAAAATGGGTTTATCTTCAAGCGCCGGGCACTATCATTCAATCTTTTTCAGGCCCCCTTCACCTACCTTGCCTCGCGGAAGAGCCGCAAAAGTTCGCTGAAAGATTGCTCCTCTACCGGGTTCGGGCCGCGCCAGTTCTTCAGCAGCAATGCCGGCGGACCGGTAGGGCTGATCCGCCGGCGCCCTGCCATGGGTTTTGTCAAGAATCAAAAGTGTTCCTCAGGATTGCGTTAACAGTGACGCCGCCTCGGCAAAGGGAACGCTTTTCGGACTCTTATCTGTGGCCGGCCGCGAAAAATTACCGTTCAGACTTTTTATTGACCTGTGTTCATTAAAAGTCTTATAATGTCTTCAAAAAAGGAATGATGGCCTTGACCGAAATGGAAGAAAACACACGCTTGAGGAACCAGGAAATCGTAAAAGACTGGATTGCGGCCCTGGATGCGCTTAACAACCAAATTAAGCAGTGGGTAGCGGACCGGGTGGAAAAGGGCGACTTGAGTGTAACGGAAGTACCCGTCACAAAGAATGAGGAGCATATCGGCGCCTATCAGGTGAAGATGCTGGCGCTGCTCTCCAAGAGCATCCACGCGGATGTTTGCCCCGTGGGGAGATTTGCCCTGGGGGCGATAGGGCGCGTGGATCTGACCAATTACAAAAAGTCCTTCTCCTTTCTCTATTCCGGCAGAAGGGGCTGGCTCTCTTTGGACAGTAGAAAACCTTTAACTGAAACTCTTTTCCTGGAGTTGTTGAACCAACTTCTGGATGACTGAAATTATCCAAAACAATTTTTCTTCCTGCCGCTGTTTATTTGGTCCGGGTATTTTCCCCCGATGCAATTAAAACAGCGTGACCGGAGATCACGCTGTATATATTTAGATTCAGTGTACTGTTCGTTTTAATAATCTCGTTGGCTGAAAGCTTAACTCACAACTTTCAATTAATCAATCTTTTGCCAATCACCCTCCCGGCACTTGGGACAAACTGTGCGGCGGCAGATGGAATCCTCCCATTTCTGGCCGCACCTGCGGCATCTTAACCTGTGCTGGACCAGCTCAAAGTTGCCGCCCGTGATTCTGATTGCAGCTCCGTCCACCAGGGCGTTGGCCACTTTTTGCCGGGCGGAGGTCAGGACTCTGTGGAAAGTGGGCCGCGACACAGCCATTTTTTCGGCGCACTCTTCTTGCTCCAATCCCTCCAGGTCTTTAAGCCGGATAGATTCGAATTCCTCCACCGTCAGAACAACTTCGGAGAGTTGGGATACGGGGATGCCCGCGGGCTTAAAATAGGTAACCCCCGGAAACTGCTCCACTCTTCTGCATTTTTGCGGCCTGGACATCGTCTATCCCTCCTTTCCCGTCATTACAGGCCATTTCGGCCGCTCTTTAAAACCTGGCGACAAAGGAGCGACAGTTTATTTCTCGCTGTCGTTGTTATCTTGTTCCAAAGGGCCGGCAAATCTGTCGGGGATAAAGTTAATAAAAAGGTTATGGTGGTAATCTTCAACTTTACCCTGATCGCACAATTTTGCCAAAAACGGGTCTACGGGGAGCCTGCCCAGGAACGGTATATGGAACCTGCTGGAAATTTCTTCGCTGTGACCCGGACCAAACAACTGGAATTCCTCGCCGCATTTCGGGCAGACGGCGCTGCTCATATTTTCAATTAAACCAAGAATCGGTACATCCAGCTGTTTTGCCATTTTAATGGCTTTATTGACAATCATCACAGCAAGCTCCTGGGGTGAAGTCACAATAATCAATCCGTCCAGGGGAATGGATTGCATGACCGTGAGGGGGACATCCCCTGTGCCGGGTGGAAGGTCGACGAAAAGGTAGTCCAGATCGCCCCAGATGACGTCCGTCCAAAATTGCTTGACCGTATTGGCCAGGATGGGACCGCGCCAGATGACCGGATCATCTTCCCGCGGCACCAGCAAATTAATAGACATTACCTTGATCCCGCCGGGGCTTCCCGACGGCAGCAAACCAAAGGCGGTCCCTTCGGCCATACCTTTAATTCCAAACATCTTGGGCACACTGGGACCGGTTAAATCGGCATCCAGCACCCCCACTTCGAAACCCCTTTTTCTGAACCCGCTGGCCAGCAAAGATGTTACCGACGACTTCCCCACGCCGCCTTTGCCGCTCATAATGGCAATAACGTTTTTTACGGAGCTGAAATTGTTTATAGCCAGCTTTTCAATCCCCATTTTGGAATTATCGGGACTGGATTGGACACTTTCCTCCTCGCAATTACAACTGGTTTTATCCCCTTCGCAATTGCATCCGGTTTTGTCGCCGCCGCAATCACACCCCTGATTGCCTTCACACTGGCACTCCGGTCTCTCTTCCACTCCTATACCCCCCAGTTTATTGTATGGTTAAAATGGTTAAATTTGAACCAGGTTCTATTATATATTATTTTAAGGCTTTTTTGTCTTGTTTGCCTGATTTAATGGTCGCAGGGATTGGAACCGGTTTTCAGGGATCCTGCCAGGTGCATCTTGACAATATCCTCCAGGCCGGCATCGGGATCCGCACCGGTTACAACCCTGATCCCCCTCTGGGAGAACAACTGCTGGGCCCTTGCTCCCATACCGCCGGCGATAACGACGTTAACCCCTTTCTCGTGCAGCAGCCTGGGCAGCAAGCCAGGTTCGTGGGGCGGCGGTATCAGCGTATCAACTTTTAAAACCTCTTTGGTCTGCTCATCCACATCAAAAAAATAAAACTTTTCACAATGTCCAAAATGTTGGCATAGCTTATCTCCCGCTACGGGCATGGCTATCTTCACAGTATTTACACCTCTTCGTTGTTATTGTTATTATTTTTACTTATTTCAGCCACCAGAAGTTCCCATACCTTTTTAATATCTTCCGCCGCTGTTGAACCGTTAATTTCAACAACAGGGACCTTTTGGACCTGGGCACGGGTGACTGAGCGATCATAACGGATCCGGCCCACTGGCTTGATTCCATCGCCCCTGGCCTTTTCCTCTATTTTATCACTCATTTCCTGGTTTAAATCATATTTATTTATACAAAGAAAGGCAGGAATCCGAAAATGACGCACCAGTTCGGCAACCCGATCCAGATCATGCTCACCGGACACTGTGGGTTCCGTTATAATCAGCACGCCGTCGGAACCCGTAACCGAGGCGATAACCGGACAGCCGATTCCCGGCGGACCATCAACAATAATGTAGGACAGTCCCTTTTCTTCGGCAATCTTTCTGGCTTCCCCCCTGACCAGGCTGACCAGTTTCCCGGAGTTTTCCTCGGCGATACCTAGCCTGGCATGGACCATGGGTCCGTAACGGGTATCCGAAATAAACCACTGGCCGTTGATGGAAGGTTTGAAATCTATAGCTTCTTCAGGACAGAAATGGCTGCACACACCGCACCCTTCACAGCCGATGGGATCCACGGAAAAAGCCGGCTGCTTGCTCTCGTCCTTGATAATTGCTTCAAACCGGCAAAGCTCAAAACATTTTCCACAGTTGCTGCACCTGTCGGGAATAATTTCGGCAGACTTACCGCCCGAAAAATCCTCCCTGTGTTTGATCCGGGGCTCCAGCACCAGGTGGAGATCCGCGGCGTCCACATCGCAATCCGCCAGTACCGGCGTTTCAGACAGGGCGGCCAGGGAAGCAACCAGGCTGGTTTTGCCCGTGCCCCCTTTTCCGCTGATCACAACTATTTCTTTCACCTTACCGCCTCCTTCTCCACCAAGACCAGGAGTTCCCGGAAACGGTCCCGGTATTCCGGCAGAGCATCGTAAGCCAGTTCCCCTCTGGAATAGGCCACTGCAACCCTGCGGTCATCGGGAATTTCCGCCAGGATCCGGACTCCCTTTTCCCTGCAAAAGTCCCGGGCAAAGTGATCGTACTCCGGATCAGACCGATTGACTATGACCCCATGGGGTATGCCCAATTCCCTGAGCACATCAATGGCGAGTCCCAGGTCATTAAGCCCGAAGGGTGTAGGTTCGGTAACCAGCAGGACATAGTCCGTCCCCCTGAGCGACGCAATAACAGGGCAGGAGGTACCCGGGGGCACGTCAACTATGACCAGTCCCCCACTTTCCCGTCCCGCCGCGCGTACGGCCTTGATCAGCGGCGGGCTCATGGCTTCACCGACATTAAGCCTGCCATGCAGGAAGCCGATTTCGCCTGCCTTCCCCTCTTCGACAACGCCGATCTCCCGGCCCTGTTCTGTGATGGCCCCGGTGGGACAAACCAGCGCGCATCCCCCGCACCCATGGCACATTTTGTCGAAGGTCAGAACTGTTTTGTTAATGCAGAGGATTGCGCTGAACTGGCAGATCTCCCCGCAGGCGCCGCAACCAGTACATTTTTCTTCGTCAACAAGAGGAACCGGTATAGTAACTGGATAACGGCGCTCCAGGCGGGGTTTTAAAAAAAGATGACCGTTTGGTTCTTCCACGTCACAGTCCAGATATGTTGCTTTGTACCCTTTTTCAGCCGCGGCCCGGGCAAGGTTGGCGGAAACAGTGGTCTTACCCGTTCCGCCTTTGCCGCTGGCTACAGCTATAGTTGCTTTTGCTTCCATTTTATTTACTCCCTGAAGTTAACCAAATATTTGCTATTCCTTCTTTTCCAGTTCCGCGATCCTTTTCCTGGCGTAATCAAGGGCATTTTCCAGGTGGGCAACTTGCTCTTTTAGTTCGGCAAGCTCAAACCCGGTACCTGCCTGGGGCGCGTATACCGGATCAGCTGGAACAGTTCCGGTCAGCCACCTTGACCAGCGGGGAAGCCCGGTAGCATTGAAACAGTTCCGCCGGCCACGTCCGCCGGGACGGCAGAAACCAGCGCCGCGCCGGACGCTCCGGCCATAACCAGGGACAAATTCCGCACCCCGGTCCAAATAGGTTATACAGTAGCCGCGCCCCCATCCGGACATCGGCCCGGCGCCTTGCGGCCCCATTCCGTTGTACGCTGGCATGTCAAATCTCCCCCCTTGTTGTAAAAACATTGATATTCTTAAAACTTAAGCGGTATAGCTTGATAAACCCGGTCTGCCGTCTTTTTTTATTAATGATTACCGGTTAATGGTTAATGGCAAATTTAACAGCCGTCCGGATCTTAGCCCTGCCGCTGCCCGGGACCACCGCCCTGGCCCTGGCCCTGGCCTCTGCCCTGACCTCTGCCCTGGCCCTGACCCTGACCTCTGCCCTGGCCTTGACCCTGACCTCTGCCCTGACCCTGGCCTTTGCCCTGGCCGCGTCCACACTGACCTTTACCCAAACCGGTACCCGGACCCTGACCCGACGGGCCGGTTCCATCTCCTCTTGGCATCTGCTGCACCCCCTTTCATTTTATTCTGAAATGTTTAAACCCAGTGGCCATCCACATTTGCCCCGGTTGCTTCCGAAAGTTTACCCGCTTTGAATTTTTCAAAGACTTCTGCTACCGTGCCTTCGGCTCCGATATAGATTTTGATGCCGGCAGCATTCAAGGTCCGAAAAGCTTTCGGTCCGCAGTTACCGGTAATTACAGCCTTTGCGCCCTGGCGGCTGATGTTTTCCGCCGACTGAATCCCGGCGCCCTGACCGGCGTTCAGGTTTTGTTCATTACTGACGGCCTCATATGCCCCTGTTTCCGTGTCCACCAGGACAAACCAGCTGGCCCGCCCAAATCTTGGATCAACCTTGCTTTCCATGTTCTTACCTTGAGCAGTAATGGCTATTTTCAATCTGCCCACCTCCCTAACGTTTTGGTCTTTCCTTTTATTATGAACATAATTTCATATTTATTATACTCCTTTATGAACCTATGTCAATAACTATGAATCAAATTTTTACTGAAAAGCTATTGTAACTTTTTAAATAGTCTTTTTTCGCTGAATTGGTTATTGTAACAATTTAACATCTGGTGTAGAATTAATAAAAGGATCCACAGGGGGTGTTTGTTGGAATCCAAAGGCAGCAATTAAAATGAGTTAGGTGGGTAGAGTAAAACTTAACATCTCGAAAGGGCAAACCTGCACGAAAGGCAGGGACGCAAAGCCACGGGTCTTTAACATGACAGCCGGGTTACCGAAGGAATTTACCTATGAGCTCCTTGGTATCCAGGGAGCTTTGTTTCTGCCCTGATCCGAACTAAATTTTGGCAACGAATTAACAATTTAACATCTCGAAAGGGCAAACCTGTACGAAAGGCAGGGACGCAAAGCCACGGGTCTTTAACATGACAGCCGGGTTACCGAAGGAATCACTATATGGACTCCTTGGTATCCAGGGAGCCTTTGTTTATTTTTAGGGTTAAAAAAAATATACTATCAAGGAAGGAGCCTTGTTTTATGGCCTTTGAAGTGTACAAACCGGGTAAAAGGGAAATGAAAGTTAAGCTTTCCAAAAATATTATTGTCCTTGATCAACCTTCCCTGGAAAGCTTCAACACCAAAGCTATTGAATTGGCTTACGATAATGACAGAAAAATAATAAAAATCCAGCCTTCCAAGAATGGGCATGAGCTAAGGAATAAAAAAAAGATCTACGCCAAGGGTTTCTTTAATTGCTTCAATATTAGCAAAAAGGGGTTGTTTGGCGCTAAGTACGACAAGAAAAAAGATACGCTTTATGTTGATCTTAATAAGGAATTGTCCCAGCTTTAACGCCAGGCATCCGGTTTAATTGCCCGCATTTTGGCCGGCGCCCTGGCAGTTATATTTCTTCTAGGCCGGAAGGTGTCTTTTTAGGGCTTAAGGTCACCTGGCGCTGCTGTACCGGGGCACCCCCGGGGTTATGATGATAGGGAGGCAAACTCGTATTTCCCGTCGCTGCAGTCCCGGAGCATCCCGGGGTAATAAGGGAATCTGTTTTTCTGGCTAAAATTTTACCTTAAAAAAGGACAGGCCCCTTACTTTGCGGACCTGTCCTCATTTTATTCATGAGCTTAACGGAGACGAGGGAGTCTTGCGGCGCCCTTAAAGTTTTAATCCTTGGGGGGCTGCCACACCTTCCAAACCTTACCAGCGAGGTCATTTGAGGGTTTCAGGATTTGTCCGCCTTCGACCCAGCCCGAAGGCATAACTTCACCCGTCTTTCGATTGTGCTGGTAAGCTTTGATTTGCCGGATCAGTTCCTTGGGATTTCTTCCTACCGGCGGACTAAGTACTCCGGCAACCTGGATCTTTAAAAGATATTCTGAATATTAAAAGCCTCCCTTTCCGGGATATGCCTTATCATCAACCTTAGTTCCGATAGCTGCCCCCAGGTCAGCGGAATATTTTCTTTCTCCAGATATGCCCCGGTCCTGGCCATGGAGAACTCGATGTTGTCCATTTCCTGATGGTCAAGGATAACCTGCCACCACTTTGATTTTTTTTCCCAGGATTTCTCCATTTCCCGGAATCTCTCCCGGGCCGCCTCCCAGTGATTGTTCTCAAGACTCTGTTCGATCTCACCGATGCTCCCAAGAAACTCTTCCGTGGATTTTTTTAACGTATGGTTTGTCCAAATACCCGTTGCGATAATTATTGCGAATGCAAGAAACAGCCCTGCCAGTACGCGCATTTTAAAGATACCCCTGTTTTTTTATTTTTTCACCCTCTAGCTGGTTCTGGTTTTTAATTGGTAAAACAGTTTTCCGTCGGAATCAAGGCTGGCAAAAAGGACTTCTTTAAAATGGGCAACACCGAACTTCTTTAATTCTGTCTTCAACCAATCCATACTAAGGTTCATTTTCTGCAAGTTTTGTTTAAACACATACCCGTCAATCACGAGGGTCGTGGGAAGCCCTTCGTAGGAGGTGGCAACTTTTAAGTCCGCCGGAACCAGGGGTCTTTTTTGGGACTTGGGGATAACGCTTAACTCCCCGCTGGTTTCCAGAATGGCAAATTCGACATCGGCTATATTGGGCATGTTCTTGGTCCGCAGCTGCTCCAGCAAATCATTGATATTATAGCGAATACGTTTCAACTCCTGCTCAAGGATTTTACCGTTTTCGATCAAGACGCTGGGCGTACCGCAAATTATTCCCCTGGCCCGTTCACTCTTAAGAGATATGTAAGACAGGACAACTTCCGCCAGCAGAAGTGTGATAATTGGAAACAGGCCGCTTAACAGGGGCACCCCGGTGTTTTCCATGGGAATCGCCGCCAGGGCTGAAAGCATAATAACTATAACCAGCTCATAGGGCTGCAGCTGGCCGATTTGTTTTTTACCCATTAACCTTAAACCAACAACCACCACGATAAATAAAACTATAGTGCGAAAAATTCCCAGCAGCATTCAACTTGCTCCTTGGTTTATTTTTTAATCAAAGATATATTTCCCCGTTTTGGTTTTTTTATTAAAATTGATAACTCCCGCCCGCAATTAAGTTATTTATTTGACCATAAAAGACATAATGCCGTCCCGCCCAGGGAAACCAGGGCGGCAGCCAGAAAGGCGCTCCGCAAGCCGTGGAACAGGGCGCCGGGCTGGCTTGCGGCGGTGATCTGACCCGTGGTCAGCACCACACCCGCCAGGGCAATCCCCAGTACCATACCTATATTCCGGACCGTAGCCAGGACCCCCGAAGCAATACCCAGGCGGGAGACGGGCGCCGCGCCCATAATGGCGCTGGTATTGGGAGACTGAAACAAGCCCGTGCCGATTCCGAACAAACAGAGACGCCAGACCAGATCAAGGGGACTTGCCGCGGGGCCAAGGGTTGCCAGGGCAACAGCTGCCGCTGTGCAAAGCAAGGAACCTGCAAAGGCCAGGCCCCGCTGGCCGATTTTATCGGATATGGCCCCGGCCAGGGGGGCAACTATGAGCACCGTCAGGGGAAAGGCGGTCATCGTTACGCCTGCCTGTCCGGCAGTATATCCCAGGTGTTCCTGGAGAAAAAAAGGAGTAACAAAAACAATTACATACTGGGTCATAAAATTCAGGAGAGCGGCACCGTTCCCGGCAGAAAAAACCGGACTGAGGAAAAGGGTAAGGTCCAGCAGCGGCTGTGGTGTACGCTTCTCGTGGAGAACAAACAGGAGCAACAGAACCAGGGCCAGAAGGCCGAGCAGCAAGATTGGCCAGTTCCAACCCAGGGACTGACCCCTGCTGATAAAAAGAAGCAAGGCAAACAGGCCTGAAAAGGCCAGCAGCGAGCCCTGCAGGTCAAACCCGGGACGGGTTTCACTTACCCTGCGGGTTTCGGGCAGAACCCTGAAACCCCAGATGCAGGCCGCAATACCAATGGGTACGTTAACAAAAAAAATAAGCCGCCAGTCCATGGCCTGCACCAGCAGTCCCCCCAGGCTGGGACCCAAAGCCAGGCCTACCGCCACAACCATACCGTTCAGACCGAGGGCCTTGCCCCTTTCCCGGGGCGGAAAGGCGGCTGTGATAATGGCGGGGGCCATGGCCATGGTCAAACCGGCGCCCACCGCCTGGAGGCCCCGGAAAAAAATAAGCGCGCCCAGGCTGGGGGCCAGACCACAAAGAGCGGAGGCTCCCGTGAAAATTAACAGGCCGGTTATATTAAGGCGCTTAAAACCAAACATATCCCCCAGGCGTCCGAAAGCCAGTAAAAAACTGCTCATAACCAGAAGGTAGGCCATGGAAACCCATCCTACCGTTGCCGGGTCAACGCCGAAGTACCTGGCTATGGAAGGCAAGGCTATATAAACAATGCTGGCATCCAGGGGCCCCATTATTATACCGGCGAGCACAACAATTAATATTTTCCACTTGTTGCTTACCCCGTTCATAGGTAAAAAGCCCCCTATCTGCATTACCGCTTATGAATGCACCGGGCCAAACACCTGTCACTACCCTGCATGCATAAAGAACAAGGAAAATGTTTTTTGAGCAAAAAGAAAAAACCGCGGTTTACAGCTTTTCAATCGGTTCCACGGCAGGGCGCGTGTTTGAAAACACTTATGATCCTACGGCTTTGCTCCTGATATTATTTATCGGGAGGAGCCATGTTAAATATTCCCGGCTTTATTGGAAACCCTGGCTGGACATAATGAGAATAATTCTTTAACCCAAGGAGGTGTCAGAAACACGTGACCATAGGAACCAAGATGCACCATACCCTGGCGAATCTGGAAGGGGCCGCCGCCGATTTGCAAACCTTTGCCCTGGACAGCCAGGACCAGACGGCTAAAAAAATGTTTAACGACTTAAACCGTCAATTGGAAGGTATCGTTCAAACATTAAAAGGCCGTGTTAACTATGTTGAAAAGCAGGAACCCCAGTATAAAATGAACCAGAATCTTTAAAAAGTTACCCCGGGATATGGTCTGCGGCCATATCCCTTTTTTTAACTCAGTTAATGCTTTCTTTTCAGCCAGGCCAGACTTATCGGGCGAACCTTAAAGATGCTTGGTTTGTAAACCGAATAACAAAGAAGCTTATTGCATTTCCGGCAAAAATATATGTCTCTGGTATCGTCCGGAACGCGTTCCGCCTCCTCGCCGCACAGGCATCTCACCACTTTGGTTTTTGATCCGCCCTTTTTTCCCATTACTTTTCCAAGCAAGTTCAACATGACAATAATACCTCCCTCTATTAACCAGCGGTTACTCTTGATAGCTTTGTATTTCTTAAAATCTCACACTCTCTTGAATGGTTGCAAACAACCTGATTTGTAAGCTCCTGACTGCGCGATGATGTTGAAGTCTTTACTGGACAATGAACCGGCCGTGATGTTATGGGACAACTGTAGATCCAACTGCACAAAAGGATCAAACTTTCAGGAAATTTAATTCCTACCGCTATACGACTGTATGAAGGTCCTATCTATATACCAATTTATTATAACAGAGTTATAGTTATAAGTGATAAATGTTGACGAATTAGATCTAAGTATTTGACTATATTAAAATTATCATTTATAATTCAGATAAAAATCATAAGGGGTTGACAGGTAAAATGGCTTTTGAAGTTTATAAACCACGTATTGAGAAAGAAGCCACTATAGCTATTTCCAAGAATCACCTTACCTTAAATAAAAAATTATTGGACAAAATTAATACAAAACATGTAGAACTGGCCTATGACCCGGAAACAAGAACCATTCGGATTAAACCTTCAGGTACAGATAACGGGCTGGTCCTAAACCGGAACAAAATTGGGGCAAGGGGTTTCTTCAAGCATTTCAAAATCGATCAAAAGGGCAAATATGGTGTTGCCTTTAATGAAGAAGAGAAGGCCTTTTACATTCAAATCTAAATGCCGGCACAGTAACAAACCGGTCTCTACCCCGGTTTGTTACCTATTTTGTTGGACAATTCAATTTCATTCCTGTGGATATATATATTTTCGTTTTCCCGAGCTATCCGCAAGGCATTAATGCATGGAACAGGACGGCTTTCGGCTGTCCTGTAGTATTTCCAATAGTTGAACCAGTTCCGGACTTTCCTTGCAGAACATAGCCTCATCCGCCACCTTGCCGGATAAGCCCGCCATTCCCCGGCCGGCGTCACGGACCAGCAGGACCCTGGGCCTGAACCGGCCTAACACGTCCATGCCCGCTGCAATACCCTCCTCAATCAGTTTCCAGTCGGTCATTAGTAATAAATGGTCCCTTTTGGTAATGACCGGCAGGTATTCCCACATAACCGGGTTAAATCCAATAACGATTACTTCCTCACCTTCCCAGCCAATTTCCAGTGTAACCATATACTCGCCATTGCCGGCAATAATCAGCTCCCAGTTAAACCAGTAATCTATTTCATCTCCCTCATAAAAACGGTTGAATAATCCGGTTAAGTTCTGATCCAGGGACGGTACTACCAGAACCACAGCCTGTTCTGTCTCTCCGATAAATTCGGGAAAGGATATTTCTTTACACATCCCTATTACCCCCATTGTAATACTTGCTAACCCTTGGATGCCTGATCAAAACTTATTAGGATTTCTAATAAATCCCCGGGTTCAAATTACACCTCCCATTATTGTTTTTTTAGAATTTTAAGGTTTCTTTTAACGTTTCTTTAAATGTTCTTTTCATTCAGTTCAGGAAGACATATAATGATAAGCGGGGTGTAAAATTATGGTAAGAAAGCAGTGGCCTATCCTTGAAGAAGTTGAAAAACTTACGGAAGAAAACGCCGTCAATTTTCTGTCTCCATCCGTGTACGGGCAAGTTAAAATTAAAGGAAAATATATCAGGGATGAACATGGTAAGCTGATCCCCGTCCTGGTAAAAACCCGGCTGGTTCAAACCGGGCAAACCGGCGCAGTTCAGGGTAAAGCAGTTCAAAGCAAAAAGGAAGAGATAAGGGAGTCCGAAAGATCCGGCTTGTTGAACAGGCTTCAGCGCTGGTTGCGTTCGCTGTTTTTATGACAAAAAGAACTGACAGCTTTTTAGCCCAGGCCCTTTTTTAGTCGCAGCGCCAGATCTTCGGCCGCCAGGGCCAGGGACATGTAGCCGCTCCGGTTTGGGTGAGCATCGTCCCCGTAATAGCAGGGGATTGCTTTTCCGGAATCCAGGTCCGTCAAAGGCGCTTGAAAATCAAGTACAGGCAGCGCCTGGGCGGTTGCAAATTCCTCAATCCAGTTAACAAGAACCGTTAATTGCCGCGCGAGGGATCCGATCATAGAACGGGGGAAAAAGCTGCCCGCCCGGAAAATGTTGATCGGCGGGGGCAGGCCGAGGATTGGGCAAATTCCTTGATCCAGGGCTTCCTTGACCATATACAGCACATTATTCTGTATACCCTCTAATGAAATCCCCGAAAATATGTCATTCGTCCCGCCAAGGATAATTACATAGGCCGGCTCCAACTCCACCACATCATACCAGAAACGTGCCAGCATATCCCAGGTGGTATCACCATTGATACCTTTGTTCACCAGATCCAGCCCGGAAGTACCGGCACAGATATCTACCCAGGAAGCTTCCGGACCGTAAGGGTAACCTAAGGTAATACTGTCACCGAGACAGACGATCCGGCTACGCCCGGTGAGCCTGAAAAAGGCCTGGTAACCCTTTTCGTCAAACAGGGCAAATACAACTTTCTCCAATCCGCTGCCCCGGACCATGCAGCTACGCACTTCACTCACCATTACAGCGGCGGCAAGATCCAGGTCCAGTCCCCCTGTACCCGTGCCCAGGGCCGGAAAAACCACGCTTTTTAGCCCCAGTTCCCCGGCCCTTTGAAGGGCGTTCCTGGTGGCCAGCCGGACCATTGCCGCGTCCGTGACCCTATCGGGACCCATTACCGCGGCATGAATCACATACTTCGCCTTGAGTGCACCGGCGCCGGTCACCACCGCTTCTCCCACGGGCACCGGCCCCCGGGCCATAGCCTCCGCCTCAATGGCGGAGCCACCCTTGCGCTTGATGGCGCCCGCTACGCCCGCCTCCATCAAAAGCCGGCTGTTGGCGGCGTTGACCACGGCGTCCGCGGCAAGTTCGGTAAGATCGCCTTTCACAACCTTAATCATTTACTCAACCCCGTTTACCGGATCATCTTTATTAGGATAATTATTCTCGCCGGGTTTCTATTTTTCCTCCAGGGTGTGTAAAATTGCATCCCCTTATATGTTTTTTATCCGTTTCCTGTATTTTTTAAAGTAAATGTAGGCCAGGTATATACCCAGCAGTCCCAACCCCACGAAGGGCAGGCCGTTGTTCAAATAGCTGGAAATAAGCCGGTAATTATGTCCGAAAAACATTCCCAGCAGCAGGTAGAGCAAGCCCCAGCCCAGGGTAAAGATCATGTTGTAAAAAAGAAAATAGCCAACCCCAATTTTGCTTACACCGGCCATGTAGGGGGTCAAGTTGCTCACACCGGGCAGAAATCGCCCTAAAATAATAAAAGCCGGCGCCGAGCGGTCCAGCCAGGACTGTGTTTGGGCCAATCGCCCGGGGTTAATCCTCAGGTACTTGCCGCACCAAAGAAAAAAGGGCTGGCCCAGATTCCGGCCGATAAGATACGCGGTAAAGGAACCTGCCGTGTAGCCTGCCAGGGTGGCGGTCAAGGCACTTAAAAAACCCAGTCTTCCTTGATTGACCAGGAACCCCGTCAGAACAACCATAATACCCCCGGGAAACGGTAATCCCATTGCTTCAATAAACACTCCCGCCAGAAGTCCGCCAAGACCAAGGGCGGTAAGATAATTCACTATAAAATCGAACAAAAAAATCCCCCTTCCGGCGTCCAAGGTTAGAATGCCCGAAGAGGGAATATTTCATGAATCTTACAAAACTCTGGCCGTACCCTTGTAAATAAGTCCCCTTTGCCCGTCTACAGTGACAGTTTCGCCATCCGGCAGAACCGCGGACGCCCCTTCCACCCCGACCACCACCGGTATGCCAAATTCCAGGCAGACAATAGCTGCATGGGAGGTCAGTCCTCCTACCTCCGTAACAACAGCCCCCGCCCTTTGGAGCGCCGGAATGTATTCAATATCCGTGGCTGTGACCACCAGGACGTCCCCTTCTTTCACTTTGGCCAGGGCCTCCCCGGCGCTGCGGGCCAACCGAACGGAACCTGTGGCCGCCCTGTGGCCGATCCCGGTACCCCGGGCCAGAATATCGCCCACTGTTAAAACGCGGATCAGGTTGGTTGTGCCCCGTACCCCCACCGGCATGCCTGCGGTAAAAACAACCAGGTCGCCGCCCTTAATCAGACCGGCTGTTAAGGAGGTCCCCACGGCAGTGGACATCATCTCGTCGGTGTTTATTTTGGACGCGGCCAGAAGCGGCTGGACTCCCCAGGTCAAGGCCAGCTTCCGCATCACACCGGCATGGGGTGTGACTGCCACAATCAGAGCCCGGGGCCGGTATTTTGCAACCATCTTGGCCGTGTGTCCGGACTCCGTGGAAGTTATAATTGCCGCGGCCCCAAGGTCCCTGGCAGTGGCGCAGCTGGCGAAGCTGATAGCGTCTGTTACCGTGCGCCGGGGTGAAACACACCTCTTTTCCCCCGGCATTTCACCGTAATGCAAGGCAGCCTCCGCCCGCTCAGCAATCCGGGCCATAGTCCTGACCGCCTCCAGGGGATATTTGCCCGCTGCTGTTTCCCCGGAAAGCATCACCGCATCCGTCCCGTCAAAAATGGCGTTGGCCACGTCACTGGCTTCCGCCCTGGTGGGGCGGTGATTATTAATCATGGATTCCAGCATCTGAGTCGCCGTCACCACGGGCTTACCGGAATGGTTGCAAAGCCTGATGATGGTTTTTTGCAACAGGGGGACCTCTTCAACGGGTATTTCCACGCCGAGATCGCCCCTGGCCACCATGACACCATTGGAAACCTTGATGATTTCCTCCAGGTTTTGCACTGCTTCCCTGTTTTCAATTTTGGCAATAATATCTATTTCAGCGCTGTTTTCTTCCAAAACCCTGCGCAGATCCAGAACGTCGGCTGCCTTCCGGACAAAGGAAGCAGCTATAAAATCGACGTTGTGTTTAATCCCGAATCTGATATCCTGAATATCTTTTTCCGTTAAAGCCGGGAGGTTCAGCGTTACCCCGGGCACATTAACACCTTTCTGGCTGGTGATTTCGCCGCCGTTCACAACCTGGCAAAGGATCTCTTTTTCTTTTATGGAGAGAACCTTGAGTTCGATTAAGCCGTCGTCCAGAAGGATTATGTCGCCTTCCCGGACATCCCCGGGCAGGCCCTTGTAGGACACGGGAACGCGTTCCTTGTCCCCCTTGACCTCTTCGGTGGTTAAAGTCACCCGGGAGCCTTCCTTAAGGCAGACCGGCTCCTCTTTGAAAAAACCCAGGCGGATTTCCGGGCCCTTGGTATCCAGCATCAGAGCTACATTTTTTCCGGTATCCGCCGCCGCCCGGCGGATAAGGGCAAAGAGCCGCCCATGCCCTTCCCGGGTTCCGTGGGAAAAATTAAGACGGGCCACATTCATCCCGGCCTGAATCAACTTCCTGATAATATTTAGATCATCGGTGGCAGGGCCTATGGTGCAAACGATCTTAGTTCTGCGCAAAATATAACCCTCCTTCAAATCGACAGAATGCCGGCCAGGTTATACATGTCCAGGTCAATTGTTCTGGTTTCAGCCAGGGCCTCCTCGATCTCCGGGGTTACTATCCGCCCTGCTTTGATCCCCACCATCTTTACCTTTTCCCCGGCCATAAGCAGTTCAACCGCCCTGGCGCCCAGGCGGCTGGCCATAATCCTGTCGGCGGCGGAAGGCGACCCGCCCCTTTGAAGGTGCCCCAAAATGGTGACTTTGGTGTCGAAGCCGGTACGCTCCTTGATTCTCAGCCCCATTTCCAGGGCGTTGGCCGCACCCTCGGCCGCCACGATAATGCTGTGCAGCTTGCCGCGGCGGTAGCCCCGCATCAAACGATCACAAATATCTTCAAAGTTAAAAGAGCGTTCCGGAATCAGGATCGACTCGGCGCCCCCGGCCAGTCCCGCAGCCAGCGCAATATACCCGCAGTGTCTGCCCATCACCTCAATTATAAATGTACGCTCGTGGGAAGTAGCCGTGTCCCTGATTTTATTAATGGCCTCAACAACGGTATTGACAGCCGTATCAAATCCGATGGACTGATCCGTGCCCGGAATATCATTATCGATTGTACCCGGCACCCCGACCACCGGCAGGTTGTACTCCAGGTTAAAAAGGCGCGCCCCGCGAAAGGACCCGTCGCCTCCTATTACTACAAGACCCTGCAGGCCAAACCGTTTTACGTTTTCATAGGCCCGGGCCCGTCCCTCCCGGGTCAGAAACTGTTCCGAACGGGCAGTGCGCAGGATGGTGCCGCCCCGGTGAATGATATCCGCCACCGAGCCGAGGTTCATCGGCGCCATGTCCGCCTCAATAAAACCGTTAAAACCGCGGTTGATCCCAATGACTTCCATCCCGTGGTAGATGGCCTTGCGTACCACGGCTCTAATACAGGCATTCATTCCCGGTGAATCCCCGCCACTGGTTAACAAGGCAATCCTTTGCAATGAATTTACCTCCCTCTGGACCTGCTTTTATATGAGGGTGTTCGGCGAAAAATCTCAGGTTATATTTACCCGCCCGATAGCCCGGAACTTTTCGTACCTGCTTTTGATAAGTATTTCCGGCTCCATTGAGAGCAATTCATCCAGGTTTTCAGATATCGCCCGGCCCAGATTCTCTGCGGCGGCCCCGGGGTCGCGATGCGCCCCCCCCGGTGGTTCGGGCACAATCCCGTCAACCACACCCAGCTTAAAGACATCCTGGGCGGTAATTTTAAAAGTTTCAGCGGCATCCTTGCTTCTGCCGGCATCCTTCCACAGGATACTGGCATAACCCTCCGGAGATATAACCGAATAAATTGTATGCTCCAGCATCAAAACCCTGTCTCCCACGCCGAAGGCCAGGGCGCCGCCGCTGCCGCCCTCTCCAATTACCACCGCAACAATGGGCGTCCTGAGATTGACCATGGTTAGAATACTACGGGCAATGGCTTCGGATTGACCTCTCTCCTCCGCGCCCATACCGGGATAGGCCCCGGGTGTGTCGATAAAACAAATCAAGGGGCGTTTAAACTTTTCGGCCTGCTTCATCAGGCGCATAGCCTTGCGGTAGCCCTCGGGGTGAGCCATGCCAAAATTCCGGGACAAATTTTCCTTGGTGTCCTTCCCCTTCAAGTGACCCAGGACGGTTACCGCGCGGCCCCGGAAACGGGCGATGCCGCCCATCACCGCCGGATCGTCCCCGTAGAGCCGGTCCCCGTATAATTCGTAGAACTGCGTGAAAAGGTATCTAAGATAATCATATACATTGGGCCGTTCAGGATGCCTGGCAATCAGAACCTTGTGCCAGGAATTGAGATTACTGTAAATGGACTCTTTAACTTCCCTGGCCCTGTTTTCCAGGATAGAGATTTCATTTGTCAGGTCGATACCTTTATCCTTGGAAAACTTCCGCAGTTCGGTGATTTTTATTTCCATTTCTTCAATGGGCTTTTCAAACTCTAAAAGTGACTGCATTAAACTAGTTCTCCCCCCGCATGTGTAAATCCAGAAGCCCGGTCAGCGCAGCCCTCAATTGGGGTCTGGGAACAATCATGTCCACGAAGCCGTGCTCCTTTAAGAATTCCGCCCGCTGGAAACCCTCCGGCAGCTTCTGGCGAATAGTCTGTTCAATCACGCGCTGCCCGGCAAAACCGATTAACGCCCTCGGTTCTGCTATGATAATATCGCCGATGGCCGCAAAGCTGGCACTGACACCGCCGGTGGTGGGATCGGTCAGGATCGAAATATAGAGCTGACCCGCCTCTTCCAGCCTGGCCAGGGCAGCCACGGTTTTGGCCATCTGCATCAGGGAAAGAATCCCCTCCTGCATCCTGGCCCCCCCGGAAGCGGAAAAAATTATCAAAGATTTACGGCCGGCAGCGGCGGCCTCAATGGCCCTGGTGATCTTTTCACCCACCACGGTACCCATGCTCCCCATCATGTAGCGGGCGTCCATAACCACCATAACAACAGGATAGCCGCCAATGGATCCCTCTCCGGTAACCACTGCTTCATTGAGCCCGGTGTTCTTGACGGCAGTGTCCAGCTTGCTTTTATAATCAGGCAGATCAAGGGGGTTGACCGGAAGCATATCTGCATCCGTTTCCTTAAAGCTGCCCTCGTCCAGGGTCATCTCCATCCGCTCATGGGCGGCAACCCTGAAATGATAGCCGCACTTGTGGCATACCTTTTTGTTCTGTTCCAGTTCCTTATTAAATAAAACTTCATCGCAACGCGGGCATTTCACCCAGGTACCCTCCGGAATATCCCTGTTTTCAGATTCAGGCTGCGAAGTAATACCTTCTTGCCGGCCAATAAAATCCAAAACCAAAAAAAGCACTCCTTAACAAATGTACTTTAAAATCCGTGAAGATTATTTTAAGTTATTACTGCGTTTGCTTAACCTTTGTACACTTTTGTTCTTTAGCAAGCACATTTTTAATTTATATTCTGTTTTGCTGCATGCAGTTCTTAATGCAGTCAGACGGTATTGATGATTTCCAGGGCCTCGTCCACTTCCGACTCCGGCACCAGAATTTCAATGGAACAGGGGTTGTTGGCCTGTGGTAATCCGATCGCCCTTAACTTTACCAGACACCCCTCAGTTGCAAGCATTTTTTCCAGTCTTTTGGCCTCTTTTTGATTGGGCGCGATATATACCACCGTCCACACGTGTAAGCCCCCTCTGCCCTTTGCCGTTATTGGACTTTTTCTACCTGTCCGGGCGGAATCCTCTAATCGGCTAAAAATAAGTATATCCAGAGCTTACACTCTGGATACTTCAGTCACTCATCCGACCGGAGACCGCCGTGCCTGGTCAGCACCTCCACCCTCCCCCTGATTTTGATGGCCGAGGTATGCTCCGTAAACTGGGCAATCATAATCTCACCTTTATCCAATTTTTCCGAATGGTGAAACTTTGTGTCCTTGCCCCGGGTCAGCCCGATAATGGTAACGCCGTTCTCCAGCGCTTTGATAACGACATATTCGCTTGCAGTATCACCTATGGTCTGCAACAAAAATCACCTCTTAGATATTACCTTTTTATAACAGAATTATCATAACACAGGGTAAATACTTTTACAAGCGCCCTGCTTTTCGGAAATTCAGATCCCGCCGCCGGGGTCCCGGCTGCGAAGGCAGCCGGCGTTGTGGGCTATTTTTGCCGCCGCCGCCGAAGCTATACCCGCCACCAGATCGTCCATAAAGGTGTTAACTTTATTTATTTTGTTATCATTTAGTTTGCCAACGACACCAATTTTCTCTTTATTCAGGTAACATTTTTGCCTCCTGTTTACACCTTTATTCCTCAAATATATATGCGGCGCCTGATTTAGACGTGATTTTCAAAACCAAGAAAAGTTTCCCCGCTATAATTCCAGAATACTAAAGAATTTTTCCGTTGTTTTCACGCCCGTTTCCCCGGAACCGGCGGCGTAAGGGACATGACAGTCCTTCGCGGCAACCGGTTTGCCCCGCTCCCCCCCCGGCTCATAGGCAAGGGGCGGCCGGCCCGTCCCGGGGGCGGAAAGCCTGCCGGATGAACCGGTCTTCCCATCTCCGGACAGATCCGAAATCCTTTTAATTTTAATTCCCGACCTCCCCAGCAGATCCTCCAACCTGCTTACAACCGGCCCGGACAGGTCTACCCAGAATTCCTCACCCGTCTTGACCACTCTTTTTTCCTTAATAAAATGAAGGTATACGGGGCAGCCTCCCCGGAAGCTGCCCAGAACAACCTGGACTTGATCCAGCAGGTCAGAACAAATGCTGTCAATTCTTAAGTGAAGTTCCCCACCCAGGTGGCAATCCAGGGTGGATATCTCTTCCCCGATTATTTTAACTTCTTCCCCGCTTCCGCTGCACCGGCCCTTCACCAGAACAACTTCGTCCTCCCGGATGGCCAGACGGCTTTGCAGGTAAACCCGGGGAAAGACAATCACCTCCACCGTACCGGTCAGGTCCTCCAGGGTCAAAAAGGCCATATTGTCCCCTTTTTTCGTGTTGATTTTCTTAACTCCGGTAATCATCCCCCCCAGCACCACCGCACTTTCTTCCGCCAGTTCGTAGATTTCCGCCGCGCTATTGGCGGCGAGCGTGTCTAAAGCGCCCCGGTACTGGTCCAGGGGATGACCGCTGATGTAGAGGCCCAGCACCTCCTTTTCCATGGCCAGCATTTCATCCTTGGGAAACTCGCGCAGCTCAGGCAGGCTGATGCTGACAACCTCCCGGGCGCTTTCCCCCATCAAATCCAGGAGGGAAAGCTGCCCGTTTTCCCTTTCCCGCTGGGACTGCTGGGCCAGGGCCAGACCCTGATCCACAACTGCCATTAGCTGGGCCCGGCGGTGGCCCAGGGAATCAAAGGCGCCGCACCTGATCAGGCTTTCCAGAACCCGCCGGTTGACCACCTTGGTATCCAGGCGCCTGCAGAAATCAACGTAACCGCTGAAGGGCCCGCCCGCATTCCTGGTCCGGATAATTGACTCCACCGCCCCCAGGCCAACGTTTTTCACCGCCGCCAGGCCGAAGCGTATCTTGTTTCCGGCAACCGTAAAGCTCTCCCGGCTTTCGTTGACATCGGGGGGCAGGACTTCGATTCCCTGTCTGCGGCAGTCCTCAATATAGACCGCCACCTTGTCCGCGTTGTCCCTTACGGAGGTCAGGAGGGCGGCCATGTAAGGCAGGGGGTGGTTGGCCTTCAAATAGGCAGTCTGGTAAGTAATCAAAGCGTAGGCCGCCGAATGGGATTTGTTAAAACCGTAGCCGGCAAAATACTCCATCAAATCAAAAATCTGACCGGCAATATCCCTGTCCACCCCATTCTGTACGGCGCCCTCTATAAACTGGCTGCGCAGTCCCGCGATGATTTCCGGCTTTTTTTTGCCCATGGCCCGGCGCAGCAAGTCCGCCTCGCCCAGGGTAAAACCGGCCAGATCGCTGGCAATGCGCATAACCTGCTCCTGATAGAGTATCACCCCGTAGGTATCCCTTAAAATGGGCTCCAGTTTAGGATGGAGGTAGGTCGTCCTGTTAACGCCGTGTTTGTTTTTAATAAAATCCACAACCATGCCGCTGCCCAGGGGGCCGGGACGGTACAACGCCACCACCGCCACGATGTCTTCAAAAACCTCGGGCTTCAGATCTCGCAGGATACTCCTCATGCCGCCGCTTTCCAGCTGGAATACCCCCGTGGCCTCCCCCCTGGACAGCATCTCGTAGGTTGCCCTGTCGTCCATGGGTATTTTTTCTATATCAATTTTTTCACCCGTACTGCCGGCAATCAGTTGCACTGCGTCGCTGATTACGGTCAAGGTCCTTAAACCCAGAAGATCCATCTTCAACAGGCCCAGTTCCTCCACCGTATCCTTGGCAAACTGAGTGGTCACGGGACCATCGGAGGCTTTGTACAGGGGAAGATAATCGGTAAGCGGATCCTTGGTGATGACCACGGCGGCGGCGTGGGTGGAAGCGTGCCTGGGCATCCCCTCCAGGGCGGCCGCCGTGTCGATTAATTTCCTCACCTCCGGCTTCTGTTCGTAGAGTTCCTTCAGGTCCGCCGCGTCGTTAAGGGCCTTCTCGATGGTGACATGCAGTTCTGCCGGCACCATCTTGGCCACCCTGTCAACTTCGCCGTAAGGCATGTTCAGCGCCCGCCCCACGTCCCGGATGGCGGCCCGGGCGGCCATGGTCCCAAAGGTGATAATCTGGGCCACCCTGTCGTAGCCGTATTTATGCGCCACGTAGTCAATGACTTCACCCCGCCGCTCAAAGCAAAAGTCGATATCGATGTCCGGCATGGATACCCTTTCGGGATTTAAAAAACGTTCGAACAGCAACCCGTACTTCAAGGGGTCAATGTTGGTAATTCCCAGGCTGTAGGCCACCAGACTGCCGGCGGCGGAACCGCGCCCCGGACCTACCGGGATCCCTTTCTCCCTGGCAAAATGAATGAAATCCCAAACAATTAAAAAGTAGGCCGAATAGCCCATCTGCTTGATAACTTCCAGCTCATAGTCCAGGCGCCCTTTGACTTCCTCTCCCAACTCGCCGTAAAGCCTGCGGGCGCCCCGGCGGCAAAGTTCGTCCAGGTAGGCGTCGGCATCGCAGCCCCCGGGTACGGCGTAATGGGGTAAAAAATACTTGCCGAATTCCAGCTCTACGTTGCAGCGGCCGGCAATTTCCACCGTGTTGCCCATAGCTTCCGGCAGTTCCCCAAAGAGGAGGCGCATCTCCCGGGGGCTTTTCAAATATAATTCTTCTGATTGAAATTTCATCCGTCCCGGATCGTCCACACTCTTGCCGGTCTGGATGGCCATGAGCACATCCTGATTGGCGGCGTCCTCCCGCCGGACGTAGTGGACGTCATTGGTGGCAACCAGGGGGATCCCCATTTCTTGGTGGATTTTCAGCAACTCCCGGTTGGCTGTCTTCTGCTCCTCAAAGCCGTGATCCTGAAGCTCCAGGAAGAAGTTATCCGGCCCAAAGATATCCCGGTAGGTCTCCGCGGCCTGACGGGCTTGCCCGGGCTGTCCGCGCAGCACATTTGAGGCTACCTCCCCGGCGATACACCCGCTCAGGGCGATCAGCCCCCGGCTGTTCCCGGCCAGGGCTTCTTTGTCCACCCTGGGCTTGTAGTAAAACCCCTGGGTGAAGCCCAGGGTAACCAGGTTCAGCAGGTTTTTGTAACCTTCCTGGTTTTCAGCCAGGAGAACAAGGTGGTACAAGTTGTCGTCTATTTTCGGAGTGCGCTGGGACATGCCCCGGGGGGCGACGTATACCTCACAGCCCAGGATGGGCTTGATTTCAGCTTTTCTGCAGGCTTTGTAAAAGTCTATTACACCATACATGGCGCCGTGATCGGTGATAGCCAGGGCGGGCATCCCGTGCTCCTTGGCCCTGGCTACGGCTTTATCGATCCTGGCCGCTCCGTCTAATAGACTGTATTCCGTGTGAAGATGCAAATGGACAAACAAACGGCCACCACCTCTTATCTAACTGATAATGATTTTAAAATCACATCTTCACAGAATTATTCTTTTTTAAATCCGGAAAATCCTTTAGTCCGCTGGCAGCTCATATTCCGGAAAGAACCCCTGCAACCTGGTTAACCCGCCCTTTACCGGTAAAAAGCGGGGGAACCAAAGGCAAAAATTTTAAAAACACCGCTTAAAGCCCCGGGGACGAACTTTAACGGCAGCCCCGCCGGCGCGGAACTAAACCAAATCCGCCCACTGCCCGCCGGTGATCTCCTGCAGCTGGTCCATGGTCAGCGGCAAAGCGGAGTTAGGTGTACCGGCTGCAGCATAAACAACCGGAAAACGGTGCATGGTATCATCCAGGAATATGGGCAGCTTTTCCGGCAGCGCCAGGGGGCAAACACCGCCAACGGTGAAGCCGGTGACCCGGCTGACCGTCCCGGGGTCGGCCATCTTAACCTTACCAGCCCCGAGCAGCCGTTTCAGCTTGCCTGTTTTAATTTTCCTGTCACCGCTGGCCACAACCAGTACGGGCTGCCCGTCGGCCAGGAACACTATCGTTTTGGCAATCTGGCCAACTTCCACATCCAGTGCCCTGGCCGCCAGTTCGCAAGTGCGGGTGCTCTCTTCAAATTCAATAATCTTCAGCCCCATATCGTATTGATCCAGGTAGGACTGGATCTTTTTAATAACGCTCACAAAAAATCCCCCTTTTTTATCATTTCAAGGGGGATTATACCCCAATTCCGCCTGTGAGAACAAGAACCACATGGGAATCCCGCCTTGATGCCCGCACCCTGTTCCCCAACTGCTGCAGCTTACGGTTTGTGCCCCCAGGTGCGGATCGGGTGTTTATTTGCGCCTTCTTAAACCAGGGCAGGGAAGCCCTGCTGCCTGAGGGCTTCGTACAGGACCACGGCAACCGAGTTGGCCAGATTCAGGGAACGGGCTTCCCCCCTCATGGGAATCCTGATCTGGCTTTCCGGAAACGCGCTTAAAATCTCCGGGGACAGCCCCCGGGTTTCCTTACCGAAAACCAGGAAGGAATCCCTGGCGAAGGCCACGGATGTGTAGCAGCGGGATGCTCTGGTGGTGAGCAGGAAAAAATTGCGGCCGGGATATTTTTTTATTATCTCGAAAAAACTATCATAATAGTGGATTTCCAGGAGGTGCCAGTAGTCCAGCCCGGCGCGTTTAAGGTATTTATCCTCCGTGGAGAAACCCAGGGGGCGGACCAGATGCAAAGCGGAGCCTGTGACGGCGCAGGTCCGGGAGATGTTGCCGGTGTTGGCGGGAATTTCGGGCTCAACCAGGACGATATTCAAGACTTCCCCCCTTCCTGTGCCGGGTAAGGGCACAGCTCTCTCAGACAGCAACCGCCGCAGGCGGGCTTCCGCGCCCTGCAGACGGCCCGGCCGTGGGCAATCAACCGGTGGTGGGCGTCCATCCCCTGCCGGGGCGCAAGACATTCAACCAGGTCCTCTTCGACTTTTTCGGGCAGCCTGGCCCCGGACAGGCCCAAGCGCCGGGCCACCCGGTAAACATGGGTATCCACAGGGAGGGCGCTGCCGCCGTAAGCTACCCCCAGCACTACCCCGGCAGTCTTCCGTCCCACCCCCGGCAAAGCTTGAAGTTCCTCCCTGGTTTCCGGCACCCGGCCATCATGCAGTTCTAAAAGCTTGCGGGCTGTTTCTACAATATACTTGCTTTTGCTGCGATAAAGCCCGCATCCTTTAATCTCCCGGGCCAACTCTTCCGGAGTTAACGCGGCAAAATCACCGGGAGTTTTGTATTTTTTGAACAGGGAACTGGTGATCCGGTTTACCTGCCGGTCAGTACACTGGGCGGAAAGAATTGCAGCCACCAGCAGTTCAAAGGGATTGTTGAAGTTTAAAGCCGTACCGGCGCCGGGATAGGCGTGTCCCAGGATTTCTATAACTTTTGCCGCCTTCTCTTTTTTTTCCTCTATCTGGGTTATCTGGCAAACCTCCTTTGGGACAGGGCGTTTTTATCGTTTTTACTGTTTTTTTCGCCGCAGGTTTTTCAGTTCCCTTTTTGTTCCCGGTTTTTTACCTAAAGCCTTTCTTTTTTTGCAGTTTATAAATTTAGTTTGAGGTAAATAAACATTTTTAGTCTGGGCAATAATAAAAAAAGATTTTAAGCAGTTCAATTATAACCGTTTTTTAAGGGTTAATTTTTTTACCATTGAGAGGGGGACCTTACTCCATGAATGTGTTGAATTTGTTGCTTCCATGGTTGTTTTTGGCCTTTATCCTGGTGGCGGCGGCAGGTGTTTTTTTGTTGGTTTCCAAAAACGGGCGGGACTTACGGAAAGTCAATTATGAAAACTTGCCTCGTCCTTTATTCTTGGAAGAAACCGCCGAGGAGCCCGGCATCCATGTTCCAGTCCCAACAGCGAGGCCCGGGCAGGTTTACCAGGACCCGCAACTCCCGCACCGTTACGGAGTGGACCGGCTGGCCTTACTGGCCAGGGACCCGCACTGGCTGTACGCCTATTGGGAGATTACCGCCACAAAACAAGAGGAGTTCAACACGTCCTACGGGCTGGCGGCCTGGAATTCCACCCACCCTGTCCTGAGGGTATATGATGTAACCGGTGTTGACTTTAACGGTTCCAACGCCAGGGGTTTTGTCGATATACATGTAGGCGAACATGTGGATAACTGGCACATTAAGGTAGGAGAACCCGACCGTTCTTTTTGTGTGGATTTGGGGCGGATGTTTCAGGATGGCCGCTTTGTAACCCTTTTAAGATCAAACACCGTAACTACACCCCGGGCATCTCTGTCAGACCGCCTGGATGAAGAATGGATGTGGATTGAAGGACTTTATCGCTCCCTCGGCAGGTTCCAGTATGGTACCAGCTCGCCGTTGATCATCGAAGAACTGGCTGTGAAAGCGGGCAAACTGCCTCTGGAGGTTACTTCACCCGGTATTTGGAACCCTCAGCAAAAGTAAAAAACACTCCCAGGATAATTTGAAAGGGGTTTATTATGGTCAAAGGATACCTTTGTTTTGTACTGCATGCTCATCTGCCCTACGTACGGCATCCAGAACACGAAAATTTTCTGGAAGAAAAATGGCTTTACGAAGCCATTACAGAAACCTATATCCCCTTGATTCAGGTTTTTGACCGGCTGCTGGGGGATAATGTACAATTTAGATTAACTATGACGCTGTCCCCGTCCCTAATTTCCATGCTTACCGATCCGCTTCTCCAGGAGCGTTACGCAAAGCACCTGTCCAGACTGCTGGAGCTGGCCCGCAAGGAAGAAGGACGCACCTACGGAAGTCCCTTTCATGAAGCCGCCCTGATGTATAAAAGGCGCTTTCAGGAAGCCATGACCGTTTTTAACGACCGTTATCACCGCAATCTTGTTGCTGCCTTTAAAAAATTTCAGGACGCGGGGCGCCTGGAGATTATTACCTGCGCCGCCACCCACGGCTACCTCCCGCTGATGCTGCTGCAGCCCGAAGCGGTAAGGGTTCAGGTCAGGGCTGCCGTGGAACACTATCAAAAGCACCTGGGGGTTCCTCCCAGGGGGATCTGGCTGCCCGAATGCGCCTACACCCCGGGCCTGGATGAAATCCTAAAAGAAAATGGGCTGAAATTCTTTTTCACCGATTCCCATGGTATTCTTTACGCCTCCCACCGGCCCCGCTTCGGTATCTTTGCGCCAATATTCTGCCCCACCGGGGTGGCCGCCTTCGGCCGGGATATTGAATCCTCCAAGCAGGTCTGGAGCACCATGGAAGGCTACCCGGGCGATTATAACTACCGGGAATTCTACCGGGATATCGGACACGATCTTGATTATGAATACATCAAGCACTACATTCACCCGGACGGGATCAGGATCCACACGGGAATGAAATATTACAAGATTACAGGCAAAATGGATTTAAGCCAAAAAGAAGCCTATAGCCCCCGGGCCGCGGAGGAAAAGGCGGCCGAACACGCCGGCAATTTTATGTTTAACCGGCAGCAACAGGTTAATCACCTGGCCGGCCTGATGGATCGGCCGCCTTTGATCGTTGCGCCCTACGACGCCGAACTCTTCGGCCACTGGTGGTTTGAGGGACCGGCCTGGCTGGAATACCTGATCAGAAAAATTGCCTTTGATCAGGATGAGATTGAGCTTGTAACCCCCAGCGATTATCTTCAGCGGTTTCCCTGCAACCAGGTGGCTGTACCCTGCTCCTCCAGCTGGGGCAACAAGGGGTACCACGAAGTCTGGCTCTGCGGGGCGAACGACTGGATTTACCGGCACCTGCATATGGCAGCCGGCATGATGACGTCCATGGCCAACCGCCGTTTCGGCGCCGGCGGGCTGCTCCGCCGGGCCCTCAATCAAGCGGGCCGGGAACTGCTGCTGGCCCAGAGCAGCGACTGGGCTTTTATCATGAGCACGGGCACCATGGTAGAGTACGCTGTCCGGAGGACCAAAGTCCACCTCGACAATTTCCTGCGCCTGCACGATCAAATTGAAAACAACCGGATCGATGAGGGGTTTTTAGGGGACTTGGAATACCGCGATAATATTTTCCCGGATCTCGACTACAGCTGGTACCGGGCCCGGGACCATCAGGGAGCCAGGGCGGTATAGCAAGGGGGACGATGCAGAACGCGGTTAAAACCAGCACTTATACGGGCAACTAAAACATGAAGGAAAGCATTAATTATAACTCCTCGAATTCTGAATTCAGCTTACCTTATAATGATGATAACGGCAAATATGATGGTGACGTAAAATTCAACTATACTTGTGGTTTTGCAGTTTTCTCCTTTACGGGACAGTTTTTACAGGCCCGGTCGCAGTGGCTGCAGTTAGAGCCTCCGGCAGCAACTGTTAGCTGCCGGATTAAAACTGCTGTGGCCAATATGCCTGTGCCCACTAAAAACATTGTCTCCATGCTGATTATCTTCCCTTCCGAGGATGTCTTTAACTAAGCCCGAGCAGCCTGCCGCCCTGGTAAATGAGGACCGCCAGAAGCCAGCCAAGCGCCAGACTATACCCTACGGCAAAGGCTGTCCAGCCCCAGGAATTGGTTTCTCTTCTGATTGCTCCCAGGGTGGCAACGCAGGGCGTATAAACTAAAGTCATTACCATAAAGGCATAGGCGGAAAGCATTGTCCAGTGCTGGGCAAGTACTTCAGTCAAACCGGCTTCCTCCGCCCCGTAGATTACGCCCAGGGTGCCCACCACCACTTCTTTGGCCAGGAAACCGAATACCAGAGCAACCGCGGCTTCCCAGTTGCCAAAGCCCGCGGGCTCAAAAACCGGCGCCAGAAAGCTCCCGATCCGTCCCAGAATGCTCTCCTGGCTGGCGTACTCCACACCAGCGGGCAGGCTCGACAGAACCCAGACCAGCACCACTACAGTGAAGATGATTTTACCGACTTTCCGCAGAAAAATACTGCCCCTTTCCCACATATGAATAAAGCAGCCTTTCAGGGTGGGAACCCGGTAAGGAGGGAGTTCCATAACAAAATGAGATGTTTCCCCCTTAAAGAAAAATTTCTTTAAAAATACACCCGTCACAACAGCCAGGACGATGCCCAACAGGTATAGGGAAAGAATAACCAACCCCTGATAGCCGGCAAAGAACGCCCCTGCAAAAAGGACGTAGACAGGCAGCCGGGCGCTGCAGGACATAAACGGGTTGATCAATATGGTTATGAGGCGGTCGCTTTTGTTTTCCAGGGTCCTGGTGGCCATGACGGCCGGAACGTTGCAGCCGAAACCGATTAAAAGCGGGATAAAGGACTTTCCGTGCAGTCCCAGGGAGTGCATGAAGCGATCCATAATATAGGCCACCCTGGCCATGTAACCACTGTCCTCCAACAAAGAAATGGCCAGGAACAGCAGGAAAATCGGCGGAATGAAGACCAGGACAGAACCCAGACCGCCAATTATACCGCTCACAACCAGTGAACCGATTATTTCCGAAGCTCCCAGGGAAGCCAGCAATACTTCCGCGGCGCCGGCGAACCATTCAAAAAGGGCTTCAATCCACCCGGTGAGAGGCGCGCTCAATTTAAAAGTAAACTGAAAGACCAGCCACATGGACAGGAGGAAAATGGGAATTCCCAAATAGCGGTTGGTGACAATGTTGTCTATTTTATCTGATGTCATCAGGCGGGACTCCGCGGTCTGCCGCCTGGTAACCGCCTCCTTGGCCAGACCGCTGATAAAGCCGTAGCGCTGGTCGGCGACCAGAGCGTCAATGTCCTCGCCGTATTTCTCCTCCAGGCGTTTGACGGCCTCGTTGCGCAGGGTTGACAGCATGTCCGTGCCGGTGTATTTTCCAAGCCTGTTCAAGACGCCTTCATCGCCCTCCAGCAGCTTGACCGCCAGCCAACGAGGGGCGAATTCCTTCAAACTCGGGTTTTTTAAGATTTCCTTCTCCAGATTGGCGATCTCGGTTTCCATTTCCCTGCCGTAGTTTATTTTCAACAAACGCCGCTCTTTTGCCCCGGCAACCCCCAGAGCCAGCGCCACTAAATCCTCCATCCCCTGTCTGCGCGTGGCGACTGCGGGAGCCACCGGCACGCCCAGCAGTTCCGCCAGTTTGGGAAGGTCAATTTCGATCTGCCTGGCTTTCAATTCATCATACATGTTCAGGATTACTACAACATTGGCGCCCATCTCCAGGAGCTGAACCGTTAAGTAAAGATTGCGCTCAAGATTGGAAGCGTCAATGATGTTTACAACCACATCGGGTTTCTCAAAAAGAATATAGTCCCTGGCTACTGCTTCATCTTCCGAATAGCCTCCCAGGCTGTATGTCCCGGGCAGATCCACCACCCGGACAACCTTTCCCCCGCTGACAAGCCGCCCTTCTTTTTTTTCCACCGTCACGCCCGGCCAATTACCCACATGCTGACGGGCGCCGGTCAAGTTGTTAAAGATAGTGGTCTTTCCCGAGTTGGGGTTGCCGGCCAGGGCCAATACATATCTTTCCTCGTCTGGGATATTAAGCGCAACTCCCATCTAAGTACACCTCCCGGATATAGTTGATCAACCAACTGTTTGAACTGAGTTTCTTCCTTCACTGCTCACTCTTCACCGATATCTTCCACCATTATTTTCAGAGCCATCCCGCTGCCCAGGGCCAGGCGCCCCTCTCCGAGAGAGACAATCAGCGGACTGCCGCAGTCATTTCTGATTACCCTGAGTCTGCTGCCGGGAATCAGGCCCATTTCCGTTAGACGCCGGCTCAAATTCCGGCATCCGGTGAATTCTTTGATAACGGCGCGCCGGCCGCTCTGCACAAAGCTCAGAGGCAAAATTTTACCGTTCATGCCGGAACAACACCTCCACCAAGATGCTGCTTGCTTCTTCCTTCCTGAGGCTCAAGCTGTAGCCTTTAACCAGTATCTCCATGGGATCACCCAGCGGGGCAACACCCTTCACCCATACTTGCGACCCCGGAGTAAGACCCATTTCCAGAATGCGGCGGCGAACAGGGCCCTTTGCCGCAATGCGCGTAATCCTGCCGTGCTCCCCCGGATTTAACTGGCTGAGCGTCTCAGCACCATCCGTTTTTACCATCTTTACCTCCCTTTTAACCATGACATGATAATGGTTATCATTATCGTTATTGCTAAGAGTACCTCAACTTACCCCGCCTGTCAAGAGATTTTCCTTCAGTTTCCCTATTTGTTTAATAAGGATTTCTTGCGGAAGAGGTCAGTGGACTTCTAATCAGTTGATTCATTGACTGTTCCCAGGCGCGCCCATCAAAGATCAGGCTTATTAAAAAGAAACTTTTTACATGATCAAGAAAAACTTCGAACCCGGGGTCCGAAGTTTTTGCGAAAAAAAACAGAAAGGTTTTTGTTTTTGTTAACCGTAATCCTTTCAGATATTAGCTCCAGCGATTTTGCTGATTTTATCGATATAAAAATCAGTAAGCGACTCGGCTATTTCCATGGTGCTGCCCTCGCTGAACACCCGGCAGACCGGCTCGTCCGGGTCGGGAAGAACCAGGGCCCAACCGTCCCGGTGATAGACCTTGACGCCATCCAGCAATTCCAGACGTCCCGCCGGCGGATCCTGGATCAGGCTTCTGATTACCCTGCCCTTGGACTCCCAGGGCACGGGTATCTCCCTCCTGTCCATAAAGAAGGAGGGGATTTCACCCACCAGGGCGGAAAGGGCGGCCCGGTTCCGGGCCATATGGTCAAGGATCCTGACCAGGGCGGAAAGTGCGTCAAAATGCAGGAAAAACCGGGAAATACCGTTAACTCCCGCCAAACCCGGCTGATTGTCAGGCTCCATAACTTTCTCCAGAAAATCCTGCAGGGCGGTTTTAGTCCGCACAACCCTGCCCCGATAACGCTCGGCCAGCGCCTCAATGGCCCTGGGAGCTGTAACCGGAACAACAACCGTCCCCCCCTGCCCTTTCAGGATAATCAGAGCCAGCAGGGCTGTCAGCATTTCATCCTGGATAATTTGCCCCCTTTCATCAATCATAATCAGGTGATCGGCGTTGGGGTCAAGCACAGCCCCTGCCGCGGCGCCGCTCTCCATCACTGCCTGGGCCAGGGACGGCAGCATTTCCTGGTAGGAGCGCCAGTTGCGGTAGCCGGAAGGATCTTCCGGGCCGTTCCCTTCCAGGGCAACCCCCAGTTCCCGGCAGAGGGAGTTAACGAATTTATCCAGATTCAGCTGGTCGTAGCTCAGCATCAGCTTGAATCTGGCTTCCCTTAACATACCCGGGCTCAAGTCCCCGCAGATGGCGGAGATATACCTGTCCGCGACTCTGGTTACGTTAACGGGCTTTTTGATCTGCCCGGTTTCAGCCCGCAAAAAATCCTCCCTGGCCAGGGCGTTTTCTATTTTGCGCTCCTGTCCCCTGGAAATGTTGCCGCCCAGGGCGTTGCTGAAAACCATAACGACCTTGTCCGGAGTCTGGGGCGACACCTTTACATGCAGCCCCCCCTTGCAGTTCAGAGCCCGCACACCGTAACGGTGCGCCGGTGTAATGCAGGCTCCCAGGTCCAGCACTGCGGCGCCGGAGGACTGCATGCCGCTGGCCGCCGCTTCTTTAATCATTTGCGATGTGCTGTAGCTGTCGCAGCTGACGGCCAGACGCGTTCCCGGACCGGCCACGGAGGCGAAGGCGGCGCCGGCCCTGGCGGCAAATTCCGGGGTTATCTCCACGTTAACCAGGCCGGAAATACCTTCAAAGCCAAATATTTTCTTAGGTAAGCAAGTGCCCCAGATGAGGCTCCGCTGAACAGTGACCCCGGTTTCCACCAGTTTGTTGGGCCATAGCTTAACATCGGGCTTAATGATACAGTTTTCGCGAATGATGGAATCATCCCCCACCACGGCCCCCTCGTAAATCCCGGCGCCCCCCTGTACCCGCACCCGGCTGCCCAGGACCGCGCCCCTCAGGGCGGCCCCCGTCCCCACGTAAACATTATCCCAGAGAACGCTCCTTTTGAGGGAGGCCCTGGCCTGAACCAGACAGCCGCTGCCCAGGACTGTGTAAGGTTCAATCCGGGCCTGCTTGCCTATCCGGCAATTGGCGCCAATCAGCGCCGGGCCTTTAAGCAAAGCGCCAGGTTCCACAAAGGCGCCGTCCTCCACCCAGACCCCGGGTGAGATCTCTGCCCCCGGGATCTTAATCCGGACCTTTCCGGCCAGGGCGGCGTGGTGCGCCTCCAGGTACTGCTGAAGGTTGCCGATATCGCACCAGTAGCCCGGCAGGACCAACCCGAATAAGGGCTTCTTCTCCCTCAGCAGCAGGGGGAAGAGATCCTTGCTGAAGTCAAACTTTTTGCCCGGCGGAAAGTATTCAAGCACCTCCGGTTCCAGGACATAGATGCCGGTATTGACCGTATCGCTGAAGACCTCGCCCCAGCCCGGCTTCTCCAGAAACTGGGTGATTCTGCCGTCATCCGCGGTAATTACGACACCGTACTCCAGGGGACACTCCACCCGGGTTAAAACTAGCGTTGCCAGGGCGCCCTTTGTTTTATGAAACTCAACAGCCCTGGCCAGATCCAGATCAGTCAGGGCGTCCCCGCTGATCACCAGAAAGGTTTCGTCCAGGAATGCCGCCGCATTTTTAACGCTGCCGGCCGTGCCCAGGGGCGTCTCTTCCACGTAATAACGTAAATTGACTCCTTGCTCCGCCCCGTTGCCGAAATAGTCCCGGATAGATTCCGGCTGATACTGCAGGGTTGCTCCTATGTCCGTAAAACCATACTGTTTTAATAAATCCACAATATGCGTCATAATCGGGCGGTTTAAAACCGGTACCATCGGCTTGGGCCGGCCGCAGGTAAGGGGCCTTAAGCGTGATCCTTCCCCGCCGGCCATGATAATTGCCTTCATTCTCATCCTCCGTTTCCAGACCAGATAACATTTTTCCTGTTATGATGGTATGCCCCTTTTACCCTAGCTATACCGGGTCAGCAGGCGGTTAAATCTCCCGAAAATACCGTTTTTGCTTTCCTCGGACCAGGGGGTGCTGCGGTGGGCCTCCCGGACTTCCCGGTAAACAGAAGCTGTCTGCCGGGCAATTACTTTCCAATTGAATTCCTGCGTAACCTTCCGGTAAGCCATTTCTCTCAAATAACCGCCCAGTTGGGGCTGTCTGAGGAGAGTCAGGACATTTTGGGCCAGGGAGTGGCTGTTTCCGGTTTGGGCTTTCAATCCGTCCTCTCCATGTCTTACAATTTCACTGATCCCCCCGCAGTCCGACACAATGACCGGCGTCCTGGCGGCCATCGCTTCCAGCGCTACAATACCGAAAGGTTCATATAAACTGGGAAAGACCGCTACTTCCGCCCAACTGTAAAGGCTGTTCCGGACTTCGTCGGGAATATATCCTGTAAAATAGACCCTGTTGGCGATGCCCATAGCCGCAGCCTGCTGTTTTAAAACCTCCAGATACGGGCCTTTACCCGCTATCACAAATTTGGCCTGAGGGTAATGGGACAGAACCTCAGGGGCGGCGTCCAGAAGCAGCTGGACACCTTTTTCCTGAACCAGCCTTCCCACGTAAAATATTATTTTCTCGTCCGGGGCTGCATAGTCGCTGCGCCGCGCCTTTTTGCTTCCTGTACTGAAGTTGCCGGCGTCAACACCGTTGGGAATAACGGCGACCTTATCCTGGGGCAACTGGAAGACGCGCCGCACCTCGTCCTCCATAAAATGGCTGCAGCAGATCACCCGCCAGGCCTCGTAGGTCAGCCACCATTCAATGTCGCTGATATGCCTCTGGGTGTCGTTATGCAGGCCGTTATTGCGGCCATATTCCGTGGCATGAATCGTAACCACCAGGGGCAGGCGCCCCGCGTGTTTGATGGCCCTGGCAGCGTAAGCCACCAGCCAGTCATGGGCATGTAAAACCTGAATATCACTGTTATTGGCCAGGATGGGTATGGCCTTCTCCAGCAGGGCCACATTGAACTGGGCAACCCAGGTTACAAAATCCGGCGAGGATACCCGGTAGGGATCCACGCGGTACACCTTGACTCCGTTGACCTGTTCAAAATGGGGCGCCCCCGCCCCCCCCGAGGTGATCAAGTGGATGTCCACCCCGTTTTCTGCCAGGGCGTTGGTAAGATCGTAAACATGTTGGGCCAGGCCGCCGACACTTTTCGGCGGGTACTCCCAGGACAACATCAATATTCTCACAGCTAAAAGTCTCCTTCCTGTTCAAACCAAGAATCCGTTTGCAAATCACATTTTTGCGGCAGAATTTTGTCTCTTATCCTAAAAAGCAATAAAAACGTTACGCGATAGAAAAAGTCGTGTAACGGGATTTTTATTCATTTTAAAAAATCCCCACCAGCTGACAGCGGGGATTGACCTGACTAGCAAAATCGGCTCCCGTTATGAATTTGAAAGCTCCAGTCGACTCTGTTGTTGTTATCCCAGTTACCGGCTTCGTCCCTGAAGCACATATTGAAGCGTCCTTCGTGCTCCGGCATGACAACGCCGGCTACCCAACCCCAGCCGGTTTTCTCCATGCGCAGCTCTGATAAGTTCCGCCAATTGTCATGCCTGCCAAAACCATAATGCAGGTATACCTGCTCCCTGCCCCCTTGTCCCAGCGCCCCCTGGTAGAGCACGGTAACTTCCTCGCCGGCAGTAATGGGGACGGGATCCACCACAACACCATCGGGGCGTTCGGCCCTGGACATGGCTTTAAGCCGGGCCTCATTATCCCCGAACCTGCTCCGGTTTGCCAAAATATTCACCTCCCGGGTAAAATACTAGAAACTAGCGCCTTACCTAGTATGGTTGGAGGGGAATCGTTTTATGCACTTTCTCCAGGAATATTGCTTCTTTATCGACTCACCGGGGGAATTACCGCAGCTGCTTTTATTTTAACCGCGGCGCTTACAGGTATTATTGCCTTGTTGTCGAAATATTCAGCTGCCGGATTAAAGGAAGGGGGTGAAACCTTGGGGGAATTCGGATTATCGGCTCCGGAACTATTTGAGTTGGGTTATCAGGAATACATGAATACCAGTAACGATTTCATATGTAAAATATTTGCCAGCAGTGAACTGTTTAAAAACGCGGCAGTCTTAAAAAGCTCCCTGGAGAGCGCCGCCAATGAGGCGCTTTTGAGGGCCATTTCCGAAATGATTGCTAAGAATAATGTATCATTGAGGGATGCGCTGGCCGGGGCCGGCCTTCTTCCCGGAGATTAGGCCGGATTTTAGCCCGGGTCATAGAAAACACGGCCGGTCTTAAAAAGTCCGGCCGTGTTTTTATTTAATGATGTCCGTATAATGGCGCTTCCCGGGGTCATTGTTTTCTTTCCGGGGCGTTTTTACATTACCCTCTAACCTTTTACCCTGTTTCCATGGCCCCGATGATGGCGTCGGCCATGCCACTGGTTCCGGCGCTGCCTCCGAGGTCGTAAGTGAGGCTTTCCTTTTCTTCCAGCACCCGGATTACCGCGTCCATAATCCGTCCGGCGGCATCCGTCTCGCCCAGGTGCTTCAGCATCAGCACGCCGGAAAGCAGGGTTGCCAGGGGATTGACCCTGTTCTTGCCGGCATGGCGGGGGGCGCTGCCGTGAACCGGCTCGAAAACCGCCGCATCGTCGCCAAAGTTGGCGCCCGGGGCCACACCCAGACCGCCCACCAGACCGGCGCAAAGATCGGAAACTATGTCTCCGTAAAGGTTGGGCAAAAGCAATACATCGTAAAGTTCGGGCGTCTGGACCAGCTTCATGCACATAGCGTCAACAATCATGTCGTCAAAGGCGATGTCCCGGTACCCTTCAGCAACCTCCCGGGCGCATTCCAGGAAGAGCCCGTCGGATAACTTCATAATGTTGGCCTTATGGACGGCGGTAACTCTTTTGCGGCCCTGGCGCCTGGCCAGCTCAAAGGCAAAGCGGGCGATCCGGGTAGACGCCTCCCGGGTGATAATCTTGATGCTTTCCGCCGCGTTTTTGCCGACCCGGTGCTCGATACCGGCGTAAAGGTCCTCGGTGTTTTCCCGCACTATGATCAGATCCACCCCGCTGTAGCGGGTTGCGACCCCCGGCAGGTTCCGGGCCGGGCGGACATTGGCGTACAGGTCCAACTCCTGGCGCAGGGTCACGTTGACACTGCGAAATCCCTTTCCCACCGGGGTGGTGAGTGGACCCTTCAGGGCCACCTTGTTTTTTCTAATGGAATCCAGGACGTACTGGGGCAGGGGGGTACCGTATTGGGGGATCATGGCCTCCCCGGCCTCAACAACTTCCCAGTGAATGGTAACCCCGGAGGCGTCGATGACCCTGCGGGAAGCTTCCACAATCTGAGGCCCGACCCCGTCCCCGGGGATCAAGGTAACGTTATAAGACATGAAGTACCTCCAGAATTTATAGTAGGGAGTAATTTTAGCAACCGCAACGTAAATTGCGGGCTGTTTCAGGTCCGGGAAATCAAACCGGCCCCAATAACCGCCGGGTGCGCATGGCCCGGGGTTTATTGGTCCGGCAAAGCCGGCCCGGGCAAGGAAGGCCAAAGGGCTGAGGGCTTCTTACTCCGTGAGGTTAAAACCGCCGTGTTTTCTGAAATGCGGTGCCAGGCCGCCGTCCTTGAGGATTCTAATCATAACCTCCGGCAAGGGCTTGACCGGAATAACTGTGCCCTTGGACCTGTTGTTGATAACACCCGCCTCCAGGTCAATGGACAGCTCGTCCCCCGGATCGATCCCGCCGGTATCGCATTCCACCACGGGAAGGCCGGTATTAATGGCGTTGCGGAAAAAAATCCGGGCAAAGGACCTGGCCAGGACTGCCCCGACACCGGCGTACTTGATGGCCAGGGGCGCCTGTTCCCTGGAGGAGCCGCAGCCAAAATTGCTGCCGGCCACAATGAAGTCACCGGGGGCAACCTTTTCGTAAAAATCAGGCACTAAATCTTCCATAACATATTTGGCCAGTTCTTTCATGTCCAGGGTTTTAAACTTGTATTTACCCGAAATAATATAATCGGTATTGACGTCGTCACCGAATTTGTGGGCTTTACCGTTAAAATGCATCTAAACACCTTCTTCTTACCGGTTGTTGTTAAAAAATCCCGCTTAAAGTAAACCGGCTGCCGGCCGGGAATTGCTTTTTCAACCCATGTGAGCCGCAAGGGATGCCTTTATAAGACTATCTAAGAATAACTAGAGAAATTCCCGGGGGTCGGTGATTCTGCCGGTCACGGCGCTGGCGGCTACGGTTGCGGGCGAGGCCAGGTAAATCTCGGCGTTGGAGTTGCCCATTCGCCCCTTAAAATTACGGTTGGCAGTGGAAATAACAGTTTCCCCGTCCGACGGCACGCCGTTGTGGGTCCCCACGCAGGGTCCGCAGCCCGGTGTCACCAGCGCCGCCCCGGCTTCCACCAGGGTCTGGATTATGCCCTCCGCCATGGCGTCAAGAAACACCCTGCGGGAGGCAGGGGCCACAATAAGGCGCACATCCCGGTGGATTTGGCGTCCGCCCAGAATCCCGGCGGCAATACGCAGATCCTCCAGACGCCCGTTGGTGCAGGTGCCCAGCACCGCCTGCTGGACAGGCTTTCCCGCCGCCTCGCCCACCGGAACAACGTTGTCCACCCGGTGCGGCCTGGCCACCTGGGGCTCCAGCGCCGCGGCGTCGTGTTCCAAAACCCGGGTGTAAACGGCGTCCGGATCGGCGGTTACCGGTGTAAATTCCCGGCTGGTATAGCGCCGCAGCCAGGCGAAGGTTTTATCATCCGCCTCCATTAAGCCGGCTTTGGCCCCCATCTCGATAGCCATGTTGGAAATGGTAAAACGGGCCTCCTGGGACAGGGCGCCGATGGCTTCACCTGTGAATTCGGCAGCCAGGTAGGTGGCCCCGTCGGCGGTAACCCGGCCAATCAGGTAAAGGATCAGATCCTTGGAATAAACGCCGGGGGGCAGGACACCATTACTAACAAATTTTATAGTCTCTGGCACTTTGAACCACATTTTACCGGCAATCAGGCCGCCGGCCAGGTCCGTGGAACCCACCCCGGTGGAGAAGGCATTCAACGCCCCGTAAGTGCAGGTATGGGAGTCGGCCCCAATAACCAGGCTGCCCGGCCCTACCCGGCCGCTTTCGGGGAGCAGCTGGTGGCAAACGCCTTCACCTATGTCGTAGAGCTTAAAGCCCTTTTCCCTGGTAAATTCCCTCATCAGCTTGTGCAGCGCGGAAACACCTTCGTTGGGGCTGGGGGCGCTGTGATCGATGACAAAGGCCACGCGGTCCCGGTCAAAGACATCCCGGCCGCCAAGATCATGAAAGGCCCGGATCGCCAGGGGGGCAGTTCCATCCTGACCCATGACATAATCGACTTCCGCCACCACAATATCCCCTGCCCGGACTTCCCGGCCGCTGTGGCTGGACAGGATTTTTTCAATGATGGTTTGCCCCAATTTTAATCCCTCTTTCCAAAGTAATCTTCGTAGATATAAACAATTTCCTTGTCAAACAGCGGGCGTTTGAGTGAAATAGTAATGGAGCGGATTTTGGGCAGCAACTCCTGGGCCTGATGATCGGTCAGGGTTTTACCGAATTCGGCAAATTTGGCCTTCAGGGAAGCTGTTCCGGAGTGTTTGCCGATCACTATCTGGCGCATCAGACCCACCTCTTCGGGCTGGAACGCCTCGTAAGTCGTGGGATCCTTGACGACCCCGTCGGCGTGAATCCCGGCCTCGTGGGAAAACATGTTGGAACCCACAATGGCTTTCCAGGCCGGAAGTTCCCGGCCGGAAGCCCGGGAAACATACTCCGCCACTTCCACAAACATTTCCGTCTTGAAATTAAGGTCGATATTATAGAGGTGCTTCAGGGCCATTACAACTTCCTCCAAAGCAGCGTTGCCGGCCCGCTCACCCAGGCCCATGACCGTAACCCCCACGTGGCTGGCGCCCGCCCGGATCCCCGCCAGGGCGTTGGCTGTGGCCATGCCAAAGTCGTTGTGGGTGTGCATTTCAATATCGATATCAACCGCTTCTTTAATCTTTTTAATGATCTCGTAAATGGCAAAGGGCTCCATAATCCCCACGGTGTCACAGTAGCGCAGGCGGTCCGCGCCCGCCTCTTTGGCGGCTCTGGCAAATTTAATTAAAAAATCGAGATCGCTGCGGGAGGCGTCTTCCGCGTTCACTGAAATCTTCATGCCCTCCCTTTTAGCAAATTCGGTGGCCTTGACCATTTGTTCCAGGACCCATTCCCGGGTTGATTTTAATTTATGCTTGATATGGATGTCCGAAGTGGAAATGGAAATGGCTACCGCATCCACTCCGCAATCGAGAGACGCCTCGATATCCTTAATTACAGGCCGGTTCCAGCCCATGATGCTGGAACTGAGCCCGGCCCTGCAGATGGCCCGGATGGCTTTTTTTTCATCCCCGCCCATGACCGGTATGCCGGCCTCAATTTGGTGCACGCCGAGCTCATTCAAAAATTTTGCTATCCTGACTTTTTCCCGGTTGGCAAAGACAACCCCCGCCGTCTGTTCCCCATCCCTTAAAGTCGTGTCTACGATAACAATTTTATTTTGATCTTTCATCTTGTTTCACCCCTTAACTAGACAACTAGTGCTTTTAAAAATTGCCGGATTTCCCAGGCCGGAAACATGGTAAGATTTTGACAAAAAAGGAAGGAGGGCTTGATTTTAAAGGCCCTTACCCTGTTTTACAGTGGAATCAAAGCTAATACTATCATAAATACCAGGTGCTGAAAAGCCGGATTGGTCCGTTATTCAATATACATAAACCGGGGAGATAAGTACTGCCCCGGCCCTGCAGCCCCACTACATTTGCCGGGGAAAACCCGGTATAAACAAAAACGCCGGAAAGGGCGGTGGCAAAACCCCTCCGGCGTCTGATGCGCCTCATCCTCTATAACCCTAATCAAACTTCACTTAAGTAAGACGGAAGCCCCCGGCGCCCCCAATTAAGAATTGTTTTTGAATCTCACTCTCTGGCGAGGATTTCTTTAAATTCCCCTTCTTTAAGAATCTTAAGGCCCAGGGCGACCGCCTTCTCGTACTTGGAGCCGGGTTTTTCCCCGGTTACGACATAATCGGTATTGCGGCTGACGCTGGAGGCAACCTTTCCCCCGCGCTTTTCCACCTGTTCCCTGGCCTCCTGGCGGCTGAAGTCCGCCAGGGCGCCTGTGATTACGAAAATCTTGCCGGACAGCGGTCCCTCCTCCCCCGTTTCAGCGTCGGCGTCCCCGGTATTGACACCCGCCTGAACCAGCTTTTCCAGCACCCGCCGGTTTTCTTCACCGGCGAAGAATCCGGCAATGCTGGAGGCAATTTTAGGTCCGATTTCCGGGATTGCCATCAGGTCCTCCTCCGGGGCAGCCATCAGGGCTTCCAATGATTTGCAGCGATTGGCCAGGACCCTGGCCGCACGTTCGCCCACATGGCGGATGCCCAGGGCGAAAATCAGCCTGGCCAGGGAATTGTTTTTACTGGCCCCGATAGCCTCCAGCAAATTCTGGGCGGACTTGGCCCCCAGGCGCTCCAGTTTGATAAGGTCCCCGGGGCGCAGCGCATAAAGATCCGCCGGGTCGCTCACCAGGCCCGCCGCCAGGAGCTGGCCTATTACCGCCGGCCCCAACCCGGCGATGTCCATGGCGTTGCGGGAGGCGAAATGAATCAATCCTTCCCAGAGCTGATCCGGGCAGGCCAGGTTGGTGCAGCGGACAGCCGCCTCCCCTTCCGCCCGGACCACGGGGGACCCGCAGGAAGGACATTCCCTGGGCATGGTCCAGGGTACTTCCCGGCCTTCCCGCTCCCCGGCAAGCACGGCTACAATCTCGGGGATGACATCCCCCGCCTTCTGCACCAGCACCCTGTCCCCGATGCGGATGTCCTTCTCTTTAATCATGTCCTCGTTATGTAATGTAGCCCTGCTTACAGTAGTCCCGGCCAGACGGACAGGCTCAAAATCCGCGCTGGGGGTTAAAACCCCGGTCCGCCCCACCCGAACAAAAATATTTTTAATCCGGGTCACCGCCTGCTCCGGGGGAAACTTGCAGGCCACGGCCCAGCGGGGGTTTTTTGTGGTGGCCCCCAGCCTTTCTTGCTGGTCCAGTGAATTAACTTTAATAACCATGCCATCCACGGCATAGGGCAGATCAAAACGGCCGGCCTGCCACTGGTCAATGTATTCAATCAGTTTGTCCATCTGCTCGAATACCCTGTAGTCCGGGTTTACTTTAAAACCCAGCTCCCCAAGCAGCTCCAGGACCTCCCTGTGCCCGGCGGGAGAAATTCCGCTGCTGTACCCTATCCCGTACACGAAGAGGGCCAACCTGCGGGAAGCCGTGATCCTGGGATCCAGCTGGCGCAGGGTGCCCGCGGCGGCATTGCGCGGGTTGGCAAACAGGCTTTCGCCCGCTTCCTCCCTGGCCGCGTTCAGGCGGACAAAAACATCCTTGGACATGTAAGCCTCGCCCCTCACCTCCAGGGCTGGTACGGCCCGGCGCAGCCGGAGGGGAACACTGCCGATGGTTTTCAAGTTTCCGGTGATATCCTCACCGGTTTCACCGTCACCCCGGGTAGCCCCCCGGATAAAGAGACCGTTTTCGTAATAAAGGGAAACCGCCAGTCCGTCGATCTTCGGCTCCACCACATATTGGACCTGCTCCCCCGGCAGGGCTTGCCTTACCCTCCGGTCAAAATCCCGCAGTTCCCCTTCATTGAAGGCGTTGGCCAGGCTCAGCACCGGGGAAAGATGGCGCAGGGTCGTAAAACCCTCCCGGGGCCGCCCGCCGACCCTTTGGGTGGGTGAGTGAGGGATGACCAGCTCCGGAAACTCTTTCTCCAGCTGTCCCAGTTCCCGCATCATCCGGTCGTACTGGGAGTCCGGGATAACCGGCTGGTCCAGCACATAATAAAGATAATTATGATGTTCAATTTCATTGCGCAAAACCCCGGCCCGCTCCCGGGCGCCCGCAAGGTCCGGCTTCACCGGCATGTCACCTCCTAATTTAGACTGCAAGCCCTGCCTTCCGGATCCTGTCAAGCCAGCAGGGAGGCCATATACTTAATCAGTAATGCTGAAGGGACGAAAAGCAGCTGGGCCAAACCAGTACCCAAAAACCTCGACACGCTTAAATAAACAGCCATCTGTTTGACATCGTCCTCGCTCCGGTCCCCCCTTAAAGCCTGGTCGGTGATAACGGCGGCAACGGGATCCACAACCGTTGTGGCCAGGATCGTAGCAACTCCGTTGACAACCGCCGACAGGGTTGCCGCCGCCGCCCTGAAGTCGGGGAACAATGCCCCGGCGTAGAGCGCTGATAATACGCCGGTGGTATAAATACCTGTTACCAAAAAGTTCAGGATAATAAACGTCTTCGGAATGGCGCCCTTACGGGCAGCAAGGGCTTTAAAGGTTTTTTTCCGGGGTATCCGGAATTGCCCCCCCGCCGCGCCAAATACCTTCCGGGGAGAAAAGAGCATGATCCAGAGCATGCGGGGAACGGAACCGGTTTCTTCAAAAAGGAAGATGGCCCTGTTAAAAATATTAACAAACGCCGGAATTAAGAGCGCCCCAAGAATAGTTCCCAGGGTTGCCGCGACAATAATAAGGCGGATCCTGTGGTCCAGCAGGGCTAATTGTTCCTGGTAAGCTGGATGATAAACCAGCTGGTCCAGGGGCAGGGAAACCCCCGCCTGCTTCTGCGCCGCAGCGATAGCTTTCTCCACTATGGAAGCCAGAAGAAAGCCCTGGATGCTGTTGGCGGTACTGGCCAGCAGGAAGATCACGTTAAAAAGGGACAGGGCTGTGGCCAATCTTTTAGTGCGCACTCCGGAAATGCGGACCGCGTAAATGAGCGTATTGACCATATGGATAACCGCGGTAAGTGCGGCGACGATCAGGAGTCGCTCCATAATTCCTCCCAGGACCAGCTATTTAATATTATTACCCGTTAAGGGTAAACCAAGCACCAAAAATTAGTAAATATTCCCGCCGCCCTAAAACAACCCCTGTACCGGCGCCAGGTACCGTTTTTAAATCAGCCTGGTGCAGGGGGATTTTTAATGCCGGCGGTGATCGGCCCAATGTACTGCCCGTTTTGCTTTCGCTTAACCAGTCATGGTTTTAATGCCGGCAGCGCCGCCCGGCCCGTGAACCGCCTTCCCGCCCGGGGCTCAGGACCCGGTAAACTTCTCCAGCCGCGCGTAACGGGCCAGCAGAACCTTGATGCCCTGTTCGGGAAAGGCCACTTTATATTCGGCATCGTCACCCCTGCCCCGGACTCCCACGATCACGCCAACACCCCATTTGTTATGTTGGATTTTGTCACCCAGTATAAACTGGTCAGCTGCTTTTGGCCGGAGTCCGGAAATACTTCCCGGGGCGGCCTGTTCCGCCCGGGGCCCTTGTTCGGCCGCCGGGTCCCAGGGGCTTACCAGATGTGGCGGGATTTCTTCGAAGAAGCGGGAAGGCTTGTTATACCGCTCGCTCCCGTACAGGGTCCGCTTCCAGCAATGGGCCAGGTAAAGCCTTTCCCTGGCCCTGGTTAAACCCACATAACAGAGCCTGCGCTCCTCCTCCAGTTCCCCGGGATCCAGCAGGGACCGGGCGTGGGGAAAGACGCTTTCCTCCAGGCCGATCAAAAACACCACCGGAAATTCAAGTCCCTTGGCGCTGTGCAGCGTCATCAGGACCACCTGGTCCGCCTCCCCGTCAACCCTGTCCACATCCGCAACCAGGGCAATATCCTCCAGAAAACTTCCCAGTCCCTTTTCCTCGGCCCCCCGGTCAAACTCCACAGTAGAGGAAATAAACTCGTCCAGGTTCTCCAGCCTGGTATGCGACTCCACAGTATTTTCGTTCAACAATTCCTGACGGTAACCGGTCCGCTCCAGGACCGCCCGGGTCAGTTCCGTAACGGTCAGGTTTCCGGATTCTTCCGACAATTTCCGGAGCAGCGTCCCCAGGGCGGCGCCGTTAGCCTTTACCCTGGCGGAGAGTCCCGGTATTTCCACCGCCCTTTCCAACGCCTCAACGGGTTTAATCTCCTTTTCCCGGGCAAAGGCCATGATTTTTTGCAGGGAGGCCGGTCCAATGCCGCGCCTGGGAACGTTCACAATGCGGGCCAGACTTACCGCGTCCCGGGGGTTCAGAAGCAGCCTTAAATAAGCCAGGATATCCTTGATTTCCTTGCGCTCGTAAAATTTTTGCCCGCCAATGATCGTATAGGGCAGTCCAGCCCTGATTAAGCTTTCCTCCACAACCCGCGACTGGGCGTGGGTCCGGTAAAGCACCGCAAAATCCCGGTACTGCTTATGTTCCTGCTCCTTTAAGCCCAGGACGCGGGCCACCACAAATTCCGCCTCGGCATACTCGTTCTCACCAAAGAAATGGATCAGGGGACCCCCCTGCCCCGCGGCCGTCCAGAGCCGTTTGTCCTTCCTGTTGGCGTTGTTCCGGATCAGATGGTTGGCAGCCTCCAGGATGGTCCCGGTGGAACGGTAGTTCTGTTCCAGCCTGATAATAGTGGCTTCGGGGTAGTCCCTTTCAAAATTTAAAATATTCTTAATATCCGCCCCCCGCCAGCTGTAAATTCCCTGGTCCGGATCCCCCACTACGCACAAGTTGCGGCGGGCCTTTGCCAGTAAATTAACCAGAACATACTGGGCGTGGTTGGTATCCTGGTATTCATCAACGAGGATGTGGCGAAATCGGTTCTGGTAATATTCCAGTACCTGGGGGTAATTCTGAAACAGCCTGACCGTTAAAAATATCAGGTCGTCAAAGTCCACCGCGTTATTTTTTCGCAGTTTATCCTGGTAAGCAAAATACACCCCGGCTGCAACCCTGGAAAAATCATCATAGGCGGTTCGTTCAAAGTCCGAAGCGTCCAGCAGCTGGTTCTTGGACTGGGAAATCGCCCCCGCCACGGCCCGGGGCGGGTATTTCTGATCGTTCAAATCCTGTTCTTTAAGGCATTCCTTGACCACGGTCAGCTGGTCATCGGCGTCATAAATTACAAAATTCCTGTCCCTCTCAAAAAACGCTTCCTGGCGCCTTAAAACACGCAGACAGGCGGCGTGGAAAGTGCAAATCCAAAGGTCCCGGATTGCTTTCGGAACCAGCGCTTCAACCCTTTCCCGCATTTCCCGGGCGGCCTTATTGGTAAAGGTAATGGCCAGAATCTGGTAGGGCGCTACCTGTAAATTCTGGATTAGATAAGCCACCCGGGTCGTCAGCACCCGGGTCTTTCCGCTGCCCGCCCCGGCCAGCACCAGAAGCGGGCCTTCGCCGTGGGTTACAGCTTCGATTTGAGCCGGGTTAAGTTGTGATAATAAATCCATTCTGACCTCCTGTCCTGCTTGTTAACTAATCTCCCTAATCATAATAGATTCTAAGAAAGAATTACAAATTCCTCCCGGCTGGGAAAGAAAGGAAAATAACAATCCTCCCTGTGTCCTTCCGGATTCATAAAACCGCCCGGTCAGGGCGGTTAAGGTTGCTCTCCAGCCTTTTTATTTCTTGCGGTAAACCTCTTCGGGGTTAAACTTTTTCTCCCCTACGACAGCAACGCTGCCGCCGGGTTCAACCCGGTAATGGAAGCACGAGTAATAACCCTCGTGGCAGGCCGCGCCATGCTGCTCCACCTTCACCAGCAGGGTATCCCGGTCACAGTCGTAGAGGATTTCCCGAACCTTCTGGACATTGCCCGACGTGGCGCCCTTGTGCCAGAATTCCTGACGGCTGCGGCTCCAGAACCAGGTCTCACCTGTGGTCAGGGTCTTCTCCACGGCTTCTTTGTTCATGTAGGCCAGCATCAGTACGACGCCGCCGGCAGCATCCTGGACTATAGCCGGGATCAACCCCGTTCCGTCATATTTTAAGCTTCCCGCGTCAAATGACATAAAACTACACCCCCGGTTGACATTTCCTTGCAAAATATTTTTAACCTATAAAAAAAGATCTAAAATCCCCTCTAAATCCCGGGGTTCTATTCCCCCGCCAGGGGAAACATAAGCACCGGGCGCACGCCTTGGATTAAGGACCGGTTACACCCGCCGAAAAAGCCGTTGGGGCGGGGATATGACGGTCCCGCCCCCGTTTGTCCGGGGGAACCGGGTTCAGACCGGGTTGCCCGTATCCCGGGTTTTCTAAATACGTGCCCCAAACTTCACCACCGCCCGGCAGCATTCAGGCAGAAAGCAAGGGAATGCCGGACCCCGCGGCTATTAATAACAGGCCGGACCGTTGCCAATTAAACACTGCACCTTTGGTCCTCTACCCCGGCAGTCTCTGCGGCTATGGCCAGGGCCTCCATCAGACTGACAGCCCCGGAATATAAGGCCTTGCCCATAATAACAGAATCCACACCCAGATACTCCATTGCCTTCAGGGACCTCAAATCCCCGGTTGTGGAGACCCCGCCGGAGGCAACTACCTTCAAACCGGTGACCCGGGCAAGCTCCCCCGTGGCTTTCAAGTTCGGCCCCTTGAGGGTGCCGTCCCTGCGGACATCCGTAAAGACAACCCTTCGGACACCCAGTTCCTTCATTTCCAGGGCCAGTTCAACCGTTCCCTTATTGGCGACAATTCCCCAGCCCTCGATAGCCACCCGGCCGTTTCTTCCGTCTATCCCCACCAGGACGGCATCCCCGTACCTGGCGCAGGCTTCAAAAACAAGTTCCGGCTTTAGAATAGCCACCGTACCCAGGATAACCCTGGCCGCGCCCAAATCCAGCAGGCTTTCCACTGTATCCAGGCTGCGGATTCCGCCACCCACCTGGATGGGAATATCAACGGCAGCCAGAATTTCCTTGATGACCACCATGTTTTTGGGCGAACCGGAAAAAGCGCCGTCCAGATCCACAACGTGCAGCATCTGGGCGCCCTGGTCCTGCCAGAGGGCTGCCATAGCCGCCGGTTCGTCGGAATAGACGGTTTCTTGATCCAACCGCCCTTCCACCAGGCGCACGCATCTTCCCCCGCGCAGGTCAATCGCCGGGATAATTAACATTTTTCAAACCATCCCCTTAAAGTTTTCTCCATCCCGGGATCCCGGGACACTGTCCGGGCAACGGATTTTGTTGCGGCAGCCCAACCCCGCAGTTGGCTACAGAACCCCCTTGGTGGAAGGTATCCCTTCACCCGTTATGGCGGTTGCCTGTTTCATAGCGAGGGCCAGGGCCTTAAAGGCCGCTTCGATAATATGGTGCGTGTTTTTGCCGGCCAGCTGGCGGATATGCAGGTTGAAGCCGCCATTGCCAACAAAGGAGCGCATAAATTCTTCTATGAGTTCGGTATCGAAATCCCCCAGCCGGGGAGAGGTCATCTGGGCGTCAAAGGCCAGGTAGCTGCGGCCGCTCAAATCCACCACGGCCATAACGAGGGCGTCATCCATGGGAACAACGGCGGACCCGAAGCGGTTAATCCCCTGCTTTTCCCCCAGGGCCCGGCCAAGCGCCTTGCCCAGGCACATACCGGCGTCTTCGACGGTGTGGTGGCCGTCCACAGCCAGATCCCCCCGGGCTGTCATTTCCAGGTTAAAGAACGAGTGCTTGGAAAAGAGCTGAAGCATATGATCGAAAAAGGGCTGACCGGTACTAATCCATGATACACCGCTGCCGTCAAGATCCAGCGTAACGTTTACTTCAGTCTCCTTTGTTTTACGGCTGACTATACCCGTACGTGTTTCGGACATTTTAATCACCTCGTAAATTATTTTGACCCGGCTAATTAAAATCTCAACTTTGCTCCCGCTGACCCGGTATCCGGAACCGGCGGTCCGGCAGGCAAAAGCTCTACCCGCCCCGGGACGCCTGGTTTAAAATTTCCCCAAGCCTTTCAACGAACAGTTTGTTCTCTTCAGCAGTGCCCACCGAAACCCGCAGGCAGCGGGATAGAGCAGGGCCCTCCACGCTTCTCAGGAGCAAGCCGTGCTGCAGGAGGCCCTGGTAAACCTCCCGGGCGGGCAGCGGCGTCCGGAAGAGGATGAAGTTGGCCCGGGAGGGGAAGGTTTCCACCCCGGGAACTGCCGCAAGTTCCCCCCAAAACCGGTCCTTTTCCTGCAGGATCTCCCCGACCCTGGCCTGGAACAGCTCCAGGTTTTCCAGCACCACCCGGGCCGCCGTCTGGGAAAAAGCATTTAAATTGAAGGGTTGCTTCACTTTCAGCAGGCCGTTGATAATGGCGGGGCTGCTCAAAAGATAGCCCACCCTCAGTCCCGCCAGGCCGAAGGCCTTGGAGAAAGTGCGGAGCACAATAAGGTTGGGGTAACGGTTCAGCAGGGGGATGCAGGAGTCACCCCCGAACTCACCGTAAGCTTCGTCCACCACCACGATGGCGCCGGTGTTCCGGATGATGTCTTCAGTTACGTCCCTGGGAACAGTATTCCCGGTGGGATTGTTCGGCGTGCAGATAAAGATAACTTTAACGCCCGGTCCGGCAGCCGCCTGTCTCAGTGCAGCCGCGTCAATTTGAAAATCGTCCAGACGCGGCACGTCAATCATTTCTGCGCCTGCGACCCTGCCCTGCAAACCGTACATGGCAAAAGTCGGGGAGGTCACAATAAATTTTGCCCCGGTTCCATAAGTAAGCAGGATATTCAAAATAAGCTCGTCCGATCCGTTGCCTACCATTATCCCTTCCGGGCCCACTCCTGTATAAACGGCCAAACGCTCCCGCAGCCTAACCGACATGGGGTCCGGATACCGGTTAAAATTAAGGCTGTTCATTTCCTGGCAAATCCGTTCCATTACCCCGGCAGGAAATGGATACGGATTTTCGTTGGCGTCAAGTTTAATCACGGACGCGTAATAGGGCGCATTATAGGGTACTAGTGTTTGGAGATCTTCCCGCACCAGAGAAGCCGGATCGAATACAGTATTCATTCTATTATTCGTCCCCTTTCCCTTTTTCTTTTGCATATTTTTTCAGCCGGACCTTTACCGCGCCGGCGTGGGCGGAAAGTCCCTCGACCTCGGCAAGCTTGATAACAGCCCGGGCATCTTTCTCCAGGGCGTCCCTGGTGTAGGCAATAAGGCTGGTTTTTTTGAGGAAGGCCTCGACTCCCAGGGGCGAATAAAATCTTGCGGTTCCACCTGTGGGAAGAACATGATTGGGACCGGCCAGGTAATCCCCAACCGGCTCGGGTGAATGGGGCCCCAAAAAAACGGCCCCGGCGTTTTTCACCCGGGAAAGCCAGCTGAAAGGTTCGTTGACTAAAAGCTCCAGGTGTTCCGGCGCAAAACGCGCGGCCAGCTCAAAGGCCTGTTCCAGATCGGCGGTGATGACGATGGCCCCGTGGCGCTCCAGGGAGATATTTATTATTTCCCGGCGGTCCAGCAAAGGTATTTGCCCGGCCAACTCTTCCTGGACCCTGAGGGCCAGGTCCCTGCAAGGTGTCAACAGTACAGAGGAAGCCATTTCATCATGCTCGGCCTGGGACAGCAGGTCGGCGGCTATAAAGGAGGGGTCGGCCGCATCGTCGGCAATAATCAGTATTTCGCTGGGTCCGGCCAGCATGTCGATATCCACCACGCCGTACACCTGCCTTTTGGCCAGGGTAACGTGAATGTTGCCCGGACCGGTGATTTTATCAACCCTGGGCACAGTACCGGTTCCAAAGGCCAGGGCGGCAATTGCCTGGGCGCCCCCGATTTTGTAAATTTCCCGCACCCCGGCCTCGGCCGCGGCCGCAAGGGTATAGGGGTTAACAGAACCGTCGGCGGCGGAAGGAGTGACCATGGCGATTTCCTCCACGCCGGCAACCCTGGCTGGAACAGCATTCATCAGGACAGATGAGGGATAGGAGGCCTTGCCCCCGGGCACATAGATTCCCACCCGGTCCAGCGGCCTTACCAGCTGTCCGAGGATAGCCCCGCTTTTCCGGGTTTCAAACCAGGACTGCTGGAGCTGCTTGCGGTGAAAAGCAGTTATATTCTGGAGGGCCCGGCGCAGGGAGGACAAATAATCCAGCCCCACCAGGCTCAAGGCTGCTTCGATCTCTTCGTCCTTAACCCTTAAATCCCCGGGTTGGAGTACCGGTCCTCCAAAACGCCTGATATATTCGCAAACCGCGTTGTCCCCCCAGGCCCTTACCGCTGTGAGCACCTCCGTTACCAGACCTTCCGCCTGAACCTGGTCCAGGAAGTTTTCCTCCAGCATTTTCTCCAGCAGCGGATCGCTGGATTCCATCACTTTGATGACAGGTTTCGCCACCATCCATACCCCCATATAAGGAATGATTTTCCCCCGATATGCTTTAACAAGCTAATAAGTTAAAGCGGTGATTCGTTACCAAGATATCACGTTAAATAATAAATTCTCCCTTCCCCCATGTCAAGTATAACTATCCCGGGAAGGATATTAAGGTCATTTTATTCTTTTTGCTCTTTATCCCCTTGCCGGCCGTACAGGTTTTTTAAGTCAATCCTTCCCCGGCGATTGGGACAGACGACCCAGCACCAGCTTGTATCCGTCCGCCCCGTAGTTGAGGCATCTTTTTACCCTGCTGATGGTAGCCGTGCTGGCCCCGGTTCTTCCGGCAATCTCCCCGTAGGTCCTGTTTCCCTCCAGCATTTTAGCCACTTCCAGCCGCTGGGCCAGGGATTTCAGTTCGGCCACCGTGCAGATGTCCTCAAAAAACTGATAACATTCATCCCGGGTTTTTAATAGCAGCACTGCCTCGAAAAGACTGTCCAGCAACTCGTCCTTTAGCTTTCCAGAGTACAAGGTATCCACACCCCTCAGGCCTGAAATTAAATTTATTACTTTACCATTTTAACATGCTAAAGGGCAACTTTCAAGCATTAAAAAAGGGCACTCTTCAAGAAGCGCCCTCAAATATTACAAAAATAGTCCGTTCTGGAAATATCCCTATCCGCCCTGCCGGTTACGATCCAGGGCCCTTTTGCCTATATCATGACGGTAATGCACTCCATCAAAGTGAATATTTTTTACGGCCCCGTAGGCAGATTCATAAGCCCCGGCAATATCCGGGCCGGCAGCCGTTACCCCCAGCACCCTGCCCCCGGCCGTAACAACGGCGCCATCCTTTTCGGCAGTGCCGGCATGAAATACCACGACCCCCGGGGGGATCTCCTCAAGCCCGGTTATGGTTTTTCCTTTTTCGTAGGAACCCGGGTACCCCCCGGAAGCCAGCACAACACAGATAGAGGCCCCTTCCTTCCACTTAATTTCAATCCTGTCCAGGCGGTTTTCCAGGATAGCGTCGATAATTTCCACCAGATCGCTTTCCAGGAGGGCCAAAACAGGCTGCGCTTCCGGGTCGCCAAAGCGGGCGTTGAACTCCAGTACCTGGGGACCCTGGCTGGTGACCATCAGCCCCGCATAGAGGACGCCCCGGTAAATCCGGCCCTCTTCGCCCAGGGCGCGGACCATGGGGTTTAGAATCCGTTCCATGGTCTTCCGGTGGATTTCCGGAGTGTAAACCGGCGCCGGGGCATAGGCGCCCATGCCGCCGGTATTGGGCCCCTGGTCCCCGTCATAAACCCGCTTGTGATCCTGGGATGAAATCATGGGAATTACGTTCACCCCGTCGGTAAAGGCCAGGATGCTGACCTCTTCACCCACCAGACATTCCTCCACCACCAGGCGGTTGCCTGCGTCGCCAAAAACCTTGTCCACCATAATCTCGCGCACCGCGGTAAGGGCTGTCTGTTCGTCCAGGGCCACAATAACGCCCTTACCCGCTGCCAGGCCGTCCGCCTTCACCACGCAGGGGGCGCCGATCTTTTTGATATAGGCGGCAGCCTCCCCGGGATCCGTGAAAACAGCGCAGGCGGCTGTGGGAATACCGTACTTGGCCATAATTTCCTTGGCTATTATCTTGCTTCCTTCAATGGCGGCCGCAGCCCGGGAGGGTCCAAAAATTTTCAGCCCCGCTGCCTGAAACTGATCCACAATGCCCGCGGTCAGTGGCGCTTCGGGACCGACCACGGTCAAATCTATCCCTTTTCCCAGGGCAAAGGCTAATAGCGCGGGAATATCCTCTGCGTCAATTTTTACACAGGTGGCCTCCCGGGCAATGCCGGCATTTCCCGGGGCACAGAAAACTTCCTTAACGCGGGGACTCTGCTTCAGCTTCCAGACCAGGGCGTGTTCACGCCCGCCGCCTCCCACTACCAGAACTTTCATTTCATTACTCCCCCCTGAAAATTCTTCCCTAAAACTTGCCCCGTTAACAGGCACTGTGCCCGGCCTCAGCCGGTCCCCCCGGTTACCGGACGGGAATTCCCCGGTATGATTTTCAAACCAGAGCGGGGATGCCGCAACAACCAGGCTGCTTTCAGCAGCAAAACATGCACCGCCCGCCGGAGGAATTTGATCGCACCTTTTTACCCCGCCAGGTCCGGAGCCGGGTCAGTTTTAAATGCGCCAGTTAGTTTTAAACCTGTCACCCCTTGCTCCGGCGCTTAAATTTTCAATCTTAAAAGATCCTCCAACCGTTTTGTAATTTGTTAAGGGTGACGTATTAGAATAGATCCCGTTTAGAGGACCATGTCAAATTTGGTGTGAAATAAGTAACCCTATTGACTGCCTTACGCTCATCAGACGAGTATGAGGGTATATAGAGTATTGGTGATGTGGCCGTTATCTGCGCCTTATAATCCCGGGTTTTAGTGTTTAAAATGCCTTACCCCCGTAAAAATCATGGCCATGTTGAACTCATCGGCGGTTTTGATTGACTCGTCATCACGGATGGAGCCGCCGGGCTGAACCACAGCGGTTATACCCGCCCTGGCCGCCACTTGGAGCGAATCGCTGAAGGGGAAGTAGGCGTCCGAGCCCATGACCGCGCCCCGGGCTTTATCTCCGGCCTGCTGCAGGGCAATCTTAACTGAGCCCACGCGGTTCATCTGGCCGGCGCCCGCGCCGATTAACTGACGCTCCCTGGTTACCACAATGGCGTTGGATTTGACGTGTTTTACCATAGTCATGGCAAAAAGCAGTTCTTCCATTTCTGCGGCGCTGGGTTTCCTTTTAGTGACAACCCTTACTTCAGAGGGGTTCAGCACCACCCGGTCGGCTTCCTGGACCAGCAAGCCGCCGTTAATCTTGCGGATATCCAGCCGGTCGTTGGTCTGACCGGTAATTTCACCGGTTTCCAGGAGCCTCAAGTTGGATTTTTTCTTGAGGACAGCCAGGGCGTCCTCCTGATATCCGGGCGCTATAATGGCTTCCAGGTACATTTTGGCCATGTCCCCCGCGGTTTCAGCGTCCACTTCCCGGTTCAGGGCAACAATACCCCCGAAGGCTGAAACGGGGTCCCCTTCCAGCGCTTTCCTGTAGGCCTCCGCCAGATTGGATGCGCAGGCGCAGCCGCAGGGATTATTATGCTTGATAATTACTGCGGTGGGCGCGGTAAACTCCCGCACCAGCTCAAAGGCCGAATTCAAGTCCAGGATATTGTTGTAGGACAGCTCCTTGCCCCAGAGCTGGACGGCATTGCCGGCACAGGGACCGGAAATTGCCGGATCGCGGTAAAAGGCCGCCTTCTGGTGCGGGTTTTCCCCGTAACGGAGGACCTGAGCCCGCTTAACCGGGAAATTCATGGCAGGCGGGAAGAACTCTTCCCTGTCCCCCTGTCCCTCCAGGTAGGCGGTGATGGCCGCATCATAGGCGGAGGTGTGGGCAAAGGCCTCCCGGGCCAGGGACATCCTTAACTCGCTCCCGGCCTGGCCGCCCCGGACGGCTTCCAGAACTTCACCGTAGCGGGCCGGATTCACCACCACCAGAACATAACGGTGGTTTTTGGCGGCCGAGCGTACCATGGAAGGACCGCCGATATCGATATTCTCGATGGCTTCTTCCAGGGTGACGCCCTCTTTTGCTATGGTCTCCCGGAAGGGATAAAGATTTACCGCCACCAGGTCAAAGGGGGCAATCCCGTGTTTTTCCAGCTGGCCCAGATGGCTGGAATTGCGCAGGGCCAGGATCCCGCCGTGTACGGCCGGGTGCAGGGTCTTAACCCGCCCGTCCAGAATTTCCGGAAAACCGGTTACATCGGATATGTAGGTAACCGGCACCCCGGCCTCCCGCAAGGTTTTGGCTGTCCCCCCGGTGGATACGATTTCAACTCCCAGACTAACCAGTCCCCGGGCAAAATCGATGACACCTTCCTTGTTGGATACGCTGATTAAAGCACGCTTTACAGGCATACTTTTTTCCCCCTGTCTGTCTATATTTACGTAGTTAGCACTTTGCGTCCCCGTACTTTTAAACGTCCCCCGGCGTAGAGCCGGATAGCCTCAGGGTAGATTATGTGTTCCTGCTCCAGGATCCGTGCTGCCAGGGAGCCGGCCGTATCCTCATCATATACAGGGACAACAGCCTGAAGGATGATGGGACCTGTATCCATCCCGTCGTCAACAAAGTGTACAGTACAGCCGCTGAACTTCACCCCGTACTCTAAAGCCTGCTCTTGCCCGTGCAGTCCCGGGAAGGCAGGCAGGAGCGCCGGGTGAATGTTCATAATACGGTTGCAGTAGGCATCAAGAATAACCCTGCCCACCAGCCTCATGTACCCGGCCAGGCAGACCAGGTTAACCTCATTTTGCTTCAGGATATCCAGGATGGCTCTTTCGTAGTCATCCCTTGCAGCGTAATCACCGGGACCGACGTACTCCGCCGGGATACCGGCCATTCTTGCCCGTTCCAGGGCGAAGGCATCCTTGTTGTCGCTGATAACCACCGCAACTTTCGCGCCGATTTTACCCGCCGCAGCAGCATCCATAATCGACTGGAGGTTGGAACCCCGGCCGGAGGCCAGAATGCCCAGGCGCAGCGTACTCATTTTGATCCCCTCCAAAAACATAATGGTCCGCTTCAGTATATGTATTTACAGGTACTCCACTCCCCCGCTGCCTTCCTCCGCTGCAACTTCGCCCATGAGGCAGCTTTTTTCACCCCGGGCTTTTAAACTGGCCATGACTTCCTCAGCTTCCTCTTCCGCCACAACTGCCACCAGACCGACGCCCATATTGAAGGTGCGGCGCATTTCCGCCGGGGCAATACCGCCAATTTCCTGGATCAGGCCGAAAACCGGCGGCACGGGCCACGTCCCGGTACGGATCCTGATCCTTGTACCAGCCGGAAGGATACGGGGTATGTTTTCCGTGAGTCCACCCCCGGTAATGTGGGCCAGGCCCTTAATCTGAAAACGCTCCAGCAAGGGAAGAACCGTCTTAACGTAAATCCGGGTAGGCTCCAGCATTTCCTCCCCTACGGTGCGCCCGAGCCGCTCCAGATAGGTGTCCACACTGTAACCCGCGCGATCCAGCAAAACTTTTCTGGCCAGGGAGTAACCGTTGCTGTGCAACCCGGAGGAAGGGAGGCCTATCAGCTTGTCCCCCGGCTTGATCCCGCGCCCGTCGATAATCCGGTTTCGCTCCACCACTCCAACGGCAAAGCCCGCCAGGTCATATTCCCCGGGGCCGTAAAAACCCGGCATCTCCGCTGTTTCCCCGCCAATCAGGGCGCACCCGGCCTGGCGGCAGCCTTCAGCCACACCGCCTATGATGGCGGCTGCCTTTTCCGGCATCAGTTTGCCCACTGCCAGGTAGTCCAGGAAAAAAAGCGGTTCCGCCCCCTGGACCAGGATGTCGTTTACGCACATGGCCACTGCGTCGATACCGATGGTATCGTGGCGGTCCGCCAGCATGGCCACCCGGAGTTTGGTGCCGACCCCGTCGGTCCCGGAAACCAGCACCGGCTCCTTGTATTTCCTCGCATCCAGGGCAAAAAAACCCCCGAAACTTCCGATATCGGCCAGGACCTCCGGCCGGTAAGTGCTCCGCACAGCGCCGCGCATCAGGCGCACCGCCTCGCTCCCGGCTTCGATGTCCACTCCGGCATCAGCGTATGTCAGGCTTTTCTTTTCCTCGGTCATGCAAAAACCCGGTTTCTGAAACCTGCACCTTCTAACCAGAATATATTAATCGATTTTTAGATGAGATTTCTCTTCCGCCGACTAACGGAAGGCAACCATGAAACCAGGCTTTTCACCTCCTTTTTATCGTTATTTTTTATTTTTTGTGGATACAGCCCTCTAAACCGCGGCACCACGCCCGTCTGACCAGTTATTGCAAGACTCATTTATCTTAGCTGACTCTCTACCGGTAAGCCCAAAACAGATCTACCGCAAGCCCCCCACATAGCCGGGGTTACGCAGGTGACTCACTTAAATTAGCTGAAGCTCTTACCGGTAAGTCTTTCATAGATTTCTTCATAGGCACCCTCCACATTGCCCAGGTCACGGCGGAAACGATCCTTGTCCAGCCGTTCATGGGTTTTATGATCCCAGAAACGGCAGGTGTCCGGGGATATCTCATCCCCCAGGATAACATCACCGTTATGAAGGCCGAATTCCAGCTTGAAATCCACCAGGTCGATCTCCTTGTCCGACAGGAAATCAAGCAAGATGCTGTTTACGGCCAGGGCAATTACTTTAATCTGCTCCATCTGGTCCGGTGTGGCCAGATCCAGCGCCCCGATGTGATCCTGGTTAATCATGGGGTCGCCCAGCTCGTCACTTTTGTAATAAAACTCAATCACCGGCCGGGTCAGGGCTGTACCCTCCGGCAGGCCCAGACGCTTGGACAGGCTCCCGGCGGCAATGTTGCGGACAACTACCTCCAGCGGGATAATACCCAGGGATTTAACCAGCATCTCCCTTTCACCACACAGCTCCACAAAATGCGTGGGGATGCCCCGCTCCTCCAAAAGCCGGAAAAGGACAGCCGAAATCTGATTATTGAGTACCCCCTTATTTTGGATGATCCCTTTCTTGGCCCCGTTGAAAGCCGTTGCGTCATCCATGAACTGAACCAGATACCGGTCCGCCCGGTCCGTGCGGTAGAGCCGCTTGGCCTTTCCCTCGTAAAGCATTTCCTGCTTTTTCATTACCCCTAAAAACCCCCTGTTCTGGTGCGGCAGTCCCCCAAATTATCTTCGTCAACCGGGCGGCGGTTGCGGGATAAAGCCCGCTCCCCCCTTTCCCGCTTACAGCCCAAAACGTGTAAGGTATTCGGAAGCCGGCAATTACAAGGCGTTGTTGTTGAGAAGCGTTCTAAACTTATGGGCTTTACAGGCCGAACCTCTTATAAACCTCATCAATGTGTTTCAGGTGGTAACTAAAATCAAACAGTTCGTCAACCTCTTCCTCGCTGAGCCGGGCGGCTACGTCGCCATCCCCCAGCAGCAGGTCCCGGAAGCTTTCCCCCGTGCGCCAGGATCGCATGGCGTTGCGCTGCACCAGCTCGTAGGCCCGCTCCCGGCTTAACCCCTTTTCCTCAACCAGGGCCAGCAATACCCGCTGGGAGAAAATGAGCCCGTGGGTGCGGTTTACGTTGCGGATCATGTTTTCGGGGTAAACCATAAGGCCGGTGATAACGTCTATGAGCTTGGCCAGCATGTAGTCCAGGATAATGGTGCTGTCGGGTACGATAACCCGCTCCACTGAAGAGTGGGAGATGTCCCGTTCATTCCAGAGGGCAACGTTTTCCATGGCCGCCAGGGCGTTTCCCCGCAGAAGGCGGGCCAGGCCGGAGATGCGTTCCCCGGTGATGGGGTTGCGTTTGTGGGGCATGGCCGAAGAACCCTTTTGCCCCTTGCGGAAGGGCTCCTCCACCTCCAGGATGTCGGTGCGCTGAAGGCTGCGCAGCTCGGTGGCGAATTTATCCAGGGTGCTCCCTATGACAGCGATGGCCGTCAGATATTCGGCGTGGCGGTCCCTTTGCAGCACCTGCGTGGAAACCCTGGCCGGCTTTAAGCCCAGCCTGGCGCAGACATGGGCTTCCACCCGGGGATCCACGTTGGCGTATGTCCCCACGGCGCCGGAAATCTTACCCACGCTGACTGTTTCCACAGCCTGTTCCATCCGGCGAATATTGCGCCCGGTTTCGTCCAGCCAGAGAAGCATTTTCAGTCCGAAGGTGATGGGCTCGGCGTGAATGCCGTGGGTACGCCCGATCATTACCGTGTTACGGTGTTCTATAGCCTTTTCCAGCAGCGCTTCCCTGAGCTGTTTCAGGCCGGCCGTCAGGCGTTCCCCGGCTTCCTTCATCAGGGCGGACAGGGCGGTGTCCAGCACGTCCGAGGAGGTCAACCCAAGGTGGATATACCGGGCCGCCTCTCCCACATATTCACCAACGTTGGTGGTAAAGGCGATCATATCGTGGTTGGTCACCGCTTCAATCTCGGCAATGCGGCGCACATCAAATGAGGCCTTTTCTTTAATCCGGGCCAGGGCCTCCAGGGGAACCTGCCCCAGCTCCGCCAGGGCCTCACAGGCATAAATCTCCACATCCAGCCATTTCCTGAACTTGTTTTCTTCCGACCAGATTTTTTTCATCTCCGGCAGCGTATAACGCTCAATCATGAAGCAGCAGCCTCCTGCGTAATCTTAGTTAACCTTGCGGCAGTTAAATATCCGACAGTTTAGACACTATTATCGCAACAACAATACAAAAATACAAAATGCTCATTCAGCAGGCCCCGGTCCGGACATCCGGCACGGCGGCGCCGTCCGGCAGGATCGCTGCGGTCTCTAACCGCCCCCCTTGCCCGGGCGCCGGCGCCATATATGCGGCATATGCCAGTTCTTCCCTGATATTATGTACTGTATCTACCTGTCTTTACCTTCCCGAAATTTAAGATAGCCCCCGACGCCCAGTTCCGCAAGGCTGGCATCTTTGGCCAGGACCTGCTCCGCCAGCTTCTCTTTATAAGCTACAATCCGGTGCTGCACTTCCGGGTTGGCGGCGCCGATGATCTGGGCGGCGAGGATACCGGCGTTCCGCGCGCCGTTGATGGCAACGGTAGCCACGGGCACACCAGAGGGCATTTGCACCATAGCGTAAAGGGCGTCCACGCCGTTCAGGGCGCCAGTTTTGATGGGAACGCCAATCACCGGCAGGGGGGTATAGGCCGCAATAACGCCGGGCAGGTGGGCGGCCCCGCCCGCCCCCGCAATAATCACCGCCAGACCGCGCCCCGCCGCCTCACGGGCGTAAGCAGCCGTTTTATCCGGCGCCCGGTGGGCGGAAGAAATAACGGACTCCCAGGAGATTTTTAATTCGTCCAGAATAGCGGCGGCTTCCGTCATAACCGGCAAGTCCGAGTCGCTGCCCATAATAATGCCCACCATGGGTTGGGACATAGTCTATTGTCTCCTTCATCCTTATTATTGTACTTGTTTTCAGGGTCACACCTAAAATCGTAAAACAGGGCGCCCGGAGTTGCCTTATCAACGCCCTTATTCCTTGCAATGTTTTCAAGCCCGTTGCAAATATTATAGACCAGCGGCCGGGATTCATACCCTGCAGTAAAAACGCAGGCAACGCAGGCGGGCAAGATGGTTTGATTTTCCCCGTTGTCCCCCGGAGGCAAGGGGGTTTCCAGGGCGTCCATGGCCCTTTTCCGCCCCTTCTTTTTTCTGCTCCTTCGCTCCACAGTGAAAAACTCAAGCCCGGGCGGGCAGGTCTCGTTTAGGAGTGAAACCTACCCGCCTGGGCTTTTATCCCTTCCCGGTGTAACCTGCGGAAGATGAGTCCTGTCCGGCCAACTTCCCCCAGGCCTGTCCCGCTTGGTCCGAACCACCTCTGTAATAGTTAAAAGGCGTGGAACCCTAGGCACACTTTCCCTCTTTTTTGTTGAAATTTTCAGCAGAATCAAACAAGAACACCCGCAAGAAAGGGGTTTAGAGGCTTGTTCTGTATTTCGAGCCTATCTTAACAAATTTTACTTGAAATTTCAATATCGAATCCACAAAGTGCCCTGGCCAACCGCGTTCATGGTTAAGACCCCTTTAAGGAATAGAAAACCGTTCGAGACAGTGGGCTCCTCGAACGGCATTGACAACCATACTGGTCTTTTCACAACTCTCATAAAACCACACAGCAATATTCCGGGTACATCATCAAGTATTCACCCGCGCTCGGGTATATTTGCCGGCACGGAAAGTTCACGGATGGTAAGTCCAGTACTTTTCAGTCCCAAACACAAACAGATTGCCGGCCGGAAGCATCTACCAGTCAGAGGCGCTTGCAATCAACAGTTCCATGAGCGCTGCGCCCAGTTCCGGCGCACTCCAGGCGGAGTAAGCCGAAGGAACAAAGCAAACGGCATAGCAATCCTCACCGCGCAGGGCAACGATTTCCGCGTCCCAGTCGCCAATCTCGTAATAGATGGCTGTGTCCCACATCGGGGACTCAAGCCAGACTCGGCTTTGGGGGTTTGCGGCGGTTCGGTAATCTTCGAGCAAATCCATCCCGCCACCAAGATGAATGCGAAACTCTATCGTAAGCATCGCGGAAGTATCGCTCCAAAAGCTTCCGCCGATAACATCCCCTTCCAGTTCAATGTACTGATAGTCGCTCGCACCCGTGATGGCCTTGAGGTCTTCTTTATCAACCACGTAGTCAATGCGCGCTTCGGCCACCTGCCCGACCGTTGCATCGGCGGGCGGATCCTGTGCGGGAGAGAGGGCGTGGGAAACCTCAGGTTTTGCCGCCGTTTCCGGCACAGACGTGGATATTTCCTCCGTCGTGGGCAAAGCGCAACCGCTTAAATTGAGTATAAGCAGCAAACCGAGCAATATGGATTGTATTACAATCTTTCTCATTAGCTACTCCCCGCTTCCTGCTTGTCTCAGCGGCCGCCGTCGTTATACCATTCATTATTAGGGATCTCCCTACAAAAATGATCTCACAATATACTATATTGTAGAGATAAAATATACGCAACCAAAAAGAGCTAACTGACACTTAAAATCAGTTAGCTCTTTACTTACGGATACTTAATCAGTGTTGCCAAAACGTTGCCACAAGGCTCATTTCAACCTCTAAAACCCGCTTATATCAAGGGTTTGGAGCGTTTAGCACATCACTCCCACTCGGCGAAATCAACTTTGTTTTTGCTGTGATTGGGTCGTTTTCAATACATATACTAAACCTATTTGTTTAATTTTCGCTATGCCATTTTTGTCTTTCAAATCTTTTAGTATCAAAATAGTATCAGATATCGCTCGGCTTTTCTTCCTCGTTTGTGCCTTGCAACAGGAGATTGTTCGCTGATAATTCGGCATTCAACCTTTGCGCTGCCGCACTGTCTGCCAGAGACTTCATTTGTTCTATCGCCATCTTATTAAGGTATTGCAACCTGTCCTTTTGCGGAAGCTGTTGCTTAATCAGCTCAGCGTTCATGCTTTCAAGATTTACAAGGACAATCAGCTGATAAATCGTTGCGCTGTCTCGGATATTTCCCGCAGCGTCCGGGTTTTTCTCTCGCCACTCTTTTGCGGTCATGCCAAACAACGCCACATTGAGCATATCCGCTTCGTTCGCATATGTATAGTTGATTTGTTTTGACGTGAGGCTGCTCGGTATCAAGTGTTCCTTGATCGCATCGGTATGAATGCGATAATTTACTTTTGCCAATTCACGCTTCGCATTCCATTCCAGCGCCAGCCGATGCCCTTCATCGGTTTTGAGCCGTTGGTAGTCTTTGATGATGTAAAGCTTAAACTCCGGCGAAATCCAAGAAGCAAATTCCATTGCAATGTCAACATGAGCAAAGGTGCCGCCGTACCTGCCGGACTTCGACTGTATGCCAATCGCGTTGGTTGATTCTATCCACTTTTTGGGTGACAGGGTAAACGCATTGCGCCCGGATTCCATTTTAAACCCCTCGAAATCGAGGTGTTTAAAATTCGGATTATTCAGTTCTTCCCACAGCCCTAAAAACTCAATCGTTTCACGATTTCGCATCCAGTTTTGTATAACAGCCGTCGGGTCATCGCTTTTGTAGCGCGCTATGTCAGTAATGCTGATATAATCGGCCTGCGCCGCCGTCAACACCGATATTTCAAGCCCTTTTGCAGTTATGGTTGATTTTACTTGTTTTGGCATAGGCACCACTTCCTTTGCTACACAACATATATTATCACAATCGGTACATCCAAACAACGTTATATACTCAACTTGTACTCGTCCCAATTCGTGGTAACATGGTACTCAACGCCGGTTTCCAGCGCCTTCATGGGTGTTCTATTAAGACCCCAAAACACCATCAATAACCAATAATTACATTTAACCCCTGGGAAAACTTTTGACGAAAAAGAATAAATACTTCCCCGATAAAGCAGGATTGGCCCTC
>CAZCGU010000013.1:0-95724 GCA_964498525.1 uncultured Pelotomaculum sp.
GGCGCTCTGTGCCATTTCGATTCTGCCTTCAGCCCTGCCTTCGATTTTGCCTTCGGCCCTGCCCTCAATTTTGCCTTCGATCTTGCCTTCGGCCCTGCCCTCGATTTTGCCTTCGGCCTTACCTTCTTCCTTGGCTCCGGTCACCATGGATATTTCATCCCTGGCGGCTTTCTCTCTCAGTTCGTACAGCCTGCGCTCTTTTTTATTCTTTAAGAAGATTTGTTCAATAGTCATGGCTTTGCGGACACCAGGGTTAGTCATAGCTATCTCCTCCATTTCTTTCCCTTCCAGGTTATTGAAATACATCAGCCATTCTTCAAGCGCATCTTGGGGTCTGCGTTTGAGTTTGGTGATTTTGGGCAGCTCCAGGAAATGGATTTCCAGGTCCTCGTTGAGCAATTCCCCGGTTTCGTCTTCCCGGAGCCGGAAGGTGTGATGGTACTTGTTTTTAGCCTTGAACCAATTAAATCCCAGAATGTTGATGGTGATGGTTTTTCTGAGATAGATAAAGTTTTCTCCTCTGGACAGTTGCCCATAGTAAAGCCAGGCCCAGTAGAAGAGGGTACGCTTGTCGATGTTGTACTGGTTGTTAATCTGAACTTCCAGGTTGACCAGGGTACCAGCCGCCGTTCTGGCCAGTATATCCAGCCGGGCCGCTCTGTCCAGCAGGTATTCGGGGTCCAACTCCCGGTCCAGCAGTTCCAGGGAGGCCAGTTCTCCGCCGGGCGCCGGTTTCAGAACAGCGTTCAAAAAGCTGAGCAGCGGTTCCTTGCCTTCTTCTGAGCCCATGATCCTTTTGAAGGCGTAGTCATTGGTACGGTTTATGTTTTTAAGTCCAGTCAAGCCGTCACCCCCTTAAATGATATTATATCAAATTCTCTGCTTGTCCGGAATCTTCTGTTTTCAGAAACATAAGGAAGCGTGTAAACCCAGCGAAATTAATCCGGCTAAATATAATCCAAGAAAGGATTTGAGACCTGGAGATCCGACATTTACAAAGATATTCTCCATAATTGAGGGTTTAAGCCGTTATTTTTTAGTGCATGGGCATCGCACTTTTTCTAAGTGGTTATATTGTCATAGATTAGGGAAAAATATAAGGTGAAATTATGACAACTTTACTGTAGAATATATTTGAGGAGGTGCTGACCGTGATAAATATAAAGTTGGCGAGTAAGAGATTTAAGAAGTTAAGAGATTACAGCAAATTGAGCCAATCGCAAATGGCAGAGTTTTTAAATGTTGATCAAAGTTACATTTCCAAATTCGAAACAGGTGAACGAAGAATTGGAGTAGATATTTTAGAAAAGGCTTGCAATTTATTTGGTTGTACATTGAAATATTTTGAAGATGAAAAAGTTAAATACGCACCAATGTCAATTGCTTTTCGAGCAAATAGTTTACAGGCAGAGGATTTAGAGGCAATAGCGGAAATAAATAAAATAGCATTAAATATGGCTTTTATCAATTTAATGCTCAAGGAGAAGGTTGACATTGAAGGATAGATTAGAACTTAATTCAAATGCGATTTATTTACGGCGCAATATATTTAATGAGGATGTCTTTTCGCCACTGGATATTTTTGCTTTGATAAATGATATAGAAAATCTGACCTTAGTATTTTACCCAATGTCGGACAGATTAAGTGGGATGTGTATAAAAGAGAGTCAAAGCAAGATTATAGCCATAAACTCAAAGCAATCTTATGGTAGACAGCGGTTTACTACAGCTCATGAACTATATCATTTGTTTTTTGAAGATAATGTTAAAAGAATTATTTGTGAAAAGGGAATGGGCATTTTCAAATCGGACAGTGAAAAAGAAGCTGATATCTTTGCTTCATATTTATTGGCCCCTTATGATGCTCTTAGGGGATACATTGAAAATAATAGATTAGGGGGAGGACAAAATTGGACTTTTGAAGACATAATTAAGATAGAGCAGTTTTTTCAATTGAGTCATCAGGCTACATTATATAGATTAGTCTGCGATGGATATATTGACAATGATAAAGCTAATTTACTAAAGGACAATGTAATACAAAGAGCAGTCAGGATGGGATATGACGATAAATTATATAGACCTTCATCGGAGGAAAAACAATATTTTTCCACGGGTGAATATATAAAAAGGGTCGAGGAACTAAAAAATAAAGGTTCAATAACCAATGGAAAATATGAAGAGCTATTGCTAGATGCCTTTAGAACGGATATTGTATATAACCCTGGAGAAGATTGGAAGGATCTGTATGATTGAAAAAATATTTTTCGATACAGATTGTCTTTCCGCTTTTCTGTGGGTGAAAAATGAGAATTTATTGGTTAAGTTATATTGTGGAAAGATAGTAGTACCTGAGCAAGTATACAGGGAGTTATCCCATCCAAGGACACCCCAACTAAAACAAAGAACAGATACTTTAAAGCAAAATGGCGCCATATCGGTAGAGAGCATTGAAATCGGCACCGAGGAATACAAACTTTATTATAGACTTCTTAACAACCCGGAGGCCGAATTTAAAATTATTGGTAAAGGTGAAGCTGCAGCAATTGCTTTAACTAAAATAAGGGGCGGCATAATAGCAAGTAATAATTTAAGAGATATTCAAAAATATGTAGAAGCATATAAATTGGAGCACATTACAACAGGTGATATTTTATGGGAAGCTTTAGAGCAAGGAGTAATGACGGAAGAAGAAGGAAATATCATATGGGCAAATATGTTGGATAAAAGAAGGATGCTACCGAGCAGTACATTTACAGAATTTATCCTAACCTATAAAAAAAGAGTGATTCTAAAAAAGGGCATATAAGAAATTTCGTAACTACTCAGCCTGAAAAAACTTATTCATTAAACAGCCCCTTAATTGGAAAATAGTACTGAACTCAGCGCTGCAAAACATGTAATATAAAAACATGAAAACAGAAGCTGAATTCCGGGTAACCGAAATAAACGAATATCACGTCCAGACAGTCAGGCAGTTGATCTGTGACAACCCTTCCTGGAGCCGCAGCAGGCTGTCGAGGGAACTGTGCCAACTATGGAATTGGCGTTCTCCCCTCGGGCCAGGAGTGTGCGGGCCTATTCCCGTTTCGCATCACCAATTATATGTTGCATTATTTTACAAATTATTCGTATGTTTAGAGAAGTTAGTACATTATCGAGGAGATATAATTCATGGATTTTTATGATGCACATGCACATTGTATTGAAAACCAAATAGGTGGATTTATTATTGCATTGGAAGGCGAACCTCATTATGGGTGTTCTTATAATAATTCCCAGGTTCGCAGTATATGTAAAGAAAACAGTTTCATGCATGTTGAATATGTAACAAAGGATTTCAATCCTACCCAGTCGTCGGTAATCAAATATCATCCGCGAAGGGAAAGATATTCAAAAGAAGAAATAATAAATGATATAAGGAAAAAAAGTCCCAAAATAGTTATTATTGATACTCTATATAATCCCTTTTACCATTATGGGGATTACTGGGAAATTGTAAGTTCTTTTAAAGAAGTATTTTTTGTATTAGCACATTGCGGAGGATATGATATTGATGATTTTATTAAAATAATTGATTTTAACATAAATGTATTTACCGATTTTAGTCTTACTCAGGAATATTTTGGTGTATTAGATAATCAAGCGTTTCTAAAAATTAAGAATACTATGGAGTATATGCTTAATAATAAAAAAATTAATCGGAAGATATTATTTGGATCAGATAATCCGTTTTATTCTCAGAAAAAAGCCTATGATTATTATTTTGAAAATGGATTAATCAAAATGTTGAATGATAACTTTCTTAGATTAATTGATCAGGCTAATATATAAAGTATAGTTAAGAGGGGATTAATAAAGATAATGAAAAGGGTTCTAATATTAGGTGGGGCAGAAAAATTGCTACCAGTTATTAAATATGCTTCAAACAGAGGTTACTATATTATAGTATGCGATTATTTGCCGGACAACCCCGGGCGGTATTATGCTAACGAGTACTATAATATTAGCACAACAGATATGGAGTCAATTTTAGAACTAGCTAAGAAGATAGGGATCGATGGGATAGTTTCTTACTCATCCGATTTAATCGCACTAACAGCGGCCTATGTTGGTAATAAGCTAAATTTACCATCTAATCCTTACGATGCAGTATTAACCTTGGCAAGAAAAGATCTTTTTAGAAAGTTTTTAAGAGAAAATGATTTTAACTGTCCGAAAGCTGATAGTTTTAATTGTTTAGATGATGCAAAAAAAGCAATTATCGACTACAAATTACCTTTAATGGTTAAACCAGTAGATTTCGCGGGTAGTGCTGGAGTTGTTAAAATTAAGGAACTATCACAATTTGAGGATGCTTTTGTAAATGCCCTGAGATTATCTAAAGAGAAACGGGTTATTATTGAAGAATATATTCAAATGAGTCATGAATGCATGATTGCAGGCGATGCTTTTATTTTAGATGGCAAAGTGGCATTTATGGGTTTGTTAAATAGTCATCGCGGTGCAGAACATCATCCATTTATACCAACCGGGACAAGTTACCCAATTTTTCTGAATGATGACCAGGTTGAGGAAGTAACGAACACAATTCAAAGGGTCGTAGATTTATTAAAAATTCAATTAGGCGGATTAAATCTTGAGCTCATGTATGATGATAAAGGCAATCTATATATTATTGAAATAGCGCCGCGCAATGGCGGAAATATGATTCCGGAACTTTTGAATATCGCCACAGGCGTAGATCTAATTGGTGCTTTAGTTAGCGCTTCAGTTGGACTTAAAAATATTATCCTTAAACCTTATGATTTTAATTCATTTTATGCTACATATGTTTTACACTCTCATAAAGGTGGAAGGCTTAAGGGGATAAAGTATAGTGAGGAGATTAAAAACAATATTATCGATCAAGTATTATATGTTAGAAATGGTGAGGAAGTGTTTGAATTTGATAGTGCTAAAAAAGCAATCGGCATTATATTTTTAAAATTTAATAGTTTAGAAGAGGAAAAGTATAAGATTAGAAATATAAGGGAATATATAAAGATTAACCTGGCAGATGATTAGTTCATTACTTACTGCAATTTAATAGTTGCAGTAAGTTGCTGAGTTCAGCTGAAAAACCCCTTGGATGCATTAAGGTGGCCTATGGAAGCTAAGATAGCGTGGATTCCTTTACAATAGTTGCCGCTTCTTCGATGGTGTTGGCTGTGTAGATCCTGCCGATGATTTTGTCCAGGACAACTAAATTATTAATGGCGCCGACTTCTTCCTGAAGACCAAGCGAGTCACTGGAAAATTTGGCGTCCAGATACTTGCAGATGGCGCTCCGTGCCATTTCTATCCTGCCTTCGATTTTGCCTTCGGCCTTACCTTCTTCCTTGGCTCCGGTCACCATGGATATTTCATCCCTGGCGGCTTTCTCTCTCAGTTCGTACAGCCTGCGCTCTTTTTTATTCTTTAAGAAGATTTGTTCAATAGTCATGGCTTTGCGGACACCAGGGTTAGTCATAGCTATCTCCTCCATTTCTTTCCCTTCCAGGTTATTGAAATACATCAGCCATTCTTCAAGCGCATCTTGGGGTCTGCGTTTGAGTTTGGTGATTTTGGGCAGCTCCAGGAAATGGATTTCCAGGTCCTCGTTGAGCAATTCCCCGGTTTCGTCTTCCCGGAGCCGGAAGGTGTGATGGTACTTGTTTTTAGCCTTGAACCAATTAAATCCCAGAATGTTGATGGTGATGGTTTTTCTGAGATAGATAAAGTTTTCTCCTCTGGACAGTTGCCCATAGTAAAGCCAGGCCCAGTAGAAGAGGGTACGCTTGTCGATGTTGTACTGGTTGTTAATCAATGATATTATATCAAATTCTCTGCTTGTCCGGAATCTTCTGTTTTCAGAAACATAAGGCGGCGTGTAAACGTTACAATAAAACAATGAATCCACTAAAAAAGAAAATCCTTCCGGAAAATGTCCGGTACAGCTTCATCCCCCTCCCGGGATAACAAATAATATACGGAAGGTTTTTGAGGTTGTACGGCTGGATTTCCATATATAGGTTATTTAAGCTATCCGAAAAACAATTACTATACACCGGTTCATGTTTTTGGTAGGCTATAATAAAGGAAATAAATACGAGCATTAAGAGATGGAATACCTGAGCTTGAGATGAAGAAATCAATCATTAACCTGAGCAGCTGGATTTTTTGGATATTCTGTTGGAAGGCCCTTAAGCGAGGATCAAGATTGATAGGATTGTAGGGGAAGGCTGATTAATGCATGGTATAGGCAGAGTGCTTGAAAATTCATTTCTATATGCATTTAGCTCATTACTAACAAAGGCAATTGGGTTTCTTCTATTACCGGTTTATACCACATTTTTAACACCGGAAGATTACGGCATTACGAATCTGGTAAATAGCTTTACCGGAGTTGCCATATTTATTGTAGCATTTTCATTATATTCGGCAATTATCCGGTTTTATGTTGATTATAAAGATAATCGCGAAAAGCTGAAAAGATTTTATGGTACATTAGTGACATTTATTACGTTGTCTGGCAGTATTTTTGTTTCTTTCATGGTTTTACTTAGAGGTTTTTTAATTGCGTGGTTTTTTGAAGGAATAGCGTTCTATCCTGTTGTTGTAATTGCCTTACTGGGTTTAACGTTTGCATGTTTGCATACGGTTCATCAAAGCATATTGAGGGGGATGCAGGCAGGTAAGAAACTGACTGCCATTAATCTTATTGTATTCACTCTTAGTGTGGTATTTACTTTGGTTTTTATTGGCATATTTAAAATGGGGGCAGTTGGTGTTTTACTGTCGTCCCTTCTTATAAATGTTCTTTATGTCGCATATATGGTATGCGATCTGAAAAATAACGATCTTATCACATTTTGTATTGATAAGACAATCTTAAAAGAAGCATTAAGATATTCTATTCCCATTATGCCGCATAATTTGTCCACTCATATTGCCAGCTTTGCGTCCAGGGTTTTTATTAATAGAAGCGCTTCATTGGCCACAGTAGGTTTATATAGCGTGGCAATGCAATTTGGGACTATAATCGACATGATCCAATCTTCCGTTAACCAGGCCTTTGCCCCCTGGTTTTTCGATGTAATGAGCCGGGGAGGCAACGCCGGAAAACGGGAGGCAGTTGTTCTATCTAGATTCCTGCTGATAGGGTATTCCCTTATATATATGGGAATTGGTCTTTTTTCCCCAGAAGTATTGATGATTATGACCACTGAGCGTTATCACCTGGCCTGGACAGTAATCCCTATATTAGTTGTCGCTTTTTCAGTTAAGTCAATTTATTACTTTTATGTCAATGTGTTATTTTATTACAAACAAGCGGCCAATAAGGTTTTTATTTCAACGATAACTGGAAGCTTTGCGGACGTTATTTTGGCCTCGATCCTTGTTAAGATATTGGGAATGTATGGGGCAGCGATAGCTTTTTTGGTTGCAAAAGTGATTGTTGTATCAATTGTAGTGGCGATGAGTAAATTATACGAGGATGTAGGCTACAGGGTTACTGATATGTTGAAAATAATAATCCCCAGCCTGATGTTTATGGGGGTGGGACTGTATTTTAGTTATACTATATATCTTACTGCATTCAGTTGGCTTAATTTACTATACAAAGCAGGTGTTCTGTTTGCTTACCTGGCATTTATTTATTTTACTAATAGAAATGGAATCGATGAATTAATTAAGTCGGGAAAATTTCAGGAATTTTTAAAAAAGAAACGTATCATTGGAATAGGCCGAGCTTAAAGAATAAAATGGATATCCAGTGGTCTGTTAACAATAATTCTGTGGTTCTTACCGGTAAAGCCGCAGCCGATAATTCCGGGTATATAATGCCCCGCCAGTATAGCGTTCACCCGTAACAGAATGTGAGCATCACATAGAATGGGAAGATTAGCAGGCAGAAACGGTTGCCATTACAAAAATCGACACCATTAAATGTTGCCAAATAATAGAAGGTAGGTTTTGGCAGATGAGTATTAGGCTTAAGTATGCCCGGCAGACATTTAGATTGATTTTGGCTTTTTTGCTAACGAAAACATTTTGCAGGCATCTCTTCAATAAGGAGATATGGTTAATAGGGGAAAAGAAAACCGAAGCCAGGGACAATGCTTACCATTTTTTTAAGTATGTTAGGGAAAATCACCCCGAAATAAATGCTTATTTTGTTATAACCAGGGATTCTTCCGATTTGAGCAAGGTAGAAAGATATGGCAATATTATATATCACAACACAATAAAACATTATGTTTATTTTTTATCCGCTAAAAATAATATTAATTCACAACTTCCGCATAGTATGTTCCCAGTTTGGTCTTCATTAATAAGGCGAATTCCTTTCTTGCTGAATAAAAAACAAAATTCTGTATTTCTTAAGCATGGGATAATATATACAAAGATGAGCCCCAGGGATTTGGACTATAAAGAATCCGGGTTGGCCATTATATCGTGTTCAGCCGAAAGAGAGAAAAATTTTATCTGGAAGACTTATGGTTATCCTGAAAATAATATACAGTTATTGGGTTTGTGTAGATTTGATAATTTGCACAACATTGATTCTAATATCAAAAGACAGATATTGGTAATGCCCACTTATCGCAGTTGGTTAGTAGCTTCTGATAGAACAAAGAGGGCCAGTACCATGGAAATGCAACGTTTTGCCAACAGCAGATTTTGCCAGACCTATTTATGCTTTTTGAATAACGAAATTCTGCACCAGTTACTTGAGTTGTATAATTATAAAATGGTGTTTTATCCGCACTATTCGTTTCAAAGTTATATAGATCTTTTTAAAGAGATGGTCATCAATAGTAGAATTACAATAGCGGACAGATTTCATTATGATGTCCAAGAGCTTCTTATCAGCAGTGCGATAATGATTACTGATTATTCCAGTGTGTTTTTCGACTTTGCCTACATGAAAAAACCTGAGATATTCTTTCAATTTGATGAAGAAGAATTTCAGGAAAAGCATTATCTTAAAAAGGGTTATTTTAGCTATAAAAATGATGGATTCGGATCAGTGGTCAGGAATATTGACAAATTATTAAAAGAACTTGAAAGAGTTATGTTGAATGACGCTAAGATAGAAGATAAATATCTAAAACGAGTTGAAGAATTCTTTACAGTGCATGATACCAACAATTGCAAAAGAACATTTAATGCCATAAGTAATTTGAAGTGATCTGTCCAGATAAATGAATCCGTGTTGCCGGCCTTTTTCCCTCTGACCCGGACCGTAGTTTTACTTATATTGGGGTCTGTTTCCAAATTGACGGATGCGGTACTTGTTTGGCTAAGACTCATAAGTACCGCAAACCATGATAAGATAAGATGCAATCAGTTCATTGCTGAGTCAGCAAAAAAACCACAGAGGTTTTTTAATCTATCCAAAAAACAATCACTATACACCGGTTCATGTTTTGGTAGGCTATAATAAAGAAAATAAATACGAGCATTAAGGATGGGAACACCTGAGCTTGAAATGAAGAAATCAATCATTAGTAAAAGTAAACTGCTGCGGAAGCTATTAAATTGCTTGTTTCGTGATCCCCTTAAGGTTGCGAGAAAAATTGTATTAATTTTAGGGCAAAAGCCTGGTTTATGTGTGCTTGTGCCTTCGAAATATTTTATTGGTTTGGAATACAGAGAGGTATTGGGAAAGAAGCTTAACTTGAACAATCCTCAAAGCTTTAACGAAAAGATACAATGGCTTAAGGTTTACTGCCACCGTCCTTTTTTTACCCAATTGGTGGACAAGTATGAGGTGCGAAAATATATTGAAGGGGTAATAGGGGCGGAATATTTGGTGCCCCTGTTGGGTGTCTATAATAATTTTGCTGATATCAATTTTGCTGTTTTGCCTGATCAATTTGTTTTAAAACCGAATCATACCTCGGGGAATGTATTCATATGTGATGATAAATCCAAACTGGATCTGGCAGAATTAGAGAGGAAAACAAATATGTGGTTAAAACGGAGGTACTTTTGGGTTCACCGGGAAACCCCCTACAAAAATATAAAACCCAAAATTATTTGCGAAAAATATATGGTGGATGAGTCCGGTACGGAGTTAAAGGATTATAAATTTATGTGTTTTAACGGCGAACCAAGAATAATTCAAGTGATGAGCCAAAGAAAGAACAACCAATATTTAGTCAATCATTTTGATTTAGAGTGGAACGAAATTAATATGCCGAGGAAAACTATAAAAGCAAATTCAAGAGCACCCGTAAAGCCTGATAGATTAAGTGAAATGATTGAGATAAGCAAAATATTAAGCAAGGGTATACCCTTTGTGCGGATAGATTTATATGAAACTGCAACGGGGGTTTATTTTGGTGAAATCACCTTTTACCCTGTAAGTGGTTTTATGGATTTTGCGGATCACCAAACGGATTATTTGCTGGGTAGTTGGATTAAACTGCCGCAATAAATAAGAGGTATTTTTAAGGGATAGGTGATTTAAGTGTATAATCCGGAAGGCTATGATTGTGATTAAGGTTGCTATAATGGTTCCTTCCCTTATGACGGGGGGGGCGGAAAATATGGCGGCACAGCTGGCGGCCCATATAAGCAGGGATAAGTTCTGTGTTGAGCTGCTTGTGCTGGATCCGCACCGGGCAACGGTTATAAGCGAAACGGTTGAGCAGGCCGGAGTTAAAGTGGTTTATTTCAATAAGAAAGCCGGCTTTAGTTCTGGCGCCCTCTACAGGATATTCAGGCACTTGGATAAGTTTAAACCCAACGTAATTCATACCCATTTGGGCGCATGTTTGTATGCAATGCCGTGGGCGGTATTGAATGGCGTTAAAATCATTCACACGATACACAGCCGGCCAGGATACGAGCTTAAGCATGCCGTAAGGAAAGTACTTGGACTTTTATATAAAAGAAACATTGCGATTCCGGTAGCTATTTCGGACATTATGGCTAAAGAGGTCATGGAGTATTATGGGCTACCGGCGGGCTGGGTGGAAACCATCTATAATCCCGTTGATATATTTAGATACTCACGCCTGACCGTGAGAAGGGCGAACCCCGGCGGGATTGTATTTGTTAATGTTGCCAGGTTTGTGCCCGGGAAAAATCAAATGGGGCTGATTGAGGCCTTCAATTGCGCTCGCGGGGAAATTCCCCAGGCCAGGCTGATACTAGTGGGGGATGGGGCGCTAAAAGACAGAGTTGAAGCCAGGGTAAAGCAGCTGGGATTGGACAGCGCGGTGGATTTTACGGGTGAAGCCTCCGACGTTCCCCAAAGGCTTGCCGGAGCCGACATATTCGTTTTGCCTTCGGAGCACGAGGGATTGCCGATGACCATACTGGAGGCCATGGCCGCCGGCCTGCCGGTTATTGCAACGGCAGTGGGCGGTGTGCCTGATATAGTAAGGGATAATGGGATACTTATAAATAAGGGAGATATTGGCGGACTGGCAGGGGCTATGATAAAGCTGGCGAAGGATGAGGAATCCCGCCGGACGATGGGTGAATGCGCGCGTACGAGGGCTCAGAAATATAACATTACAGGGGTTGCGTCACAGTATGAAAGATTGTACAGGCGGTGCGGGGGAAGTTAAGGTAAAAAGAATCATGTTTGTTATCCCTTCCCTTTGTGCCGGGGGTGCGGAACGGGTAGTAAGCGAACTGGCAAACGAGTTTTCTAATATCGGCCTGGATGTTGGTATACTTCTTGTTTCTAAAGATGCCGTCGTTTATGATCTTAATCCGGCTATAAAACTAATTTCCCTGGAAGAAGGGATGAAGGGGCATAAATGGGTAGCCAGTATGTTTAAAAGGTGCGTGTTGATTAGGGGCGGTGTTAAGCGGTTCAACCCGGACCTGGTGCTTTCGTTTTTATCCGTAATAAATATATACACGTGTGCTTCATTGTTGTTTAGCCGGTACAAATTAATTGTAAGCGTGAGAAATGACCCCGGAAAGGACCCACCCGACCCGATAAAGAGAAGGATAAGGGATTTTGTTTACAGGTACGCGGATGGATATGTGTTTCAGACGGGATTGGCCCGGGGATATTTTCCCACAGAGATCAGGGAGAAATCCGCGATTATTCCAAACCCGCTGAAAAATGACCTGCCGGGCCCGTATAACGGGGAACGGGAAAAAAGGATTGTTGCCGTGGGGCGGCTCGAAGGACAAAAGAATTATCCGTTGCTGCTAAAAGCCTATGCGTTATTAAGAAACGAACACCCGGATTATATTTTGGATATTTTCGGAGAGGGAAGTCAAAGAGCCTGCTTGGAATCGCTGACGAGGGAATTAGGTGTGGAAAAATGGGTAAATTTCAGAGGTGTCGTCAGTAATGTTCACGATTTAATGGAAAAAGCATCACTTTATGTTTTGACTTCGGACTACGAAGGTATGCCGAATGCTTTAATGGAGGCCATGGCAATGGGGCTGCCGTGCATTGCATCTCGCTGTCCGTGCGGAGGGCCGGCGATGCTTATAAACCACGGCGAGAACGGGTTATTGTTTGAAGTGGGGGATAAAAACGGTCTTTTGCTGAATATGAAAAAGGTGCTTAAAGATGGGGATTTAGCCGGGAAACTTTCAGCCAATGCTGTGAAAATTAAAAGTACATATCGACTGGCGGATATTGCCCGGCGCTGGCTGGCCTTTGCTGAAACAGTTGTCAGCAGGGAATAGAATAAAAAAATGCCGGGAGTGGAAGCCATACCGATCCTCATTTTACCAACTATGAACCTTAAATTAAGAGAGGCATATAAAAATATTCTCATAATCTGAGCAGCTGGTTTTTGGATGTTCCGGCTGGAAAGCCCGGGAGCGAGGATCAAGATTGCATGATACTAATAATTGCAAAAAAGAACATTAGATGCCGTAAGTAATTTGAAGTGATCTGTCCAGATAAATGAATCCGTGTTGCCGGCCTTTTTCCCTCTGACCCGGGCCGTAGTTTTGCTTGTATTGGGGTCTGTTTCCACATTGACGGACACGGTACTTGTCTGGCTATGATGCATAAGTACCGTAAACCATGATAAGATAAAACGCAATCAGTTCATAGGTGTTTTGATATTATTGCTGCTTAAACCGGCTTATATCCGGGATATATTGACGACAATGGCGAGGGTGCACAGGAATGAAAGTTTTACACATTTTGCGAAGTTCCCGGCTTTCGGGCGCTGAAAATGTAGTCGCTGATATTTGTATGATGTTTGAGGGTGAGCACGATATGGTTTACTGTTCGCCCGAAGGACCCATACGCGACGCATTGACGGACAGGGGTGTGGAATACCTTCCGTTAAAAAGACTATGCGCCGGCGAAATAAAAAACGTTATCAACTTATTTAAACCGGACATAATACACGCCCATGATGTCTGCGCTTCTGTGCTGGCGGTTTATAATTCCGGCGGAATACCTGTTATATCACATATACATGGAAATAGCGATGATATGCGAAAATTGGGGATAAGACCATTATTATACTTGATTGCTGCAAATAAGGCAAAAAGAGTTATAGTTGTATCCGAAAGTTGTTTGAATGATTATATTTTCAAAAAACAGATTATTGAGAAGACTGTATGCTTGCGGAACATCGTATATACCGCCCGTATTAACATACTCCTTAACAAAGATCCAGTGGATTATAATTTTGATTTTATTTATGTTGGAAGATTAAGCTATCCTAAAAATCCTATAAGGGTTGCTAAAGTAGCATCTGAGGTACTGAAATTATGTCCGGGGGCAACATTTGGCGTAATTGGCGGCGGCGAACTTGAGAAGGAAATGATGGCAGTCTTTCAAGGTGAAGGCGTTGCAGATAGAATCACATTCACAGGTATGTTGCCCTACCCGTATAAAGCGCTGAAACAGGCTAAATGTATGCTGATGTGTTCCCGTTATGAAGGGACACCGGTTGTTGCGCTGGAAGCAGTGACCCTGGGAGTACCTATTGTCGGTACACCGGTCGACGGCCTTAAAGGTATTATTCATAACGGGATTAATGGTTATTCATCCCATGATGATGCGGAGTTGTGTAATTATGTTGTTGAACTGATTAAGAACTCTCAGTTGAGGCGAACACTCTCCCATAATTCCATTAAGATGGCCCAGACCATGAATAATGTAACCAGGTATAAGATATCCCTGCTAGATATTTATAACATGTGAAGATGAAGGCGAAGTAATGAAGGAAATCGGCGGATACTTTGAACTTGATAGGTATAACGGCTCAATCTTTCACGAGGGTGCAGTGGCACTCAATTGTGGCAGAAATTGCCTTGCCTATCTGATTAAAACAAAAAGAATAAAAAAGCTGTATTTGCCGTATTTCTGCTGTGATTCCGTGGCTCAGCCCTGCCGCAAGTATGGTGTGAAAACTGAAAGATACCATATTGGTGCAGATTTCAGACCAGTGTTTGGCAATGTACTGGGCGCTGACGAGTGGCTCTACATTGTCAACTTCTATGGACAGATAAGAAATGATGAAGTCGAAGCATGGCAGAGAGAGTTTAAACGGGTTATTTTCGACAATGCGCAGGCGTATTTCCAGAAACCTGTTCACGGCACAGACACACTCTATACGTGCCGTAAGTTTTTTGGCGTAGCCGATGGAGGGTTCCTTTATACACAGGCCAGGATGGATGGCCTTGAACGTGACGAATCTTTTGATAGAATGCGATTTGTCCTGGGCAGGTATGAAAGAACTGCTAATGAGTTCTATAAAGAATCAGTGGATAATAACAACTTCTTTGCTGATGAGCCTGTAAAATTAATGTCGAAATTGACGATGAATCTGCTGCGGGGGATAGATTACAAGGTGGTAGAACGCCGGAGGAGTGAAAATTTTAAATATATGCATGTAAGGTTGAGGGAAAAAAATAAATTGGACCTGACAATACCGACCGGCGCTTATATGTATCCGCTCTATTGTGAAAACGGCACTTTGATCAGAAAGAAATTGCGGGCACAGAATATCTATATTCCGACTCTCTGGCCAGACGTGATTAATAACTGCAATCCTGAAACGTTGGAATATGAATATGCAGCTAATATTCTACCGCTTCCAGTGGATCAGAGATATGAAATCGGTAATATGGAATACCTGATTAGTTTTTTGGAGAGATACATAAAGGAGCATGTCAAAGCTATAGAAAAAATGTAGTCACCCAATCAGACACCGATTAATTCCGGAGCACGTTCAGAATTCCAGCTATTTTACGTGAACCAGAAGCAATATACTTCACATTCTGCTTTGATTAACGTGGAAGGACTCCTATTCAACGGTTTACAAAAGACGAAAAAAGAAGAATTATTCCTGTAATGCAGGAACAAACACCCGCTCTTGTCGAATTCTTTCCTTTGCATATTTAGCCTGGGACCTAAAACAAGAAAAGGGAATATTATGGTTATGATTACAACAGATAAAACATATGAGGTGAACACCCCTTGTCCCAAATAGCAGTAATCGGCGCCGGCTACGTCGGCCTGGTATCCGGCGCCCTATTATCCGACTTTGGCCACACCGTAACCTGTGTTGACTTAGACCGGGCCAGGATTAGCGCCCTCAAAGAAGGCGTCATCCCCATCTACGAGCCCGGGCTGGATCGCCTGGTCCAGAACAACTACTACTACAAGCGCCTGCACTTTACCGCGGAAATCCGGCTTGCCGTGGAAAACAGCGATATTATCTTTATCGCCGTGGGCACGCCCCCGGCGGAGGACGGCAGCGCGGACTTAAAGTGCGTGCTGGAGGCGGCGGGGGACATTGCCGCCCATATGAACGGCTACAAGGTAATTGTAAACAAGTCCACCGTGCCCGTGGGCGCCGGGCAGAAGGTAAAGGCCGCGGTGCAGTCCGGCCTGGCCCGGCGGGGGGTGGACCATCCCTTTGACGTGGTGTCCAACCCGGAGTTTTTGCGGGAAGGCTCCGCCGTCCACGACTTCATGCACCCCGACCGGGTGGTTATCGGGGCGGAAAGCCAGCGGGCCTTCGGCATCATGAAAGAAGTCTACCGGGTCCTTTACCTCAACGAGACCCCCTTTGTGGAAACCAACCTGGAAACAGCCGAGATGATCAAATACGCCTCCAACGCTTTCCTGGCCATGAAGATCACCTTCATCAACGAAGTAGCCAACGTATGTGAAAAGGTGGGCGCCGATGTACAGCAGGTAGCCAAAGCCATGGGGCGGGACGGGCGCATTTCCCCCAAATTCCTGCACGCCGGCCCCGGCTTCGGCGGCAGCTGTTTTCCCAAAGACACCAGGGCACTGGCCAAAATAGCCCGGGACTGCGGCGAGGTCATATCCCTGGTGGAAGCCACGGTGGCGGCCAACCAGCGCCAGAAGCTTAAAATGGTGGAGAAAATAGCCGGAGCCCTGGGGGACCTCAGGGGCAAAACCCTGGCCATCCTCGGCGTCACCTTCAAGCCCAACACCGACGACCTGCGGGAAGCCCCGTCCTTGGTAATCCTGCCGGAGCTGGTCAGGGCCGGCGCCAGGCTCAAGGTGTACGACCCTGCCGTCCGCAAGGAGGGAAGCTGGCGTTTTGCCGGTATCAAGGAAAGCCTCACCTGGTGCGACAGCGCCCCGGAAGCCCTGGCCGGTACCGACGCCACAGTTATCCTCACCGAGTGGAACGAGTTTCGAAACCTCGACTTTGCCAGTTTTAAGGAAATCGGCGCCGGCGGGTATTTCTTTGATCTGCGCAACATTTATGATAAAAAGAGCATGGAGGAAAAAGGCTTTAAATATTACGGTGTGGGTGTGTGATGATGGAGCTTAAACCGGTTGACAGCAAAAAGACCTATCTGGTGACGGGGGCGGCCGGTTTTATCGGTATGCACGTGGCCCGAAGGCTTTTAAATTTAGGCTGTACCGTTATCGGCCTGGACAACATCAACGACTATTACGACGTGGGTTTGAAGCGCGCCAGGCTTGCCGTCCTGGCCGGGTACGGGCGGTTTACCTTTTACAAGATGGACCTGGCGGAGCAGGCCTGGAACACAGACAAAAACCCCGGATCTGGGCCCGGCGGGATTACTTTTTGCAAGAAGGATCTGGAAGAGCAGGCACGGTACACAGACGAAAACCCCGGGCCCGGGCCTGACGGGTTAGCCTTTTATAAAACGGATCCTGTTGAGCAGGCCCGGAAAACAGGTAAAAGTACTGGGTCCGGCGGGTTTGCCCTTTGCGAAAGGGACCCGGCGGAACAAGGGTCCCCGGGGAATGTGCGGCCGGAGCCGCCTTTGCAAGCCCTGTTTCGCGAACATGCCGTCGATGTGGTTATCCACCTGGCGGCCCAGGCCGGGGTGCGCTACAGCATGGAAAACCCCAGAGCCTATATCGACTCCAACATCGTGGGGTTTTTTAACCTCCTGGAATGCTGCCGGCGTTACCCGGTGCGGCGCCTGCTGTACGCTTCTTCCAGCTCGGTCTACGGGAACAACCAAAAAGTGCCCTTTGCCGTGGACGATTTCGTAGACCACCCGGTGAGCCTTTACGCGGCTACCAAAAAGTCCAATGAGCTGATGGCCTATACCTACAGCCACCTCTACCGTATACCCGCCACGGGCCTGCGCTTTTTCACCGTCTACGGGCCCTTCGGCAGGCCGGATATGGCCTATTTCTCCTTTACCAAAGCGATCCTGGAGGACAGGCCCATTAAGGTATTCAACAACGGCGACATGTACCGGGACTTTACCTACATCGATGATGTTGTCGGCGGCGTCCTGCCGCTTATCGAAAACTCCCCGGCGCTCACCAGTACCGGCGCGCCCCACAAGCTCTATAACATCGGCAACAGCCGGCCGGAAAAGCTCCTGGATTTCATCGCCGCCCTAGAAGACGCCCTGGGCAAAAAGGCGGTTAAGGAGTTCCACCCCATGCAGCCGGGGGACGTGTACCAAACCTATGCGGATGTGTCGGACCTGACCCGGGATGCGGGCTTTACGCCCTCCACGCCCATAAGGGAAGGCATAGGCAAATTTGTGGCCTGGTATAAGGGGTTCTATCAGAAGAACCGGGGGGACTAGCACAAGTACCGGCCACTTCTGTAAAGGCTGCCGCAGTAAGAAAACCGCCCTTGAGGATGGCGTTTTTGGAAATAGATAAGGGTCATTCCAATATTGCAATAAAATCTCCAGGGGAGATTGCTGGAACAGGAGAGTTAAAAAAATCTTTCAGGTTCCTTGTGATGATATAATCAATTTCCAACTTTAAAGCGCAAATGATTTGCAAAGCGTCTTCGTAATCAGAGATATCAAGCTCCAGAGCTTTTTCGCAATCAGTTTCGGTAAAATCAATGATTTGGAAAAGAGAGAAGAGCTTTAAAAGGATTAACTTTGCCTCTTGGGGACTCTGCAGGTGTTTGCGAATTAGATAATATATATCTGTGACACTATTGGCAGTGATAGATGCTGTAATTTTTTCTTTGGCGGCAAAGTAGAATATCTTCTGGGCGTTATCGTTAAAAGGAGGACGGTTAGACAGAGCATCAAGAATTACATTAGTATCAATCAATACGTTCATGGCGGCTTAATCTTTCCTCCCTTGCTTGCTCTAATGTTACATCAGAAGGAAGGACGCCGATTAAGGATTTCACTATAGCCATTTTATCTCCTGTGGCGCTGGTTAACCTGGCTATACGCCTGCCATTTTTAGTAATAATAATATCCTCTTTGTCAGCAAGGTCCAGGTACTTGCCTAAATTTTTTTTTAATTCAGTAGCCGTAACAAACACGGTAAAACCTCCCGCAAGTTTTGGTACTTATATTATAGCAATTATGTACGGAGTTTCAACATAAATCGAACAATGAAATTCAATAAAGTTATACATATTTAGATGTTTTTTGAGAGTTCCACGGTCGGTTATGCCGATACTGCGGGATCATTTCAGGGTTTACGGACCTATATACTCTCATTGGTGAGAAGGCTCAGAATTCGGAGGCAGGCCTGCAGTCGATATGGTAAGTGCAGATTAATGGGAAAGGCTGGGTGCGATGGCGGACTATTTTGTCCATGAAAGCAGCTATGTGGACGACGGCGCGTCCATAGGCTGCGGCACGAAGATATGGCATTTTTGCCACGTCCAGAAAGGGGCGCAGATAGGCGAGAAGTGCTCCTTAGGCCAGAATGTGAATGTGGCGGATAATGTCAAGGTGGGCAATGGAGTGAAAATCCAGAACAATGTTTCCGTATACGAAGGGGTGGAGCTGGAGGATTATGTATTTTGTGGTCCTTCCAGTGTGTTTACCAATGACTTGACGCCGCGAAGCAAGTACCCTAAAGGCAGCGCCGGCTATAAAAAGACGCTGATAAAATACGGAGCTACCATAGGCGCCAACGCTACCATTGTTTGCGGCCACACTGTGGGCAGGTGGGCAATGATTGCCTCTGGCGCCGTGGTGACCGGAGATGTGCCGGACTATGCCTTGATGACGGGGGTCCCGGCTAAACAACGGGGCTGGGTATGTGAATGCGGGATGACTTTGAAGGATGGGGCCGGTTGCAGGGATAACGGGATGACCTTAAAGGGGGGGCTTGAGTGCAATTGCGGCCCGGCTCTGCAAGGTGGGCTAAAATGCATGGACTGCGGCAGGGAATATACGCTGGTTGATGGAAAACTGGAAAAGAAAGCATTGGAGCTAAGCGACATATAGCGTTACCGCGTTCCGGGATATTCTTTGATAAACAGGGTTCGCTGCCGCTGGTTTTTATGAAACTCTGCAACCCCTGGCACAACGGAAGAAATTTTAGCTTAAGGGGGCCGCTGGCTCGCAATTAGAGCGTTAAATCAACGGATTTAACAATACTGATGTTGCTTTTCGTTTTTAGCCTATCGTATCCCTTCTTTGAATCGAAGCCGGGTATGTCCGACATGCAGTCCTCCAGGATAAAAATTTTCCGCAATATGTCCGGCCTGTTGGAATAGCACTCCAGGAACTGTTGAACTGACCTTAAAACGCAGTGGCTGGCAGCTTCCCCGGCGATAATAATTTTGTGGTATTTTTCAAACAGGTTAAGAAAGTCCGTATTAACATAGTTCTTTTTATCGTATTCCGGCTTGATGACGCCGTACATTTCGGACAAAGGATCCGTTCCCTTGACAATACTGATGGGGGTGCTTTTTTTAGCCACCGCGTGGAAGTAAACCATGTTGCCCAGCTGATTTTCCAGGCTGCAGCCGAATGTTCCCTGCATACAGTGGTAGGTCCAGATAAATAAATCCATGTTGCCGGCCTTATTTAATCCGTTCACGTAATCCACGCTGTCAGCCGGGCAATATACGGGCCTCCATTTTCCGCGGTCCAAATCCTCTTTGGTAATTGGGGTAAAGGGCGGGGGATTGTTGCCGTCTTGATCGACCCACCAGCAGGGGAAAAAAATTTGTTGGGGCGTATGGGTATCCAGGGTTATGGCAACCCGGGAGATTTTATTCATGTTGTTGTACATAAACCAGGTAAGATTCTCCACGTCGCCATGGGAACCGGGAACACCCAGGCTCCCCTTTTCCATAAAATCGTTTTGCATATCGATAATAACCAGAAGGTTTTGTTCCCCGTCATCCGCCCCTGGGGAAAGTTTTTCTTGGCTGGCCAGGGGCAGGATATTATTTAAATCCCTGGTATTCCGGGCCTGTCCAATTGCCCCCACATCAACAATACCGGCAAAAGGTGTTTTAAGCATAGTTCAGCTCCCCCTCCTGTTTCCTTATATAATTTTTAGGTTTACCTGGCCTAAATACTTATATTTTAAGGTTATTGCCATTTGGTTGCAAGGGATTTCCCCCCTGTTCGCTCCTTATCCTATCTTAATAACGAATATTGCAAATGGTTTTTCCGGAATATGTTCCCCAAAAACCCAAAAAGTACATGAGAGTTCCCAAAGACGTTGACAGGTCTTGGAAGGTGCGTTTTATTTATCGCCTTACTGGGGACTGCTATAGTTATTTATGAAGGGAAATGGGTGCGATAAATTGAATAAGGTTAAATCCCAGTATTGCCGGATGTTTTACTAAGATAAAAACGGTGCTTTGAATAATGGCTAATCAAATGACCAATAAGGTTATGTCCCCCCTTTTTTGGAAGTTCATGGAGCGGGGCGGGACCCAGGGCATCCAGTTTATAGTGCAAATAATTCTGGCCAGACTGCTTTTGCCCGAGGATTACGGACTAATCGCCCTGGTTGTAATATTTACTTCCATCGCCGGTGTGTTTGTTCAAAGCGGCTTTAATTCCGCCCTTATTCAAAAGAAGGATGCGGATGAAACCGACTTTTCCTCGGTATTTTATTTAAGCCTGGGCCTGGCGTGTATGATTTACGCCCTGTTATTCTTTACCGCGCCATTGATTGCGGGTTTTTATGGTATGCCTCAGATTGTTCCCGTGTTCAGGGTTTTGTCCTTCACTTTGTTGTTTGGAGCTGTTAATTCCCTTCAGAATGCTGTGATATCAAGAAACTTTCAATTTAAAAAATTGTTTTTCAGCAGCACGGGGGGATTGCTTGTATCCGGCGCCGTGGGGATTTATATGGCTTACATGGGCTATGGGGTGTGGGCTTTGGTGGGGCAGCAGCTAAGCAATCAGCTGCTTATTACGCTGATTCTGTGGTTTACCTTGAAATGGAAGCCCCGTCTGTTGTTTTCCATCAGCAGGTTAAAGGTGCTTTTTTCCTTTGGGTGGAAGTTGCTGGTTTCGGCGCTGATGAATGACTTATATGGGAATTTACGCAGCCTTATTATCGGCAAGATGTACAATCCCGCGGTGCTAGGTTTTTTTAACAGGGGTCAGCAATTCCCCTCATTAATTGTTTCAAACATCGACGGGTCCATACAATCGGTGATGTTTCCTGTTCTGGCTTCCCAGCAGGATAACAGGCCCAGGGTCAAAGATATGATGAGACGCGGGATTGTTACCAGTTCTTTTATAGTTTTTCCTATGATGGTGGGGCTGGCTGTTATAGCCGAGCCCCTGGTCAGACTGTTGCTGACCGATAAATGGTTGCCCTGCGTTCCTTTTTTGCGGATTTTCTGTGCGGTTTATGCCCTTTGGCCGGTCCATACAGCGAATCTTCAGGCCATCAACGCACTGGGGAGAAGTGATCTGTTCCTCAAACTGGAGGTTATTAAAAAATGCTGCGGGCTTGCCATATTGGGTGTAACGGTGTTTTACGGAGTCTACGCCATTGCCCTGGGGGGCGTAATCAGCGGGCTGATTGCTACCGTTATCAACGCTTATCCAAATAAACAATTGCTTGGTTACAGCTACAAGGAACAGTTGCGTGATATTATGCCCTCGCTGTTATTATCCCTGTTTATGGGGGCGGTGGTTTACACTATAAAATGGACGGGCTTGCCGGTCTTAATCACGCTGATAGTTCAGGCAGGCGCCGGGGCTGCCCTTTATGTGGGCCTGGCCTGGCTTTTTAAGCTGGAGTGTTTTAACTACCTGTTGGCGGCTGTTAGGGGTATTTTCACCGGCAGGAATGGGAAAACGGCATAAAAAAATTAGAAGCAGGCCCCACAAAGACGGGGCGGGAAATGGGAATAGTCATTTAAGACGCAAGGCTTTTAGAGTACGGGGTGAAACTAATAATGAAAAACGAAATTATGGTCAGCATAATTTGTACAGCATATAATCACGAAAATTACATTGCCGGCACTATAGATAGCTTTTTAAGGCAAATAACGGACTTCCCCTATGAAATACTGATCCATGACGACGCTTCTACGGACAGGACGCCGGAGATTATCAGGGAATACGAATTAAAATATCCTGGTTTGATTAAACCCGTTTACCAGAAAGAGAATAAGTATTCCCGGGGTATTTCCCCTGCGCATTATCTTTACCACAGGGCTAAGGGCAAGTATATTGCAATCTGCGAGGGGGACGATTATTGGATTGATCCGGACAAATTGCAAAAACAAATAAATTACATGGAGAGCCATCCGGACTGCACGTTTTGTTGTACGAATGGCAAGATAGTTGATGCCGGCGGAAAACAAGACGATCGGGTATTTGTACCATACTCCCCGGAAAACGAAGCTTATTTCAGCGGCGGCAACCGGACCTATAACGCCGGGGAGCTGGCCCTGCTGGGTTTTATTCCTACCGCATCATTTGTTTTCCCCAGAAATATTTTTGAGGATTTACCGGAATTTTATTATCGCAGATTTCCCGCCGGAGATATAAAATTAAAACTCGTGGCGGCGTCAAAGGGCTGCGCTTACTACATAAATGATGTTACCTGTGTTTACAGAACCAATGTCAGCGACTCCTTAATGACCAAATGGAATAGTTATAATCGCCGGCAGGTGATAGACCACAATCAAGGCTATCTGGATTTGATTGACTTAATAGATGGATACACCAATTATAAATACACCCGGGAATTTGATCAATTAAAAGTCCCCTTTGAGCTGAGCAAGCTGATTGCCCAAAGAGATAAAAATGTTTTTAAAAATGAAAGATACAAAGAACGGCTGGGGGAAATGGGTAAAAAACAGCGGATGGCCGTAATTGGCTCCATATATTTCCCCAAAATGTATGGCGCATATGAAGCCTTGAAAAGGGCTTTAGGAAGAGGGTGAACATGCTATTTCGACTAGTTGAAATAACTTGTTGTTTTCTGTTGAAAATATGCTGTTAACAGTTTGAAGTTGTATGCTCTTCTGGGTTTAAATAGCTCACTGTTCATGATGGGGCAGTGTGGATGGAAGGGAATTTGATGAGATGAAAAACATTCTGGTAACCGGGGGGGCCGGCTTTATCGGCAGTAATTTTGTGAGATATATGCTGGGCAGGCCCCGGGAATATAATATCATCAACGTGGACGCCCTTACCTACGCGGGGAATTTGGAGAATTTAAAGGATGTGGCGGATAACCCCGGTTATTTGTTTATCAAGGCGGATATCAGGGACAGGGCCAGGCTGGATGAGATATTTGCATCCCGCGGCATCGATACGGTGGTCAACTTTGCCGCTGAGTCCCATGTGGACCGGAGCATCGTTGAGCCGGAAGTTTTCCTGACCACGAACATCATCGGCGCCCAGGCGCTTCTAGACACCGCCAGGCAGCACTGGAAGGTTAAGCCGGACGATAAATATTGCCGGGAATTCAAACCCGGGGTTAAGTTCCTGCAGGTGTCAACTGACGAAGTGTATGGCGCCCTGGGCCTAAGGGGGATGTTTGTGGAAACCACGCCTTTAATGCCCAACAGCCCCTATGCCGCCTCCAAGGCAGCTGCCGATATGGTTGTCCGGTCTTATCACAAGACCTACGGCCTGCCGGTGAACATTACCCGTTGCAGCAACAACTACGGCCCCCGCCAGTTTCCGGAGAAGCTGATTCCCCTGATGATTAACAACTGTTTAAACAATCGGGAGCTGCCTGTCTACGGCGACGGCCGGCAGGTGAGGGACTGGCTGCATGTGGCTGATCACTGCGCCGCCGTCGAGGCCGTGCTGGAGCGGGGCTTAAGCGGGGAGGTCTATAATATCGGCGGCAATAACGAAAAGGCCAATATAGAAATTGTCAAGCTCATCGTAAAAACCCTGGGCAAGCCGGAAGAGCTTATTACATACGTCAGGGACAGGCCGGGGCACGATCGCAGGTATGCCGTCGATAACACCAAAATAACCACCCAATTGGGCTGGAAACCCTCCCGCACCTTCGAGCAGGGCTTGAAGGAAACCATTGCCTGGTACCTGGACAACGGGGAATGGATTCAAAGCATAGTTACCGGGGACTATACCAGTTACTATGACAGGATGTATTCCGGCGCCGGCCAGGCGGCCGCTGCCGGAGGATAGAAAAGGGCGCGTGAAAAAAGTTAACAAATGCTAAACCATGATCATTGGAAAAAGCAGGGGTATTATGGGGTATTACTTCCAGTTTGAAACATGTATCTTGTGAGGTTTTGTAAGGATGAAACGCTTGCTTTTCCTCGGGGGGTCCGGTCAGCAGGTCCCGGCCCTGGTATATGCCGGGAACAAAGGATATTATACGGTGCTGTGCGATTATCTGCCGGACAACCCCGGACAGCATTACGCGGCTAAATTTTACTGTGTGAGCACAACAGATAAGGATGCCGTATTGGCTGTAGCCCAAAGGGAGAGGGTGGATGGCATTGTGGCCTACGCTTCGGATCCGGCTGCCCCTACCGCCGCCTATGTTGCGGAGAAATTGGGGCTGCCCGCCAACCCCTTTAAGCAGGTGGAACTGCTGACCAATAAAGATAAATTCAGATCCTTCCTGGCTCAAAACAGTTTTCCCAGCCCCAGGGCCGGGGGTTACGGCTCCGTTGAGCAGGCGGCCGGGGAAATAGGGGAATTCAGGCTGCCGGTTATCATAAAGCCGGTGGATTCCTCGGGGAGTAAAGGGGTAAGCAAACTAACCCATCCTTCCGATTTGAATGGACTCTTTCACAAGGCCCTGGCTTTTTCCAGGGTAAAACGCGTTATTATTGAGGAGTTCGTTGAAAAATCCGGGTACCAGGTGGCGGGAGATGGTTTTTCCGTGGATGGGAAACTGGTTTTCAGGTGTTTTGCCAATGACCACTTTATGGCAGACGGCCTTAATCCCTTTGTCCCCGTCTCGGCCAGTTTTCCCTATCGCGGGCCCGCCGGCCTGCACGATAAGATTCACGGGGAAATTCAAAGGCTTTTAACTTTGCTGGGGATGAAAACCGGCGCCTACAATTTTGATATCCGGGTGGATGAAAAGGAAAACATTTATTTAATGGAGATAGGCCCCAGAAACGGTGGAAACTATATCCCCCAGGTTATAAGATACGCCACCGGTATAGATATGATTGGTTATACCATTAAAGCGGCCGTGGGCGAATACTGCGGCGATCTTAAGATGGCGGAACCCAGGGGCTGTTGGAGTTATTACGCGGTCCACAGCCGGACACCGGGGATTTTGAGGGAAATAAAAATAAAGGAAAAGGTCAGGGCGAATCACATTATAGAGAGCCATTTAAACTATAAAGCAGGGAATCGGGTACCTGCTTTTACCGGCTCCAACCAGAGTATTGGGATTTTAATTATGAAATTTGATTCCATGGAGCAAATGCTGGACCTGATGGATAACCCGGAAAAGTGGATTCAGGTAATCGTGGATTGAGCGGTTGGTAAGGCAGAGGAAGGGAAAATAGATTCTTAACATGGCCGCATCAAGGCATTTTTTCCGTCAACTAATTATATTTAGGGGGGAAGTTAATGGCTAAAAGAGTAATGATTTTGGGTGCCGGCAGGGGACAACTGCCGTTGATTAATATATGCAAAGAGATGGGATGTGAAACAATTGTTATCAGCCCCGAGGGCAATTATCCGGGTTTTAAGTATGCGGATCGCTGCTACCTGCACAATGTTAAAGAAAAGGAAGAGGTTTTGAAGGTTGCCGGGGCTGAGAAAGTAGAGGCCATTTTAACAGATCAGTTGGACGCGGGTGTTTTAACGGCCGCCTTTGTCTCCGAAAAATTAGGCATTCCCGGTATCGGATATGACGTTGCCCTGAAATTCACCGATAAGTATGTTATGAGGAAGGAAGCGCAGGCTCTTGGTGTTAATGTGCCGGTGTACTTCGGCGTTGGCCATGTGCAGGGGGCGTGCGCGGCGGCAGAAAAGACGGGTTACCCTTTAATCATGAAGCCCGTCGACAATGGGGGCAGCAGGGGCGTGTTTTTAATAAACAGCGAAGCGGAGCTGCGCGAAAATTTTGCTGCCAGTCTGCAGCATTCGCTGATCCGTACTGTAATAGTGGAACAATATATTGCCGGAAAAGAATACTGCGTTGATTGTTATACCCGTAACCACAAAGTTAAAAGCCTTATAATCGGTCACAGGGATTACTTTAATCTTAAGAACAGGTTTATTCCCAGGGCCACTGTTTGCACCGACGCGGATTCAGCTACCGGCGCCGTTGAAAGGCGGATTCTGGAAATAAATGAAAGGCTGGTAACTGGATTTGGTTTGAATTCTGGGATAACTCATGGCGAATACATGTATGATGATAAGGCGGATAAGATCTACCTGGTAGAAATCGCTGCGAGAGGCGGCGGCATGTTCGTTTCGTCGGATTTAATTCCCCTGGGGTGTGGAATAAATGCAATCAGGTTGTTGGTGGAAAATGCCCTGGGATTGAATTTATCTAATTATCCTGTGAACCTTAAGCCCGGTGCGTCGGCTTACTTTAGCTTCCTTCTTCCGTTAGGCAGGGTTGTCAGGATAGAAAATGCCGCTAATATCAAAAAACTGGCCGGGGTGAGTAAGGCATATTTTGACAACCTATCCGTGGGTATGAAAATTGGCCGGGTTAAAGATAAATCGTCGCGCAAGGGACCAGTTATAGTGTACGGCAAAACCAAACAGGACTGCTACGATGTCATCAGCAACGTGAAGGAACTATTGCGGATTGATGTGGAAACACCGGATTGCGGCATAAAGGGGATCCGGTGGGACGGATAAATGGGATAACGGCTTGGGGTAAACGGTGTGGATAAAACAGGAAATTTAAGACTGGAAGGGTAAATGGGAAGGGCAGAAATGAACAATCAGATTAAAGTAACCCGTTCCTCATTGCCGGACTTTGAGGAATATGTGGAAGAAATCAGAGACCTGTGGGAAAGTCGTTGGCTGACCAATATGGGGGTAAAGCACAGGAAGCTGGAGGCCGAACTGATCCGGTATTTAAAGGCGCCCCATGTGACGCTTTTTGCCAACGGCCACCTGGCCCTGGAGTGCGCCATCGCGGCTTTCAACTTGACAGGCGAGGTCATCACCACCCCCTTTACCTTTGCCTCCACCACCCACGCCATCGTGCGAAACGGCCTCGAGCCTGTTTTCTGCGATATCAACCCCGTTGACTACACGCTGGATACCGGTAAACTGGAAAACCTCATTACTGAGCGGACTTCGGCCATCATCCCCGTCCATGTCTACGGCAGGGTGTGCCGGGTAAGGGAAATTGAAGAAATAGCTAAAAGGTACCGGCTCAAGGTAATCTACGACGCGGCCCACGCCTTTGGGGTTACGGTTGACGGGGTCGGTGTGGCCAATTTCGGGGACGCCGCCATGTTCAGTTTCCATGCCACCAAGGTCTTTAACACCATAGAGGGGGGCGCGGTAACGTACCCGGACGCCGCCCTTAAAGGAACCCTCAACAATCTTAAGAACTTTGGTATTACAGGGCCGGAGTCGGTGGAGCAGGTGGGCGGCAACGCCAAGCTGAATGAATTCCAGGCTGCCATGGGGTTGTGCAATCTGCGCCGGGTGGATGAAGAAATAGGCAGGCGCAAAGTGCTGGCGGAGCGGTACCTGGAACGTTTGGGGGATGTCAGGGGTATTACCCCGGGCGGGCCGCAAAAGGGGGTGCAGAGCAATTATGCCTACTTCCCCGTGCTCTTTGACGGCTGCAGGTTGAACCGCGACCAGGTTTTCGAGGCCCTCAGGACGGAGAATATTTACGCCAGGAAATATTTTTATCCGCTTACCAGCAGTTTTCAGTGCTATAGGGGCAGGTTTAATCCCGCCGCCACGCCGGTTGCCGGGTCTGTGGCCGAAAGGGTGCTGACCCTGCCGCTCTATGCTGATTTGCATCTGTCCCAGGTGGACAGAATCTGCGATATTGTTTTGGGAAAGAGGTGAGCGCAAATAAGAGGGATTATATTGGCGGGGGGCAACGGTACCCGGTTGTACCCCATAACCAAAGCGGTATCAAAACAGCTCTTGCCCATTTACGATAAGCCTTTGATTTATTACCCGCTTTCCGTGCTGATGCTGGCGGGGATCCGGGACATCCTGCTCATTTCCACGCCGGATGATACCCCCGCCTTTTGGAAGCTTTTGGGGGACGGTTCCCAGCTGGGGCTGCAGTTGTCCTATATGGTCCAGGACAAGCCCCGGGGGCTTGCCGACGCCTTTATCCTGGGCGAGGAATTTATAGGGGACGAGCCCGTCTGCCTGATCCTGGGGGACAATATATTTTACGGCCAGGACCTCACCCGGGTTTTAAAACGGGCCGCAAGTCTGAAAAAGGGCGCCGTTATTTTCGGCTATCCCGTTAAAGACCCCCGGCCCTTCGGGGTGGTGGAATTCGACCAGGCTCGCAGGGTCATCTCCCTGGAAGAAAAACCCCTGCGCCCCAAATCCCATTACGCTGTCCCCGGGCTATATTTTTACGATCAGCAGGTGGTTGATATAGCCGGAAGGGTAAGGCCCTCGAGCCGGGGGGAACTGGAAATAACCGCTGTGAACAAGGCCTATCTGGAAAAGGGTGAACTCAGCGTCATCCCCCTGGGCAGGGGGATGGCCTGGCTTGATACGGGGACCCCGGAGGGCATGCTGAAAGCGGCGGAATACGTGGAGGCCATTCAGTCCAGGCAGGGCTTTTACGTTTCCTGCCTGGAGGAAATCGCCTGGCGCAGGGGGTTTATTACCGCAAGCAAGTTGAGGGCGATTGGCGAAACCCTTAAGATGACCGATTACGGGAAATACATACTCTCCCTGGCCGAGGAGGAGGGGGAATGAAAGAACTTATCAGTGTAATCGTACCGGTATACAAGGTTGGAGCATATCTCAATAAATGTGTTGATTCCGTCCTGGGGCAAAGTTACGGCAATTTTGAGCTAATCTTGATCGACGACGGTTCCCCCGACCGCTGCGGGGAAATTTGCGATGAATATGCCGCAAGGGACAGCAGGGTCAGGGTGATCCACAAGGAAAACGGCGGCCTGTCAGCGGCCCGGAATTCAGGTATCGAAATCGCCCGGGGCGACTATTTAACTTTTCTGGACAGCGACGACTGGATCCATGGGCTGTACCTGGAGAGATTGCGCGATTTGCTCTTTACGGCATCAGCGGACATAGCAGCGGGCAATTTCATTTGTACGGCAGGGGAGGACAGGGAAGTCGGCTTAACCAACCCAAAGGTAGAGGTGTTTTCCAATTTGGAAGCACTGGAGCAGCTCACCGGCAGGTTGTATGTCCAGATGGTTATAGCTTGTGCAAAGCTGTATAAAAGGGACTTGTTTACAGGGATCCGGTTCCCCCCCGGGAAATTTCACGAGGACGAGTTCACCACCCACAAATTATTGTATAAGGCCGCTAAAATTGTGGTCACTTCGGAGCAGCTCCTTTATTACCGGCAGCGCGAAGACAGCATTATGGGCGGGAAATTAAATATCAAGAAAAGATCCCACGTTGCCCAGGCCTTCAGGGAAAGGGCGGAATTTTTCAATGAAATCGGCCTGAAAGAAGCCGGGGACAAAACGTACAAAAACACCTTTTATTTTTATAAAGAGGTCCTCGAAAACAAGGAAGACTTTAAGAGCCTGGGCAATAGGGCAGAGGTGCTGGAACAGTTCCGCAGTTTGCGACCCGTGCTTAGAAAAGGCCGGCATAATTTCAAATTCAAGGTGGGTTATGAGTTATATTACCTTGTACCGGGTTTAATGAATATAGTTTACAAATTTTATGATAGGGTATCCCGGAGAAAATGTTAATTTCAGTGATAATACCCGTGTATAAAACCGGGCGGTATTTAAAAAGATGTATCGAATCTGTGCAGGCTCAGACCCACAGGGACCTGGAAATCATTTTAATCAATGACGGTTCGCCGGATAACAGCCTTGAGATCTGCTGTTATTATGCGGCAAAGGACCGGCGGATTAAGATTGTCAATAAGGAAAATGGCGGGGTGTCTTCGGCGCGAAATGCCGGCATTGATCTGGCGTCAGGTGAATATATAGGTTTTGTGGATTCGGATGATTATATTGAACCGGATATGTTTGAGCTGCTTGTGCAGCTCATTACCGGACACGGGGCGGATATATCCATATGCGGCTTTTATGAGGAGCGCGACGGGGTGACGTATGGGGAGTCGGAAGAAACCGGGGATGTTCTGGTTCTGGACCGGGACAGGGCCCTGGAATTGATGTTTTCCTACCGCTACTACCGGGGTTATTTATGGAATAAACTATTTAAGTCTTCGTTGTTTAAGGAAAGTAAGATTCGCCTGGACGAAACTGTAACGCTCTGTGAGGATTTGCTATGTGTCTGCCGCTGTATATTGGAATCAAAGAAGGTCGTCTATTCGGATGCGCCCAAATATCATTACAACATGCATAATCAATGTTACACCCTGGTCCCGTTTCCCCAAAGTAAAATGACGGTATTTAATGCCTTCAGCCAAATAGAAAAAATGATAGCGGGTACAAGCAGGAATACTTTTGACGCCTTTTACGGGCTCTTTGTGGGGATAAATGTATCCCTTTTTGCCCTGGGTGCGGGGGGGCTGAACAGGGAGCAGGCAAATTTGATGAGAACAAACATCAGGAACCATTTGGCAACCTGTTTACGGGGGAAGGCGCCCTTGAACATAAAAATAAACAGTGTTCTAATTGGCTTTAACCCGGCACTGTATTATTTTATCTGGTCGGGCGTAAGAAGATTGCGGACAAAGATGAAGGCTGCGAAGCAATGATGAAGGCTCCGAAGCATGACGTAAGTTGCGAAGCAATAATGAAGGGACGAAAATGAAAGCAGGAATAGTGTTGTTGCGCTCGAATCCCGTTGACCCGGATCCAAGGGTGGAAAAAGAGGTTAACAGCCTTATGGGCGCCGGGTACGGCGTGGAAATCCTGGCCTGGGACAGGGGCGGCAAATACCGGACGAGCGATTCTTACCTGCGTCTGGAGGCAGGGAAGGCCAAAATCCACAGGTTTGGTATTCCCGCCGAATTTGACGGGGGAATAAAAAATAACTTAATCCCGCTGATTAAGTTTCAATACGGCATATACAGCTGGCTCAGCCAATACAGGCACACCTATGACATTATTCACGCCTGCGATTTTGACACGGCCTTTATAGCTTCCCATGCGGCCGGGAGGTTTAAAAAAAGGCTTGTTTACGATATTTTCGATTACTACGTGGACGCTTTTAACGTCCCCGGTTTTCTTAAAAAAACCATCGAGAAGAGGGACCATAGAATAATAAACGCCGCGGACGGGGTTATCATTTGTACAAATAAGCGAAAAGAGCAGATTAAAGGGACCACCCCCCGGCGCCTGATTGTAATTAAAAATGTGCCGGCGGGCCCGGAGGATTTAAAGGAAATAAAAAAACTGGCCCTGGACGGGGCAAAAATTAAAATAGCCTACGTGGGAGTTTTAATAGAGGGAAGATTTATCCGGGAAATAGCGGAGATGGTAATGGACAACCCGGCTTACGAGTTCCATGTGGGCGGTTTCGGCAAACTGGAGAGTTATCTTAAGGAAATGTCCGGAAAATACAATAACATTATTTTTTACGGCAGGTTGAGTTATAAGGAAACCTTAAGGCTGGAGTACAGCTGTGATCTTGTGGCAGCTATCTATGATCCGGCGGTTCCCAACCACTATTATGCCGCCCCTAATAAGTTTTACGAAGCCCTGATGCTGGGCAAACCGCTTATTATGGCCAGAAATACCGGGATGAGCGAAGTTGTGCGGGAGGAAGGCATCGGTGTGGTGATCGACTTTGATAAAAGCAGTTTTTCGCAAGCCCTGGCGCTCCTGGCGGAAAAGAAGGGGGATTGGCCGGCAATGGGCGTAAAAATGAAGAAGATCTACAAGGATCGCTATTCCTGGGGGAAAATGGAAAAGAGGTTATTAGATTTCTACCGGGAAATATCAGCCGGGCAGTGAAGGAGCTGCCGGAAATGCGGTAAGCCATGGATAATTAGATAGATGCCGCATGATTGCAATCATCGCAGGGACAGGGGACAATGAATGGGATATAATTACAATTGCAGGGACAATGTATGAGATATAATAACGATCATCCCAGGGACTACAGGATGAATGCGTGGAGGGTACTGCAGGCTAAAGATAAAAGATGACATGATGGGTACCAGGTCAATTATCGCCGCGTCTGTCTTTGGAAAGGAATAGGTGAAAGGTAAGAATGCCATGCCCAAAATATCAGTAATCGTGCCTGTATATAACACCGGGGATTTGGTGAAGGCATGCCTTGAGTCAATTTTTGAACAGTCCTTCCGGGATTTTGAGCTCATTATTGTCAATGACGGGAGCACCGACGCCAGCGGGGAAATTGTTAAAAATACCATTGAGGGAAGGACTGGCTGTAAATATTTCCACCAAAAGAACAGCGGTCCCGGTGTCGCCAGAAACCGTGGCCTTGCCGCTGCGGAGGGCGAGTATATTGCCTTCGTTGATTCGGATGACCGGGTAGAAAAGGATTACCTGGAAACGCTTCTTAGCGGGGCGGAGAAGTACGGGGCGGATATAGTGCAGTGCGGTTACAGCCGCGTACGTGATGGCGAAATTGTTTCACAAGTTTTATTTGAGGATAGCTGCGCAGTTTTTACTGATGAGAAGGACCTGCTGAATTTTTACCATAAGACCTTTGTTGAAAACAAATACGGGCATTTATTATGGAACAAACTGTATAGAAGGAGTTTAATTGAGGGGCTTTCCTTGAAATTTGCGGATAACCGTGAGGTCTATGGGGAAGATGTGCTGTTCAACACGCACGCGCTTTTATTCGCGGAGAAGGTGGTGGGGATTGCCGCCGCTCCATATAATTACTGGCTCAGGGAAGGTTCGGTGTCCCAGGGCTATAAGCCTGCGCTGGAGAAGAGATTGGCGGAACTGATGAGGAGAATTGAACCGGTGGCCCAGTCCAGGCTGTCCGGCCTTTATCCTGAATTTATGGCCTTGATGCAGTACGAAACAATCAATGTTATCGCAGCCAATTCCTATAATTTAGCAAAAAGCCCGGCAAACGTACGTTCCACCTTGAGCGAATATGACGAAGCCGGTGGAAGAATCGCCGAAAGGTTGAAATATCTCAATGGGGCCAGAAGGAAACTAGACGCTAAAAAGAGGGAAATGGACCTGTTTTATCTCCTTCTGGGCGCCGCCGTGGGGATAGGTGGTATATTTTTACCGGGGTTTCTTTACTGGCTGAAACTTTATATTGTGGAAAAGCGGAATTTGTCAAATTCCCGGATTTAGCTTAAGTCTTAGGGAAACTGTTCTGGAAGCCATTAAGTCCCCTGGCCTGAGGATTGTTGCTCCTGCGGGCCGGGCGCAGGTCCGCGCTTAAAAGGGATAAATAACAGCTTGCGGGGAGGGTTATATGGCAGAAAACCATAAATTTAAACTGGCCTTGTCCTGGCTCGCCGTCCTGCTCTTCATGCTGGTCATATATTTTCTTTCGGCCCAACCCGCCGGTGTTTCCAATACCTACAGCAAGGGCATCATAGCCTTTCTGGTTGAAAACACTTTGAAGCTGGCCGGGAAGGCCGTTGCGGAACAGGACATGCTGAGGTTGGTTTATAAGATAAACTCGGCTGCCCGGGAGTACATGCACGGGGTGGTTTTTTTTGTGCTGGGGATGCTGGTCCACAATGCCATGCGGCAGAGTGGCGCCAGGGGGGTAAAAGCCGTGGCCGCTACCCTGGCTGTATGTATGCTTTTCGGGATAACCGATGAAATTCACCAGATCTTCGTTCCAGGGAGGGCTTTTGAGGTCAGCGACCTGGTGATGGACACGGCCGGCAGCGCCCTGGGAATTGGCGTAATCCGGGTGCTGTGCCGCAGGAAAAAGGGACCGCCGGTTTAGGAGCGTGTTATCCATGTGGCGCGTTTTGGTGAGTGTGAAATTCTGAGAAATTCAAACCTATCAAGAGTAAAACTCTAGTTAGTAGAGGGAGGGAAAGGGGATAATAATATTTATTAATAAGTATTGATTATCGGTGCAATCGCAAACAAGTATTTCAAATTCTTCGCTTAACGTTGTAAGATAAGAACAAGGCAAGGGATAGTGAAAAAAATATCTTACAAACCTGAGAATGTTGCGTTAATAGTTAAGTGTAAAGCTAAAGTCCAAATTCAGGTTCAAGTCTTTATTATTATTTGATGAGTTTGTTACAAGTTTCAATATTATAGCCCCTCTTAAATCTCCTTTTTAAGCTGGTCCCAACAGCTTATTTTTTTTGTTTTTTTCCCCGTCCGGCGGGTGGATGCCCGGGAATAATGTAAGATTAATTTTTAAGTAGGAGAATAGGGGTTTTAAACAGAAAAGAGACCTCAAATGGTTCCCGGCAAGGGGAGACCACCCGGCCCGGGGGGGACCCTTGCCTGGAAAACCCGGGAAAAGTATAATGGTAAAAAACGGGGGTGATTGCCAGGTGGAGGTCTTGTACCAGGGCAGTTATTTTAATTCGGTGAAAAAGGTTCAAGACAGTGAACTTCTGTCTGAAACGGTTTTTCTGAGCACAGAGCTGGAAGCGGTGGGAACGCTACTGGTTGATTTAAAGAGTTATTGCATTAAGGAAGCGGGCTGGGAAATTCATCGCGCCGGGGACCCGGAATTGCTGGGCCGGGGCGTCCTGCCGGAATTAAAGGGGGTCGAGGCCTATTTTAGTGTCGGCAGGGAATTAAACCGCGCTACTGCCGGGATTGGCGGCGGATTGGTGAAAGAACTCCTCACCGAGTGTGTCCGGGGAATCATTCAGGCGGAAACCTATGTTACCGGGGACAGGGGTTTCCCCTCCGAGGATGATTACGAGTTATGCTGGAAACAGGAGCATGTGGATTGCTGCCGCTACTACAAGCGGGAAAATATGGGCAACAACCCATGGTTTGCCCATATCGGCGACCACAGGAGGGATAAAAACCTTTTTAACAGGTATAAGGCTGCGGCGGTATACCGCAGGACGGACGGGTCCCTTTTAGCGACGGGCACTTTCAGTGACAGTTTTCATGAACTGAACGTGCAGTTGTCCTTTGACAGGGACAGGGTGACTTCCTGTAAAGCGGCTTTTCTAAGAGCGCCGGGTCCGGTTTGTGCGGAAAGCTCGGGGCTTCTTGGGCCGTTCACGGGAAAAAGCATTGGGGAACTGAGTAAAAAAGAGGTGGCCAAAATAATCGGTGGTCCCAACGGCTGCATTCACCTGGTGGATATCATTTGCGACACCCTGACCGCAGCCGGCGCTGCTGTAAGCGCAGGCGCCGCCGGAACAGCCTGAACACCGGAATCGCCGGGATCCCCCTATGAAGGACCGGGTTGACGGGGGCGCCCAAAGTATGAGGGTTATCTAAGCAATCTTTCGACATTTATTTTTCCATTTATTTATTATTCTGGGGTTGACTTACCGTTACCAGTTTGCTAATATACCAATAGAACAAATGTTTGGGGCAGGCAAATGGCAATCATTTTACTGCCCCAAAATTTTTGCCTTTGCCTCCCCGGACCCGTTCCAAAGGGGTTGTAGGCCTGTCCACCGGACAGGCAGTCCCCGGGAAAGAACTTCAGCGGGAAGGAGGTGAATTAATGGCCGTAAGCAAAGTACCCGTCGGTTCCGTTTTAAAATTGGAGCTGCAGGACGGTGTTGATGGCAAAGGCAACCCGGTTTACCGGAACAAAAGCCTTAATAACGTCAAGCCCACCGCGTCCGACCAAAATCTTTTCGATGTAGCTGAGAGCCTGGCAGCTTTACAGGAGTTACCCCTGAACAACATTTTACGGGTCGACAACGCCCACCTTGCGGAAGACTAAACACTATTCCGAAGACCGTTTTATTAGTTAATACGGGTTTGCAGGAAAATATTTAACATGAAAATGCAGGAAGGAAATGTCAGGCGGGAGGTGCCTGGCTGAATATTAAGGGAAAGGAGGAATTTTATTGGCAGTTACCACAAAAACCCTGCGTATGGTCTTTAAAAATCAGTCCGGCAAAAACGTTACTTTCAGCCTGGGTAACCCCCGGGACGATGTAACGGCCACGGATATCGAGGCAGCAATGGATCTGGTTATCAACCGTAACGTATTCTCCAGCCCGGGCGGGGATCTGGTTTCCAAACAGGACATCCGCATCATCGACAGCACCACCAACGATCTCTACGACCCGCCCGCACAATAGGAGCAGCGTGGGACAAGGGGACAAGGGGACAGGTACCTTGTCCCACTATAACCAATGACTACCACGCCCGGCCCTTACTGAAGGAGCGGGAAATGGGTAGCGGAGCCTGTGGGAGCAGATGATGGCGTATCGGGTGGGACAGGGGGACAGGTACCATGTCCCGCCGCCACAAACCTTGACCCGACCGTACTGCAAGGGCGGGACGGGGTGCAGGATAAGCGGGGACAAGGAGAAAGCTACCCTGTTCCACCGTCACCAACGCTCCTGGTATTGGAAGTTACCGGGAGATAAAAGCAGGAAGTCGGGGCTTCCAGGTAAGCCGGACCTGCCAGGTGACACCTGGAGGTAATTGGGGTACCGGCAGGAAACTTAACCTGCAAAGGGAAAGCGGGCTATACAAGTAGGTATTGGGTGGAAATAGTGGCATTAAGAGCTGTCGGGAGGAAGCAGGAAGGAGTAAATGGGAAACGAAAGGTTCTTTTAAGCTTCCGGAAGAACAGCGCTTTTAGCAAGCGTCTGCAAAACAGGCAGAGGGCGGACTCCCGCAAACTAAACCACTTGAGGAGTGATCTCTCTGGAATCAATTCTGCAGGCGGTGGGTAGCGTAGGTTTTCCAGTGGCCGTGGCGACGTACCTGCTGGTGCGTATCGAGGTCAAACTGGCGGACCTGACCATGGGGATTGTCAGGCTGACCGAAGCGATAGCAGACATAAAAAGGGTTTCTTAAAGGGGATCCGGTTAAACTGAAATTTTCCAAAAGTTTTCCATATAAGGAAAGCTCCCGGCTCGTTGGTTCAAGATTTTCTCTTTGGAGGAAGTCAGTAGAGGACGGCAGAAAACGGGATAGTTGGCGTAGGGGCCGCTTTTTCAAGGAAAAGCGGCCTTCTTTGTTGGGGGACAAGGGGACAGGTACCTTGTCCCACTGCCGCAAGCGATCTATGGACCGGGTGGTACCGGGAACCAGGAGGCAGCAGGAGCTTCCGGGGGAAGGCAGGAGGTACCAGCAGGTACTGGGAGCAAACAGTGATAGCACGAGTTGCCAGGAGGAGGAAGTTAGGACAAGGATACAGGCATCTTGTTCTCCTGCCGTCAACAACCTCCGCGCTCCGCTTGCACTGTAGGGTCGAGGCCGGCGGAAGGGATACAGGGGGCGCCCAGTGGTATTAGCAGGAAGCAGGATTATAGTGGATAGCAGGTGGTATCCGGGACAAGGGACCTGTCCCCTTGTCCCACTTGTCCCACTCAGGCATCTTGTTCTCCTGCCGTCAACAACCTCCGCGCTCCGCCTGCACTGCAGGACGGGGTCGTGTAGCGGAGGCGAAGGGGACGGCAGGGGTACCGGGGACACCGGGAGGCACTTAAGACACGGGAGGCACGGAATGGTACCGGGAGAAGAAGGAGTGGCAATGGACAGCAGGTGATAAGTGGGACAAGGGACCTGTCCCCTTGTCCCAGTGTAATCGGGGCCTATTTTTTACAAAAAGTGCCGAAGTAAAAGGGATTTTCCTTTTAGGCGTCGAATTGCGTTTTAACAAAGAAAAGCCCTGAGAACGGTAGGGGAAGGCCAAGAAAACGAGGAGGGATTGTTTTGGTCTTTAGTTGCAGGAAGGTATTAGTTTTGTGTGTGGCGCTGAGTCTGGTTTTTTCCTTTACGGGGCTTGCCCTGGCCCAGCCGCCGGACATTGAGGGGCACTGGGCGCAGACGCAGATTACGGACTGGCTCAGTAAGGGTCTTTGCACCGGCTATCCGGATGGGACTTTCCGGCCGGACAACGGTATCACCAGAGCCGAGTTTATCACTCTGATCAACAAAGCCTTTGGGTTTGACGGCGACGGGCAGGTGGACTTGGCCGACGTTTCCCGGACGGACTGGTTCTGCGGGCAGGTTGCCGCAGCCCTTGGGGCGGGGTACATCACCGGCTATGAGGACAATACCATGCGTCCGGGGAAAGAGATTGAGCGGCAGGAAGTTGCCGTAATCCTGGCGCGGCTGCTGGGATTAGGGCCGGACGCGGCAGGCAGCTTGCCGGAGTTCGCGGATGAAGCTGGCATGGCCGGCTGGTCCAGGGACGCGATCCAGGCGGTCGTCCAAAATGGATTAATGAAGGGTTATCCCGACGGGAACTTCAGACCGCGAGATCCCATCACCCGGGCCGAGGCCCTGGTTTGCCTGGAAAGGGCACTCAACTTCGAACCTTTGGTTCCGGAAGGCAAGACCGGTATTTCGGGTTTTGTAACCAGGTCGGGGACCGGGGTTAAAGATGTTGCAGTAACGATTTTTAATGCCGGCGTAAGTGAGGATATCGCCGGGGTTGCCACTAACGAAAAGGGTTTCTTCGAACTGGAACTGCCCCCGGGGTCCTATGACCTAACCGCCGTAACAGCAGACGCTGTGGCCTACGCCAGCGGCGTCAGGGTGGAAATGGGGATGGCAAACGTTGAACTGGTTCTGTCGCCGGGTGCGGTGGTTACCGGTAAGATTTTGGACAACGAAGGCCTGGCGGTGGCCGGGGCGAAGGTCCTGTACCTGTCCGGAAATCTGGTCTTTACCTCTGTCACCGGCACCGACGGCACGTATACAATTGTGGTGCCGAAAGATAAAAAATATACCGTGCTGGCCCGCGATCCGGCCAAACCGGACAGCGAACCGGCAGAGCTGGCCAGGTACCTGTCCATTGGTAACTTAGGTAAATACGAGGTTGACTCGCTGGAAGCGCCCTTTGGCGCTGAACCGGCGTCCACCGGCAGGAGCGGCAAGGGCAGAAGCAGCTCCAACATGCCGGAAATAACGGCCCTTACAGTGGACGTAACGGAAGGGAAGCCGGTCATAACCCTGACCTCCAGGGGTACCAACGGCACTGTTAATTTCTCTTCCCTGCCTGAAACAGCCCTTGTTACGGGGGGGAGCGTCACGGTGAACCGGGATTGCGAGATAGCGCTGACCTCGCAAACGGAAAAATTCCCGTCCGGCTTAAGCACAACGCAACAGCTGGTGGGGGGAGTTAACAACCTTGATATCATTTCCTATCTGGGTATGCTGGATGCGGGACAAGACGGGGTTTCCCTGAAGAAACTAAACCAGGTATTCGGCGCAACTGTTGATTTTTACGCAACGTTGACGGACAAAAACGGCCGCATTTCCTACGTGACCCTCGGGTTGATCCTGCCTTAGAGGTTGGTCTCCCATGATTCAGCGGGATCGTCTGGTGATACCATACTGAACGTTTCATGAATGCGACAACCCCCGGGGAGTGAAAAGCCCTTTTGCCCCGGGGGTTTTTTTATGCCCCCCATATGCCAATGGATCGGATCGATAAAATGTTTCTTGACTTACCCGGGGAGGATAAGGTATTGATAGATTTAAAGGGTATCTTTGACAGGAAAAAACTGCCCGCGGGGTACAGGTACTGGCGGTTATAAGATGGTCCTAAACGCAATATTTTTATGGCGGATTTATACCCGCGGAGATTCTGCCGCATAATATGAGCAAAAGGTTTGCGCTCGCCTTACATTATTTCGCCGCCTACGGAGGAAAAAATGCAGAAGCAAAATTGGTATCTCCTGGAGATTGAGGAATTGTGCCGGGATCTGGGGGTAAATTCAGGTTCGGGGCTTACCGGGGAAGAAGCGGCCGGCCGTTTAAGAGAGTACGGACCCAACGCCCTGCAGCAAAAGCCACCCCGCAGCCTGCTGTCGATTTTTATCGCCCAGATGAAGGAGATCCTGGTCCTAATACTTATTGTGGCTGCGGTGGTATCGGGTATTCTCGGCGAGTGGGCCGATTCCATCGTAATCCTCATTATTGTTGTTCTCAATGCTGCAATTGGGGTTTTTCAGGAGAGCAAGGCCGAAAACGCCCTCAAGGCTTTAAAGGACATGACGAAGCCCTCGGCCAAGGTGGTCAGGGGAGGGAAGGTTCTCAAGATTAACGCGGAGGAAGTGGTCCCCGGCGATGTGATCCTGCTGGATGCCGGTGATTCAGTTCCGGCCGACGCCAGGCTTATGGAGTCGGCTTCCCTGCGCTCCAACGAATCGTCCCTGACCGGGGAGTCGGCGCCGGTGGAAAAGGACCCCGCCGTGCTCCGGGACGGGGAAGTTACCATCGGCGATCAGAAAAATATGCTTTTTATGGGCACCACCATAACTGCCGGGCGGGGCAGGGCCCTTGTGGTGGAAACAGGGATGCGGACCCAGTTGGGACGGATAGCCGGCCTGCTGGATGAAGAGGTTCCGGCGGCCACACCCCTGCAGCAGCGGTTGGGCAAGCTGGGCGGCATACTTGGGATAGCTGCCGGAATCATCGTGATTGTGGTTTTTTTGATTGGATTATGGCGCGGTCTTGATCTGCTGGAAATGTTCATGATTGCCATCAGCCTTGCCGTGGCGGCCGTTCCCGAGGGACTGCCCGCCGTGGTGACTATTGTGCTGGCCCTGGGTGTAACCAGGATGAGCCGCCGCAAAGCAATTATCAGGAAACTGCCGGCGGTTGAGACCCTGGGCGCGGCCACGGTAATCTGCTCCGATAAGACGGGCACCCTGACCAAAAATGAAATGACCGTAACCCGGATTTTCGTTGCCGGCAGGCTGTTCGAGGTGACCGGAACGGGCTACGCGCCCGAGGGGCAATTTTTGGAGGAGGGCGGCGGCGAAATCCCGCCCGGGGATTTGAAAATAATTGAACCGCTCCTGTTGGGCGGACTTCTAAACAGCGACGCCCGTCTGGAGGAAACTGAGAAAGGCCACGGTATTATTGGTGATCCCACCGAGGGCGCCCTGGTGGTAGCAGCGGCCAAGGCGGGCCTCGGCGGGGAGGAACTTAACGCCGGATGTCCCCGTTTGGCCGAAATCCCCTTTGATTCCGGACGTAAGATGATGACCACCTTTCACCGGCTGGATGGTTCTATCCGGTCCTTTACCAAAGGAGCGCCGGACGTGGTCCTGGGACGCTGTACCGCTTTCTTCACCGGGGATGCAGCCATGACCCTTAACGAAACCAACCGGGAACGGCGCCTGGATTCAAAACACAACAATTGGAAAGACGCGACCACAGCCCCTGACGAGGCCAACCGGGAACAACACCCAAATTCGGAATACAACCATTGGATAGACGCTGCCGCCCCGGTGGAAGCCAACCGGGAACGGCACATAGATTCAATATACAACCATTGGAAAGATGCAATCGTGGCCCTGGACGGGGCCACCCGGGAACGGCTTTTGGCAGTCAACTCGGAATTTGCTTCCCGGGGCCGGCGGGTTTTGGCCCTGGCCACCCGCAGCTGGCCGGAGGTCCCGGGCTTTTGCCAGCCGGAGGCCATTGAGCAAGACATGGTTTTCGTGGGTTTTTTCGCCATCCAGGACCCCCCCCGGCCGGAAGCCGGGGAGGCGGTGGCGCTCTGCCGCAGCGCCGGTATCCGGACGGTTATGATCACCGGGGATCACCTGGAAACAGCCGCGGCCATTGCCGGGGAATTGGCTATCCTGCAGCCCGGCGACGGAAGCCTGACGGGACGGCAGCTGGAGAAGATGAGCGATGAAGATTTAAGAAAGATAGTGAACAGCGTCACCGTTTACGCCAGGGTATCCCCTGAACACAAGCTGCGGATAGTGGAGGCGCTGAAATATCACGGACATGTGGTGGCCATGACCGGGGATGGTGTCAATGACGCCCCGGCCCTGAAACGGGCCGACATCGGGGCGTCCATGGGGATTAGCGGGACCGAGGTGGCCAAGGAAGCCTCCGACATGGTCTTGCAGGACGACAACTTTACCACCATTGTCAGGGCCGTGGAGGAAGGGCGGACCATCTACAACAATATTCGCGGCTCCATCCAGTACTTGCTTTCCTGCAACACCGGTGAGCTGATGGCTATTTTTTCCGCCCTGCTGCTGGGCCTGGGGAGCCCCTTAAGCCCCATTCAAATCCTCTGGCTAAACCTGGTCACCGACGGGCCGCCGGCCCTGGCCCTGGGGTTGGAGCCCCCCCAGCCGGGGATTATGAAGAGGCCCCCCCGCAAGTTAAAAGAAGGCATCTTTTCCGAAGGAGTGGGCGCCAGGATAATCTGGCAGGGCATCATGATCGGGCTGCTGGCCCTGGCTGCCTTCTGGCTTGCCCTGCACTGGGACAGATCCCTGCCTGAGGCGCGCACCATGGCCTTTGCTACCATGGCCCTGTCCCAGCTGGCTCATTCCTTTAACGTCCGGAATGTAAGGCAATCGCTTTTCACCCTGGGTTTCGGCACCAACCGCAGCTTGAATTATGCCATTTTGGTGTCGGCGGCGATGGTAGCCGTGGTTATCTTTACCCCATTTTTACAGGATATATTTCAGACTGCCCCACTGCGCCCGGCCGACTGGGCGGTTGTCCTGGGCTTAAGCATTGTGCCCCTTATTGTGGTGGAATTAAGCAAAGCGGTGGGCCGGCGGAGGGATTTTAGCGGCCGTTGGGAAGAAAAAATTTAGCAGTGCCAGTTATTTTACTGACTTGTGATATGGGGTTGGAAGCGCCGTCAGGGTACCGAAACGCCCCTGCGGCCCCCTCCCCAGGCCCTCCGCCGCATGCCGTTGAATGTCAAATGTCAAGCGGTGGTTGAAGCGCCCCTGCAACCACCGCTGCGGTAAATACTGTCCTAAACCCGATGATGTCCGGTTTATATTTCATCCTTGAATTCTTCCAGCAGGGAAACAATGCCCACCACTTTGTCCACATCGATTACAAAGCCGATGCCGGTACCCGGTTTTTCCAGGTTCCCCGCTTGAACAATGGCCTTCAGCACCTTGTCGGTTTTGTCCTGGTGAATCAGGGTTAAAATCATATCCTTTTCCGGCTCTATTGGTATTCCCAGCAGTTTTTTCTGCTCATGGATACCCACGCCGCGCCCGTGCAGAATGGTGCCCCCCCTGGCGCCGGCTTGTTTAGCCGCGCTGACCACCCTTTGGGCAAAACCTTTCTTGATAATAGTTACTATCAGCTGGTAATCCCTACCTACCTTCATTATCAAAGCTCCTTCCCCTATAAATGAATCCTAGCAATAAAACCGACAGTATCGGCGCCAGGGTAGCCATGGCCACCAATCCAAATCCGTCCATCAACGGGTCCCGGCCTGGTGTGCCGGAGGCCACCCCCACCGCCAGGGCCATGGAAAAGGTAGCGGCCATGGGGCCTGTGGCAACGGCGCCGGAGTCAAAAGCCACTGAAACAAAGGTGGGGGGTGTGTACCTGAACATAAGCAGAGCCAGTAAATAGCCCGGGACAACTATATATAAGAAAGGTATACCATAGATTATCCGCGCCATGGCCAGGCCGATGGAGATTGACACGCCCGCCGAAAGGGTGTAAAGCATTATCTGCTGGCTGATGTATCCCCCCGATACCTTCTCCACTTCGTGGGTCAGGATGCGGACGGCCGGCTCGGCCAGCACGGTGACCAAACCAACCAGCAGGCCGATGGGAATTGCCATCCAGCTATATCTTAAACCCGCCAGCTTTTCTCCCAACAGGGTGCCCGCAGGTAAAAAACCCACGTGGACGCCCTGCAAAAACAGGGATAACCCGATAAAAGAAAGAAAAGTACCAATTAAAATACGTTTTACTTCTTCCTGGGGCAGCCTCAATAGAAGGAATTGAAACAGGAGGAAGATAATTAAAAGGGGCAACAGGGCCGCGGCCACTTCCTGCAAAACAGCTGTAAAGCCTTTAAAGATTAGAATTTCCCTCACCCGTAGATCACACCCAGTAACATTACTGCAATAACGGGGCCTATGGCGGCAAGGGCCACGAAGCCGAAACTGTCGCTGAGGGAGTCTTTGCCGCTCAAAACGGAGGTAACGCCGACCCCCAGGGCCAGAATAAACGGCACGGTCATTGGTCCCGTGGTTACGCCGCCGGAATCAAAGGCTATCGGTACAAAATGGGGGGGCGCCAGGGCTGCCAAAAGGAAGATCAACCCATAACTGCCGATCAGGATGTAGCTCATGGGGATGCCCAGTACCACCCTGGCTGTGCCTATGGTAATAAACAGTCCCACCCCGATGGCCACAAATGATATGAGCAGATTCTTGGGTATACCGCCGCCGGATACCTGGTCAATTTGGTGGGTTAAAATACGTATGTCCGGTTCCGCAGCAGTGATGGCAATGCCGATAAACAGCATGGATAACAATAGCAACGGAAAGGAGCCCTTTTGGGGAAGCTCCGCCCCAATAGCTTCTCCCAGGGGCAGCAAGCCCACCTTGACGCCGATCAGAAACAAGCCCAACCCCAATGTTACCATTACTGCGCCGATTGCGAATTGAAGGATCTTGGGACCGGGGTTTTCAAACAGGATCAATTGCAGTATTATAACCAGTACAATAACCGGCACTACGGAGGTTAACACTTCCCTGGCGACATCTTTTACATCATCCATCTAGCACCTCGCAAAAAATATTTTGGGGAAAGACTATTCCGCATATTCCGCATACAATACCGGACTGGCACCAAAACCGCCTTCCAGCTAAAGACCCGACTGCCACCCGTTGCGGTGCACCCTCTGACTGTCGTAACGGGAGCGGCGGGGACGGTTTGCTTCCAAGGGGTAGCCCAGGGCAACTACCGAAATTGCAACTATGTGTTTTGGCAAATCAAGTAAACGGCCAATGGCTTCAATGCGATCCTCCCTGGGATAGATCGACACCCAGCATGTCCCCAGCCCTTTGTTGTAAGCGGCCAGCAGGATGTTCTGGGTCGCCGCCGCGCAGTCCAGGGCCCAGTAGTTGACGCCGGGGTATTTGTTGCAAGCCGGGTCGGCGCAGACAACAATCGCCACGGGCGCCTGTTCCAACATTTGGGCGTAACCATGAAACTCGATTATTCCGTCGAGCAGGGAACGTTCCGTAACGACGATGAAGTGCCAGGGACGTTCGTTTCCCGCCGAAGGCGCGGACATCCCCGCCTCCAGGATTTCGGTAATGTATTCCTCGGGAACTGCTTGAGTTGTGTATTTCCTTACACTGCGCCTGTTTAAGATTGCTTCCATAGTATTTTGCCTCCTGTGTCTTCTTAAGATGCTTTTACCAAAACATTATACCCTGTTTTAAATGAATCCTCCAGGAAACGTTTAAAAATCACGGCAAAAAACGGATATGATGCGGGGTTAGTTCTGATGTTTTTCTTGTCACAAGACAGCGTCCGGATCTGTTTTGCTGGTGGGAGGCTATAAAAATATTGCTCCAAAAAGCCCTGTGATACACTGTTAATGCAATTGATCCAGGGGAAAGATATTTTATTTGGCGGACAAACAGGGCCTTTTTTGCGTCAATACAGTTAGAATGGTTTTTAGGGGGAAAGGAGCGTCGTGTTTTGCAGTTGAACTTGCCGCGGTTACGAAATATTTCCAGGAAAAAGGTGTTTGCCGGGGTGTTGATCCCGGGCATAATCCTGGCGGTGGTGGCGCTGAACGTCTTTAAGAGTTTAAAACCGGAGGGCATCCCCGTTAATACTGTTGTGGCGGAAATCAAGCCCATCCAGGACAACGTTTTTGCTTCGGGCAGGGTGAGGCTGTGCGCCAAGCAGGAGTTTTACACTTTTACCGGCACCACAGTAAAGGAATTGAATGTCGCGCCCGGCGACAGGGTGAGCAAGGGGCAGGTGCTGGGCCTGCTCAATGCCGACGAGATTGAGGAAGATTACAATGAGGCCAGGGCCAATTTCATTGCCCAGGAAGCAAGCCTTAATAAGGCTATCTATCCGCGGGACGAGGAGGTGGCCCAGGAAAGGGCAAATTGTCAGAGGGCGGAGGCGGATTACCAGAACACGCAAAAAAACTACCAGCGCCAAAAGCTGTTATACGAGCAGGGGGCGCTGAGCGGGAAAGAATTTGACGAGGCCGGGCTGGAACTGGCCGTCAAGGAAGCGGAATATAAAATAGCGATGGAAAGGCTGCGCCTGAAGGAAACCGGTCCGGTGGGGCACGAACTGATCTCGTTGAAGGCCCAGATTGAGCAGGCGCGTTACCGGTTGGAACAGGAGGAAAACAAGCTCAACAAAACCGTCCTCCGGGCGGAGATGGACGGAGTGGTGACTGCCGTGGAAGTGGCTCTGGGTGATTACGTCCAGCCGGGAACAAGGCTTCTAACCATTGGAGATACCAGTCAGCTGGAGGTAACCGCCGGGGTCAGCGAGGCCGACAGCGGACGGCTTAAGCCCGGTCAGAGGGTAACAGTGACCACCGCCGCCCAGCCCGGCCGGGAATACAGCGGGATACTTGAGAGCGTTTCCCCCGGGGCGGTGGAGAATAAGACCGCGGAAAGGGGCAGCCAGGTGGAAGTGCCGGTGATCGTGAAAATAACCGGCGATACCGGAGGGCTGCGGCCGGGTTATACCGTGGACCTCAGTATTGCCACGGTGGACAAGGACAGGGCGCTGGTGGTCCCGTACGAAGCCGTCATAGAAAAGGAGGGTGTCCACAATGTATTTGTGGTTGAAAATGAGGTAGCCCGGTTAAAAGAGGTTGACATAGGGGTTGACTCGGCCTTAGCCACTGAAATATTATCAGGTTTAGCGGAGGGTGAAAAGGTTGTTGCGGGTCCCGGGGAGGAATTGCAGGACGGCAGCCGGGTCACAGAAGTGAAGCAGCCGCCCCCGGCCAAAGGGGGCGCGGACCTGCCATGATTAAGGTGAGAAACTTGGGCAAGGTTTACCGGGCCGGCGCCCATCCGGTGGTTGCCCTGGAAGGGGTCGATCTGGAGGTGAGGCCGGGCGAGTTTGTGGCTATAATGGGTCCCTCCGGATCGGGCAAATCCACCCTTATGAACCTGCTGGGCTGCCTGGATATCCCCACCTCCGGCACCTACCATCTGGACGGGGTGGAAGTGAGCGGCATGGGCGATACCGAACTGGCGCGCCTGCGCAACCGCAAGATCGGCTTTGTTTTTCAGACCTTTAACCTGCTGCCCCGCATGAACGCCCTCCGAAATGTGGAGCAGCCCATGATTTACGCCGGAGTTGCCCCCCGGGAAAGGGCCGGGCGGGCCGCGGCGGCCCTGACCAGGGTGGGCCTGGGGGATAGGATGCAGCACAGACCCAGCGAACTTTCCGGCGGCCAGGTTCAGAGGGTATCCATCGCCCGGGCGCTGGTGAATAACCCCGCCGTGATCCTGGCGGACGAGCCCACGGGGAATCTGGATACCCGCTCCGGGGGGGAGATTATGGCCCTGTTTCAGGAATTGAACAGTGGCGGGACAACCATCGTCCTGGTGACCCACGAGCGGGAGATAGCCCTGCACTCCACCAGGATCGTCCACTTTCGAGACGGACGCCTGACGGGGGACGAGCCGGTGGAAAACCCGCGGGACGCCGGAAAATACTTGAGTATTGAACCGCCGGCGGATCTTTCCAGGGGATGTGCCCCGGGCGGGGGGGCAGATGCGCTATGAACCTCCTGGAGAGCGTCAGAGTGGCCCTGGAGGGCATCATGGCCAGTAAACTGCGTTCCTTTTTAACTACCCTGGGCATCGTTATCGGTATTGCCGCCGTGATTGCGGTGGTAGCCATCGGCCAGGGCGGCAGGGCGGTGCTGATGTCTGAAATGGAGAAGATCGGCACCAACATATTTGCCATCTACGTGGACTGGCGCAGCGAAAAGCCGCTCACCGGGCGGGAGTTCGATTTGAGTGATGTAGCAGTAATAAAGGATATGGTCCCCGGGATTACCCATCTTTCCCCCCACAACCAGATTATGTGGGACATAAGGGGGTCAAAGGAAAAAATAAGGGCCCGGATCACGGGGGTTTCGTCTGATTATGCTTATATCCGCAAGTTTAACTTGAAGGAAGGCCGCTTCTTTACGGAGGAAGACGACGCGGGCAAACGCAGGGTGGCCGTGCTGGACGAGGAACTGGCAAAACAAGTCTTCGGCAGGTCCCAGGCGCTGGGGAGCAAAGTCACCCTGGGAGACACGCCTTTCCTGGTGACGGGTATCATTGCCAGAGGGGAATCCGCCCTGGGGTTTAGTGAAACCCCCGGCGTTTATATTCCCATTGAGGTCTGGCAGGTAATGTTCAACGGGCAGGTACAGATGCTGGAGGGCAGCGCCGTTTCCAAGGATAAGGTGGACGAAGTAACGGGCCAGGCTGTGAAGATCCTGGAACGGCGGCACCGGGATTCCGGCAAGTACGCCAGTGAAAGCATGGAGCAGCAGATGCAGGCCGCCAATAAAATAACCGGGATCATGACCATGGTTATCGGGGCTATTGCGGGGATTTCGCTTTTTGTGGGCGGCATCGGGGTAATGAACATCATGCTGGTATCGGTGACCGAGCGCACCAGGGAAATCGGCATCCGGATGGCTTTGGGCGCCAGGCGCAGGGACATCCTGACGCAGTTCCTCATCGAGGCTGTAATCCTGTGCCTGCTGGGGGGTGTAATCGGCATGGCTCTGGGGGCCGGCGGGGCCTGCCTGATTGCCGGACTGGCCAACTGGCCGCCCCTGGTGTCCTGGTGGACGGCGCTTCTGGCCTTTGCCTTCTCCGCGTCCATAGGCATGATTTTTGGGATACTGCCGGCAAACAAGGCGTCCCGGCTAAACCCCATCGAAGCCTTGAGGAGGGATTAGGAAGCGGGATCGCAAAATAAAAATACAGGTGAAGAACAGACTCCGGATGCGGATGCAAGGGAGGGGCTGTTTTCACGAATCAAGGTGAAATATGAAAGAATGAAAAACATTATCAAGGGTTTGCCTGTGCCGGCGGGCGGGCTGATGCTGGGTCTGGCGGCGGCAGGCAATCTGACGGCGTCCCATGGACATGTCTTCAAAGTTTTGTTTGGTTCTATATCCTTCGTGTTGCTGCTGCTGTTTCTGACAAAAGCTGTTCTGGCCGCCGGGGCGGTCAGGGAGGATTTAAAGAATCCCGCCATCGCCGGTATAGCCGGCACTTGTCCCATGGGGATTATGGTTCTATCCGGCTATATTCAGCCTTTTTCCCCTTCGGCTGGTTATCTGATGTGGCTTGCGGGAATTGCTATACACTGTGTTCTGATAATTTATTTTACCATAACATTTATGCCGGGTTTCAGGGTGCCAGATGTGCTTCCCAGCTACTTTGTGGTGTATGTCGGGATTGCTGCGGCGTGTTTAACAGCGCCCGCGTACAATGCCCTGGGAACCGGCAGAGTATTATTCTGGTTCGGGTTCGCAGCCTACCTGATTCTTTTGCCCCTGCTTACCTACAGAGCGCTTGCAATAAAATCAATTCCCGAACCGTTGCTGCCCACCCTGACAATTTTCGCCGCCCCCGCCAGCCTTTGCCTGGCGGGCTACTTGAAGTTGTTTCCGGCTGTAAACATGACCGTCTTCTGGCTGCTGACCTTTCTGGCCCTGATCATGCTATTTGCCGTTCTTTTATACCTGCCCAAACTGCTCAGGTTAAAGTTTTATCCCAGTTATTCCGCTTTTACCTTTCCCCTTGTAATCAGCGCCATAGCGCTTAAGGATGCGGATATGTTTTTAAGCGAAACGCCCATGGGCGTGCCCGCCCTGGGCTATTTGGCCGGTTTGGCGGAAGTGCCGGCGGTTATGCTCGTTGTGTATGTTTTGATCAGGTATACCGGTTTTATGTTTTTGCAGCATGTTAACGTGGGGCCGCCACAAGCGCATAGCGTTTCCAAGTAGCCGGCAGCCAACGGAAAAAGTAATTTCGCCCTATGCCTGCCAAAAGCGCATAGCGTTTCCAAGTAGCCGGCAGCGCAGGTGGCACAGTGCTGTAAAAAACAGGGGTAAACCAGGCTGGATTTGGGGTTTTATCCAGGTAGCCGTTTAATCCCTTAAAGGGTACATTTTGAATTTCCAGGCAAAATTCCTAGAATCCGTGCTCTTTAAGATACTTCTTCAATTCCGTGATCTTTATTTCTCCAAAGTGGAAAACCGATGCCGCCAGAAGGATGTCGGCCTTTCCTTCCCGGGCGGCCTCCAAAAAATGCTCCATTGTGCCGGCCCCGCCGGAAGCGATGACCGGGACTTTTACCGCTTCCTTAATTCCCCGGATAAGCGGGATATCGTAGCCTGTTTTGGCCCCGTCGCGGGTCTTGCTTGTCGGCAGGATGTAACCCGCGCCCCTGGCTTCGGCCTCGGTGGCCCATTGAACGGCGTCCTTGCCGGTGGGGGTGTTGCCCCCGTCGATGTAAACTTCGTATCCGGAAGGAAGGGCGGGATTGCGATCAACATCAATGGCCACCACCACTTTGGCAGAACCGAATTTTGCGGCGGCCTGGTCGATCAAACCGGGATTGCGGAAAGCAGCGCTGCTGATCGAAATGCGGTCGGCCCCGGCCTCGAGTACTTCCCCGGCATCCGGTAGGGATTTGATGCCTCCGCCCACGGTGAAGGGGATGGTTGTCATCCGGGCAACCCGCCGGACTGCTGCCAAAGTTGTCTTTCTTTTTTCAATTGTTGCGGTAATATCTAAAAAAGCCAGTTCATCGGCGCCGTTTTCACAGTAAATCCTGGCGCACTCCTCCGGGTCGCCCGCATCTTTAAGATTAACAAAATGAACACCCTTTACCACTCTCCCGTCCATCATGTCCAGACAGGGCATAATTAAAACCTTATTCACCAACTCATTCCCCTTTCTTTGCCGGGCAATTTCAGAGCCCTGAGCACCAACCCATTCCCCACTTTTTCGGGTAACTTCGGAAACGGTTCACTAACCAGCTGCCCTTCCTTTTACGGGCAATTGCAGGATTCGTTCGCAACTTTGTTTACCAGCCCATGCCCCTGTCTCTGCCGTACAGATTCGGAACCTTGTTCACTAACCTGTTGCCCTTCCCGGCGAGTAACTGGTAAGGGTTAATGTTTCTCGCTTTAACCTGTTAATTCCTTTCTAGCGGGGAATTTATGAACCTGGTAACATCAGTTAAACTCTGGAAGAAGGAACCGGTTTGATGTCAGGGAAAAAGGCAACAATATAGTTTTTTCGCCCCTCAGGCCACCCGGGCCCAGATTTTTTGTTTATAATAACAAAAGAACAACGCGATTGGAAGGTGTTTAATTTATATAATAAGTCTTTGCCGCCCGAAGATGTTTTCATCCCTTTACCGGAACTAACCGCGGCTAAATTTTTGGAAAGGAAAAATCGTTTTGTCGGGCTTGTCGATGTGGCGGGGCAGGCCAGTCCCGCCCACGTCCCCAGCTCGGGGAGAATGCGGGAGCTGTTGTTTCCCGGCAACACCGTTTATGTTGCCCCGATGCCCGCCGGGAAGCGGACCCAGTACCGTATTCACCTGGCCCGGTACGGTGAAACACTGGTATCCGTGGACTCCCTGCTGCCAAACCGGCTTATTTACAAATCCCTGTTGCAACAAGCCCTGGCGCAATTCAGGGGTTACCGGGATATAAAAAGAGAAGTTAGTTGCGGCGCGAGCCGTTTAGACCTGTATCTGGAGGACGGGGCCCGCCGTTGTTTTATTGAGGTTAAATCAGTTACCCTGGTGGAAGACGGCGGTGTGGCAAGATTTCCGGATGCCCCCTCGGCAAGGGGTAAAAAACACTTGCAGGAATTGGTGCGGACACTTGATGATGGTTTTCGGGCCGCCGTTATTTTTGTGGTGCAGCGTAACGACGCCCGTGTCTTTTCCCCCAACCTGGCCACCGACCCTTTATTTAGCGAAGAGCTTCACCGGGCCGCAGCCGCCGGTGTAGATATATATGCCCTTGGTTGCAGCGTGAGCAGGCAGGCTGTGGGCCTCCAGAAATATCTGCCCGTTGCCCTGTGAGGGGGAGGGTGTCCGAAAATATGTCCCTTGAAGAACACGAGGTGGGGCCGTTGCCCTGTGAGGGAGAGGGTGTCCGGGTTCTGCCCGGTATGCAAACCGCCAGGGAAGACCAATTGGGTGGGAGAGGGAATTGGGGAGGCCCCCCGACATGCGGGGGGAGGTACAGTTAATAACTGGTACGGCCGCCGCCCTGGACGAGACTCCCCTGATATGCGGTGGGTACACTTGTTAGAAAAATAGAAGCTATGAGCAAAAGGCCGCCCCTGATATGCAAGGGGGTATTACAACAGGGTTTTCGAAATAAATTGTCGAACCAAGACCCCCCAGCCGTGCGGCGGGTATTTTAGGCAAACAGGCTCAGGTAACCTTTATAGCCTTCCTTTTCCAGGTCCTCCCTGGGGATAAACCGTAATGAGGCTGAGTTGATGCAGTAGCGCAAACCCGTTGGAGCCGGGCCGTCGTCGAATACATGACCCAGATGGGAACCGGCTTTTTTGCTTTTTACCTCCGTGCGGAGCATGTTGCGGCTTCTGTCATCGTGATTTGTGATACTGTCCGGGTTCAGCGGTTTGGTGAAGCTGGGCCAGCCGCTTCCGGAATCAAATTTATCCAGGGAGCTGAACAGGGGTTCACCGGAAACAACATCCACGTAGATGCCCTCCTGCTTATGGTCCCAGTATTCATTACGAAAGGGCGGTTCCGTGGCGCTGTTCTGGGTTACTTCGTACTGGAGTTTGGTCAGCTTTTTTTTGTGTGCTTCCCGCAGCTCCCGCAATTCCCGATCCATATCCTGGTCCCAGTGCTTCTTGATAAAACCGGCGCGCCCAGAGGCCTGACGGTACATATCGTAGTGCCCGGGGTTTTTTTCGTGGTAGTTTTGATGGTACTCTTCGGCGGGGAAGAAACTTGAGGCCGCGAGAATTTGCGTGGCAACGGGCTGGTCAAAACGGCCGCTTTCTTCCAGGGCCTTTTTGGATGCCAGGGCCTTTTGCTTTTGTTCCTCGTTGTGATAAAAGATGGCTGTTTTATATGACTGTCCGCGGTCGGCGAACTGCCCTCCGGGATCGGTGGGGTCAATCTGACGCCAGTAAGTATCAAGCAATTTTTCGTACGGACACAAATCAGGATTAAACGTTATTTGCACCGCTTCATAATGCCCCGTTGTATTGGAGCATACTTCCTGGTAGGTTGGGGACTCCTTATCACCGCCGGTATAACCGGATACCACTTTAACCACCCCCGGGATCCGTTGAAAAGGGGCCACCAGGCACCAGAAGCACCCACCCGCAAAGGTTGCCGGCTTCATTCGCCCCGTAAGACCCGTTTGCTCCGACTGCTCTATCCACACCGTTTGCCTCACCAGCCTTTCCTGCTCCGCTTTCTTCATTTGCTCCACTGCTGCTCCGGTTGCAGCGTTTGTTCCGCCGGTTTCGCCTGCTCCGCCGGGTCCGCTTTCACCGCTGGCCCCGCCTGCCTCGCCTGCACTGTCAACCCCGTCTTCTCAGCAGCTTTGCTGGGTCCGCCTCCTCCGTTAGCACCGCCTGCTTCACCTGCTCCGTTTGATCGGCTGGCTTTGCCTGCTCATCCGATCCGCTAATCATTCACCAACTCCGCCTGCTCCACAGGTTGTTATTGGTCCTCTTTACCAGTCATTGTTGATTCACCCCGGCCCAGTTTATTAATCATAATAATGTAGCTTTTGTAGATATTTTATACAACAACGGCCTGAAAGACAAAGGTGCGGTCAAAATATTTTTTTCTGTTATAATGTAAATGACGCGATGATGCGGCCTGCTTGAGCCGCCCCCGGGCATCCGGCGGATTATATTAATGGTTGGTAATGGTTGATATTCATTTACCTGCAAATAAATAAACAAGAATCAAGGTGATCTACTGTGAAACTTGTTACTGTGGCCGGGCCTCCCTCTTCGGGAAAGACTTCTGTAATTTTAAGGCTTATCGAATGTATGGAGCAGGAGAGGGGCAGTATCGGCGTTGTTAAATTTGACTGTCTTACTTCCTTTGACAGGATATCCTACCAGGAAGCGGGCATTCCCGTCCAAATTGGGTTTTCCGGGAAATTTTGCCCCGATCACTATTATGTCAGCAACATTGAAGACGCCGTCCAATGGGGCATCCGGTCCGGTTTGGAGATGCTCATTACGGAAAGCGCCGGGCTGTGCAACCGCTGTTCCCCGTACATCAACGGTGTTCTTGCGGTATGTGTCACAGATAATCTATCGGGAATCAACACTCCGCGCAAGATCGGTCCCTTGCTGAGGTTTGCCGATATCGTTGTGATAACCAAGGGCGATATAGTATCCCAGGCGGAGAGGGAAGTATTTGCCTTTAATGTCAAACAGGCCAACACATCGGCCAGGGTCATTTTTGTTAACGGCATCACCGGGCAGGGTACCTTTTTGCTGTCGAAATATTTCAGGCAGGCCCGGGATTTCCTCACCCTGAAGGATTTGAAACTGAGGTTCACCACACCGGCGGCGGTTTGCTCCTATTGCACGGGGGAAACGAGGATAGGGGAAAAGCACCAGATGGGTATGGTAAAAAAACTGGAGTTTAAGAGCCTGTGAGCATTAATATGAGTGCTGAGATGAACACAAATTTGAGCACCGGTGTGGGTGCTAAAGATTTAATGGCCTATTTAAGGAGCAGAAACCTTGACAGCATCCTGGAGGATTACCCCATTGCCGCTGACTTTTTAGACAATTTTCGCCTGGAGGCCATTTCCAGGACGCTTCCCTTAACCCGGGCCCTGGAAGAAGTGGAGGAGGAGGCCCTCGCCGAATTCGGACTGGACAGCTATGGCCTGCTGCAAGAGTTTTGCATGTTCCTGGAGAACTTTACCCGGGGGGAAGAGTTTTCCGGGAAAGTTTCCTCCCTGACCATCCTGGGCGGTTTTAATAAATTTAAGGAACCGGAAAACGTTGACCTGACCATTGCCGTGGGGGAAGTAATCAGCGTTGTGGGACCCACCGGGTCCGGGAAAAGCAGGCTTTTGGGCGACATCGAGTGCCTGGCCCAAAGGGATACGCCCACGGGAAGGCAAATTCTGATTAACGGTGCGGAACTGGATGAAGAGGAACGTTTTGAAATGGGCGGAAAACTGGTGGCTCAGCTTTCCCAGAATATGAATTTCGTCATGGACCTGACGGTTAGGGAATTTTTAGAAATGCACGCCAAAAGCAGATTGGCTGGGAATGCTGCTGAAATTGTGGGAAAATGTTTCCTTTGCGCCAATGAACTGGCCGGCGAGAGGTTTACCATGGATACGAAGGTAACCCAATTGAGCGGCGGGCAGTCCAGGGCCCTGATGATTGCCGACACGGCCAATATGAGCAATTCCCCGGTGATTTTAATTGATGAGATTGAAAACGCGGGAATCGACAGGCGCCAGGCCATTGAACTTTTAGCGAAGAGCGAAAAGATTATCTTTGTATCCACCCACGACCCGCTGCTGGCCCTGCGGGCGGAAAAGCGCATTGTTATGAAAAACGGCGGAATCAATAAGGTTATCAGGACATCCGCCGCCGAGGGAAAAAGCCTGGTCGCCATTGAGAAGATGGACAACACCCTACAGGCGCTCCGCAACCGCCTGCGCGGCGGCGAGATTATCACGGAGGAGCTTCTTAAATAACTTGAAAGAGGGAAAAGGGGGGCAGGATATGTGGGAAATCTATGACGCCATGATTGACGGAATACCGGCTGATCTCATTGTGGATGAACTGATTAGCGGGTACGAAGCTTCCTATGTGCGCAGCGGAAAGGGAGCGGGGATAGCCTATTTGAGGGATTATCAGACCAGAATGCCCATGTTCACCAAAAACCTCATCGGAGCGCCCCTGCGGGAAGTGGCCGGCGCCGTCAAGTCATGGAACTTCGTGGAGGCCTCGGTGGGCCTGGCCGCCATTAACGCCTATTACAACAACCCGGAGACGGCAAGGGCAAACGGGGTCAATTTTTCCGATGCCCGCCGGGTTGAGGACAGGATGCACGATCCCTTCATTATGTCCCAAAATGAAATCAAAGGTAAAAGGGTTGCCGTCCTGGGACATTTCCTTTACCTGGAAAGCCTTTTTGAACCGGTCTGCGATTTATCGATAATCAGCTGGAATCCCCAGGATGGGGATTACCCCCTTCCGGCCTTTGAGTACATTCTGCCGGAGTGTGATTACGTATATGTTACCAGCTCCAGCATTACCGACAAAACCCTGCCCCGGGTGCTGGAATTAACCCGGAATGCGCGGCGGGTAACCATTGTGGGGCCGGCGACGCCCCTGGCCCCCGTATTGTTCGATTACGGCGTTGGTGAGTTGTCGGGGTTTATCATTAAGGATAACGGGCTTGCCTTCAGAATCACCGCCGGCGCCGAAAATGTAAAGATATATTCCGCCGGTCAAAAGGTTTCTTTCAAAAAGGGGGACTGAACCCCGGGGAAGCTTTTTAAAGCCGGGCCGGGCTGTGCTGTAATGTGCTTGCCAGGCTGAGCGTGCTTTGCTTACAAGAAATCAAATAACTTAATAACTTAGTTTCCCGGTACAGTAACTTACATGGGGCTATTTCTGCCTTACGGGAATGTTTTTAGGATAATGTCGTAGTCTATGTTCTCTATAAATTTTCTTTCCCTGGCAGTCCGGGAATTCAGACGCAGTATGTTTATCCCGTTGCCTTCCGCTGCCGCTTCGGACCGTATAATACTTTCCGGGCACCGGGAGTAGCCGTAAATTGCGCTGCATCCGCTCATGCGGGTACCCGCCGCCGCCCCCCACTGGTTAGCTATGGCCAGGTGCGCCTGTTCCCCCTGCCTGGCCTCCCAGATGAACCGGCGTTTAGCGTCGCTCCAGGCGGCAGGAGCGCAGATTAGGTCGGCGCCCCGCTTGACCAGGGATTCGGCGCTTTCCGGGAACATCAGATCGCTTCCGGTCAGCAGGCCTGCCCGGCAGAAGGGCAAGTCAAGGACAGGGAAAATAATGTCTCCCGCTGCGGCCCAACAACTTTCCCCGGGCCGGGACAGGTGTATTTTCCTGTAACGGCATTCCACGCCGCGCGGGCCCACCAGCACGATGCTGTTGTAATATTTGCCGTCCTGTTTTTCTACCATTCCCAGGACAATAAAAATGTTTTTCTCTGCCGCCTTTCGGGCAAATACACCGGTGGTGGGGCCGGGAATCATTTCAGCCGCGGCCTCAGCCGCCCGGCGCCCGGTTACCGCCCCCGTTGTGCACAGCTCCGGCAGTACGGCTAGATCCAGCGGCGCCCCATCCGCCGCGGCCCTGTCTGCTGCCGCGTCAATCAAGCCCAGCAGCCTTTCAAGGTTGTCCGGCACATTGCCGGGCAAAGGGCAAAACTGCACCGCAGCGACAGTAAACTCCGCCGGTTCCGGCAGGCCCAACATCATGCCGGGATTAAGCTGCGAGTATGGATCAAGGGCAATGTCCCTGTAGCAGGCCGGCTCTCTTCGTGAAAGGATGTTTTCCGGGTCTGCCGGAATTAATTTTCCCCCGGTCGGGGGAAGCGTACCGTAAATAATGGTATCATCAGGCGAGCTCACCTGCTGAATAGCAGTTCCGCTGCCGTCAATGAGCATGGATTCAGCCTGGCGGCAGTCCATGTTCGGATCTATGCCCGTCCGGTTGCAGGCCAGCAGGTAAATCCCGTTTTCCGCCGCCCGCGCCCGCCAGAATTTTTCCGGGTTGTAATGTTCGGGGGGCCAGTTGGCTGGGACCAGCAGGGCCCTGGCGCCTTGCAAGGCAGCTATCCGGGCAGGTTTGTAGGAATAGGAATCAGCGCAGACCACCACCCCCAACCTGCCGAACTCCGTCTGCGCCACCAGTACCGGCAGGTTGCCCCTGGCGGCCCACAGGTTTTCCCGGTAGGCCGGCGCCAGCTTGCGGCATTTGCCCACCACCTGTCCTGCCGGCCCTATAAGGGCGGCGGCATTGTAGAATACACCTGTATTAAGGTCCACCTCCGGCAAACCCAGGCAGATGTAACAGCCGTACTTGCCCGCAATGCGTCCGCAAGCCCTGGTCGCCGGACCGGGGATAGTCTCAACCAGGGGGGCGATTTCTTCCCTGCCGGCAAAGGAATAACCGGAGGTAGCCAGCTCGGTGTTCACAATAACCTTCGCTCCCGCCCCGGCGGCTTTTTCATTCAAATCCAGAAGCCTGGCCAGGTTTTTTTCTTTTTCGCCCCAGTCAATAGACGCGTGTACCAGCGCAATTTTTAAGCAGTCATCATATTTCCGCAACGTTTTACCTCCGGCCACAACCTATTGAGTGGATGTTTTTATCCTGATCCACGGACGACTTTAAGGCTGGGCAATAACCCTGTAACCGCTTGCCCCGAAGCTTTCGGTTATTAGTTTTATGAACTTCAACTCAATAATAGATTTGTACATGGCGTTTCTGGTGGTTAAAAACATGGTATCACCGTGCTTTTTTAAGCTGATTAAGGAATTAATGTATTTTTCGAAATCCTTTTCGTCCATTGAAGCCTTGATCTTTAAAATACCGTTCAGCAATGTGGGTTCTTCGTTTTTAATGCGATCCTCCAATGGTGTGAATTCGACCCTTTCCAGGCTGCAGTTGCAATCCAGGAAGAACTCCTTACATCCGGGTTCGAGACTGGAAATCAAAATTCTACGTTTCAAACCGCACACTCCTTTTTTTAATAATGGATGTATGTTCATGTCCGTCTCCTGAACGGACTTTTTTTAGAAAGACTACCCGTTCGTCCCCGAACAGGTAGAATAAAAGGAAGAAGGAGATAATACATGAAAAACCCGGCTTACTCCGCTAAGAAGCCGGGTTTTTCAAAGGTAAAAACCTTTAAATAAACACACCAACAGCCCTGGCCTTTCTACGGAAGGCGGTACTCAACCGACCAGGCAGGTCTCCTGACTTGCGGCTCATGGCGTATCTCCCGCCTTCCCGGGCATTTTTTTCCCAGTGGCGTTTTGGAAGGCGCTCCCCGCTTACAGTGGCCAGACCGTCCGGGATTTACACCCGGTTCCCATTTTACCCTCCCCGGTACAGCGGGGAGGACCTGGACAGATTATTCAGTTAAAGAGATTTAAACACTATTTGGGTAATATGTCAATACCTTTTAGAGCATTTCAATAATATTCCCTGCAGGCAATCATTTCATCTTGTTTTCAGCCGGATATCTGTTTGACTTTCTTAACGCTCAATGCCGTCCCGGGCGGGGACGCCTTTTTCGTAATAATGCTTTATTTCCGTCATTTCCGTTACCAGGTCCGCCGCCTCAATGACCTCCGGCGGCGCGTACCTGCCGGTAAAAATCACCTCCACACCGTCCGGCTTGGCACTGATCACTTCCAGCATTTCTTCAGTGGTGATCAGGTGAAAGAAATGGGCGGTGTTGATTTCGTCAAAAACTACGATATCGTATGCTCCGGAAAGCATGGCATTTTTAGCCCTGGTCAGGCCTTCCCGGGCCATTTGTACGTCTTCGGCCTCCGGCGGGTTTTTGACGTGGATCAGAGTGTCTTTGCCGTACTGCTCGATGGTGATATGCGGCCTGCACATTTCAGCCGATTTCAGCTCAGCGTATTTCTGTCCCTTCATGAACTGGCCCACGTAAGTTTTAAGGCCCCGCCCCATGGCCCTGAAGGCCAGACCCAGTGCTGCGGTGGTCTTTCCCTTGCAGTTCCCGGTGTAAACCTGGACATAACCTTTACCGATATTATCCTTCTTCAATTCATTCCCCCCTTTATTTTGGCCGCCCGGTCCCGTTACCTGCGCTTGCGGGCCTTTCCTGCCAGGAGAAAGCCGGAAAGCAACCAGGACCAGAGCGAATACTGCCGGAGCAAGACCGGCCGGCAACCAATAAGCACTGCCTGCCCCCAATCAAGTTTAACACTATTTGGTTCCCTTTTCACCCCCGGCATGGAAAAACTTCACAAAATCAGATTGAACAATATGCGGGGTATGCGTTTCTTTTTATTAATTTTGTATAAAACCGGCATCGTCTTTGCCGTTGTGTTGATATAATATACCTGAAACACACCTGCCGCTTAAAGAGTAAAAAAAAGAGTTGAATTGCCGGCTAATGTACCTGATGCGATCTGATTAATTTGGTTTGACATTGTTCTTATTTTTGCGGTTTTGATTGACATTTGTTGTTCTATTATGGTAAAATTGAAAAAATTATAAAAGAGGATCAGCAGGGAAGCCGGTTAAAAGCCGGCGCGGTCCCGCCACTGTAAAAGGGAGCTGTTCTGCAACATGCCACTGGTTAAACCCGGGAAGGCGCAGAGTAAGCGATGATCTTAAGCCAGGATATCTGCTTGTTCTTGTTATCCGCCATTACCCACGGTAGATGGGAAGGAATAACAGCCTTGTACAGTGTCCTGATTAAGGCAATAACCTCCGCATCTACGTGCGGGGGTTTTTTGGTTTAGGCGAATAGTTTTGAACAGGTCCCGGGAAACCGGGCTTAATGCAACCGCTCGCTTTAAACTGGGGCGGGGGAACGGCTGCTCCCTTGAAACCGGGCTTAATACTAGTTCAGGGTTAACTCTTAAACTATGAATAAGTCTTTTATAAGCAGGCTTCTGTCCTGAATATGAGCTGAAGTGAAAATATAGAATTAGTGTTTACGCTATACCAGGGCCGGCCCCGGCGGCTAATACTGTTACAGTGAATAAACTAAAATTAGTTGGACTTTGTTTGTGCGGGGCCCGTTTCCGTATCCCGGTTGTTGCGGCTGCCGTATCTGAGCGATGGAGGTGGTAAATTGATTGTGACAATGCCTGTTCCCTAGTCAATTGACTGACCGGGGCGTTTTTATTTTACCGGGCCGGAAGATTAATCATTATCCTGTTGTTGTGGGGCGCCACTGGCTGCCGGGACCGAAGGGCGCCTGGCAAAACAACGGCATTGCGGATATTGACCGGGCTTACCAAACTTTCCGGCGGTAGCGCTTTAAACAGCGGTTAGGAAGCAACCGGAGCTGATTCCAGCAAGGAATACTGTCGCCTGTAATCCCTGCGGATTGGAAGTCCGTTGGGTTTCGTGCCATGATTCCAGCAAGGGATACATGCGCCGCAATTTAAAAGAAAGGAATTGTTAAGCGATGGAGATCAGATTTTTAAGCCGCCGCCTGGCATTACTGACAATACTGGTGTGTTCTTTAACCTTCCTGGCACTGACGGCCGCGTTTGACCGGGCGGAGGCGGAAACCTTACTGGCGGACCGGGCAGCGGAATACCTGAAAAACGAATACGCGGATTACGGCCTTATTAACGCGGACATGGGTGTTGGCTCCTATGTTTTTTATATCCTGACCGCGGCCGGTGTTGATGTCAGCGCCTGGAAACACGACGGAACAAGCCTGGCGGACGCGGTAACCAGGGCAATCCGGAGCGACATAGCGGACGCCGGTCAGGTTTCCGCCAAGCGCCTGGCCCATGACCTGGCAGCGGCTAAAGCCCTGGGCCGGGAAAACGAGGCGGATCAGTTGATCCAGCTGCTGAAGAGCAGGCAGAGCAGCGAGGGGTTTGATCAAATAGGTCCACTCAGTGTATACAGCAACATTCCGGCCTTTGAAATGCTGGGCCGGCTCGGCTTGCTCGACCAGTTCGACGCCGGTCTGACCAGGGGCTACGTCCTGGGGATGCGCTATGCCGGGTCGGAGGACAAGTATCGCGGAAGTTGGGGATCCCTGGACGACGGTAAATTTTACGCTGATTTTATGGCCGTCACGGGTGCGGTTCGGCTGCTTAGCCGCATTGACCCCGGCGGTAGTGACGCGGCGCTGCAGGAAGCGGTAGACAGCGGTCTGGAATGGCTCAAAAGACAGCAGCAGCCTGACGGCAACTTTATGGCCGGCATGGACGATACATTGATCGATACCTGTGATGTAATTATCACCCTGAGAGAGCTGGGGATTGATCCCGCCGCCTGGGTGAGCGGCGCGGGCAAAAGTCCCGTGGACTATTTGGAAAGCGAGGCGCTGAATCCGGACGGGAGTTTCGGCCAGTCCGGGAACGTACTGGACGCTGTGTTGGTATTGTGGGCATGCCGGGCGCTGGAGGAAAAAACAGCGGGAACGGCGGGGCAGGAACAGCCGGCTCAGGCGCAGCCGTTGCAAGAAGCACAGCCGGCCCCGGACAGCCCGGCCGCTCCCCCTGTTCAAACGGTGCGGTCATTTACGGACACAGCCGGCCACTGGGCGCAAGAATCTATTTCCCGTATGGCCGCCAGGGGTATTACGGCGGGCTACGCGGATGGTTCTTTCCGGCCCGAAGCGCTGGTGACCAGAAATGAAATAGCCGCCATGCTGGCGCGGCTGCTGGGTCCGGAACCGGCGGCCACGCAGGATGTGCAGATGATAAGCGACAGCTTTGCCGATGCCGGCGACATTCCGGGCTGGGCTCTGAACGACGTTGCCGTGGCGCTGCGGGAAGGCCTTGTTTCGGGTTACCCGCAGCCGGACGGGTCTTTATGCTTTGCCGGCGACCGGACGGTTAACCGGGCCGAATTGTCGGCTTTGCTGGCGCGGGTCATGGAAATAAAACCGGGGCAGACGGAGCCCAGGGTTTTGGATTTTGCCGACAACAACCTGATCCCGGACTGGGCCGGGCGCTATATAGGTATAGTGTACGCCGGGGGGATTGCCGGCGGTTATCCCGACCGCACATTCCGGGCGGAAAAGCCTGTGACCAGGGCTGAAGCCGCTTCTATGATCATGCGTCTGGCAGAGCAAACGGAAGATAAATAGAAAAAACCGGTGTCAAAAAATATTGGGGGGATGAAGATTGTTAAGTGAAGGATCTTTTAAAAAGATAGGCATTCTTCTGGCTGTTGTCATGGTGGCTGCGGTACTCTGCGCGTTGCCCGGCGCCAACCCGGCGGGAGCTGCCGGATCGCCGGCCGACAGCGCCGTGCAGTACCTGAATAGTGAATATACCACCAGGGGCCTGGTAAATACCGAAATGGGCGTGGGCGCCTACGCTTTTTACGTACTGCGTCAGGCGGAGATTGATGTGAGCGCCTGGGAATATGATGGGGTGAGCCTGGATGAAGCGGTAACAGCCGCCATATCCGGCGACTTGGCCGGGGCCGCCGACCCGTCGGCAGTTTCCGCCAAGCGTCTGGCCCAGGACCTGGCGGCAGCTGTCGCGCTGGAAGATAGCGCCCTGACAAACCAGTTGGAGCAGGCGCTGCGGGACAGGGAAAGCGACAGCGGGTTTGACAACAACGTCTACAGCGATATACCGGCCTACGATCTTTTGGGCCGGACAAACAAGCTATTGAGTGTGGTAAACGCTGTCTACGCGAAGGACAGCATCCTGGCGGCGCAGAATACAACAGCCGCTCCAAACCTCGGCAGTTTCGGCAGCGTGTGGGGAGCGGAATTTTTTCCTGACTTCATGACCACGGCCCAGGCGGTTCGGGCCCTGCATTATCTTGACCGGGAGCGCGACGACAGTGAGATCCAGACTGCCATTGAGGCGGCGCTCAACTGGCTGAAAGATACGCAGCAGGCTGACGGCAGCTTCCTGGGGTCAGAATGGGATGACCCGGTCACAGACACGGCGGAAATAATTATTACTCTTACAGCGCTGGACCTGGATCCCGCCGCCTGGCCAAGCAGCAGCGGCAAAACCGCCGTTGACTACATGATGAACAACGCTCTGAACGACGACGGAAGCTTCGGTTCCTCCAGAAACGTCATGGACGCCATTTGGGCCCTTAGCGCTTATAACCTGATAAAGACCCAGTTTTATCTGGACCCCGCGGAGATAACCTTAAATGCGGGGAGGACGTTTCAGCTGAAAGCTGTCTGGCAGTACGGGAGCGTTCCAGTTGATGTGACATCAGCCGCCCAGTGGTCCTCGGCTGACACTGCCGTCGCAGCGGTGGAAAGCGGGCTGGTCACCGCGCTGACAGCGGGTAAAACGGAGATCACCGCCGTTTATGACGGGCTGACGGCATTAACGAAGGTTGCTGTGGACTCATCATCATCCGGCGGCGAAGGCGGGACGAGAATAACCGTCGGGCTGGCCGTGGTGGGCCAGGAAAACCGGCTATTATACGGTCCCGCCCAAATATCCGTGGACAAATCAAACAAATGGGGACTCACCGCGCTGGGCGCGCTGGATGCCTCCGGCCTCGACTACGGGACCTCCTCGTGGTCTTACGGGGACCTTGTGGATTACATTGAAGGTCAGGCCAACGTTGGTTTGTCGGGCTGGATGTTTACCGTCAACGACAAAGTCCCGGGAAGCGGAGCCGATAAGTATAATATCAAAGCTAATGACAGAATCATTTTTTATTATAGCTCCAGTATGGACCAGCAACCGCCCAAGTGGGGTGAACTGGGGAATAGTTCCTCTTCGGGCGGGGGGGGATCTTCATCCGCAGGATCGGCGGCGCCTTTTAAAGACAGCGACCTCGACACTGCCATTAAAAACGCCCGCGCTGCCGGCCTGGTGGCCCTGGCAGCAGATGACAAGAACGTCTCGCTGACCCTTTCCCGGGAGCAGATCGCTAAAATTCATGATGCCGGCTTCCCGTTGGCCGTGACTATCCAGGGCGCGAAGTTTATCCTGTCGCTGGATGGCCTGAAAGTAAAGGAATTGTCCACCGATAAGGCTGCACACATGAAATTTAGCGCCAGTAAGCTCGGCAGCGACGACGTCCGGAAACTTACGGAATCCTTTGCCGCCGGTCTCAGACTGGCCGGGGAAATTTATGAGCTGAACATACAGGTCTTGAATAAAGACGGCACGTCAAGGGATATCGCTAACCTTACCCATTGCCTGGTGTTGCTGCCTTTGCCGGAAGGACTGGAGGAGGACGCCGCCGGCTTGTTAAAGGCTTACCGCTACAATGAAGCAAGCAGGCAGTGGGAAGACTCGGGCGGCACATATGATCCGGACAATGGAGCCGTCGGTTTTCAGGTGGAGCATTTCAGCAAGTACGCCTTGTTGGAAGCTGTCCCCCAAACCCCGGAAAAAGTTGTTTTTAGCGACATCATCGGGCACTGGGCGCGGTCGGAAATCGAATACATGGCCGCGAACGGTTATGTGGACGGCGTAGGCGAAAATCAATTCTCACCGGAGACAAAGATCACCCGGGCGGAATTTACCGCCATCCTGGTTCGTCTGGCGGGTTTGGAACCCGGCGCTGAGGCGGCGGAATGCTTCGCCGACGTGCCGGCGGACGCCTGGTACCGGGGCCTGGTGGGCGCGGCAGCCAGGGCCGGTTTGGTTTTAGGCGCTTCCGAAAACAGCTTTGCGCCGGACGAACTGGTCACACGCGAACAAATGGCGGTTATCCTGGTGCGTTTTATGACCAAAAATGACGCGGCTGCACCTGCCGCTGAAGCCGGTGAAGCCGGCTTGCTGTCCGGCTTTGGAGACAGCGGTGAGATTTCTTTCTGGGCCCGGACGTCCGTAGCGCAGGCCGTAAAGGGCGATCTCATGGCGGGCCGGGACGCGGGGCGGTTCGCGCCGCGGGGCGGCGCCACCAGGGCCGAGGCCACGGTGGTGCTGTACCGGGCTTTGCAGAAATTACCCCCGGTTAATCCGGAAACCGCCGGGCATTAAAAAAGCCCCAACGAAAGGCCGGGCAATCAAGAAGAAAACTGATGGAGTCCTTTTTTAACGCGGGGGCGTCTATCGCCGGCTTCCGCACAGTTTGACATCTGCGAACGAGGTGAGGGGTGATTATTAAATGAAGCGCAAGCTGACGTATCTTATTGCTTTTCTGGTCATCCTGGGCGCGGTGGTTGTACCGGCTATCTATATGAACAAGGTTTTCAGCGCCGGCCAGCCGGGGCCTCAGGCGGTAAGCGCCGGCTCCGGTATAAACGGCGGGGAACAAAACGGCGCGGCAGACCGGAACCAGACATCACCAGAATTGAAGGAAACTTCCCCCGGAACGGACCCGGCATCTTCCGGGGCGAACCAGGCGTCCTCCGAATCGGCTGCCGGTGCAGCTGATGCCGCGGCAAAGAATGGCGATCCGGCGAACCCGCCGCAGGCTGCCGCGCCCGGCGCCGTTTCCGGGGAAAATAACGCGCCTGCTCCGGCGGCTAATCCAACGGCTGACGCCACTTCCCCCGCGGCCAACCCAACTGTTGCGGCGCCGGCGGCGTCCGGGGAGGGCTGCCCGGTATGGATTGCCGTAGTGGGTAAAAATGGCGAACAGCTGTACCAGGCCGGGCAAATCCTTTTAACAAAAGAAAACAACAAATGGGGTGTCAACGCTCTGGGGGCCCTGGAAGTCACCGGTCTCCCCTACGTTACATCGCCCACCTGGCGGAATTTTGTTTATTCCATCAGCGGGCAGGCCAACAGCGGCGTATCGGGCTGGATGTACGCAGTGAATGGTGACGCCCCCAACCATATGGCGGACAAACACCCGGTAAAAGCCGGGGATCGGGTAATCTGGTGGTACAGCCACAGTATGGAACAGCCCCAGCCGCGCTGGGATGATTTGATTCAGAAGAAGTAAAGGGGCGGCCAATTTTGTTCGATAAGCTGTATTACCAGGACAAAGGGCTGTTTTTGCAGAGCTTTCACCCGGCTGCGGTCCTGCTGTATCTTTTTGTGCTTCTTGTTTTAAGCCTTTTGTACGACAACCCTCTTTACCTTTTATCCCTGCTGTTCCTGCTGGTCCTCTTAATTAAGGGGGTTGACGGTATGGAGGTCTGGGAGGGCTTTTTAAAAATCGGCGTCCTGATGATGATTTTAATCATGGTTGTCAATCCGCTGGTGATCAGAGCCGGCGCCACCGTCATCTGGCGCGGCCCCGTATTGCCGCTCCTGGGCAGTCTGGATGTTTCCCTGGAAGCCATATATTTCGGGGCCGTGTCCGGGCTCAGGCTGCTGGTGGTCATGAGTGTATTCTGCCTTTACAACCTGATGGTCAACCCGGACCAGGCGCTGAACCTCTTTTCCCGGACAGCCGGCAAGTCCGTGCTGATGGTGGCCCTGGCCACGCGCATGTTTCCCACCATGGTCAGGGACCTGAAGCGGATCAAAGAAGTGATGCAGCTGCGGGGCGTTGACTTTGAACAGGGCGGCCCGGGGGAAAGAATTAAAAAATACGCCGGTCTCTACAATGTCCTGCTGCTATCCTCCCTGGAGGGTTCCATGGAAATAGCTGAATCGATGCAAGCCAGGGCTTACGGCAGCGGCAGGCGCACGGTTTACAGCCGCAACCTTCTGCGGCCCAGGGATTACCTATGCGCCGGGGGCGGCTTGCTGGCCTTGTCCGCCGCCGTCTGGGGGCTGTCAAACGGGTGCGGGCATTACGAATTTTACCCGGTTGCGGATGTTCTCATCAGGGACAGGGCGACTGTGGTTGTCCTGGCAATTGTGTTTTTTTACCTGTCTGTGCCGCTAATTTTGGGCGGGGGGGATAAGTATTGCCGCTTTATAAAATCGAAAATCTGACTTACTACTATCCGGACGCGGAAAAAGCCGCGCTGGAAAATATCAATCTGGAGATAGCGGAAGGGGAATTTATCCTGGTGACAGGCGGCTCCGGTTCCGGTAAATCCTCCCTGGCCAGGGCCCTGGCAGGACTGATCCCGGATTTTTACGGGGGCCGCATCGGCGGGAAAGTCTATTTCCAGGGGAAGGACATGCGGGCGCTGGACCGCAGAAAACTGGCCAGACGAGTGGGTATGGTCTTCCAGGATCCGGAAAAACAGATCGTGCAGACCCAAGTGGAGGCGGAAATCGCCTTCGGCCTGGAAAACCTCGGTTCGACTAACGAGGAAATGCTGCGCCATGTTGCCGAAGTGATTTGTTTCATGGGCCTGGAGCGGATCAAAGGGGATTTTACGGCCAACCTTTCCGGCGGACAAAAGCAGAAGCTGGCGCTGGCTTCCGTGCTGGCCATGCAGCCGCATGTGCTGGTCCTGGACGAGCCTACCTCCCAGCTGGACCCCGTGGCGGCGGAAGATATCCTCAACCTGGCCAAACGTCTGAATGAGGAAATGGGTTTTACCGTGATCATGATCGAGCAGCGGTTGGAGCGGTGTTACCACCTGGCGGACAGGGTTTTGTTAATGGACCGGGGAAAAATTGTCCGTGACGGGAGCGCCCGGGCGGTAGCCGGCCAAACCATTGATGGCTGCGCCCCCTTTTTGCCGCCGGTGGCCAGGTTTTTTGCCGGTTTGCCGGCGCCAGTCATACCGTTGACAGTCAAGGAGGGCAGGAAACTGCTGCTCTCCCGTCTTAATATTACAGAGAAAGGCGGGGCGCCTTCCGCGTCTGAAACCGGTGTCTCCGGAGCGGCACAGCCCGCGGCGATGAACAGCGGAGCGCTCCCCGCGGCGCCGGCTTTACGGGCGGCTAAAAAAGGCGGAAAACTACTTCATTCCCTTTTTAATACCGGGCCGGCCGGCGGGGCGCCAAATATCCCTGAAACCAGCGCCGCCGGGACAGCGCGGCCTGCGGCGGCAAACGGCGGCGATCCACCCCCGGCGGCGGCCGGGGGCAGCGCTGTGCATTTGAAAAACCTTTGGTTTACCTACCCGGGCGGGCAAGAGGTCTTAAAAGGCGTCAGCCTGGTCATCGAGAAGGGGGAATTTGTAACCGTCCTTGGTGAAAACGGCGCGGGTAAGTCGACAATGCTAAGGCTGCTGACCGGCTTGCTCAAACCGGACCGGGGCAGCGTCCAGGTCTTGGGGCGTGACGCCGGCAGAAACGGCTTTAAAGAGATCAGGCGGCATATCGCCTACCTTTCCCAGAACCCCAACGACTACCTCTTCCAGGACACAGTGGAAGACGAACTGCTTTTTACCCTGAAAAATTTTGGCCTAAAAGATACGTCCGCTGCCGCCGAGATGCTGGAAAGGTTTCATTTAACGCGGTACCGGCGGACAAACCCCCGGGACCTGAGCAGCGGCGAAAGACAGCGGGTTGCCCTGGCGTCGGTGCTGGTCACTTCCCCCGGTTTGATCATCCTGGACGAACCCACCAGGGGGGTGGACTTCCGGTTAAAGAAGGAACTGGGTGTCTTTCTGCGGCAGGAGGCGGCGAAAGGCCGCACGGTGCTTGTAGTCACCCACGATGTGGAATTCGCCGCTGAGTATGCCACCCGGGTGGTGCTGATGTTCTCCGGTAGGGTGGCAGGCGACGGTAAAAAGCACGATGTGCTGGGCAAATCGATCTTTTATTCATCCCAGCTGGGCAAAATGTGCCGGGGTATCTGCGACGGTGTGCTCACTTTCGGCGAGGCGCGGCAGCGGCTCCAACCCCTTTTTAGGGGCGGACCGGGCATGGATAAGAATCTGGGGGTGGAAATATGACGGGGACAAATTGGGGCTTTTACATAACCATAGCCGGCGTTTTTTCGGTCGCCCTGCTCCTGCTGGGAATGGAGAAAAAAGCGGGCCTCAACGCCAGGCAGGTATCGCTCTACGCCATCCTGGCCGCCATTTGCGCCGCCGGCCGGACGGTTACCGGTGTAGGTTTGCTTTTTCTGCAGCCCACCATGTTTTTGGTGGAAATCACGGGGTTTGTGTTTGGCGCCCGGGCCGGCTTTTTTGTGGGCGCTCTGACACCCCTGATCTCCAATTTTTTCATCGGACAGGGACCCTGGACACCCTGGCAGATGCTTTCCTGGGGCCTGGTGGGCCTGTCCGGAGCGGCGGTCCGGTATTTATTGCCCCGGGCTGGAATCAAAACCATTACCCTGCTTTGTTTTTGCTGGGGCTACCTTTACGGCGCCATCATGGATATCTGGCACTGGAGCGTCTTTACCCGGCCGCTGACCTTCAATGCTTATTTGCTCATCTGGGCGGCTGGTTTCAGCTTTGATTCCCTGCGCGCCGCCGGCAACCTGCTTTTTTGCGCCGCGCTGGGCAGCCAGAGCTTAAAAATACTGCGCTGCTTTCACAAAAAAATGGATGTACGGTATTTGGAAAATATATAAGGCAGAATTCATCAGATTGCAAAGGGAGGCACACCATTTGAAAACAGGAAAATTACTGCTGTTTTTCATATCCGCGCTGTTCCTCTGCGTCCCTGCGGGGGTCGCCGCCGGGCGGCCGGTTGCGCCCGTTGCCCCTCCAACTGTGGAATGGTCCCAGTCCTTCGGCCGGGGTGAGGGCCATTATGTGGAGCAAACGGAGGACGGCGGCTTCATTTTAACCGGCTGGCTGGATGCAGAGGGGGGCAGCTCCGACGTATTTCTGGCCAAATTCGACGGCGGCGGCAATAATATCTGGCAGGAGACTTACCACGGCAACGGTTACAACGACAGCCACTGCGTCAGGGAAGTTAGCGGCGGCGGTTACATTGTTGCCGCTGAAACCAAGTCAAAGGACGCCTTCGACCATGACGTGTACGTGGTGCGCACCGATGGAGAGGGAACGCCGTTATGGGAAAAAATACTCGGCGGGGCGCGTTGCGACTACGCCTGGACCGTGCAAGAAACGGAGGACGGCGGTTTCATCCTGGCCGGCGGGACGGAATCCTACGGCGCTGGGATATATGACGCCTACCTTATCAGGATGGACTCCGGCGGTAATGTCATCTGGGAAAAAACCTACGGCGGGGCGGCTTCCGATTGCGGCTACGCCTTGCTGCAGCCGGCTGACGGCGGCTTTCTCATCGCCGGCAACACAGAGTCCGGCGGCACGGGCAACCCCGACGTTTATCTGGTGCGGACGGATGCCGGGGGAAAGATGCTCTGGCAGAAGACTTACGGCGGCAGCGGTTCGGATTACGGCTGGTCGCTGCTCGAAGCGCCCCATGGCGGCTATATAATTGCCGGGGAAAAGGAAGAAGCCGGGGAACAGGGCGCCTGTTTGGCCCCTTACCTTTTACAGGTGGATGCTGACGGCAGCCAACTCAGGGAAAATACATACGGAAACGGCCGCGCCGGCTCATTTTACGCTGCCTGCCGGGTGGCGGACGGCTATGTTTTGACGGGTAAAATCGAGTCTGCGGGGGGTTACGGCCTGTATGTGGTCAAAACTGCTGAGGATGGCAGCCTGATCTGGGAAAAAACGATAGAGGGCGACGGTGCGGGCAGCGGCTATGCCGTAGCTCCGGTCCGCGGCGGGGGTCTGGTGGTGGCGGGGAAAAAAGGCCTGGAAGATAGCGCCGGCAGCGAAATATTAATGTTGAAACTAGCCGGGGCCGGCGGGACGAATAAGGCCTATACCTTGACGGTGGGCCTCGCTGTGCTGGCATTTGCCCTGATTCTGGCTGTTTTCCGGCTTTCGACAGGCAGAAAAGGCCCGGAGTCATAAGTAAAGGTTCTGTTTGACGCGGGGGCAAAAAAATAATTAAAGCAGGTGAATAGCTCGCATGGTCCGGCTACTGAAAGGGTGAACCCCGCCCTTAAAAGCCATGGCACAGCTCTTCTGGCGCCAGGGTCACACAAAAGCGCCGGGAAGCTTGCCGGGGGCAACTGGTTATGGAACATTACGGCAAATGCAATTATTTTGCTTAACGCCGGGCGAAAAGGCAAAAAGGTAATGCCGCCCGGCTCGAAGACCTGCCTGACTTATACTGCATGGTTCTATGAGGGATAAAAAGGTGGTTATTGTGATGTTATTTTATGATCGACCTGGCGCTGGTTTTAATTTAAAGGGCGGCAGGCGGGAAATTTCCACTTTTTTGCCTCTGATAGGAGGGTTGCCACAATGAAAAGTGAGCCCGGGGAAAATAGTATAACAGAAAAAGAAAAAAAGCTGCTGGAGCTTATCCGCGAGATTGAATACGGTGAAATCAAAATTATTATCCAGGGCAAGCAGCCGATAAGGGTAGTGGAAACAAAAAAATCTATAAAACTTTAAACGGGTTTAAACGGTACGGCTGACTATTTTACGCATAGGGATCCCGGCAAATGAATGTTTTGTTTTTTTAAAAACTGTTGCTATCTTTCAAACTGCTGTGATATGCTATATTTGATTCGAGATGGGGCTGACCGAAAAACGGAAGCGCTTCCCCTCATGGGGCGGCGCTTTTCTTTTTGCCGTTATTTCTATTGATGAAAGGAGGGGCCCTTTGGCAATGTCGATATGTCCACGTATAAGAGACAGACGGCGGATCCGTCCCGCGGCGGAGGCCCGGGTCGGGCAAGAAACCGAAGCGCAAAATGATCTGCGCAGCAGTTATATCTCACTTTACCGTTTGGAAAGTGACGAGCAGATTTACCAGCGCCTGCGCTGTCTTGCGGCTGAATTGGGGCGCCCGCCCAATAAAGCGGATGTGCCCGGTTTTGATTATATCAAGTCGCGCTTGGGGAGTTGGCCGAGGATCCTTGAGCTAGCCGGAGTAAAGCCGGTAGGCCGGAGACGCTGGTACGGGCTGGAGCAGGGAGAGCAGGAGCGCATAGAAAAACCCCAGCTAAAATAGGGTGCAAGAGCAAGCAACAAGCCCCGGTAATGACTGTTTCGTAATCTGCGGCGGTTGGCCGGTTGTAAAAAAGAGAACGAAAATAATAAGGAGGTCGTAACAGCAATGCGGATAATGAAAACAGTCCTTTCACTTTTACTGGCGCTTATGATTCTGCTTGGCGGGGTTCAGGCGGCCCCAGCCGTCACGGAGCAGACGCTTGACGCGGCTATAGAGGACACGGCGGCCTATATTTATAACACGGTAAAAAAACCGCAGGTGGGATCAGTGGGCGGCGAATGGGCTGTGCTGGGCCTGGCCCGCTCCGGTTTCAAGGCGCCGGAGCAGTATTACCGGGACTACTACGCCGTTGTGGAAGCCTATGTCAAGGAACGCAAGGGCGTGCTGCACGACAAGAAATACACCGAGTATTCCCGCCTGACGGTGGCGCTGACGTCCATCGGCAAGGACCCCAGGGATGTGGCGGGCTACAACCTGCTGACACCCCTGGGCGATTTCGACAAGACTATCTGGCAGGGGATCAACGGCCCCGTCTGGGCGCTGATCGCCCTTGACTCGGGCAGTTACCCGATGCCGCAGAACCCCGGCGCGGCTACCCAGGCTGACCGGGATATGTATGTGGACGAGATTTTGTCCCGGCAGCTTGCCGACGGCGGCTTCTCCCTCTTTGGCGGGTTGCCCGACGCCAGCGCCGCTGATGAAAGATCCGATCCGGATATCACCGGCATGGCCCTGCAGGCCCTGGCCAAGTACCAGGACCGGGACGACGTAAAAAAGGTCACCGGGGAAGCCCTGGCATGTCTCTCCAAAATGCAGAACGCAAAGGGCGGTTTTGCCAGCTGGGGTACCGCCAATTCTGAGAGCTGCGTGCAGGTCATTGTGGCCCTCACCGAGCTGGGCGTGTCCCTTGACGACCCGCGGTTTGTGAAGAACGGAAACACACTGGTGGATAACCTTTTGACCTTTTATCGGCCGGGCCAGGGCTTCTTGCATACCGCAGACCGCAGCGGTGTAAACCTGATGGCCACCGAGCAGGCCATGTACGGGCTTGTTGCCGCCCAGCGGGCGCGGCAGGGCAGAAGCAGCCTGTACCGCATGGCCGACGCCCTGGCGCCCGCCGCCCCGGCTGTGGAAACAGACACCGGCGGGAGGGGGCTCCCCGGCAAGCACGCCGACGTTAAAATTACGCCCCTTTCCGAGCCGGACAAGACTTTCCCCGATATCAGCGCCCATGTAAGCCGGGCTGACATAGAGGCCCTGACGGCCCGGGGCATTATCAGCGGCAAAACCGCTGCCTCCTTTGAACCTGACGCCACCATGACCCGGGCTGAGTTTGCCGCCATCGTGATACGCGGACTGGGTCTTTCCGAAAAGTCCGGCAGCGTGTTTGCCGATGTCCCGGCCGATAGCTGGTACGCGGGTTACGTAGGGTCCGCTAACAGCTACGGCATCGTCAGCGGCGTCTCCGCCGGCGCCTTCAACCCGGAAGGGACCATTACCCGGGAAGAGGCGGCGGTCATGACGGCCCGGGCGGCCAGGCTCTGCGGCCTGGACACAGCCCTGGACGCCGGCGCGGCGCGGGATATACTGGCCCAGTTCACCGATTATGTCACCGCCTCCGGTTGGGCCCGGCCCTCGCTGGCCTTTTGCTACCAGGAGGACATCCTTTCCCGGGAAGATCTGGACATCCGGCCCGGGGCGGCCATCAAGCGCTGCGAGGTGGCCGGCATGATGTACCGTTTGCTGGACGCTGCCGGCCTTATATCATAAAGGATCGGAAAGGATCGGACGGGATATGAAACAGTATAAGGGGAAAATCATTACGGCGGCGGTAATAATCTGCGTCCTGGCCGCAGCCTATTTCTGGGGCGGAAATTATCCCGGCCGGGACGTCTCCTACAGGGCGGATGCGCCGGCAGCTACGGCGCCGGAGACAAGTACGGCGCCGGCGGACGCCTCCGGCAATCCAAGCGAACAGGCCGCACCGGCGGCCGAACCGGCGCCGGAACAGTCTCCCGCCGCGGACCCCGCCCCGCCCGGTTCTGACAAGGGCCGGTCGCTTACCGCTGAGGAGAAGCTGGAACTGGCGGCCTCCCTTGGCGGCGACGTATCCTCCGAGGGAGTGGAGAAGGGTTCGGCGGAATATTCCGGGCAGCAGGGCATGGATATCGACAAATCCACCGGCAAGGACAAATACCTGACCGACCCCGTGCCGAAGGGCAAGCCCATACCCGTAGAGCCCCAGAACGCCGTGATCAAGGACACGGCCTACACCTGCACTCTGTCGGTGCGCTGCGACACCATCGTTAAAAACATAAAATGGCTGGACCGGGAAAAGGTGGAACTGGTACCCGGGGACGGGGTCATTTTCCCGGCCACCCCGGTCATCTTTTACGAAGGGGAATCAGTGTTCAACGTGCTTTTGCGGGAGATGAAGAAAAACAAGATCCATATGGAATTTGAAAATACCCCCATGTACAACAGCGCCTACATCGAAGGCATCAACAACCTGTACGAATTTGACTGCGGCGAGCTTTCCGGCTGGATGTACAAGGTCAACGGCTGGTTTCCCAACTACGGCTGCTCCCGCTATCAGCTCAAAGAAAACGACGTGGTGGAGTGGGTCTACACCTGCGACCTGGGCCGGGACGTGGGCGGATATTACTCCGTCGGAGGCGAATAATGCGGGACTCCTTTTCCACCTACCACCCGGTGGTCAATTTTCTGTATTTCACCCTGGTGCTGCTCTTTTCCATGTTCTTTATGCACCCTGTCTGCCTGGGTATCTCTTTGCTGTGCGCTTTTACCTACTCAGTGTATCTGAAGGGCAAAAAGGCATTGAGCTTCAACCTGAAATACATGCTGCCCATGCTAATCGTCACGGCGCTGGTCAATCCCGCCTTCAACCATGAGGGCGGTACCATCCTTACCTACCTGCGGGACGGCAATCCCCTGACGCTGGAGTCCATTACCTACGGCATCGCGGCGGCAGTAATGCTGATCACCGTGATCTGCTGGTTTTCCTGCTACAACGCCGTCATGACCTCGGACAAATTCGTCTACCTTTTCGGTCGGGTCATCCCGGCTCTGTCGCTGATTTTGTCCATGGCCCTGCGCTTTGTGCCCCGCTTCCGGGCCCAGTTCAAGGTGGTGTCCGACGCCCAGAAGTGCGTGGGCCGGGATGTGTCCAACGGGGGTCTTTTACAGCGGGCTAAGCACGGCGTCAGGATCCTCTCCATCATGGTCACCTGGTCCCTGGAAAACGCCATCGAAACAGCGGATTCCATGAGGAGCCGGGGCTACGGCCTGCCGGGGCGCACCGCCTTTTCCATTTACCGGTTCGACAGGCGGGACAAAAGCGCCCTGCTCTTCCTGCTTTTTTGCGGCGGTTATATCCTGGCCGGCGCTGCGCTGGGCGGCCTGTACTACCGCTACTTTCCCACCATGAAAGGAGTGTGGCTGGATCCTTACCCCGTCAGCCTGTACCTTTGCTGCCTGGCCCTGGGAATCGCGCCGGTGGCCATCAATATCAAGGAGGACCGGAAATGGAAAGCTATACAATCAGGGATTTGACCTTTTCCTATCCCCGGCAGGAAAAGCCGGCGCTGCGCGGCCTTTCCCTTTCCATCAGGCAGGGGCAGTTCGTCGCTCTCTGCGGTCCTTCCGGCTGCGGCAAAACCACCCTGCTCCGGCATCTTAAAACCCTCCTTAGTCCCCACGGTGAACGAAGGGGCGAGGTCCTTTTCGAAGGCACGCCGTTGGAAAGCCTGGACCAGCGCGTCCAGAGCGCCAGGATCGGTTTTGTGCTGCAATCGCCGGACAACCAGATCGTCACCGACAAGGTCTGGCACGAACTGGCCTTCGGGCTGGAAAGCCTGGGCTTCGACACCCCGTCCATCCGCCTGCGGGTAGCGGAAATGGCCTCCTTCTTCGGCATCCAGACCTGGTTTTACAAAAATGTCAGCGACTTATCCGGCGGGCAAAAACAGCTCCTCAACCTGGCCGCAATCATGGTCATGCAGCCGTCGGTACTGATCCTGGACGAGCCCACCGGCCAACTGGACCCCATCGCCGCGGCGGAATTTCTCGCCGCCGTGGGCAAGATCAACCGCGAGCTGGGCGTCACCGTCCTCATCACCGAGCACCGGCTGGAAGAAGCTTTGCCCCTGGCGGACCGGGTGCTGGTGCTGGACGAAGGCCGGCTCATCTGCGACGGCGCGCCGGAGGACGTGGGCAGACAGCTGAAAGAGCGGCGTCACGCCATGTTTCTGGCCATGCCGGCGCCCATGCGGATCTATGCCGGCGTGGCCAACGACCTGCCCTGCCCCGTCACGGTGCGGGAGGGGCGCGCCTGGCTGGACGCCTTCGCGCGGCGGCAGCCGCTGGGTGAAGTCCCCCCTGAAAACAGGCCGGCGCCAGAGCAAAACGGTATTCCTGCCGTTGAGTTCCAAGAGGTGTGGTTCCGCTACGAAAAGGACGCCCCAGACGTGGTCAAGGGACTTTCCCTGCAGGTGTTTCCAGGCGAGTTCTGGGCCATCGTGGGCGGCAACGGTACCGGCAAAACCACGGCCCTGTCGCTGATTCCAGGCATAAACAAGCCCTACCGGGGGACAGTGCTAATTAACGGCCAGGACCTGTCCAGAGACGGCCGGCGGCAGCTTTTTCACCAGCTGCTGGGTGTGCTGCCCCAGAATCCCCAGGCTATTTTTGTCAAAAAGACGGTGCAGGAAGACCTCCTGGAAATGCTCTCAGAGCAGAAGCTGTCCAGGGCGGAAAAGGCCGGCCGGATGCAGGCGGCGGCCAGGCTGTGCCGCCTGGAAGACCTGCTTGCCAGGCACCCCTACGACCTGTCCGGCGGCGAGCAGCAGCGGGCGGCGCTGGCCAAGGTGCTGCTGCTCCAGCCCAGGATTCTGCTTTTAGACGAGCCCACCAAGGGGCTGGACGGCGAATTCAAGCAGGTGTTCGCCCAAATTCTTTATGACCTTCTGCGCCGGGGCGTCACCATCCTCATGGTCAGCCATGATATTGAGTTCTGCGCCCAATACGCCCACCGCTGCGCCCTGTTTTTTGACGGCAATATCGTCAGCTCCGCCCCGCCCCGCCGGTTCTTCTCCGGCAACAGCTTCTACACCACCGCCGCCAACCGCATGGCGCGGCATAAACTGCCCGGAGCGGTGACGGCGGAGGACGTGATCGCCGCCTGCGGGGGAGACGCAGCGCCTTTTATCGTTCAGCCGCCGCAAGAAAACGAAACGGTCCCCGGCCTTTCCCCGCAGTGGCAAAGTGAGCCGCCGGAAGAAGAAAAAGACACGGCAGCATATAAAGAAAAACCCTCGGAAGAAGCAAAACAGGCGTTCCCAGTGCGTAAAGTCAAGGGGGCACTGGCAGCGCTGGCTTTTTTCAGCACCGGAGCTATTGCCGCCGGGCATATGGGCGGGCTCTCCACACTTATGGCCAGGGGAGACCTGTCCGCCGGCCAGGCCGGCAGTCCCGCCAACCTCTGGCCCTACGCCCTGGCCGTCCTGGCCCCGGCGGCGGGTCTCGCCGTCCTCTTCAGGACCTTTTTTCAGAAAAAAACGGGCTCACCCATAGCCAATGAACAGACAGCGGCGGACCAGCGCTATCTTTCCAAACGCACCCTGGCGGCCATGGCCATGATCTTGCTGGCCATACCGCTGACCATATACGTCGGCGTCTACTACCTGGGCGACAGAAAATATTATTTCATCAGCATGCTCATCATCCTGGAGACCATGCTGCCCTTTGTGCTGGTGTTTGAGAAACGTAAGCCCCAGGCCCGGGAACTGATCGTCATCGCGGTGCTTTGCGCCCTCGGCGTGGCCGGGCGCGCCGCCTTCTTCATGCTGCCCCAGTTCAAGCCGGTGGCGGCCGTGGTTATTATCAGCGGCGTGGCCTTCGGCGGCGAAGCGGGATTTTTGGTGGGCGCGGTCACCGCCTTTGTATCCAACATGTTTTTCGGCCAGGGGCCGTGGACGCCGTGGCAGATGTTTGCCTTCGGCATCATCGGCTTTCTGGCGGGGGTCCTGTTCCGCAAGGGCATCCTGCGGCGGAACACGGCGGCGCTGTGCGTCTTCGGCGGGCTGACCGCGTTTTTCATTTACGGCGGGATCATGAACCCGGCGGCGGTGCTGATGTTCCAGAGCCGGCCCAAGTTGGAGATGTTTTATCTGGCCTACCTGCAGGGCGTCCCCTTCGACTTCATCCATGCCGTCGCCACCGTAGTCTTCCTGTTGTTCATCGCCAGGCCCATGCTGGAAAAACTGGACCGGATCAAGGTCAAATACGGGCTGGTTGAGCCTTGAAATTCTTTTTGCATAGCCAAAACATCCCGCCTTCCCGATCCGCCCGAAGCGGTTTACGCCTCCGGGGAACAGGTTGATAAAACACAGGCAGCTCCGGCCGGAAAATATCTTCGCGGCGGGGGCTGCCTTTCTTATAGCAAATTTCCCTGCATCTGAAAAACCGTCTTTGCTCTAATGTTGTTAATGTTGTTCCAGGTATTTTAAAATATCATCAGGGGTTCGCAGGTCGAAAATTTCCTCCCCAATCAAATCCAATGCCTTATCGTCAGCTTTCCTTATTAATAACTGTAACTCTTCCGGCAGGCTGCCGAACCTTTTGGAAACCTGTTTAATTAATAACTCGGCTTTGCCTTCAATCCTGCCTTCAACTTTCCCCTTTTCCATACCCTTTTCCATGCCCTTTTCCATGCCTTTTTCCATGCCTTTTTCCATACCCTTTAACTCGGCATATTTGATCCTGGATATGGCGTCCAGCCTGGCCTTCTCCCGGGCGTAGGCTTTTTGCCTCAACTTCTCGTCGGCGCTTATTTCTTCCAGCATATCCATGGCCATGGCCAATTCCTCCTTCCAGCTTGCTAATTCTTTGAGCAGTTCTTTTCTTTCAGGGTTCCCGGCTTCTTTCATAAAGGTCAGCCACTGTTCCACCGATTCCATTTCTCCCGGCGGAGCCTGACTTATGAATTTCTTAAGCTCGAAATAATGTATTTCCAAATCTTCCACCAACACAAATCCTTCATCCTTTTCTAAAATCAGGTAGCGGGTATGGTATCTGTCGGTTTCATGGATGATGCCAAAGTCCAGAATGTTTATCACGATGGATTTCTTCAGGCTGGTGTATGTCTCGGATTCGGCGATGGTTTCCGCGTACATCCTGGCCCAGTAGTACAGGCTTCTTTTGCGGAAATCATCTATATCGTTGATTTGCACTTCGATGTTTATTCTTTCCCCGGCCTGGGTCATAACTTTAATGTCCAGGACGGAGCCTTTGTCCCCCTTGAATTCTTTGTAGTTGAAAGGGTTCAGGTGGGTTATGGCGGTGATCCGCCCGTCGCCGCGCCGACCCAGCAGGGAGTTTAGAAAATCAATGAGGATGACCCTGCTCCTCGGTTCTTCCCTGGCAAACAGCGCTTTGAATACCAGGTCGATTAGAGGGCTCAGCAGGTATTTTTCCCGCCCTGCGGTCATGGCTATCACCCAGCTTCCCTTCGATTTTATTTGGCTTATTATCCTTATTATATCCATTACTGTTGTTTTTTGAAAGGGGGAATCATAATTTTGGTTCTGCCTGTACGACAGGCAGAGATTCCTTAGTCAGATATAATTAAACAGCACGGACTTGAGAGAAGAGAGGAGAAAACGATCCCAGCGATCCTCCGGCGGCGGCAACAGGAGACGACGTCAGCGTCAGTCTGTACAACCTGGCCGCGATCTTCACGGCAAAGGAAGACGATCTGACCCTGGTCGACAGAACTTACATTCTAGCTAGATGGAGAAAGTAATCACCAACATCGAACGAACCCTGGAGGAAATGAAGAGGCAGGCTTTGCTGGAAGGTAAAGCTGGAGGGCAAGTTGGAAGGCAAAATTGAGACAGCCCGGGCTGCCCTTGCTGGAAGGGCTGGATGTTGACATGGTTGGCAGGATAACCGGCCTGTCCAGGGATTAGTATACATCAAATCAGGTTGTCATCATTGCTATCGCTCCTACCTTCAGCATTATTGTCAAATAATCGTTAATCTTTCCCCGCGCCGGGGTGGCTCGTCGGTAACGGTGTAAGTGAAGGGGAGGAGGGCCTTGATGGTCTCCACACCCAGCCTTCCCGGTGCGTCGGTGTCCAAATGAAGGATGATTTCAGCCAACAAGAAGAACGTCCCCCTGTTGGCTCCAACCCTTTTTATTGGGAAAAGACCGTTCACGGGTTGGCCGGCGCAGCCGGCCAAGGCTGGAAAACAAACGCTTAAAGCTGTCTTGCAATGTGAGGCTGTAATATAAATGTATGAAGAAAAAACGACAGTTTTATGGAATAGTGTAGTTGTTCGGTACGGGTTGGTGGGAATCCTGTGTACCGTATTTCATTTTGCGGCGTCATTTTTTTTGTTGAAGCTGTGCGGCTGGACCCTGTTTTAGGGTCTGGTTTGGGCTTTCTCCTGGTCCTGGTGATTTCTTATTTTCTGAACCGGACCTGGACATTTCGTTCAAAAAACAGAGGAGCTCGGCAAATTTTTGTTTATACGCTGGTTTCCTTATCCGGGCTGGGGCTGAACAGCGCCATTATGTTCACTGCCGTCCATGCCCTGAAATGGCATTATCTTTATGGCCAGGGTTTGGTAGTGGCGGTAGTACCCGTGTCAAATTATATATTGAACCGTTTTTGGACCTTTCGCTAGTAATGTATTTGGACAGAGGGGCTTAATAACTATGGATAATGAAACAGCAGCAACTGCGCCGTTATGGCAGTATGACGAGCGGGTCAAAGGTGTCAACAACCCCGTCCCCCTGACACCCCCCTGATTAGATTAATTAAATCCGGTTAGTTAAACTATTAAAAGATTATTATGGACGGAAGTATGGAGAAAGAAGCGTAAAAGATATCGAATTTTGCCGAATGAATCTTCTGTTTTTTTGTAAAAGAAGTCTTGAAATCTAAGAAAAATGTGATAAGCTATACCCAAAGTAAATATTACCAAATATGAGATGTGCTGACCGAAGAACGGAAGCGCTTCCCCTCAAGGGGCAGCGCTTTTTTTACAACTGGATATCATTTCGAGTGTCTCCCCGGGCGTATGGCCCGGGGGGAAGAATAGGGAACCGGGTGAAAAACCCGGACGGAACCGCCGCTGTGAGCGCCGAGACCGCACCCGTCGACGAAAGTCGGCCACTGGGCAACCGGGAAGGCAGGGTGCGGGCCGCAGGAGATTTTTCCGCAGGCGCGAGTCAGAAGACCTGCTCGGAATGGCCCTGTCGCCGGCAAGCGGACAACAGGGCCGGCAATGTGGCGCAGGAATACGGCTGCTGCAATCCAAGGGATTGTTGCAGCCGTTTTTGTTTTATACCCAATGCAGAGAAAGGATGTGATTTCCCTGATCCGGCTTGCCTGACCCCGCGGAGCAGCCAGGGGGCGCGGCTGCGCGGACAGAAAACACGGCGCCCCGGACAACGTTAATCAAGTCTTCGCCATCGTGGAAAATTATGGCGCGGCCAATCCCGCGGTGCATGACATGGTAAATGCCTGTCTTGCTGAATTTTCTGGCGCGTCTCGGCACGAATTCACCTGCTCTCAAAATGAAAGGATTGATGCTTATGAATAGTTAACATCAGCCATTGAAAATGGCAAGAAAAAAATGGGGACAAAGGAACCGTCCCCTAAAGAATTCGAAAGTACGCGTCCGGAGCGTGCATACTCAGATTTGAGACTTTTCAAAGGGAAACCCGGAAAATTCGACATGGCGCGATAACGCGCCGAAGAAAGGAGCAAAAAATGACTACCAACAAAAAAATCTTATCACTGGTACTGGCGCTGGTCATAATCTTCTCGTTCTCAGCTACCACGTTTGCGGCCGACCCTGGCGATCCTGCCAGGATGACGCCGCCTAACGGCGGTTGGTATATTCACGGAGAAGGCGGCGGCCCCGTGGTTCCATACGACCCCAAGACAAACCCGGATGGCGCGACATATGTTGTTGATCTGCCGGAGACAGCAATGAGATCCGTTGATGTAACGCTTGTTATTGAGGCGGGGAACGAACTATGGGAGGAAGAAGGCGCTTTCCGCGTGGAAATACCCTATGTTCAGGTACAGACCATTGGAGGGTATGCCACGATCCGGGAACTTCTCTATACCGTTGATTCGGATCCTGACTATGCTTCTTATGGTTTGACATTCTACGGCAAGAGCGGTAGCTCTCTCGTACCTTTCACGTCTACAACGAATTATTTAGCGGCAGTTGAATATGACGGTGTTATCTGGGAAGCCGGACAGCTCGCTTATGACGGCTGGGTCTTCCGGGTAAACGACATGTTCCCCGTCGAGTCGCTGCCCGGGTATGGTGACCCCTATTACCAAGGCTTAACGATTGAAAAGCCCTATATTCAAGACGGCGACGTAGTCCATTTCTTCTATGATTTTCCAGCGCAATTCGATCCATTGAGCCCCGATTTTGCCGCCACCAATGTGCGCGCCGTTTGCACCGATTGGGACAGCTCTTCGATGACCGTGCAGCTGCAGGGGCACAAGACCTTTATTGAAGAGCACCCTGCTCCCGATTACGCTTGGATGTATGTTTACGACTATGAGGATTTGGGCGGCGGCATCACGGCCAAACTGTACGATGATACAGGTGAAAATTGCCTGACTACAGCAACATCCAATTCTTCCGGCGTAGTGACATTTAACTATGCCATCGCGGCAGATACACAGTACGTCGTAAAGACCGTGCCCACATACCAGCTGGGATATAGTATTATTTCAGACGGCACGTACTTCGATCTGACAGGCGCATATTCGATAATATGGACTCCGTAAGTTAGCCGACAAGTCAACAGGGCGCATACCGCGCCCTGTTGACTTGATGTATTTTTAAGTGTAGAGGAGATGGGCGAATTGACTAGGAAACTATTATGCCTGTTATTGGCAGTATTACTTTTGATAGGAGCAACGGGGACGGCCTTCGCGGCGGATGGCGATGGTCAAACCTCAGCTCCATATGAGATCCCCATCGGCGAGACCGACGTCGCTAATCGAAACCCGCCGCACGTATTCAACAATTGGCTGATTAGCGGGGCGGAAGTAGTCTCGTGTGAAGTGGAAATTGGTTTGCAAGTTGGTTTTGAAACAGGTCTGGAGCGTTATAACAAGACATTTAATATAACACTGGCGGCTGACACAGCTTTGGATGCGCCTGTCAATATATTCTTTGACGTGACTAAAGGATCGGGCAATTACATGCTTGTAACAACTGTAATGAGCACTACTAGTGCAATAATTTTACAAAATTATAATCAATTGTTGATAGCTGATCCTCAAGGGTTGAATTTCGAGTTGGTCGGAGGAGAGGCCAGCCAAACACTTTATATTTATTATGCCGCACCTAATTACTCCGGACTGGTCGTTACAGAAAATGTTTTCAACTTCACCATCGCGGACCCGGACGCCTCGGGCGACCCGGATCCGGAAGACGTCGCCTCCATCGCTGTCACGGCGCCGCCGAATAAGACGACATACTTTGACGGAGGCAGATTCGACAGAACGGGCATGGTCGTCACGGCGACTTTGACGGATGACAGCACGGTTCCCATAAACGGATATACGGTCACGCCGGACCCGCTCACCCTCGGTACAGAGTATGTGACGGTGACGTTCGGCGAGGGCGAGCATATTTTTACGGCGACACAGGCTATAACGGTGCTGCCGTGCATGACCCTCGGCAATGTGACAATTACAAACGGGCAGTTCATGGATGACATAAATTACAATGGCTATGGCGTCTATACATGGAAAGTCAACGCTTTTGACGCGGTGGTCCTGTACGGGCAGGCAAAAGCAAATATCACATTTGAAGTCGGCGAGGGCGTAGATGTATACATCGGTTCCGAGCAGCAGACTGTGACGGACGGTGTATGCACATTGCAGCTTGACACTTCCCGTAGCGGAACGGCTTCCGTAATTACGCTGAGACTCGATGGCGCGGCTGACGTCGATTATACCTTCACCTGCTATACACAGGAGTATAGCGGTATGCCGTCACGGGTGGATGATTATTTCTGCGTCGCTTCACAGTACACAAACGGCTCAGCGTTAGGCGCTTATGGCTTGAACCCCGTTAAGACCCTTTTGGGAACATATCTGGACTCAGTAATGGGAAATATGAACTACGGACCGATCTCCCTCGGCAACTTCGGCGGGTATATCACATATTACTATGAAACGCCGATCACTGACGACCCGAGAAACCCCTACGGTATCGACTTTATAGTCTACGGCAATTCCTATGACGGCAGTAGTGAGTTTGCCGAGCCTGGCAACGTGCTAGTCTCCGAGGATGGGGATACGTGGTACACTCTCGCCGGTTCCCTGCACTATGACGACAACGCGCTTTGGAATTATTCCATGACATACACGAGGACTCAAAACGGCAGAGCCGCATGGGCTGGCAGCGACGGCAAGAGCGGTGAGGGAGACACCTATCCCCGCCCCGAATATTACCCGCTGTTCCCGTGGACGGAAGAGACAAAAAGTCAGATCACTCTGACGGGTACGCTGTTAGTGCCGGAGTCCGAGCTTAACGAGTACGGAAATACTGTGCCGCCATATCCCTATTTCGGATACGCCGATTGCGGGGTAGTCGGAACAAGCAATGCAGCGGCTAACCCGTATCTGGTCGTATATTACGACTCCTGGGGCACAAGACTCTATACAGGCCGTACGGACGGCTTTGACCTGAAATGGGCGGTGGACGAAAACGGCCGGCCTGTGGATTTATCGTCGGCACAGATACAATACGTTAAAGTACAGACCGCCTCCAACATCTCTAACGGCGGTATCGGCGAAAAATCCACGGAAATTAACGGGGTGCGCGTGGCGCAGCCGTCGGGCAGCAACGTCGGCATGACGGACGCGCCCTCGGCCATAACGGTGGACGGACAGGCCGTCCAGCTTGTTGACGGCGTCTATGAGTATGACCTGACGACCAGCGGCCTATTTCAGGTGACCGTCGACGCCGCCGAAGGAGCCAACGTATTCATCAACGGCGCGAGGACCACCGCCGCCACATTCGGGAAGGTTCCCGGCCACGGCATGCTCAGGATCATCGTGCAGGAGGGCGAAAAAGAGCCGCAGATCTATTATCTGACCCTTACCGACGACGGGAGCGGCGAGCCGTACACCACGGTCACCTTTGACGCCAATGGAGGCCGGGTGGAAGGACTGACCTCCATCACCCGCTATTATGACGCCGACACGCAGGATAAGGTTTTCCCCATTCCGGTGCGGGAGAGCTATACGTTCCTGGGCTGGTATTGGGAAGAAGAAAGCTGCAGCGAATACACCACGGATATGCCCGCGGAGTTGACCCTGACTGCAAGCTGGCGGTACGACGGCCCAGCCATCGAGGGCCAGGTGCGCGTGATCGTGGAGAACACCACCTTTACCGAGGCGGTGGACGGCGTGGAGCCCGCCTGGACGGGCGTCCTGGCAGACGCCTGGGTGGATATCGACGAAGAGAGCAGCATGATTAGCTGTGTGGTGGCGGCCCTGGATACCGTGCAGGCCAACGTGGTGGGGGCCGAGGGCGGCTACATCTCCTCCATCAACGGCCTAGCGGAATTTGACGGCGGCCAGGGCGGCGGCTGGATGGGCGCCCTGAACGACTGGTTTACCAGCACCGGCTTCGGCGGCATCACCGTGGTCTCGGGTACCCTGGAAGCCGGCGACGAGATCCGCATCATGTACACCACCAATTATGGCGCGGACCTGGGCGGCAGCTGGGACAACAATGACAAAACGCTGAAGGCCATCACTTTCAGCGCCGGCGCCCTGTCACCGGCTTTTGACCAGGATACCCATGAGTACACCCTGACCGTACCCGAAGGAACCGGGGGCGTCATCGTCACCCCCACGGCAACCAACAAGTTCTTCCAGGTGCGCAGTTATCTGGATTCCCAGCCCTCGGGTACGGAATACAAGCGGACCGCCACCATACCTGTCAGTGACGGAGCCGTCATCAGCGTGGTGTGCGGTGACCCCGCCTGGCCCAGCATGAACAACGGCCCCTATCCCGGCAATAACGCTGAAAGCGTCCCGGCCGAGACATATGCTATCACCGTGCAGTTTGCAGAAGAGCTCGGCGCCGGCTACACCGTCGGATTGACCACAACTGACAGCGACAAGAACCCCGGCGACACCGTCACCGTGGACCTCAGCGTGGACGGCGCCGCCGGCAGCTACGCCGCCCTGCAGACCGTAGTCGGCTATGACCAGAGCAGGGTAAGCTACACGAACAGCAGCTTCGGAGACGCCTTTACCGTCACCGACAACCCGGATTCAGGCAAGCTCCTTATCATCAGAGTGGGCGACACCACGAGCGCCGGCAGCCAGGGCAGCCTGAGCTTCACCGTCAAAAACGGCATTCCGGCCGGCAGCGGCGAAGCGGTATTCACCGTCTTGTCCGCCCTGGTGGGCGTCAGCGGCGACCCCAGCGATCCCCCGGCGGCGGCAGCCGGAGACGACGCAAGCGTCAGCCTGCACAACCTGACCGTGACCTTCACGGCGGGGCCGAATGTGACTATGGACAGCGTCACCGCCTACGCGAGGTACGGCCTGCCCGGACTGTACACCGACAACTCCTACGCCACCACCTTTACCGAGCCGGTACCGACGGCGGACAGCGGCTGTGTCCTGGCCAGCCCCGTATGGCATGACGGCAGCGCCCAGGTGGCATACGACACCATCGCGGCCACGGCCTTCACCGCCAATGCGATTTATACCGCCACCGCCACCCAGGATCTCGGCGTCAACATCACCCTGCCCCAGCAGGTGACAGTGATCTCCGGCGTAACCGACGGAAAAGCCAGCTACGGCGCCGACGTGGTCTTCAGCGTCACCCCCGGTCCCGGCCAGGAGGTCAAGAGCGTGACCTACACCGTGGGGACCGGCAGCCCCGTGACCCTGATCGCCAGTGAAGGCGAGTATACCATCCCCGGCACAGAGCTGACCGCGGACGTGGTTGTCACCGTCATTGAGCAGCCGAGCGGCACGGTGGAATTCATCAGCTTCGACGACTACAAAGGAGCGCCCACCGGCTTCAAAGTGCTGAAGTTCGACGGCAGCGCCCCTGCGGGCTACAAATTCCAGTACAACGGAGCCGATATGTACTACTCCGAAAAATACCAGCTGTATGTATGCTTTGCGGCCGCGGATGTGACGGCAGAGACAGCGCTTGGCGCTATCACCTGCGTCGCAGGTACGGCGCCGGCCGTCAACTATGACGGCAACGTCAACCAGAGCGGCGCCGGGCTGGTGAGCATCATCGACGCCCAGCTGGTCTACGACTTGTACACGGGAGTGTACCTGTCCGATACGGCTTTTGGAACCATATCCCAGCTGGTGCGCCTCGCGGCCGATATGGACAGCAACGGCTGCACAGACACCACCGACGTGCAGATCATCGTCAGCCTGGTGCAGAACCAGGAAGGATAACTGACAGCCCCGGACGAGGCAAGGTGAACAAGACAAAAACCAGGGTCTGGCAGCCGTGATGCTCCTGCGCTTTCCGCGGGAGAACGGATACACCGGACTAAAGCTGCGGACCGCCAGGGGCGGGAGTTTGAGGTTTACGCCTCTACTCCCGGCCCTGCTTTTTTATGCTTACCGGCTTTTAGCGGGCGAAACAGTCAGACCTTCTATATTTTTTTGCAAAGCCGAGGGTTGCACTTGAATCCAGCACCGGCTCATTATATACTAAAAACAGGGAATGAGGATGGGAGCGCCTTAAAAAATGAACGACACCCATACAAACCATGACCGCCTGTTTAAAGAACTCTTACAAACCTTTTTTATTGAATTCATGCAGTTGTTTTTTCCCGAAGCCTGCCGTTCCATAGATTTCAAGCACCTTAAATTTTTGCAGCAAGAAATATATACCGATGTAGTGGCCGGCGAAAAGCATGTGGTTGATATACTGGTAGAAACAAGGCTCAGAGAAGAGCCCGGGTTGATCCTGGTGCATGTTGAACCACAGGCTTACGTGCAAAAAGACTTCAATGAAAGAATGTTTATCTACTTTAGCCGGCTGTACGAAAAATACCGGCGCAGGATATTGCCGGTAGCCGTATTCAGTTACAATCAGGTCCGGAACGAACCCGACAGATTCGTTCTGGGATTTCCCTTTCTGAGCGTTTTACAATTCAGGTACTACAAACTAGAGTTAAAGAAGCTCAACTGGCGGGATTACGTAACCGGAACCAACCCCGTGGCCGCAGCCCTGCTGAGCAAGATGGGTTTTAGTCCCGCGGAGAGAGTAAAAGTCAGGCTGGAATTCCTGCGTATGCTGGCCCGGATGGAGTTGGATCCAGCAAGGACGGAGCTATTAGGCGGTTTTTTCGAAAACTATTTAAAGCTAAGCCACGAAGAAGAAGCAGAATTCCAGTTGGAAATAGCTAAGATGGAGAGAAAGGAGGCCAGGGCAATCATGCAGATAACCACCAGCTGGCATGAGAAAGGCCGTGCGGAAGGCAAAATACAAGGCATCAAGGAAGGCAAAATACAAGGCATCAAGGAAGGCAAGATGGAAGGCATCAAGGAAGGCAGGATGGAAACCGCTAAAGCAGCTCTGAGAAAAGGGCTGTCGCTAGACCTCGTTGTTGAAATCACCGGTCTCACCCATGAAGTCGTCCTGAAACTGAAAAATGAGCTGAATTAAGTGGTTCTTTAACAAACGCCGTAAACGAATAGCAGTAAAAGACGAATACGGGCTTACAGACGAAGGTGTGAATATTCTTTAGTGTAAATAGCAATAATCATCCTAAGATTTGACAATAATATTATTGCAACATAAATCGGGCAACGCTGAGGAGCGACCCAACGCTTGCCGCGGCTTATACGGTTAACGGCGGTCTTTATTGCCCGCCGTTTTTAATTTCACCGGCAAGCCCTGAGCGGGTAAACCTCGGGAGTTTGAGGGTTAAAGCCCCCATTATAATCAGAAACTTGACGCGGGCCTCAAGTATCCTTTTAATGTGGCGATGTGCTGATTTTATCGTGCCGCACCGATTATTGCGTGTCGGATGACCGATTATTTCACCGCTTTTAATTTTTCGTTTGTGCCGATTTTAATGTGTCGCGGGACAATTTCCCTGCATCTGAAAAACCGTCTTTGCTCTAATGTTGTTAATGTTGTTCCAGGTATTTTAAAATATCATCAGGGGTTCGCAGGTCGAAAATTTCCTCCCCAATCAAATCCAATGCCTTATCGTCAGCTTTCCTTATTAATAACTGTAACTCTTCCGGCAGGCTGCCGAACCTTTTGGAAACCTGTTTAATTAATAACTCGGCTTTGCCTTCAATCCTGCCTTCAACTTTCCCCTTTTCCATGCCCTTTTCCATGCCTTTTTCCATACCCTTTAACTCGGCATATTTGATCCTGGATATGGCGTCCAGCCTGGCCTTCTCCCGGGCGTAGGCTTTTTGCCTCAACTTCTCGTCGGCGCTTATTTCTTCCAGCATATCCATGGCCATGGCCAATTCCTCCTTCCAGCTTGCTAATTCTTTGAGCAGTTCTTTTCTTTCAGGGTTCCCGGCTTCTTTCATAAAGGTCAGCCACTGTTCCACCGATTCCATTTCTCCCGGCGGAGCCTGACTTATGAATTTCTTAAGCTCGAAATAATGTATTTCCAAATCTTCCACCAACACAAATCCTTCATCCTTTTCTAAAATCAGGTAGCGGGTATGGTATCTGTCGGTTTCATGGATGATGCCAAAGTCCAGAATGTTTATCACGATGGATTTCTTCAGGCTGGTGTATGTCTCGGATTCGGCGATGGTTTCCGCGTACATCCTGGCCCAGTAGTACAGGCTTCTTTTGCGGAAATCATCTATATCGTTGATTTGCACTTCGATGTTTATTCTTTCCCCGGCCTGGGTCATAACTTTAATGTCCAGGACGGAGCCTTTGTCCCCCTTGAATTCTTTGTAGTTGAAAGGGTTCAGGTGGGTTATGGCGGTGATCCGCCCGTCGCCGCGCCGACCCAGCAGGGAGTTTAGAAAATCAATGAGGATGACCCTGCTCCTCGGTTCTTCCCTGGCAAACAGCGCTTTGAATACCAGGTCGATTAGAGGGCTCAGCAGGTATTTTTCCCGCCCTGCGGTCATGGCTATCACCCAGCTTCCCTTCGATTTTATTTGGCTTATTATCCTTATTATATCCATTACTGTTGTTTTTTGAAAGGGGGAATCATAATTTTGGTTCTGGCCTGTAAAATAGAAACCGCCAGGGCAGCTTTGAGAAAAAGGCTGTCGGTAGATCTTTATATATGCGCTCTTTGAAATCGGGGAAAATAATGTGATAAACTGCAACTAAGGTAAATATTGTCAGATTTGAGATGGGCTGACCGAATAACGGAAGCGTTTATTCTCAAAGGGATGCGCTTTTTTTGCAACTGAATATTGTTTTGAGTGTCCCCCCGGGCGTGCGGCCGGGGGGAAGAATAGGGGAACCTGCTGCAAAACCCTTTTGCAAATATTGTACTGGAACTTTAAAGGACATTATGCTAAACTGTAGTTAAAGAAAATATTGCAAGAAATGAGATGCGGCTGACCGAACAACGGAAGTGCTTCCCTCTCAGGGGAGTGCTTTTTTCTTTCTCCAGCCAACTGAATAATTAGCTGCAGGGGCTTGTCCGCTGAAAAGCGCGGACGAACAGGGGAACCGGGTGCAAATCCCGGGCGGTCCGGCCACTGTGAGCGGTTAGCGGACCTCCGAGCCCGCAATCCCGCTGCGTGCGGCAGGCATGTTGTAGCGCACAGCCGGAATGCAGGATCGGGCGGAGGGAAGCGGTGACCCGCGAGTCAGGATACCTAACCCTGCAGCGAGCTTGTGCCTTCCAAAGAAAGGCGGGAAGCTTTTTCAAGAAATGGTGCACGGTTTTGCGGGGGGATCCACAGCTGTGCTTGCTTTTACTGAAAAAGATCCCCGGTTTCCCTTGGGAAGCCGGGGCTTTATTTTTGCCGGGAAACACCCGGCACGCAACCGTTCGCTTCAAACTGGGGCGGGGGAACAGGCAACAAGCGCGCCAGCGAGGGAAAACAGTACAACCCGGTTGGACCGGGATTGCCAAAAACTATCGTATCGGATGTAAAAATTAGAGATGAGGTGAATGCCGTAGGAGAAAAGGGCGCCGCAAGGGTACCGAGCGAGAAGGGGAAAAACTGATCGAGTTAATCTGGAACACCAGCTGCGGCAAAATTCGGGCGGCCGCCTGGAAGGGACAGCCTGTCCTGGTAGAGGAGGTGAAGTGGTCCTTAAAGCATTAGCCGGCCGGTAAACTCGTCAAAAATAAAATAGGAGGGATGTAAATGAGCGGATTGTACAAAGGACGTATAGGCCGAAGTTTCTTAAAAGCCACGTCCCTGCTGGTCGCCCTGGCTCTGCTGTGCTCACTTTTGCCGGCGCAGGCCCCTGCCCGGACCGGTGCAGATATCGCTGTGGCAAGCATTGGGGTAATGGCGGGGGAAACGGGTGATCTTGCCCCCGCGCAGGACATAACAGCGGACGGTTCCTACATTGTGCAAGTTGGGGTCAACAATAGCGGCGAAGAGGCTGCGGGCTTGAGCGTGGTCCTATACCAGGCGGAAGCAGGAACGGAAACCGCCATTGTCGGAACCCAGGCTGTGGACAACCTGGCTGCCGGCGCGGAGATTGCCCTGGACTTTCCCTGGACACCCCGGGCGGCCGGCGAGTATCACCTGAAGGCAGCTGTCAGCGCCGGCGGGGAAGAACTGGCTGCCGGTGAGATCACCGCAACGGTGGAGGATGCGCAGGTCGAGGCAGGGGAAAAAGAGGAAATGGAAGAGACGGGGAAAAAAACCGCCTCGAAGGGTCTGGAGGACAACAGCGCCCCCACGCTGAAAAGCGGCGTTTCCGCCACAGCGTACGCCGCAGTGCAGATCAACACTGCTTACACACTGGATCTGAGCGATATTTTTGAAGACGCCGAAAGCGATCCCCTTACCTACACGGTAAAAGTGGATGAAGCGGATCCTGCGGCGGCTGATGTCAGCTACAGCTATACCCCGAGCGAGCCCGGCCAGACAATCCTGGCTTTTACCGCCAGCGACGGCGCGGCCGAATCGGAAATCTATACTGTCACACTGACGGTGTCCGGCAATATGCTGATGGCCGGCGCCGGGAGCGCTCTCACCTTCAAAGTGACACCGTCGACGAACCAGGTGGCCTTCTACGCCACCACCGGCTTCGACAGTGATGGTTACGATCTTTACGATCCGAGTTCTCCGCTGGTTGCCGCCGATAAAGGAGTGGCAGGCAGCTATCGTGTTTACGAGGTGCAGGCGCCGGATACAGTTTCGACCATCAGCTTCCGCGGCACAGACGCTTCCGGCAACGCGCTGGGAGGAATGACTGTCGACCTGGACGACGCCGCGGACGGGGTCATCTTCCTGCGTCAGGCGGAGCTGTCTGTAAGCAAAATAGGGGATAGCTACCCGACTGCAAATCAAGCCAAGTTTATGATCAAGGACGCCGACTATATGACTGCCACCTGCGGTGGCTCTTATGTCGCCGGCACAGGACGGACCTGGTACCGTTATCTGCTCTTCGCGGGCGGGAACGCGGAGCTCTACACCTATTTCACGGTGCCCCAGGGCCCGCTGGCGGATACTTATGCCACAGGTTTTGGGCCTTATAAAACTGTTATGAACGAACCATCAATAATGTCCGCATTCATGTCGCTTCCGCTGCAGTACAGCTATACCGTTACGGCGCCCATAAGGGCCAAGGTACAGATTTTCCAGCAGCTTCGTAATTTTTCCGCGGTGCTGATCGATGAGACCGGCCAGACGGACAACGGCGATGGCACGGCCAGCCACACTTACAGACTTCCGGGAGAAAACAGCAGCCTGAGCTACCGCGTATCCATGGACGGCAAAATCACCAAAGCCGGTTATCTCCCCTCCCTTTCGGCGAACGGCGACATGACGGTCACCTGGACCGAAACCGACGCTCCCGCTGATACGCGTGCAAACGACGTGGACAGCCAGGTGCTCGCAGGCAGGCTGGAAGAGAGTGTGCTTTTAAACGTCAATTCACAAAACTACCTGGAGCTTGTCCCGGGCGAAACCTTCAGGCTTCGCGCCTACCGCGTCTGGCAGATCGTTAACACAGACACGGCCAATATCATGATCGAGCCGGATTTCCACTGTAACGTTATCTCCGACGGCAATGTTGTTTCGATTAATCCTGTTACGGAAGGAAACGGCAACGGGTCAGGCAACTGGCTGGACATCACCGCGCTCAGGGCGGGCACGGCGCTTATTGAAATCAGCTATGACGCCATCGACATCGGCGGCGACACGTCATTTACCGGCGTTTACGCAGCTTCCGATCCCCGGCGCACGGGGTTGTTGGTCATCAAAGTCGGAGCTGCCGGTACAGCCGGCATCGACCTGGGTATCGGAAGTTGGGACGCGGAATACGATACCCTGTATTTCAACGGCGCATCCGGCGAATTCAAGCTGAGCCCCAGCGTCAGCGGAAGCAGTGTCGGCAGCGTGACGGTGCTGAACAATCCGACCGCCGGCGGCAGCTGGACCGATCTCACTGCTGCAGACGGTGTATATACGGCGGCCATCACTCCGGGCAATAACATCCTGCGGATCGCCGCCGGGGATGCGGTGGAGTATCAAATCGTCAGAGGCGCGGCTGTGACCACGGTGATCGAAAACGTGACCGATCCGGGCAGGCCGGCGGAAAGCGGCGATACGGTTAAAGTATCCTTTGAGGGGCTGTATATGCCCATCCCCAAATTCAGCGGCATCTATAACCCCGGCTACCACGACAAACCGGGTGACGGGCATTACATCGCCTACACCCTTGGTCCGGGCGTAACCCTCGTATCCCAAGAGCATGAACAGTATAACTTTATCAGCAAGCATGCCCTTACGCTGACAGTGGCGGGTGATGGTCCTTACCCCATGACCGGCGGCCATATTTTCTTCAACGTGATGGGCGTTTCAGAGCCGGTGGGCGGACACCGGCTGCTCAACGACGCCGGCGCAGGCGCCAATTTCAGCGCAGTTTCCACTTATCATAACCGCAGCATTCTGCCGGATGTCACCCTTGGCTTAACTTCACCCGCCGTAAAACCAGGCGACATCAACGGCAACGGCTATGTGAACAGTGCGGACGCCACCCTGTTGGCCCGATATCTCGTGGGGCTTGCCAGTCTCACGGATGATCAGACGGCGGCGGCGGATACCAACGGCAACAGCTATGTGAACAGTGCGGACGCCACCCTGTTGGCCCGATATCTCGTGGGACTCATACAGGAATTCTAACAGCCTGTCCAGCCACGCAAAGGGTAAGTGGAGAAAATAACCGGATAGAACCCCAATAGCGCCTGCGGCGGAAAACAAGGATATCCGTTCCTGCCGCCGGCTTCGGGTCAATACAATCCTTGGTCCCTGCCATACAAAAAATGCTGACGTATAGGTGGAAGATTTCAAAGCGCAAGTCGAAGACAGCATGGACTTGACGCGAAAAAGTTGGGAGAAAGGAATACCGGCAAGGCAAAAGTTAAAACCGAAACAAAGAAAAAAGGAGGGAAGACCAACTCATGAA
>CAZCGU010000014.1:0-83898 GCA_964498525.1 uncultured Pelotomaculum sp.
AAGTGGTAAGAGGAGCAAGAGAACGTTGTAAAAGTGGCGTCTGCCACATCGTTTTAAGAGGAATCAACCGACAGGATATCTTCTTTGACGAGAAATGCAAAGCTATTAAGAGAAAACGCTAGATTATAGAGGGATGGTATGCAAATAACAAGAGAAATGGCTCATAAACTTGCAGTTGAACATGGGCTGGTTGTCAAGAAAGGTGTTACAAAAGATTTAGATTTTCTAGTTGTAGCTGATCCTGATTCAATGTCTGGAAAAGCAAAAAAAGCTAGGGAGTATAGTACAAAAGTTGACAAATGCAGTGGAAGCGGGGGTGAGAAGCAAAAAGAACGTCCCCTTGCTTCCCCAGAAACCGTATATTCATAAGGGATAGGGGGTTGCGCGGACAGGGGCTTGATAACAGCCTCATTTCGTTTGCCTGCTCAGGTTTTTAACCAAACTGTACCGCCTTTTCAATGACACTGTAAATAGGTTTTATTCGTAGTAATAGTAAACCTGCGGCGGCGGTGAGGATGCAATTACCGATAGCAAATAAAAAACGATAGCTGCGTGAGGCAACAAGAGCAGTCCGGCAATTCTTTCCCTTCCCTGACGAACAAAAACCATTGCGGCCAGGTGGAATAGCGGTAATGAATAGCCGGCTAACTTAAAAATAACCGCTGGAAGAGCTGTAAGATACCAGGCGAAACCAAGGGAAAGTATAGCGCCGGCAAAGCAGAGTTCCGGTCGGCGCCCATAAACGCCAAGTGAAGAAACAAGCAACGAACCAAGTATGGCGGGCCAGCCGATGAAAAATTGCGCCAATAAAGGAATCATTTCAAATCTCCTTGTGTAATGTGCAAGAAAAATTATGCCCGTTTACGCTTTATAATTATTATTATCGCCGCGGCACATGCTGCACACAGCACAGCAATTTCCGGAACAACTGATTTCACATCAAAAAATAAAGTGGCGTCAGATTTTTTGGTATTAATAATCTCCGGTTGATTTGCTCCAGCGCTGTTTTCCTCAGTGTAGATAAGACGTGTTTCTCCGTTTGGGCGGCTGACATAGACACGGTTTTGGTCAAAGAAGAATTCTTTTTCAGTGCCCCCGGAATTAACATACCATTCAATTGCGGCAATATCTCCGGAATAATAGGGGTATTTGATATCTTCTGAAAGGAGTTTTAGAGTCCTATAGTCACCGGTTGTGGCCTTAAAAATCCCCCATGCTTTTTTATAATATGAGCCGTGTTTTTTCAGGGACATCACGCAGTAATCGCTAACTTTGGGTTCCATTGATATGTTCCCGGTACCGGCCCAGCCATATTTAAAATCGCTGCTTAAGGAAAATTTATCCGCAACCGCCAAGCCGCTCAGGACTTTGTTAACTTCCACTGTAAAACTGTCGCCATTTTGGGCAATTAACTGGCCAACGATAAAAGCATCCTGATCAGCCCGGAAGTCTGCACAATCGTCTGCATGCAACATTCTGTATAGCGCATCCGCCGCCAACGCTTTTTGCGGCAGAAAAAGCAAAAAGGCGCTAATTGTTATCAAAACGAATGTTCTAATTATAGCATTCACCTCATTAATTGAATAAATCTCCTGTAATGTTTGGTTGTATTTTACAGTAGTTGGTGCCATATAACAACGTTTTAGTTTCAATCTTCAACATAGATTTCAATCTTCAACATAGACAACAGGAATATCCGCCTGCACTTCCATATCTGCGGGAATACGCAAGTATAGCAGCTGCGAACCAGGGACAGTCCTGGTGTTGATACTACTGGCGCCACGCTCAAGCATTGCAGTATCTTCACCCAATATCTGACTGGCTGCAAATTCCCTGCAGAACATGCCCAACACCACCTCCAGGCGCTGCGGCCCGGTTATCTGCAAAACATTGTCCTGCAGAGCTGCTTGATGAGGTCTGACCTTGTCGGAGAAGTCGAACCCCTCAATGGTAGTTTCGGTGGCATAATTGATAATTTCGACAAGGCCATCGGCCCTGTCCTTCCTTTCAGCTACTATTGTGATGCTTTTTTCTTTAAAACCATTTTCGTATGCGGGATTTTCCACTATTTTAATTATGCTGTCTTGCCGGAAGGGAAACTGCCATTGTTCCAGTACAAAAGACCCCTCCGCCTGTTCCGGCCTGCCCTGCAACGCCTGCGTATACAGACGTCCCTGCCAGGTCATTTCCGCACCAACGTCCATTTCACTTACTGTTTCCATACTCACGTCAGCCAGGTTTTCCGCCGGCAGCAACGGAATCAGAGCGGGAGCGGCCAGCAGCAGCAGGATATAACCGGCAGTTAGCCCGTTCCAGTTTATTCATGTCGACTATCCAGCCATTATCTGATTGGTTCGGTTGCAGCTTATATCCCCGGCCCGACATGCCGCCGGCCTGAATAAGAAGACTGTTAAAGGGGATGGAGCCAAGGCGCCGCCAGTTGGTGTCTTGGATGTGCCAACAGTACCGCGGCTATAAAGTTTTCTAAGCTGGGACCATGTCCTTTTGAGCTAATCTGATCCAATGACGATGTTCGGCGATGGCCTTGAGAAATTCATCAGTGAAGCGTCCCATATCAGCGGCATTTCTAATGGTGACAACACCCATATCTGCAATGACTTCAGCAGTGCTATCCGGCGGCGCCAGTTTCACTCCAAGTATTCCTGACTTTTCAAAGAGGTCAACGCCTTCATTACTGGCAGCTACAGCTTTCGCGTGTTTGAATGCCTCAGTAACAAAGTGCAGTGCGTCCCCATGCTGAAGGAGTGAATCGGCTGAAGCGCGTCCGCCGGTAATATAGACGGCATCAAAAACTACCGAGCTTGCAGTATGATAGTTGCGGTTTACCTGAACTTGATTGCCATCAACAGCGGTAACCAGGCCCTGATACTTACTAATAATCTCCGAATGCGCACCTGCCTTCTTCAGTTTATCCATCACTTGCGTTACTTCTGAAAAATTAAATCCATTAGCCACGAGAATGGCTACTTTCCTTGTGGCGGGTGTCTTCACTGTGTTTGCTTGACTAACCGCAGGAGAGGATCCCGTCACACCAGTACCTCCGGGCGCCTGAGGTGGATTGGCTCCGATGCCCATGGCGATTTGCCCGGCCAGATCACCATGGACATTGTTAAACGTATCCACCACACGCTGGCGAATTGACATATCCATGACATTCCCTACTTCGAAATGGAAAGCATCTATGATATGTTGCTTTTCCGGAGGGGACATGCTGTTCCAGAACAGGGTGGCTTGACTGTAAAAATCTTTAAAACTGTCACTGCGCTGCCTGACCTTGCGACCATCCACTTTTTCGGTGTAATGCACATAACCACCTTCGGCCCCGATAGCCGGCTCAGGACTGTTTGCCCGCAAGGAATTGGGTGAATAGCTTATTGCTCCCAGATCAATGGTCATGCGGTGCATACCTTCCCGCTGGTTATTATGGACATCCGCCAGCGAGCGATTAATGGGGATCTCGTGGAAGTTTGGTCCGCCAAGGCGAATCAGTTGGGTGTCTATATAAGAGAATAACCGCCCTTGGAGGAGCGGATCATTGGTAAAGTCAATTCCAGGCACCACATTGCCCGGATGGAATGCCACTTGTTCGGTCTCGGCAAAAAAATTATCGACGTTTTTGTTCAAGACCATTTTCCCGATTAATTGCACTGGCACCTGTTCCTCTGGCCAGAATTTGGTAGCATCAAGAATGTCAAAGTCGAAATCGAACTCCTGCTCTTCCTCAATCATCTGAACGCCTAATTCGAACTCAGGGAAATCACCGTTGTTGATCGCATCCCATAAATCCCGTCTGTTAAAGTCAGGATCCTTACCGGCTATCTTCTGGGCCTCGTCCCAAACCAGGGAGTGGACACCCAGCTTCGGTTTCCAGTGGAATTTTACAAACCGGGCTTTGCCCTGCTCGTTCACAAAACGAAAGGTATTAACACCAAATCCCTCCATCATACGGAAACTGCGGGGAATGGCGCGATCGGACATTAGCCACATGATCATATGCGCTAATTCCGGAGTACTGACCACGAAATCCCAAAAAGTATCATGAGCTGAAGACGCCTGGGGGATTTCATTGTGTTGCTCCGGCTTGATGGCATGCACTATATCTGGGAATTTGATCCCATCGTGAATAAAAAATATAGGCATGTTGTTGGCAACGAGGTCGTAGTTGCCTTCTTCGGTGTAGAACTTGGTGGCAAATCCCCGCACATCACGAACAGTATCGGCGGATCCCCGGGAACCGACTACTGTAGAAAAGCGCACGAAGACTGGTGTTTTGACTGAAGAATCCTGCAGGAACCTGGCCCTGGTGTATTCGGTCAGGGGTTCATATACTTGAAAATAGCCATGGGCGCCAAATCCGCGAGCATGGACGACCCGTTCCGGGATACGTTCGTTGTCGAAATGAGTGAGCTTCTCCCGGAAATGGAAATCCTCCATGAGGGTTGGGCCTCACCTGCCTTCAGAGAGTCGTCGGTATGAGAGATGCGCAAACCCTGGTTAGTGGTCAGTTTCGTGTTGTCATGATCCGCCTTGAACTCGGCTAGCTGTTGCTGCTTGGATTTCTCATTAATTTCAGCCATGTAGTCACCCCTTGAAAGATTATCTTGCGGTGATTAGTTTTACCATGGCAGGATCCATTTATTCCTTGTACATTTGTTTATCCAGGTTACGCTATGCTTTGATGGCGCCGCAGCGGAGCAATTAATTCCAACTCTTGCCACTGGCAATCAACTACAGCTCAGGGAAGCAAGGGGGGGGAAGCAAGGGGACGTTCTTTTTGCTTCTGATATGGGGAAGCAAGGGGACGTTCTTTTTGCTTCTGATATAATAGTCAAAAATAACAGGTGTTTGAAAAGTGGTAAGAGGAGCAAGAGAACGTTGTAAAAGTGGCGTCTGCCACATCGTTTTAAGAGGAATCAACCGACAGGATATCTTCTTTGACGAGAAATGCAAAGCTATTAAGAGAAAACGCTAGATTATAGAGGGAGGATATATTTGGATCTCGTCGAATGGTAGCTTCAATAGATTGTCTAATAGAGGAGGCTTTAAGGCGATGTCCGAAAATAAGTTGAACTTAAAACTGCACAGCTGGCTCGTGACAGCCTTTTTCCTCGCCACTTTGCTGCTGGCCGGGTTTCTTCCCGGCGCGGCGCAGGCTCTGGAAGTCAGGCCTTTTCCGGCTGATGGCCCCGGGGAAATCAGCCTCGGCTCCGAGCAACCAGCCCTGGGCCACCGCGCCACCGGCATGCAGGGGGGGCTGGAGCACCAGCCGGAGGGACTGGCAGCCGGGCTCCGCACTGTGCTTGACCAGGCGCCCGGGCTGGATTGGGAGCAGACCTGCGGCGGCGACTACAATGATCGGGCTGAGTGCCTGCAGCAAACCAGCGACGGCGGCTATATCCTGGCGGGCGGGACCTATGCCCCCAGTAACGGCGGCAGTGACTTCTACCTGGCCAAGCTGGACGGGCAGGGGAACGTACTCTGGCAGAAAAATTACGGCGGCGCGGGCGACGAGTGGGCCTACTCTGTCCGGCAGACCGCCGACGGCGGCTATATCCTGGTCGGTGACACAAATTCTACCGGCGCGGTCGGCTATGACGTCTACGTGGTTAAGACCGGCAGCACCGGGGTTATGGAGTGGAGTAAAACCTTTGGTGGCGCGGCCAATGATTACGGCAGCGGGGTTGCCCTGTGCGCCGGCGGCGGCTACGTTGTGGTCGGCGAGACCTACTCCTACAGCACAAGTGACGCGATCTACCTGGTCCGCCTGGATGCCGCCGGCAACGTCAAATGGGGATGGTATTATGGCAGCAGCGGCACTGATTGGGGCTATGACGTGCTGCAATCAGCGGACGGAGGCTTTGTCATTGCCGGCGGGACAAACAGTTTCGGGGCGGGCGGCGAAGACGTCTTTCTTTTTAAAGTAGACGCAACCGGCGGCACCATCTTATGGCAAAAGACATTTGGTGGCACGGGCAGAGATCGGGCCATGGCGGTATGCCGGACGGCCGACGGTGGATACATTGTGGCCGGGGAAACCAGCTCTTACGGGGCCGGCGGGTCGGACTTGTACCTGGTCAAAACCGGCGCCACCGGCAATAAGGTGTGGGAAAATTACTACGGCGGCAGCGCCGACGACTGGGGCATGTCGGTCTGCCAGACGGCTGACGGCGGCTACCTGGCCGGTGGCAGCACCTTGTCCTTTGGCGCCGGCGGCAGCGACCTTTACCTGGTTAAAACAGACGCTGCCGGCGGCCTCCTCTGGCAGCAGACCCTGGGAGGCGCGGGCAATGACCGGGGCGCCTGTGCCATCGAGACCGCGGACTCCGGCTATGCCATCGCCGGCGCAACCGTTTCGCCCAACGGGTGGACGGACGCTTATTTAGCCAAGTTTCTGCCGGCCGCGGCCAGCGAGGATATGAACTATGACGGTTCCATTAATATTTTGGATCTGCTGTGGATACAGGCCAGGCTTGGACCGGTGACCGAAGCCAATCGACGGGCTGACGTCAATGCGGACGGGACGGTCAATATGCTCGACCTGCTGCAAACGGCCGGCAGGCTGGGTCCGGCGGATACCCCGGGACAGCCCTTAATTTCGGGGATTGATCCTACCAGCGGCCCTGCCGGCACGGCAGTTGCCATTACCGGCACTAATTTTGGCGCGTCTCAGGGCAACAGCGCCGTCACTTTTAACGGCGTGGCCGCCGGCGTAACCTCCTGGTCGGCAAGCCTAATCACGGCCACCGTCCCCACGGGGGCCTCTACCGGCAGCGTTGTGGTGACGGTTAACGGCCGGCCCAGCAACGGCGTGCTATTCAACGTGACTACCGTGGGCGAGACCGTTATTTTCACGCAGACCGCAACTATCGGCCCGTCCGGCGGAACGATTAACCTGGGCGACGGCGCCTCGCTGACGGTTGCCCCGGGTACCCTGAGCGCCGGCACCGCGCTGACCTTCAATAAATTTGGGAACGAGCGCAATTTCAGCGGGCCGTACTGGCTGGCCTACGAAGTGCTGGGCACGACCGGCTTCCTGCCAGGCACTCTGACCGTGCCGGTTCCGCCGGAATTGGCGCCGGATCAGGATCGCATCGGCGTGCTGCGCTATAACCCGGAGACAATGGAGGGGGACAGCCCGCAGTTTGCCTACAATGCCCAGGCAGGAACAATCACGCTCACTATGACCGCCGCCACTCAGCTGGCGCAGGCTGTTGCGGAAGGCAGGGCGGCCGGGCCGGGGCTGACCGGGGAGAAGCCTTTCCCGGGCTACCGGGCGATCATAGAACTGGGCAAGGCGGCCACCCAGGTTTATGCCGAAAAAACAATCAAAATGCCTTATTACGAGCAAGTCGGTGAGACCTGCTGGGCGGCTGACATGGTGATGCTCTCCAAGGCTTTCACGCCTTACTCAAACCGTGAAAAAGAGCTGGAGATTTATGATTATATGAAGTGCATGGGGCTCGGTCTGGAAGACGGGATCGGCACCTATGACTTTAAGCATAACCTCAACCAGTGCTTCCATACTGCTACGGGCGCCGGCGTAAGCGCCTACAGCTGGCTTTGCGCGGAGAACTTAAAGGACTTCATGATCCTGGAGCTGAAAAAGGGCTACCCCCTGATCCTGCGCTACCCGGGCCACGCCCTGCTGGTGACCGGCTATAAGCATTACCAGCATGGGATTAGAACTATGACCGACTTCCAGGTGCATGACTCCAAGGGGATCAACCCGCCCAGCGCCAACGACGGCGGCATGTACACCTGGCGCAATTATCAGGACTGGCTGGCGCCGCGGCTGGTCTCGGGGGTGGTTGTAATCAACAGCCTGCTCTGGTCACACGACACGGAGCCGCACCCCGACCGGGCGCTGCAGACCATCGGGCTTTCCTCCCAGGACAACGTGGGCAAGCTGGGGTTTCAATATCTGAATGATTGGGGCGCCGTAGTTAACACCAGGTTTAGTTTTGCAGAAAACGAGCCCAAAGGATACACCTGGTATACCGGTACAAACAAAGTAGAAGCGATTCCCTATCGGGCGGAAAAACTTTATTTAAATTTACCTCTTTGGAATGCAGATTTAGACAATAGCGTGCCTGTACGGGTAGAAGTAGAGGTTTTACAGGGGGGCAACACGAGCCCCGCCTATTCCTATTCGCAAAATATTACCCTTGGCACAGACAGGAATCCAGGTAAATTCACCAAGGATATCCCGATATGCGAATTTAAAAAGAGTACGGGAAGTTTATCCTATACCCTCAAGGTTAAACTATACAACGGCGCCGTTTACCAGGATGGTTTTTCAGTGGATTTCACCATGGAAGAGGGTCCGACTCTCTGTTCTTTGGACCCGGCAATTGGTGAGGCGGGTACTGAGCTAACAATCAGAGGCAGCGGGTTCGGCGCCGATCAGGGAAACAGCAAGGTTACTTTTAACGACACGCCGGTCAAGGAGATTATATCCTGGTCGCCCTCGAAAATTGTGGTCACCGTGCCCGGCGCCGCCACTACCGGCGACGTAGTCGTGACCGTCGCAGATAAACCGAGCAAAGGGATAAACTTTGAGGTTCAGCCGATAGACCTGACCTATCCGGTGCGTATTACTTACGTTTCCGGACAGAACGACGATTCTATGCCGAGGCTACAGAACCACAAAGGCCAGATTAAAATTAGCTCCGGCACAACCGGTCTTTGGCTGACGGTCAAGTGTCTAATTGATGAGGTGCATGGCAGCGCCGACTGCTCTTGGCAATTCAAAAACCTGACCCAGCATGATGTGGAGGAGGGCAACTTCACGCGACGCAGCTATGACCAGGTTGAGATGGTGGAATTAACCGGCACAGGCTTCCTGGCCAAGCTGGATTCTGAATTAAAGGTCTTCTTAAAAAACGCCAGCGAACCTTACCAAACGATTACAAATAATGCTCAAATCAGCGGCACGGTAAGCGCCGGCAAGGCCAGCGGCACGATTCACTGGACATATCATGAAGTGGGTGGTTCCACAGATGTAACAAAATTTTATAATTATAGTTTTGTTCCGGACATTTAAACCATCAAGAGGAAGTAGCAGAAAAGTAAGGGGAAAGCAAGGGGACGTTCTTTTTGCTTCCCCCATATGATATAATAGTCAAAAATAACAGGTGTGGTGAAAAGTGGTAAGAAGAGCAAGAGAACGTTGCGAAAGTGGCGTTTACCACATCGTTTTAAAAGGAATCAACCGACAGGATATCTTCTTTGACGAGGAGGATTTTCAACGTTTTTTAAATACGCTTGAAAAGAAAAAATTAGAAAATCGGTTTGTTGTATATGGCTATTGCTTGATGAACAACCATGTTCACATATTGATACGGGAAAAGAACGACAAAATATCGCGAATAATGAGCAGGGTAGGAACCAGTTATGCATGGTGGTACAACCGGAAATATGGCAGGAGCGGTCACGTCTTCCAAGGACGGTATGGAAGTGAATGTGTCGAGGATAACACATACCTGTTGACGGTGGTTCGATATATCCACAACAACCCGGTTAAGGCAGGAATGGTAAAAGTACCTGGAGACTACCAATGGAGCATCGTCCTCGTGCTTCCCCCTGGTGCATTTTGCCATCATTGACTATCAAAGACACCGGAATTGAGGAAATGATCCTCCATTATGGTGTTAATAATGTGACGCCGGTCAGGTCCGCTTTGCCGCTTTTCAAAAAGGCATAGGTGATCTTATCCACCTGGCAGTCAACAAACCGAACCCGCTTCAGGCTCTTGTTTTTGAAGAAAGTATCCAAAAGCGTTGCATTCTGGAATGTCACCCGGGTAAATTCACAATATTCGAACGAACAGCCGCTAATTGTGCCGTCGAAAACAACATCCGTAAGATGGGCGGCATAAAAGACAGTGTGTTTCCATTCTGCGCCCGCCATTATATTTTTCTGCAGAGCGCTGGATTTGAAGATTGCTCCTGTAAAATCGGCGTCCGAAAAATCGCAGCCTTTAATATGGCTTGATGAAAATTCAGCTTCTTTGAGGGAACAGCTTTTAAATAAGCTATTGGCTACATTCGAAGCCTGAATGCGGCTGTTGCTGACGTCAGAATTTGAGAAATCGCAGCTGTCCACATTGTTGCCTTTCAGCAGAAGCCCCGACAGGTCCGAACCGATAAAAAGGCAACGCTGCATATTGGAGGAGCCGAATTTTTCATGCAGGTTTTTTAGTCCCGAAAAGTCCGCGTCCAACCAATTTCCGCACGACATGTTCCGGCCAAGTTTTTTCTTCTGTATTTCGGCAGACGTTTCGGCTGATTGCCGGGCTAAGGACTCAGCCGGCGCATTTCCGGGAGCTGCCGGTGGAAAGCTTTCTGAAAAATAGTTAAGGTCGACGCCCAGAATTTCCGCCAGTCGGTTAAAAGTAATAATGTCCGGCATTGATTCCCCCCGCTCCCATTTTCCCACTGCCTGTGAACTGATGGACAACTGCTGGGCAAGCCGGGCTTGAGATAATTTTTTTTCTTTGCGGGCCTCTGAAATTTTACTTCCGACCATCATTGGCGTTAACATCGCGGCTACCCTCTCCTTATTCATTTTATCGACACTGCCATTCTACCTTTATTCACACCGTATTTCAAGATAGAATTATGAAACCACCGGTTGTATTAGCGCTATATTTAGTTGTATCATAGGTGGATGTTCACTGGAAGGGCCTTTGCAACACTCCATCCTTGACCGCATTAAAATTATTCATCAGCCGGCGTGTCAACAACTCCCGCCCCCTGACATCCCGGGCGCCTAAAAGGAGAAAATACGTTTGCGCAGAATATATTTTTAAAGACAATAGCGCAAAAACCACTGCCGCTAATGAAAGGAATAGCCATTGAACAAAGATCAGGTTGATATCACCGCTATCATCACCACGGAAACCGGCCTTCAACGGCATCAAGTGGAGCGTACCGTCAGGCTTTTGGCGGACAACACCATCCCTTTTATAGCCCGTTACCGCAAAGAACAAACCGGCGAACTGGACGAAGAACAAATCCGCAACATCGACGAGCTGCACAAACACTATACCGGCCTGGCCCAACGCAAGGCGGAAATAACCCGTTTGATTGACGAACAGGGCCGGCTGACAGCCGAGCTGCAGGTTAAAATAGCCGGCTGCACCAAATTGTCCCAATTGGAGGATTTGTACCTGCCCCACAGGCCCAAGCGTAAAACCAGGGCCGGCGTGGCCAGGGATAACGGCCTGGAGCCTCTGGCCGCGTATCTTTTGTCCCTGCCCGCCGCCGGCAGCCCGGAACAGGAGGCCGGGGCCTATATCACTGGGTCTGTGCCCACAACAGAAGAGGCCCTGCAGGGCGCGATGGATATCGTCGCCGAGATTGTGGCCGAGGACGCCGACGTGCGCAGCTGGGTGCGCGACCGGACCCGGCGCGCCGGACGCCTGGTAGCCAACGGGCGCAACACGGCGGAAGACAAAACCTACCGCGATTATTACGACTTTAGTGAACCGGTGGGCAGAGTCCTGCCCCACCGGGTTCTGGCCATTAACAGGGGCGAACGGGAAGAAGCGCTCAATGTCTCCGTTGAGGTAGATGAAATCCCGATTATAAACTGGCTTCGTACCAGATATTTAAAAAAATTCTCTGTCACTGCCGACTATGTGGAAAAAGCGATCCGGGACAGCTATAAAAGACTCCTGGCGCCCTCTGTCCAGCGGGATATCCGCAACGAGCTGACTGAAAAGGCGGCAGCCCAGGCCATCAAAGTGTTTTCCAAAAACCTGCGCAGCCTGCTGCTTCAGCCGCCGGTGCGCGGCAGGGTGGTCCTGGGCATAGACCCGGCCTACCGTACCGGCTGCAAATGGTGCGTCATTGATGATACGGGAAAGCTTTTAGAGACTGGCGTTTTTTACCCTACGCCCCCGCAGAAAAAAATCGAGGAATCTGAAAAAGTCCTCTCCGGCCTGGTGAATAAATACGGGGTTGCAGCCATCGTGATCGGCAACGGCACGGCTTCCAGAGAAACAGAGCTCTTTGTGGCGGAATTTATCAAATCCAATCACCGGCCGGGTCTGACCTACACCATCGTCAGCGAGGCCGGGGCCAGCGTTTATTCCGCTTCCAAACTGGCCAAAAAAGAATTCCCCGAGCTGGATGTGTCGGAACGGGGTGCGGTTTCAATCGCCCGCCGTATTCAAGATCCTTTGTCCGAATTAGTAAAAATCGAACCCCGGGCGGTCGGCGTGGGGCAGTACCAGCATGACCTGCCGCCCAAACAGCTCGATCAAAAACTATCCGAAGTTGTAGAATCAGTGGTCAACTATGTTGGCGTTGACCTGAACACGGCCTCTGCGCAGCTGCTGAGTTATGTCGCCGGCATCAAACCGGCGGTTGCCGATAATATTGTGCGCTGCCGTGACGAAAAGGGCGCGTTCAGGAGCCGCCGGGAGCTGACCGGTGTGCCCAGGCTGGGGCCTAAGACATTTGAGCAGTGCGCCGGGTTTTTGCGGATCAGCGACGGAGAAAACCCCCTGGACGCCACGGCCATACACCCGGAGTCATACGACCTGGCCCGCCGCTTCCTGGACCTGATCGGCGCAAGTTTGAACGAAATAGGCAGCCCCGGCGTCAGATCCAGGATTACCGGGGCCGATCTGGAAAGGAGCGCGGCGCAGCTTAGCACCGGCGTTCCAACCCTGCGGGACATTGCCGATTCCCTGGCCCGGCCGGGCCGGGATCCCCGGGAAGATCTGCCCCTGCCGGTATTTCGCACCGACGTCCTGAGCCTTGAAGATTTGCAGCCCGGTATGGAACTCACCGGTACTGTCCGGAATGTGGTGGATTTTGGCGCCTTCGTGGATATCGGCATCAAAAACGACGGGCTGGTTCACATCTCCGAATTGTCGGACACCCGCGTGCGGCACCCGCTGGATGTGGTTTCCGTAGGAGACGTGGTCAAGGTATGGGTGCTGGCGGTAGATGCGGAAAGAGGCCGAGTCTCACTTTCCATGAAAAAGGGTATGGGCGTATAAATGCATAAAAATAAATTTTTTGTTTAAACTCCCGGAATATAGCGGCGGCAAACCGGGAGAGTCAGTTGATGCAAAAAACACCCTCAAATAGCTGTTCCAAAGGGCAAAAAGGAACAAGTTTTGGATTATCCCCTTGTACATAAAAATGCAACTAATAGGGAGCATGTTATCCATGTGGCGCGTTTTGGAGAGTGTGAAATTCCGAGAAATACAAAGTTATCAAGAGTAACCGCTGGTTAATAGAGGGAGGAACTTAAGCATGCTGAAGTTTTATTGTTTTCCCACCTGAACTACCTGCCGGAAAGCGAAAGCGTGGCTTTCGGAAAAAGGCGCCCACTATACTTACCATAACATCCTCAAAGAACCGCCCACTGCCGCGGAACTGTTTGCATTGGCCGGCCTGGGCGGCATAAAAATGCACGATCTGCTTAACGAAAGAAGCAAGACTTATAAGGATATGAAAATCAACGCCAAAGACCTTTCTGAGAATGAAGTGGCGGAGCTTTTATCCGCCAACCCCAAAGCTATGTTTCGCCCCCTGCTCACCGACGGGAAAAAACTGGTGGTAGGATTCCAGCTTGAGCAAATGGAGGCTGTTTTGTAGAGGACGGAAGAAAAATGAAGAAAAAGATCCTGCTAAGGATTGCCGCAGGTATAGCTGTTTTTCTGCTGGTACCGGCCATATTTTTTATGGCTGATTCCATTTTGGGAAATCCTTTAACGGCAAAGATAGCGAAAGGTAAGGCCCTGGAATATATAAATGATAAATACGGACATTTGAATTTAGAGATTAAAACTGCCGTCTATAATCCTAAAGACGGCTCATATCTTATTTCTGTCAATTCCGGCGCGAGTATGGATACCCATTTTTTTATCAGTTACCGGGATGGGGAAATATTCAGAGATGACTATGAGGTTTCAGTCCTTTCCGGTATGAATACTATGGACAGGTTTTGTACTCAATACAAAAAAAGCTTAACGCCATTGGTGCAGGCAAAAATCAATGATGTTACTAATATATCTGTAATGCCGGAAAAACTCACCAAATACGATATTGCCCTTGATTCAGTCTTTGATCAAAGACTAGTAGAAAATGTTGATATCGTGATCAGCTGCACTGGTGGTACGGATGCAGAACATTTTTCTGATATTTTAAAGAAAGTCTACAATGTAATGAAAGAAAACGGGTACGCTGCCGCAAAATTCGGCGTTACCGGTCAGCATGAAAAAGTTTTAACTGAACTCAGGAATATTAAGCCCGCACACATTGAAAGTGAAAACTTGGAAAACATTTTACAGCAGGCGATTGCCAATGCGGAATATGATGGGATCACTACCTTTAGCAAAGGCCATTAAGCCAACTGTTTTTGCCCTCTTCCGGACTTCATGAGCCCTTGAGATTGCTTTTAGCGGACAATTATAGAGGGGACAAGGGGACAAGGTGCATTGTCCCCCCCACGCCCATGGGGGCGTGATATACGGGGACAAGCAGGCGGATGCATTGCCCCCGCCATCAAGGTAAGAATCTTATCGACCGAAACCAGGAGGTCGTAGGATTTGATATAGAATTGGCCATGTATATTGCCCGCCACCTGGATATGCGGCTGGAAGTTGTCAATATGGATTTTGGCGGGATGATCCCGGCTTTAATAGCAGGTAAGGTTGATCTAATCGGCGCCTGTATTACCATTACGGATGAGAGGGCTAAAAGTGTATTGTTCTCCGAACCCTACTATAAAGGCGGTATAGCAGCCATCGTCAGGGATTAGGCTGTGGCGCTTCTTCGGATAGAAAGGATTTAAAGATGGGGAAAAAACCACTTCTGTTCAATAGAATTGCCGCTGTTTACGGCCTCTTTTTTTATTGGCAAGTAAGGAACTACCGCAACATTTTGAATAATATCAAGGGGGAGTTGGATTTCTCCATCCACCAAAATGTTATCGACATCGGATGCGGTACGGGAGCGCTATGCAAGGTGCTTCAGGAATATGGTCCGGAGGTGACCGGACTCGACCCTGCCGAAGCCATGCTGGCGATTGCCAGGAAAAAGATCTGGAAAACGGTACAAAAGGAACCGTGTATCCGGTTTATTTGCGGTAATGTGCTAAATGGACTCCCATATCCCGCCAAAAGTTTTGACCTGGCCATAACATCCTATGTGGCCCACGGGTTCACGCCCAAAGAGAGACTGAGCCTTTATAGTGAAATGAAAAGAGTAACCAGGCAGACTGTCGTTTTATTAGACTATAACGAACAACGTTCGCTTATTACCGATATTGCAGAATGGTTGGAAGGAGGTGACTATTTCAGCTTCATTGGGAGCATCAGGGATGAACTGGAGCAACAGTTTGGCAATCTCAAAGTCATAAATACCGGCAAGCATTCTGCGATGTATGTATGTAAAATTGAGTAAGGGCTTATGATATCTCAAGTCACCTTCGAATTCTAAAATATAGAATCAAAACAATGGCCCATTCAAACGGTAAGCATATTTTCAATCAGTTTCCAACATCCAAATATTACACTTATTCTGTTAAAGCACCGCAAACCCCAGGGCCTTCCATCTAATTGGGCTGGAAAAAAAAGATAACCCTGGCCGAACTAGTCAATTCTGCTGTTCCGGGCTGGAAATGGTTTGCTACTTTTTACAATATATTGTTGCCGCTAATAAATGCAATAAGAAATAAATATTTAACTCCGCTCGTTGCGAGGTGTTAGAATCAAAAAGAGAAAATGGTTGTGACAAAACGTATTACGACATTGCAATGAGACACCTTAATTTTTACAGGTGGTGATGCGGAAGGTTATCAGGCTATTTGAACTTGCCCGGTTTTAATAGACAAGCAGGGTATCCCTGTTATTAAATGGGGATATAATGAACGGGGGCAGGTATATACGTGAATTCAAGAACTTTTGGCCTGTGAAGGAAGAAGGTCCTTTACAATGAAGAACCGGATCACAGTTGCCACGATGACCGGGGAACCAGGATAGCAACATGGAATAGTTTGACACAGGTTGTGCCAATACAAAAAAACCAGTCGCCCTTTTCGAAAAATAACGCACTAACTGGTGGTGGATCAAAGCACAGCCAGGAGTTTAGCAGGTCTGAAAGGAAAAAAGCGGGATCTCGAAAAGCAGTATTTTACTTAGCGGAAAACTTATGGCAGAAAACTTACAAGGGATCTTTTATAGCCGTTAATCCGGGTTTTGGATTGCGGAAACGGTTTTAGGATACACAAAAGCGCATAAGTTAGCGGGCTTCAGGGGTTGTCATAGTGTCTACATCTGCCTGGTAAGGGCGCTATTGGGGAATTAAGGCCACAAAAGAAGCCATACTGGAAAGACGGTTCTTGTTATTTATCAATAAAAATGAATTTTAGGAGGGTCACTAACATGGCGAAAGATATACCAAGCGGTTATGCTGGTTCATTCAGGAAAGGCGTTTCGGATTCATTATTGGAAGACAAAAAGAATTATGATGGTGTGTTTTTACCATTTGATTTGCCCCATAAAGACGACGCTATTGAAGCTTACAAAAAAGGACGCCAGGAAGGGGACGAACTAAAGAAAGAATCCGAAGCGGGCGCTCAAGGCGCTGCCTACAGGAGAGGCCTTTCGGATTCACTTTTGGACGAGAAGAAGGATTACGATGGCAAATATAAACCCTTTGATCTGCCCAAAGCGCAGTTAGCATCTTACAAAAAGGGCCGCGTAGAGGGAGATCAATTAAAGAAAGAAATAGAGGCCAGAAGTCAGGATTAAATGTAATGGGATAATCCCCTTACTCGGGTTATGCATTCTGAGAAAGGGACAATATAGCCGTTTTGCCAAAAGGGCGTTCCCTTGATACCTTTGACGATAGTATGGCAACAGTATGGTGACAGTATCAAGTTAGAACCGTCGCTGGATAGGGGGTAACCTGTAGATACCCCTTTTTCTTTTCTCCAATAGATTGTCCTTACTTGGGTTAACACGCTAAAAGCGCCATAGTGGATGGAATAGAAGCAAGTAAGAAAGGCAAAGGAAAAATATCATTGCCTGCAAGAAACTTATATTGCTTTTTGGAACTTCCGCCCTAATGGGTGCGTCCCATCCAGGCATTCTGTTACAGCTTAACAAATATTGTTTGATTTGATACCATTTGGTGCAGTAATCAATTCTTGGGAGTGCTGTGTTTTACAAGCCAGGTCTGGAGTATAATACTCCAGACTTTTTCTTTTTGTCAGACATAGCTCACAACCGGTTAATATTAGCGGACAGAAAGGCCAACAGGAAGGAATTATCAACACATGCAGAGAAAAGAACAATACCCAATATTGTGGTTGATCTTGGACGTTTGGCTCGCTCCCCCGCTGAGAGCTTATTTGTCGCAAGTCTTGTGCCGCTACTATTAAAGATGAAGCCCACGGGGTATTTCCTCAAGTTACCGGCGGGATGCGATTCTAATTTGACGGAAAAGATAAAGAAAACACCTGATATTTTAATTCTGGAAAGGAAGGGTCGGGCATGAACGTGAACGAAACAATCAAAGCTATTAAGAACAGAAGATCCATCAGGAAATACAAGCCAGAACAAATAACCGGCGCCCAACTGCAGGAAATCCTGGACTGCGCTATCTGCGCACCAAACGCCATGAACCAGCAAAAGTGGCATTTTACAGTAATACAAAACAAGGTTTTCCTGGATAAAATGGTAGGGATCATAAAAGAGAATATTGACGGTTCCGGAAATGAGTTCTTGAAACGGAGAACAGTAGTCCCCGGTTATCATACTTTTTATCACGCCCCTACAGTTATCATGATCTCGGCGGAGGAAGCGGCGCCATGGGTTCAAGTGGACTGCGGCCTGGCGGCTGAAAACATTACGCTGGCGGCAGAAGCGCAAAACATAGGTTCTTGTGTGATCGCCTCCTCCGGTCTCCTGTTTGCTTCGGAAAAAGGAAGGAAATTGCGAAAGGAATTGGGAATACCCGAAGGATACAATCATATCTGCACCGTGGCGCTTGGTTATAAAGATGAAAATCCGGAAGCGCCACCAAGGGATAAAAACGTAATTGCCTTTGTAAAGTAAGGAAGTACTGGGAATATACCCCGAATAGTAAAATGTAGACGTATTCCATTTATTTTTTTTGGATATTAAAAGGATTTGTGTGGTTTCAATAGAATAGGATCCAATAGTTTCATATAAATTAAAAAAACAAATCCGAGCCTTCTTTGCCTGTGGTTGTTAAGCTATGGAGGGAAGGCCGGCAGGGTGTCCCGGGAAACCGGTACGCCTCCCACTGCGGAAAGGATTTAGCGGAGAAACCAGCGTAGCCGTCATGTCCTTACAGCATGGCGGTTATTTTAATGTTTAAAACTTAATATGACATAAATCTGAGTCTCCATTGCCTGTGGTTGTGAAGCTATGGCAGGGAGACCGGTAGGGTGTGCCGGGAAACCGGTACGCCTCCCAGCGTGGAAAAGATTTAGCTGACTAAGTAAGCTGCCGTTATAACACACTTGCTTTGCCGGCTTTTTTGCTTTAACAATGCCTCTTTACCAGACCAAAAATATATCGTGGTGAATATTCTAATTGAAAAGTTGGATTGCTCCTACTATAAGTCTGTTTCTGTTTATATTCATGGCCTGTTCAGGCTGCGGACAAAAGTCAGCGTCCTGGCGGGAATTTTCCGGGGAAGAGTTCATTATGAACACCCTGGTCCGGATCCAGGTTGCTTGTGAAGATGAAGAAAAAGGCAGAAGAGCCCTAAGGGAAGCCTTTGCGGTATTTAAAAGAATTGATCATCTGACAAGCAGATTCCCGGAAGGTGAACCGGCGCCTTCTGCACCGGGTGATGTACTTAGAATTAACGATAAAGCCGGGCTCGGATCCGTCCAGGTCAGTGACGACACCATCGAAATCCTGCAGCGTTCAAATTATTATGCCGGACTGAGCGGCGGGGCCTTTGATGTTTCCCTTGGTCCGGTTATGGATTGTTGGGACTTTGGCCAGGACAAGCAATATGTCCCGGCCAGTGAGAAAATCGGCAAGGCGTTAAAACTGGTAGACTATAGAAATATTGAAATTGATCCCGGGCAAAAGACAGTTTTCTTAACCGAGCCGGGGATGAGTTTAGACCTGGGCGGGGTTGCCAAGGGCTATGCCACGGATAAGGCAGTAAAAACTTTAAGGGAATTAGGTATAAAACACGCCTTGATTAATGCCGGGGGTAATGTATATGCCCTGGGTACCGGACCGGACGGGGCACCGTGGCGCGTCGGCGTCCAGGATCCCCGCAACAGCGAGGGTATTGTTGCTGTCTTGGCCCTGAAAGATTCAGCGGCGGCAACATCAGGTGATTACCAGCGGTATTTTGAACAGGGATGTATCCGTTACCACCACATCATAGTCCCCTCCACTGGACAGCAGGCCAGGGATTTGATCCAGACAACAGTTATTGCGGAGTCTGCCACGGACGCGGATATTTTATCCACGGCGCTGTTTGTCCTGGGACCCCGGCACGGGATGAGTTTTGTCCAATCTCTGCCGGATACCGGGGCTGTCTTGATCGGCCCGGATAAGCTGGTGTCGGTTACCGCCAACTTAAATAACCAGCTGACTTTCACCGGGGAAGGCGGCTATCAAGTTGCCGGATATGCATCCAAAGAGAGGTGAGTTTTTTGCTCAAAACCCCGCTGACGCAATAAATACTGGTTCGGCCAGGCGATTGTTACCCTGAATAATTTACTGCGGGCTTCTCCTTGCTTAGCGGCAAATTATGCCTGGCGGCCAGTGTTGCCGGGACTGGATACGTTGTATTATCGGCAGAGGAGTACATGGGATTGGGTATTTTACAAAAGACGCTCGATAAATTTACGGTATTTGACTTGATTATTATCGCCATGATTTCTACCCTGGGCATAGCCAGTAAACCGGTCATTGTGCCCCTGAGCCATATCATCACCGGGCCATTATTAATTCCCGGCGGTGTCGTGGCGGGTGGTTTTTATATGTTATGGCTCGTACTCGGGGCAGGAATCGTCGGCAAACCGGGAACAGCGACTTTGATGGGTGTTGTGCAAGCCTTGATGGTCTTCGGAACGGGGGTTTTTGGCTCCCACGGGGCCATGACTTTACTGAGTTACTCCTTTCCCGGCCTTGCTGTGGATCTTCTGCTCTATTTAATGAGGCACCGGGTCTGCTGCCCCCTGTGCGCCTTCCTGGCTGGTGTGGCTGCCAATGTTACAGGCTCCGCCCTGGTCAATGTAATTTATTTCCGGCTGCCCATGATACCTTTGGTGCTTTCTTTAGCCGTGGCGGCCTTATCCGGGGGCCTGGGCGGCCTGGTAGCCTATAAAATTCTACAACTGGTTAAAAAGAATAACAGCTTTAAAAGTGTATCGAATTCAATGTCGAACCAGGGAAAAGAACAGTAGCTAAGATTCTTAAACCGAGTCAAGCAAGCCCGCGCCACGATCCAGGCGGTACTCACAACCCGCTGCCCGGTACGGGCTGACAGACTCCCGGCAATACTGGTTTGAGTCATTGCGATTTCTCCATAAAGATCAGCATGCGTTTAAAACAACTCAGGTACTGTTCTTATAATCCAATGAGCCAGGTTCCATCGACCCCGAACACAACACAGCATATTGGCAAATAAAGAGGGAGTGCAATCCATGAAAAAATTATCCGGTTTCTTTATGGCTTTCCTGGGCCTGCTGCTTCTCGCCGGTTCATTTTGCTTGTTCGCGCCTCCGGTTGCTTTGGCCGGAACTCCGGCGCTTACAATCACTGGAACCGGGGTGGCAACTCCCCTGGAGTTTACCCTTCCCCAACTGGAGGCCATGGAGCAGCATCAGCATGTCTACAGTACCATTAACACCTGGCCAACAAAGAAGTGGTACATAGGAAAAGGTGTTAAACTAAGGGATTTGCTGGAGCAGGCAGGCCTGAGCAAAGATGCAAGTTTAATAAAATTTGTGGCTAAAGACGGCTTCGCAGTATCGCTGACAGTGGAAGAATTATTGAACAGCACCCGTTTTTATTTTCCCCGTTTAATGGATAACCACCCCAGTGACGGAAGCATTCCGGGCTCCCCGGAAGGCGCCGGAGCGGTAGAGCCCATCCTGGCCCTAACCAGTGCTGAGGGCAGCAAAAACCCCGATGATATGAACCCAAGGGATTCCTTGCTGCTGTTGTTCGGGCAGCGGGCGGTTACCGAACAGACGTGCAGCGAATTTGCCAAGAATATTAATCAAATTGTGGTCTTGACAGCGAAGCCGGAAAAATGGGATAACCCCGGGGCGAATCCGGCAGGCGGAACCGTGCCGGCGGGCACAATGGTGGCACTCTTCAGCACCCGCATGGACACGGATAAGGTTTATTACACAACGGACGGCAGTGCCCCAAATGTGAGCAGTCCCATGTACAACTGGATTGCCAGCCGGTGGTGGTCGTCGCGCCAGGATGATTTAAACAGGATTAATCACCCCGTCGAAATCACCGGGGACACCATCATTAAAGCGGTTACAATTGGTCCAGGCAAGAAGAACAGCGATGTTATCACCTTCGCCTATCAGGTACCCGTTGCCGCCCCTCCGGTATTGACAGCTGATCTCTCGGACAACACAGTGGGCCGGGCCATCGAACTCACCTTCACGGATGATGCGGCCTGGCGGGCGGCAATCACCGGTGTGAGGGTGAACGGTACCCCGTTGACGGCTGCCGACTATTTAGTTGAAGAAGGCATGCTGACCCTAAAGGCAGGTGTATTCAGGCAGACCGGGAATTACAACATAGCGGTGCAGGCGGCCGGGTACGGGGAAGCAGGTGTGCTTCAGATTATCCTGCCGGGTTTGCGGACACCCCCGGAACTGACGGCTGACACCGGGGATAACGTAGTCGGCAAGGCAGTGGAGCTTACCTTTGTGGATGACCCGGTATGGCGGGCAGCAATCGACCGGATAAGCGTAAACGGTGAGGTATTGGGAACCGGGAAGTATTCCCTGGCCAGCGCCGGCATAATCATTATCAGTGCGGATGTATTCAAGAAAGCCGGGGATTACGCAATCGTAGTCACGGCAACGGGCTATCTGGACGCAGTTGTTACCCAAACCATGAAGGGCGGCGGCACCTCCGAACCGGGCGGAGACGTGATCCTGACGATAACAGGGGACGGAGTGGGCACCTCCAGGACTTATACTCTGGCTCAGCTTCAGGGTCTGGGACAGTACCAGCATGTCTACAGCGCTATCAACACCTGGCCCAGCAAGAAATGGTATGTGGGTAAAGGGGTTCAATTAAAGGATTTGCTTAATTCGGCAGGGCTGAAGGGGAGCGCCAAACAGGTTAAATTTATTTCCCGTGACGGCTACACGGCGACCCTGACAGTGCAGGAGCTGCTCAGGGATAAGCGTTATTTCTTCCCCCAGTTTAAGGCCAATGATCCCAACCTGGGGCACGTTCCCGGTTCCCCCGCAGGTGCGGAAGAAGTGGAACCCATTCTGGCCCTGGTAAGTGCCGAAGGCACCGACAATCCCGGCTTTATGAATGATATGGACGCCCTGCTGCTGATGCTGGGACAGCGGACCGTAACCGAGCAAAACGCCCACCTGTTTACCAAGTACGTGGAGAAAATTGAAGTACTGACATCCGACCCGGGCTCCTGGGACAAACCGAAGGCGGATCCGGGAGGCGGCAACGTATCCCCGGGGACCCTGGTGAAGCTAAGCAACAACAACAACGATGCCGATAAGATTCACTACACAACAGACGGCAGTACCCCAACCCTGGACAGCCCCGTATATAACTGGATTGCCAGCAGGTGGTGGTCGTCCCGAGCAGGTGAACTGGACAGCATTAATCAACCCGTGGAAATAAAGAAGAACACAACAATTAAAGCAATAACAATCGGCCCGGGTAAAAAGAACAGCGATGTCGCTGCCTTTACCTACAAGGTAACAGGGGGGGCGGTGGACACAAGCGACAGGATCTCACCCCTCACAGGAGGTACAGTCAGCCTCGGCAATGAAGCTGTTCTGGAAATACCCGCCGGAGCCCTGGCCGGAACCGCCGCAGTGGAGGTTAAGATTGAAAAGGTTGCCGCGCCTCCGGACGCCCCCAGGGGATTCAAACTGGCCGGCGGTGTATACGAATTCAGCGTGGACGGCAAATACAGCTACAGTTTTAATCATGAAGTGACGGTAAAAATCAGCTGCGACCAAAATGCCGTAGATGAGGGCGCGCCTTTGGCCATCCACTATTACGACGCGGCCAAAGGCCAGTGGGAAAACATCGGGGGTTCCGTATCCGGCGCCACCGTGACCGTTAAGGTGAACCACTTGACCAAGTTTGCCGTCATGGCTGCCAGCCCAATAACAACAGCCGCGGAAGCCAAAGAAACGATCTTACCCCTCACAGGAGGTACAGTCAGCCTCGGCAATGAAGCTGTTCTGGAAATACCCGCCGGAGCCCTGGCCGGAACCGCCGCAGTGGAGGTTAAGATTGAAAAGGTTGCCGCGCCTCCGGACGCCCCCAGGGGATTCAAACTGGCCGGCGGTGTATACGAATTCAGCGTGGACGGCAAATACAGCTACAGTTTTAATCATGAAGTGACGGTAAAAATCAGCTGCGACCAAAATGCCGTAGATGAGGGCGCGCCTTTGGCCATCCACTATTACGACGCGGCCAAAGGCCAGTGGGAAAACATCGGGGGTTCCGTATCCGGCGCCACCGTGACCGTTAAGGTGAACCACTTGACCAAGTTTACCGTCATGTCAACCGTACCTGAACAGGAAAAAGAAGCTCTTACGGACATCGCCGGCCATTGGGCCCGGGATATGATCAATAAGCTGGTGGATATGGGATGTATCACCGGCTACCAGGATGGCACCTTCAAGCCCGACCATACCATTACCAGGGCGGAATTTGCCACCGTGCTGGTTAAAGCTTTAAATATAGAAAACAGGGGGGGCCCGGTTTTCGCCGATACCGCCGGACATTGGGCCGAAAATTACATTAAAACAGCAGCTTCCCACGGGATAGTTGCCGGTTGCGGCGAAGATGTCTTTGCCCCGGACGATTTGATTACCCGGGAGCAGCTGGCCGTAATGCTGGTCAGGGCAGCTAAACCGGCGCCTGGGGAAAACAGTCTTGCCTTTACAGACAATGACAGCATTTCCGGGTGGGCCGTGGAAGGGATGGCAACCGCGGCTGGAAACGGGATCATCAAGGGCTACCCCGATCAGACCATCCGGCCCCAGGGCAAAACAACCAGGGCCGAGGCCGTAACCACCATTGTAAATATGTTGGATGTCATGAACAGGTAAATGAAAGGTCAGCATGATCACACAATTACTTAAAAACAAAGGGAATAACGGGGAAAAGGAAATCGACCTCCCGGGAAATTTATCCGGGCAGAAAGGTTTCAGCAGAAATACCGCAGCCGGGGGAACCCCGCTTAAGTCTTCCCGCCGCAACCTTCTAAGGGGGGAAATAGCGTCAGTCAAACTTTTCCTCCCCAAAAAACGGTCCGGCAAATTCCTGGCGGCGATCCTGGGTTTGCTGTTGTTCACTGTCCTAATCAATCTTACGGTGCCCGGGGTTGTTTTGGCCGAACAGTCGGAGATGATTGAAATCTCCGGGGAGGGTGTAACCAACCCCGTGGTTTTAACCCTGGCCCAGCTGGAGGCAATGGAGCAATATCAACATGTGTACAGTGCGATCAACACCTGGCCCACAAAGAAATGGTATGTGGCCAGGGGTGTTAAGATAAGGGATTTGTTTAGCCTGGCCGGGCTGAAAGAAGATGCCACGTTAATTAGATTCCTGTCCGGCGATGGTTTCGAAGTGGCGCTTACAGTTAAAGAACTTCTCCAGGACAAGCGCTATTATTTCCCCCGCTTAATGGAAAACCATCCCAGCGACGGGACTATCCCCGGTTCACCCGTGGATGGTGTGGAGGTAGAGCCGATCCTGGCTCTAATCAGCGCCGAGGACAGCAACAAACCCGTTGATATGAACGACAGGGACGCCTTGCTGCTGGTTTTGGGACAGCGGGTGGTCAGCGAGCAAACCAATAGCGTGTTTTTGAAGTATATAAACAGAATTGAGGTTCAAACCACTCCCTTGCAAAAATGGGATAATCCCAGGGCGGATTTGGAAGAAGGCGAGGTGCCCGCCGGTTCCCAGGTGAAACTCAGCAACAAACGCAATGACATAGATAAGATTTATTACACCACTGACGGCAGTACCCCGGATTTCAACAGCCCGGTATTCAACAAAAGTTCCAGCCGCTGGTGGCCGCTGCGCCCGGACGATCTGGATCTAGTCAACCAACCAATTAATATCGATAAGGACACAGTAATTAAGGCTATCACAATTGGTCCCGGCAAGCAGGACAGCGATGTTGTCACCTTCACCTACAAGGCCGATTTCACGGGCAGGGCGGCCGAGCGGGCAAAACTGCCCGGCGGACCGCCCACCGGGGTAACCCTGGACCAGGCTGCAACCGGGCTTAATATCGGCAGCTCAATTGAGCTGACAGCCACTGTGGGACCCGGCAATGCCATTGATAAAAGCGTAATTTGGAGTTCCAGCGACCCCAGTGTAGCTACTGTGGATGGCAACGGTTTGGTGACGGTTGTAGGTCCGGGCACGGCAATCATAACCGTAAAAACAGTTACTGGAGGCAGGACAGCCACTTGTGTGGTAAACGCCTTTAACCGGGACAGCGAAGGGGGGGGAAGCGTACCGGAAGCCGCCACAGCGCAGAATATTGAAGTAATGGCGTTGCCAGTGGAGCCGCCGGTTCCGGAACCTGAAGAACAGCCCGAGGCAGAGACGGCGGCCGCTGAGTTGGAAAATCCTGAAGTCCCGGAGGAGCAGGCCAGGCCTGTTGAGCCCGAAGGGGAAGACGAACCGGAGGAAAATGGGCAGTATCTGATGGAAAAAGATCCTTTGGCCGCTGCAGCTGCCGAAGATACTTCGGCGGGGCAGTTGGAGAACCAGATGCAGGTATTTGAAATGTCGGTGGCTGTTGAAGATACGGAGCCGCAGGCGGGGCAAGGAAAAACAGATCTTTATACGGCAGGGATCTTTATTGCCCTGTTCCTTCTGGGAGCAAGCAGAAGATACCTGGAATACGTGAGGGAGGCAAAAAGTTGACAGTTTCTATCTTGGCTCCGCTAAGGGACACAATGCACACAATTTCTTCCGGTTTACTGATGCCCACCATCGCTATCCTGCTGTTGTTACTGGCTTTTTCTGTGATTGAGCTGGGCAGCCTCCTGGTTGAGACACTTACAGAGCGGCGGCGGAAGATGGTCAATGTACCGGACCTGATAAAGGCTTTCCAGGGGAAGGGCGCTGCGGAGATAAAAGATCTGATCGAAAAAAGCAGACTGTTCCGGCGTCAGAAAGCAGCCCTGGGTGAATTAATCAACCACAGCAATTTGCCCGCTTCTTCCCTGCAGGCTACGGCCCGGAAGCTCCTTTCCGGGGAAGAACTGCATTACGCCAGAATCACCATCAGAACTGACCTGGTTGCGCGCCTTGGTCCCATGCTGGGATTAATGGCTACACTTATTCCGCTGGGACCCGGAATGATTGCCCTGGGCCAGGGCGACACCAAAACTCTGGCGGAATCCCTGCTTACCGCTTTCGACGCCACGGTGACAGGTCTGGCAGCGGCCGGGGTTGCCTTTGCCATCTCCCGGTTGCGGAGAAGATGGTACGAAGATTACTTGAGTTCCCTGGAGGCTTTAATGGAAAGCCTGTTGGAGGTGTTTGCCCATGAACGGCGGACTGCGGAGCAGTAGGCGCAGGACGGAGTCCGAGGAAGCCAATCCCCTGGAGGGCGCCATTAATATCGTGGATGCCATGCTGGTGTTTGCCTGCGGACTGATGCTTTCCCTGGTCCTGCACTGGAACGTTAATTTGGATAAGATAGGGGAGCGCGTCAATCTGGAGCGTGGCCAGGAGGTGACACAAGCGCCGGAAATACGGGATGATCTCGTCAAGTCTTTAGACCAGGGTAAATTATATGAAAAGATGGGCACGGTCTACAAAGACCCTGGCACAGGGCAGTTGTTTATGCTGACCGGTGAGTAAACAAATCACAGGTTTTATCCGGCGCCGGAGGTACGGGCGGGCAGTTCGTCTTATAACGTGCCTGCCGAAGTTCTGGTACAGTGGTTTTTGAACCAGTTAGAATATCTGCGGCCAAGAGTCTAACGTCAGAAAGGGGAATTTTGCGATGCAAATAAAGTTTTACCGGCAAAGGTGGTTTTATGGTTTGATGGTTACCGTACTGGGACTGCTTCTTTTCTGCATGTCCAGCTTGACCGCTCCCGGGGCGGCCCTTGCCGCCGAATCCGACACCCTGGAAATCACCGGAGATGGCGTAACCACACCTCTGATCTTAACCAGGGAGCAGCTCCAGACCATGGAACAATACCAGCACATCTACAGCGCCATCAACACCTGGCCTACAAAAAAACTTTATGTGGGCAAAGGGGTTAAACTGAAGGATCTGCTGGAGCAGGCGGGGATGACCGATGAGGCCAAACTGCTAAGATTTACTTCCAGGGACGGCTATACGGCAAATCTAACATTCCGGGAGTTGTTCCAGGACAAAAGGTATTATTTTCCCGGATTAAAGGGTGAAAATCCAGATGACGGCGACGGGTATATGCCCGGTTCAACAGGCGGCGCGGAAGAGGTGGAGCCCATTCTCGCCCTGTCAAGTGTTGAAGGCAGCACCAACCCCGCCTACATGAATGAATTGAATTCGTTGCTTTTGATGCTGGGGCAGCGGGCGGTAACGGAGCAAAACGGCAACTTGTTCAGTAAATACGTCAATAAAATCGAAGTGCTCACCGCCGAGCCGGAAAAATGGGACAGCCCCAGAGCCAACCCGGACAGCGGCGAGGTGCCCCCGGGGTCCATGATAGCATTGAGCAACGCCAATATGGATGATGATAAAATTCACTACACCACAGACGGCAGTACGCCCACCGTAAACAGCCCCATGTACAACTGGATTGCCAAACGGTGGTGGTCGGTGCGGGGAGATGTCCTGGGAAAAATTAACAGCCCGGTGGGACCCGTTAACAAGGCCGTCACCATCAAGGCCGTCACCATCGGACCAGGCAAATACGACAGCGATGTGGTCACCTTTATATATGAGATTGCCGGAGATGTTACCGGGGCTGAAGAAGGTACAGCCGCGCCCGGCTCAGAGGATCCCAGCGATCTAAAACAAAAAGAACAAAAGCAGGAAAAACCTGGGGAGGAGTCCTTTACCCTCAATGACGTTGCGGGTCACTGGGCCCTGGACAATATCAGTGCCCTGGTCAGTCGCGGCTGCATCAGCGGCTACCCCGACGGCAGTTTCAAACCGGAAAAAACAATTACCAGGGCTGAATTTGCCGCCGTGCTGGTGAAAGCGTTCAAGCTGGAAAACAGTAGCGGAAAGGTTTTCGCCGATACAGCGGCGCACTGGGCCAGGGATAGCATCGCCACGGCAGCGGCAAACGGTCTGGTCAGCGGCTATGCCGGCGGAAACTTTGGCCCGGACGACCTGATTACCCGCGAGCAGATGGCTGTGATGATCGTCAAGGCGGCGGAATTGGCGCCGGCTGCAGGGACACCGGGGTTTGCCGACAGCGCAGCTATTTCCGGCTGGGCTGTGGGGTCCATAACAGCAGCAACTGAAAACGGGATTATGAAGGGGTACGCCGATAACACCATCCGGCCCGGTGGCAGCGCCACCAGGGCTGAAGCGGTAACAGTTATTACAAACGCCCTGGATAAGGCAAATCCTTAAATAACTGGTTGGAAAACTTCTTTCATTGACGCGACAGGAAGTGAGAGCCGGATGAAACCAAAAACTAATTTTCCTTCAAGGCAACTTGCCCTTTTCCTTGTCTTTACGTTCTGCGTCCTCCTGGCAGCAGGCTGCAGCGGGGGCGCAGGAACCCGGGAAAGGAACAGCGACGCCGCAATTAAACTGGATACCGGTCAGGCGGTTGTGATCACCGGTGACGGCGTGAGCAAGGAAACCCGGCTGACCCTGGAAGAGATGCTGAAATTGCCCGGCGCCCGGGTTGAACAGGTTTATTCCACCATCAACAACTGGCCCGCCCCGAAGAAGTACGCGGCAAAGGGGGTAAAACTTACGGCGCTCCTGGAAACCGCCGGACTAAAGCCCGGGGCCCGGGGTATTACTGTAAAGGGCAAAGACGACTTCCAGTGGTCCTTTACCAGAGAACAGCTATTGGATACCCCCAGGTATTATTATCCGGAAGTGCAGTCGGGGGATCCCTCCGGCGCCGTGCCCGTGGAACCCATAATTGCCTACGCTTACAAAGAAAACAGCGATAATCCCGACGAAGCCGGGGCAGACGGCCTGTGCCTGATTATGCCCCAGGCCGATGTCTGGGAACAAACCAACCTTGCCTTTGTCAAAGGTGTCAGAGAAATCCAGGTGGTTGCGGAGGATCCGGGCAAATGGGAAAAAGCCGGCGTCTATCCCCGGGCCGGTACTATTGCCGGGGGAGATACGGTAAAGTTGCAGCACAAAGATCTGGGCAAGGTGAAAATGTATTATACCCTGGACGGCTCCACGCCCACCGGGGCAAGCATGATCTACAATCCCAGCACCTACCAGCCGGAATTAAACAAGCCCATTAGAATTGACAAGGACACCACGATCAAAGTTTTAGTCCGGGGTTTCGGCAAACATGACAGTGATATTGCCGAGTTTCATTACAAAATTAAAGGGTCTTAGCACAGGCCCATAGGACCTGCTGCTAAACCGCCCGTGGTAATCTTGATTAAACGGCAATACATGTTGTGAGGAGGATGATGTTTTGTTCAAACATAGAAGGGCCGCCTGCATTTTTCTGGTTTTATTCCTGCTCTGCTTCGCCCTGGCCGGATGTGCCGGAAAAAAAGAATCCGTCGACCGCAATCCGGAATACGAAAACCTGAAGATTTTTATCGAAGGTGATCTGGAGGAACCGAAGGAGATCACTGTAGGGGAAATGCGGGCTCTTAACCAGAAGCAACTGGACGCCAGTCTCACCCGGACCACCGGCCTCCGGGAGGATTTTAAAGCAAGCGGCCCCACCGTAATGGATGTCCTGGGGCACCTGGGAATTAACTACATGGACTATAAAGGAATAGGCTTTACCGGGACGGACAACTACTACTGCCTGGTGACCCCGGAGATTATGGCCGAGCGTGAATTAATCCTGGCTTTAACTGTCGACGGGGGCGGCGAACTTCCGGAAGAGTTGCGGCCGGCCCGGTTATGCGTGCAGGGAGAACATGGACCCTACTGGGTCAAGATGGTGGACAGAATCATCTTATACCGGGATATTCCGGAGAAGGATATTACCTCCGTGTGGGTCTTTCAAAACCTGACGGAAGGGATTGAACCCTACCCCTACGAGTATTACGGCAGCAAAGACGACGCCATTGAGCTGGCGCAGATCTTTTCCCGCTTTGACAACGTTAGCAGCAAAGCCTTCTTTACGATGAAATCAGCGGATGGTTTTAAGAAAAACGAAGCCGTGAACATGGTCAGTCAGGGATATTACATCAAGGTTACAGGTGAACACGCGCCCATGAATATGGCTCCCAACATTAAACTGGGTATGAATATCATGCATATAGCCTGGTTTTCCACCAATGCGGACGCAGCGTTCTTCCCCCAGGAAATAGTCAAATTAACCGGGGAACAGCAAACCGGCGCCCAAAAGGGAGTTTCCCTGCAGGCGATCCTGGAGGAAATAGGATTAACTGATTTTGCCGGCAAGCAGTTCGAGGTAATCGGCACAGACGGCCAAAGCGTCAAAGTGAGCGGTCAGGATCTGTCCGAGGGGTTTTTGCTGGTAAAGGATGACGGAACATATCCCGTGGTCTGGAGCGAAGGAGCAAAACCGAATCCAGTTGCCAACTTGTTACGAATCCGTTCTATTTAGTTCAAGGAAAGGGGGCAGCGCCGTATTCATTTCAGCGGGGACGCCCCGGGCCGCGAAAGCCGGCCGGGGGCGGTACAAGCTGAAAAGGAGGTAACGGTTTCGTTTTCAAGCCAGAAATAGAAGTTTGGCCGGGGAGGTGATGTCAGTCATAATGACGCCGGCAACCCGCGATGCGCGGGATTGCAAGGCGACGCTTGAACCGGGCTTTAAAAGGTTTTAAGGAGAGTATTTGGCGGAATTTGCAGAGAGGAGGAGTATTTAGTGCGAATTGTTAGCAAAAACGGATTGGGTAAACTAGCGGTAATGCTTACTGTCGTGGCCATGCTGTTCTCGTTGTGCGCATTTGATCTCAACGAAGCAAGCGCGGCTTCCACCACCAGCCTCACCATCAAAAAGCTGGCCTCCGATAAAACCACGGTTCTTGATCAAAGAACGGTGACTTTCCAGGAGTTGAGGGAAGGTCAGCTCAGTGATGGAACCACCATGCCCATCCTGGGGGACGGGATAACCCATTACTACCACCAGGGCCCGGTCTTTGTCGATGATCCCGACCCGGAAACCCAGGAATTGCTCCGTTGGAACGAAGAAGAGGACCTCAACTGGGACAGCAAGGATATGGGCGCTCTTAAGGGCACAAATGTAAGAGACCTGTGCGAACTGGTGGGAGGCATGGCGGAGGGCGACACGCTTCAGTTCAAAGCCATTGACGGTTTCAAAAAGGACTTCGCCTATAAAAACGTGTACCAATATTCGGATCGTGAGGGTCCCATGGTGGTCTGCTGGTACAATAACGGGGAATACCCGGATTCCGGCTTTAGAGACGGCATGCGCCTGGTCTGGTTTGCCGAAGCCACCTACAAAGAAGGCCCCAGCAACATTATGGGATTACCCACGGGATATTACCATGTTTTCGGCAACTGGGACTGGCGTTTAGCCGCGGAACCCCAATACTGGTACTATTATAATAACCAGTATCCTACCACCACCGGCTTATCCGTACAAACTGTTTCCGAAATAACAATCTTCAGCACCCAGACTCCTAAAACAACCTGGTATGTCGACGGCTCCGGCGAAGCCGATTTTACCACCATCCAGGCGGCTGTAACGGCGGCTGAATCCGGGGACACTATCATCGTCAAGGACGGCGTTTATACCGAGAACGTGGTCGTGGATAAGAGTCTGACACTCAAATCCGAAAACGGCTCAGCCCGGACAACCGTTGAGGCGGCCGAATCCAACGCCGATGTTGTTAAAATTGCGGCGCCGAACGTAACAATTGACGGTTTTACTGTTACCGGGGCAACTACAGCGGGTAAAGCAGGGATCAATGTTACCGGTTCATCCGGCGGTGCTATCGTAAAAAACAACTTGAGCACCGGAAACAACGAAGGTATAAGCGTTGGAGTTGCCAATAATAACACAATTTCCGGGAACGTTGTCGAGCAAAGCGGCAGATACGGTATTAATTTGTCAAACACGACCGGAAACTCCATCACCGGCAACACCTGTTCAAATAATACCGGCGGCTCGGGCTTTGCCCTCTACCTGGCGGATAATGCCAATAACAATACCGTCAGCGGCAACACCTCGGACTCAAATCTTATCGGTATCAGGGTTAAAAACGCGTATTCCAATATTATCTATGAAAACAATTCTGTGAACAACAACTACGGTTTAGAAATTGCAACAGGTTCAAAAGACAATGTTTTTTATCTGAACAACTTTTTCGATAATACCACCGGCCCTCTGTCATCAGGATATGGCGCGGTTGCCGGTAACGTTTGGAGTTCCCAGGAGAAACTAACTTACAAATTTAACAGCGTCCAGTATACCGGCTATGCAGGCAACTATTGGAGCGATTACGACGGCACGGACGCGGACGGCAACGGTGTCGGCGATGCGCCATACCAGACAATAGCCACCGATACTGACAATTATCCGTTGCTGGGCATCTATGAGAATGGTGTCATCGCGGGTTCCGGGCTGCCGGCAGTGGACTTCCTTTACGACGGGACAGTTACCCTGGCCCCCGGCGAGGACTTCAGCGTGACTGCCTACAACTCGGGAACACCCTACACCGTCAGCAGCACCTCGGCGCTGGGAGCGCTCCAGGCGGCCGCAACTGCCGAAAGCTTTACCTACGACGTCACCGACAAGAATTACGAAAACTCCGGCGCCCTTCTGCTGGACAACATAGGTGCTTACGAATTTGTCAAAGGCGGCAGCAAGTGGTATCCCTACGTCAATGACTCCTATAAGGATGGCTTCAACAATCCCGGCGGGGCCTTGAACCTTATTGAACTGGTTGACGGGGATAGGGTTGAGTTCTACTACGCCGCCGGGATCAACGATCCCGCCGATCTCGCCGCTGTCAAGGCTGCGGCTACCGCGGCAGTGAAAACCGTTGCCTCCCTGGCCCCGGCAATGGATGTGCTCTACGACGGAACAGTTGCCCTGGCTCCCGGGGAAACCTTCAGCGTAACCGCCTACAACTCGGGAACGGCTTATACCGTCAACAAAAACACACCCCTTGGGGCTCTTCAGGCAGCCGCAACTGCCGGCGGCTTCACCTATGACGTCAGCGACAAGAATTACGAAAACTCCGGCGCTCTTCTGCTGGACAACATAGGTGCTTACGAATTTGTCAAAGGCGGCAGCAAGTGGTTGGCCTATGTTAACGATACCTACCAGGACGGCTTCAACAATGCCGCCGGGGCCTTAAACCTTATTGAACTGGTTGATGGAGACAAAGTTGAGTTCTACTACGCCGCAGGGATCAACGATCCCGCCGATCTTGCCGCTGTCAAGGCTGCGGCTACAGCAGCGGTGAAAACCATTGCGGCTTCAGGCGTCTCTCCCACCGATTGGACCCTGCAACTCACGGGCGCTAAGATTGAAAACGTTACTAAAAGCTACTTCGAGCGGGGACTGGCCTGTTCTTCCTCCACTCACCAGGTGTTCTGGACCGACGAAGATGGTAATGTCTGGGGAGGCGTGCCCCTCTGGCTGCTGGCCGGCATGGTTGACGACAACCCCGACGTTGGCCCCAGCCACTTCAACTTTAACGATGAACTGGCCGCCCAGAACTACCAAGTAAACGTTATCTCCAGCGACGGCTGGAAGGGGACCTTTGACAGCGCGGCCATCGCCCGCAACGACGGCTTCATTGTCGCCAATACCCTGAACGGGGAACCGCTGCCCCTTCTGACCGATCGCGGCAAGGTCTGCTGGCCCCTGCACCTGAAAGGTGCTGAAGTTTTCGGCGGGCAACAGATAGGCGGGGTCGTCAAAATCGAGCTCACGGCCTTACCCCAGCCTCCCGAAGGATGGACCCTCAAAATCCTGGGGAAAATTGGGGACACCATAACCCAGAAGGAATTTGAAGACGGACTGGCCTGCACAGGTTCGGGCCACTATCAGGAATGGACCGACAATGAAGGTAACGTCTGGTCCGGCGTACCCCTTTGGGTACTGGCGGGCGTGGCGGACGACCTCGAATTGGGCGGCCACTGGACTTTCAATGACAGCCTGGCAGCAGGCTATTCGGTGAAGGTTTTTGCCCAGGATGGTTTTGCCAAAACCTTTAACGGGGCCGATGTGGCTTTCAGCAACGACTATATCGTGGCCAACAAGATGAACGGCGCCCCGCTCACTGACAGGGGACCGCTGCGTCTGGTGGGAGCAGGTGTTGCCAATGCCGATGGATCCCTTAGCGGCAGCAGCGTAGGCAGCATTGCCAGGATCGAATTACCGGAACTGCAGACACCGCCCCCCGCGTCCGGAAGCTGGAACCTCACCCTTAAAGGCAAGATCAGCCAGGTCATTTCCCAGGCCGAGTTTGAGGAAGCCCTCGCTTGTCCCAAATCCAACCACAATGTGGAATGGATTGACGGTGACGGCAACATCTGGTCCGGTATGCCCCTCTGGTATCTGGCTGGCCGGGTGGACGACCGGTTGCCCAACATCTTCGACACCAATCTGGCCGACGCCGGTTACACGATTCTGGTAAAAGCCGAAGACAGCTACACCAAGGATTACTCCAGCAAAGACATAATCAGGAACAACAACTACATTCTCGCCAATAAATACAACGGTGAGCCGCTTACCGATTCGTGGCCGCTGCGTCTGGTGGGCGCCGCCCTGGCAACGGAGGATGGCTTCCCTTCCTGTAATAGTGTGGGAAATGTTGCAGAAATAGAACTGACCTCCTTTAACCCGGTCCTGCCTCCGCCGACAGTACGTATCATCAAGTACGCCGAAGACCATACCACCATCATCGACGAAATAACTGTCGATTACAGGTGGATGGAAAGTGAAAGCGGGTTTGACGTCATTGGTGACGGCATCACGTTATACCGCTACGAAGGAATCACAAACGATCCTGATGATGTTTGGGACGCCGCTGAAACATATCCCGGCGGCTTCAAGGTGGCTAACGCCGTCAAGGGTACCCGCGTCAGGGATCTCTGCAGTCTTGTGGGCGGTATGGGAGCAGGGACCGATATAGTCTTTGTGGCCAAAGACGGTTTTGAGACTACTCTTCCCTATTCCTCCATCTACCCCGATCCCGCGGTGCAGGCGCGCCAGGGTGACGCCATCCTGGCCTGGTGGGGTGACGGTAACTACGTACCCGATTATGCCGACGGCATACGCTTGTTCTTTACCCCGGATGACCACATCTTCGGTCAGTGGGATATGCACGAAACAATTCCGGAAAAATACTGGCACTACTATTTTGGCGGCGGTGTCCAGTACCCGTCTTGCGCCGGCTTGTCACCCAAATGGATTACGGCAATTAAGATCTACTCCCTGCCCCAGGGCGATTGGACCATGGAGCTGGACGGCCGGGACATCGGCGGCATTGATTATGATGTAACTAAAACCTATTTCGAACAGGCCCTGGTTTGCAAGTTCGGCGCCAACCACAAAGCAACCTACACAGATTCCGAAGAACAAACCTGGGAAGGAATGCCTCTGTGGCTCCTGGCCGGATTCGTTGATGACGCGGACCAGCATTCCGATAACGCCTTTAATCAGGAGCTTGCCCTGTCTGGATACCGGATTGTCATTACTTCAGCCGACGGCAGCTCTGTTACCATCGACAGCAGGGACATTATCAAGAACAGCAACTATATTATCGCCAGCACGCTGAATGGAGCGCTCCTGCCCGAATCCGACAGCAGATGGCCGCTTTGCCTGGTGGGGCCGGCCGTTACCGGGGAAACATCGCTTTCCCAAATTGTCAGCATCAAGCTGGTAGCTCTGGAGCCGGGTAAACCCAGCTACACGGTAACACCCGAAGAAGATGCTGCTTATACCCCGGGTACTTCTCCCGAGGGTATCAAGATCATGACTGTCAATGAGGGTATTTCAGGATTCAAGTACTTTACCGTGGGTATTACTCCGGTTGTTTCCCATGCCGGTAAAGAAACGGCGGTCTTTACTCATCTGAGAAACGGCAGCCAGCTGGAACTCAACGCCACCGGAGCCGATTTTGATGAGGTCGAAACGGCCCAGGCCGGCTTTAATGTGAAAGCAGGCGACGTAATTAAGGTTTACCTTGTGGATGAACTGACTAACGCCGTTGATCGCAACCCTGTGATTCTCCAGTAGAGCTACTGTTTAAAGTTGTTTAAAAAATTTAAAAGGCGGGTGGGCAAAACTGCGACAGCCTGGGTGTCAAAGTTTTGCCCGGCCTCCCGCTTTTTAAACAGATACTTCAAATCTTTTTGTCCAGTAGCGAACAGCTTTGGGAGAGATAGCCTTGTTATTTGACAGCAGACAGTTCCGGATCCTTCTAATCCTGGCCGTGGTTTTACTGGTGTTTGGCCCGGGCCTACTGACGGGGTGTCAGGGCCAGAGGCAAGACCGGTCCCCGGCCGGGGCCGGTAAAGTACCGGCAAATACAGGCCTGGAAACCGGGGAAGCCGGCAGCGAGCCGGCAGTAACCATTACGGGGGACGGGGCGGAACATGAAGTAAAATTCACCCTCACCGAACTAAAGGGCCTGGAGGAAGCTTCGGCGGCTTTCTGCTACTCCACCTTAAATAACTGGCCGGCGAAAAAATTTGTAGTGGGCAAGGGTGTCGAAGTCGCCTATCTCTTGGAGCAGGCCGGGATTAAAGAAGGGGCGCAGAGAATCACCTTCAGGGCCGCGGACGGTTATAACGTCAGTTTAACCAGGGAGCAGCTGACTGAAAAACGTTTTTCCTTTCCCGGTCTTTTAAAGGGCAGCCCGGAGGGCGCCCGGGAAGTTCCCGCGATTCTGGCCTGGGAGTACGGGGAGGACACCAGCGATTTGAGCAAGGTGACCGGCAGCAAACTCCGCTTGCTTCTGGGACAGAAATGGTTGACTGATGTGGCCACTGCCGCCTTCGTAAAAGGTGTATCAACTATTGAAGTAGAGGCAGCGCCTTCCGGCCAATGGAGTGCGGTTCGGCCCGAGCCCGCGCCGGGCAAGGTAAAAAGGGGGACCGAAATCGTTTTAACCCACCCCCAGCAGGATCTTGTCAAAATCTACTACACCATTGACGGAAGTACTCCGGACGAACGAAGCCTGATCTACAATCCCAGCACAACCTACTTTCAGCCGGACTTAAGCAAGCCGATCCCGGTTGACAAATCTATCACTATTAAAACCGTTGTGGTGGGTTTCGGTAAACATAACAGCCAGGTGTCAACGTTTAAATACGATCCGGAGTAAACGAATCATCATCAGATACCTGATTGGAGTTGGGAAATCGTGCCAAGGCCTGTAGTCTTGCTGTTTTCGGCAGTGGTTTTAACCTTTGTCTTAGCTGGATGCTTTTCCGGTAATTCAAATAATCTGACAGCCCAACAAAGGGAAGCCTTGCTGGGGCTGCTGGATAACGGACAGGATTTCGCTGATTTGACAATCCGGGGCCTGGAACTGCCGGAGGAGACAGCTAAAAAGTTTCCCGCAGTAAAGAAAGCCTTTGAAATAACCTGCGGCGGACATAAGCTTTACGCTTTTCATTCCCAGCCTTTGGGCTACCGGAGCGCTATCGATCTTTTCACAGTTATCGATAGCGAAAAAAACGAAACGCTGGGGACCAGGGTGCTCCAGCACGACGAAACCCTCCTGTACGGGGGGGAAAGCCTGGACAAAGAGTGGTTTTTAAACAGGTTCAAGAATAAAAGCACTGCTTTGTATTTAAACAGGGTACCCCTGGAGCAAACCCAACCCAACGATGTTATCCAGATAACCTGCGCCACCATTAGCTCCCAGGCGGTGATCAACGGGGTTAACGCAGCCATGGGGACCTACCGGGAGCTAATCCTCGGTGAAGAAGCGCAGCCGGTTTCTCTGAAGGTAGAAGGGTTTGTTACAGAAATCAGGTAGGGGCAGGGACAATTTGAAACATCCATGGAGCAAAGGGCCCGGGAGTGTAGGATTTTGAACAGAAGAATTGTCCAGGTTATTGCCTTGGTGGCTTTTAACGGCCATCTGGCCGGTTTTCTAAAGGGGACGGTATATAACGGAAGCCTGAAAAGGATTTGCGTACCGGTGCTTAACTGCACCTCCTGCCCCGGGGCATTGGGCTCCTGCCCCCTGGGTTTAATCCAGAGTTCTATTCTTTTAGGCAATTACCAGCTCCTGGTTTTAACCATCGGAATTCTTCTCTTCCTGGGGGGTCTCCTGGGCAGGTTCATTTGCGGCTGGCTTTGCCCCTTCGGTCTGGTGCAGGAACTGCTCTATAAGCTGCCAACGCCCAAATACCGGCCGGGCCGGCAACTAAGCTGGCTGAATTACTTAAAATACATCGCCCTGGTCCTGTTTGTTTTTCTGCTGCCCGCCCTCGGTCTTCCCTATTTGAACGGTTCCGCCTTTTGCAAGTACTTGTGTCCCGCGGAGACCCTGGAAGCTTACCTGCCTTTGCTGGCCGTGCAGCCTTCCCTGATGGCAACGGCGGGATTTTTATTCAAGTGGAAATTGATTTTGCTGGCTGTCCTGGTAGTGTTGGCCGTACTTATTTGCAGGCCTTTTTGCAGGTATATCTGCCCCCTTGGTGCGGTTTACGGTCTTCTCAACCGGTTTAGCCTGCTGCGGCCGGGGGTTGACCGGGAGCATTGCAAAAAGTGCGGCGCCTGTCAAGAGCTTTGTGAATTGGGGCTGGATGTAGCCAACGCTTCCGATAACCCGGAATGTATCCGCTGCACCCAGTGTTTTGCGGGCTGCCGGGATAAGTTATTACGGATTGGGGTCCGCTATAATTTGCCGGCGTTCAATTTAAAGAAAAAACCGGATGGCCATAAAAACCATAAAGTGTAAAAAGACGGGCGGGCCTGGGGCGGTTTTTACTGTAAAGGCCGCCTGGCAGGGGCAAGGGGCAGCGCAAGATATCCTGCTTAACCGGGGAGGCGGTTTAAATTGAGGGAAGGCAAGGTTGCCGACCAAAAGAAAATCCTGCTGGCTGTAATTGCCCTGCTGGTCTTGATTGTTGCCGTTTTTTCGTTGTTAAACCGTAATGCTGAAGACCTTTCTGAGGAACAAATTCTGATCAAGGCCGGCGGCGCCACGCTGGGTGTCCTGACGGTAGCCGATCTTGAAGAATTGCCGGCGTTTCAAAGGAAAATGGTGATTCAAGCCACCGGCGGCAGGACGAAACACGAGTTTACCGGCGTCCTGTTGCTGGACGCCTTAAACAGCATCGATCCCGGCCTGACCCGGGAATACACCAGAATTATTACCAGGGGCATTGACAATTACACGTCAGGCTTAAATATGTCGGAGGTTCTAAGACCAAACAACGTGTTTATTGTCTATGCCGATTACGGGGAGCCCCTGCGCACAAAAACCGGCGGGGAGGGCGCCATGCGGATCATCATTTATCAGGATGAGTTCGGCCAGCGCTTTACCAATTTTCTCACCAGCCTGGAATTACAGTAGGTAGTCAATTTAGATTAAAAAAAGAAATATTCAAGGCTGGTTGCGTTGTATTTATTTGGAAGGAAGTCCTTTTGACCGGTAGCGGATACCCGGAGCGAATTAAAAGAGAGGTGGATTTTCCAGTGCAAAGTAAGAGCAAGTACGGGTTGGGTAAACTGGTTGCCGTATTTTTGATGCTGGGATTAATACTTGGATTGGGCGGCGCTTTACCCGCGGTTGCCGTCGACATAGGTGGAGGCGCCGGCGGGGGTGTGCCCGTTACCTTAAACCTGAGTAAGAACACGGCCATGGTTGGGGACACTGTTACCGCATCGGGTAAGAATATCCCAAATGACTGGGTCCCCCTAAAAGTGCTGGACAGTGACCAGAACATAGTTGTATTTGACGCCACAAAGTCTGACGCCGCCGGCAGTTACAGCATTAATTTTATTGTGCCGGAAGGCGTTAAAGGGAACTTAACAGTTATAGCGGGGTCCGGCAGTAAAGTGGCCACAATGACTCTTACAGTAACAAGCCTTCCCAGCAGCGGTGGCGGGGGAGGAGGAGGCGGCGGCGGAGCATCACCGGCAGCCAGCACCACAGGGCAGGCCACTATAAATCCCATTGCCGGTGGTAAGGTCAGTCTGGGCAGCGATGCTTCAATTAATATCCCGGCCGGCGCCTTAAAGGGAGCGACCAGTGTCAATGTCACCATTCAAAAGGTGAGCGAACCCCAGGCGTTTCCCGCAGGGTTTAAACTTATGGGTTCCGTTTACGAGTTCAAGGTGGGCGGCAGCGCAGAGTATACGTTTAACAAACCGGTCAGCCTGACCTTCAGCTTTGATCCAGCTTCTGTACCCGCCGGGGAGACGCCCTCTGTTTACTACTACGACGAAGCTTCTGCCCAGTGGGTAAACCTGGGCGGCACCGTATCAAACGGCACTATAACGCTTACCATAAATCACTTCACCTGCTTTGCGGTGCTTGTAAAGGAAGCAGCGGGTGAACCGGGTACTGTTACACCGGATCAGCCGGCGCCCGCACAGCTCTTTTCCGACGTTCCGGCCTCCCACTGGGCTGCCGGCGCCATCAAAGAATTAAGTGAAATGGGCTGCATCAGCGGCTACCCCGACGGTACTTTCAAGCCGGAAAGCAAGATCACCCGGGCTGAATTCGCCGTGGTTCTGACCAAGGCCTACAAAATGGAAATTGCCGCCGGCAAGGTTTTTGACGATACCGCCGCCCACTGGGCCGGGGACTACATCGCCAGCGCTTACGCCGCCGGCGTCATCAGCGGTTACAACGACACCAATTTCGGGCCCGATGACCCGATCACCCGGGAGCAGATGGCTGTGCTGATTGTCAAGGCAGCGAAGATTTCCCCCGCAGCGGGAGAGTCCCAGTTTGCCGACAGCGGCGGCATTTCCGGTTGGGCTGAAGTGGCCGTTGCCGCCGCGGCGGAAAACGGGATCATCAACGGTTATCCCGACAATACTTTCCGGCCCCAGGGCAACGCCACCAGGGCAGAAGCTGTCACGGTAATTATTAAGTCGTTGAAGAAATAAGTTTTTCTGCCAATCGTTTTTCCACCCGGGCCGAAAGGATAGCCGGCCAGACGCGGTAAGGAGCCGGGTGCGGTATTTTCGTTCCCGGCTCTTAAGCGGATAGTTGCCTGCCTGGCCGGCAGCCCCGGGGATCATAGAGGATAAAAAACGGATCCCTACTTGGAATAAAAGGAGTAACGCACATGAGGCCTGGAAATGCCGCTTGTAAAAGAAAAATACCGCCGGCGACGGGGATAGCAGGCCTGGTTTTCCTGTTATGGGCGGTTTCTTGCTGCTGGTTTTTCACACCGGCGGCCTTGGCCGGAGATTCCTCCGGCCCAAAGCAGATTATCCTGACCTGGACCGGGGATCCCGCGGGATCCCAGACAATTACCTGGCTAACACCGGATAACACGCCGGCCCGGGTGCAGTATTTAAGCTATGATGAATTTAGCGGAAATTTCGCTGCCGCTTTGGAAGTCAGTGCCGGTTGTTCGGTGTTCGACAGCACTAATTACCGTTTTACAGCGAACATAACGGGCCTGCAGCCGGGAACAAAGTATATCTACCGGGCAGGCAACGATGGGGCCTGGAGTGAGGTTTTGTCCTTTACCACCGCAGAGGACACTCGGGAATTCACCTTTTTGTACATGGGGGATGTACAGGCGGGATACGCCCAATGGGGCGAAATTCTGGGTTCGGTTTATCAGGCCTGCCCCCAAATCAAGTTTGCCCTCCTGGGCGGGGATTTGACGGATAACGGCAGCGACGCCAAGGAGTGGGGCCAGTTTCTTGATGCCGCCACCGGCGTTTTTTCTTTGATTCCGGTCCTGCCGACTCTGGGGAACCACGATGGGAGTATGTATATGAAGTTTTTTGCCCTGCCACAAAATGGCCCAGCAGGCCTGGAGCAGGAGTTTTACTCCTTTGATTACGGGAATGCCCATTTTGTAGTGCTGGACAGCGGCAACAACACAAATGAAAGGGCCAAAGAGTGGCTTCAAGAAGACCTCCAGGGTACAACAAAAAAGTGGAAATTTGCCGTTTTTCACAGGCCGGCCTATCCAGCCACCTATGACTACAAGGAAATTGACAAATCCATACGCGCCAACTGGATCCCAATTCTGGAACAGAACAGGGTAGACATGGTTTTTGTAGGACACCAGCATGAGTATATGCGGACTCATCCCATTTATCAGAATGAAATCCAGACAGACCCGGCGGCCTACGGGATTGTTTACGTGATGGGCAACGCCGGTTCCAAGATGTACGCCAAGGGCGGGGAGTTTCCCTATATTGCCGCTGAACAGACCGGCAGCAACTACCAAATCGTAGAAATTAACGACAGTCTCTTGACCCTGACAGCAAGGGAAACAACCGGCGAGTTGATTGAAACCTATACCATAAACAAGGATGATCCGGCTCCCCCGAAACCCACCTACACACTGACCACCGGACCGGATTCCGCCTATACGTTCGGGACAACAGCTGAAGGCGTCACAACCTTTACTGTCAATGCCGGTGCGGCAGGGTTTAAGTATTTTACGGTGGACGTTACGCCGGTTGTTCCCCACAGCGGCAAGGAAACAGTTGTTTTTAGCCATTTAAGAAACGGCAGTCAGCTGGGAATTAACGCCGCCAGGGCTGATTTTGACCAGGTTTACGCCGCCCAGGCCGGTTTTAATGTCCGGCAGGGTGATCTCATCAAGGTCTTTATGGTCGACCATTTGACCAGTGACACCTGCATTAACCCTGTGATTCTACAGTAATGCCCGGGGGGGGGTCGAACAACTGAGCGCTGTTATTGTTAATGAACTAACCTACAGGTATCAGCCGGCGGAGGAGGAAGTATTGAGCAAAGTAAGCTTCCGGGTTGGCCAGGGGGAGATCGTGGCGCTTCTGGGGTTAAGTGGATGCGGCAAGAGTACTTTGTGTCTTTGTTTAGGCGGCATTATTCCCCACTGCCTGGGGGGTGAAATGACCGGGGGGATTCTGGTGAACGGAAAGAAAACAAGGGATTGCCCGGTAGCCCAACTGGCCCTGGAAGTGGGTCTGGTTTTCCAGGACCCGGATACCCAGCTTTTTTTGCCCACCGTGGAGGATGAATTGGCCTTTGCTCCGGAAAACCTTTGCCTGCCGGTGGAAGAGGTGGAAGCAAGGGTTGGCAACGTTTTGACGATCCTGGGGATCAACGACTTGAGGTACGCAAATCCGAAGAATTTATCGGGCGGGCAAAAACAACTGGTTGCCCTGGGCGCAGTCCTGTCTTTAGATCCCGGTATCCTGGTGCTGGATGAAGTCATGGCCCCTCTGGACCCGGAGAGTAAAAAAAGAATCAGCGACGCTGTCAATGCTTTACGCCAGAGGGGTAAAACGGTTCTGGTTGTTGAACATGATCTGGAAGCCGTCTCCTTTGCGGATCGTATTCTCGTGCTGGAAAACGGCAGACTGATCAAGGACGGACAGGCCCCGGACGTACTGGGAGAGCGTGAATTCCTGCTCCGTCATAAGCTTGAATTAGAGGATGAGCTGAGGATTAAAAGATGGGATTTATAAAATTTATTGATGTCGGTTTTAGCTACCCAGGTCAAAACAAACCTGTTTTGCAGGATGTTAATTTAAGCATCCCCAAAGAGGGGGTTACCGCAGTTATTGGACCGAACGGCAGCGGTAAGACAACATTCTCCAAACTGCTCATGGGCATATTGAAACCAACCGGGGGCTTGATCCGCCTGGACGGAGAACCCCTGTCCAGTCTGAACCTGGCCCAAACCGGCCGCCGGGTCGGCTATGTTTTTCAAAACCCCGGTAAACAGTTGTTCTGTGAAACGGTGGAGGAAGAGATCGGTTTCGGTCTGCAAAACCTTGGCCTGACCCCGGAACAGGTATCCAGGAAAGCCAGGGAGATCATGGAATACTTTGAGCTGACCCGGTATTCCCAGTCCTTTCCCTTGAGTTTGAGTACGGGGGAAAAAAGGCGTCTGGCCATAGCGGCGGTTTTGGCTCTGGAACCGGATCTGCTTGTCCTGGATGAACCAACGGCGGGTCTGGACCCCTACCGGAAGAAATTACTGGGTGATTATCTGGAAAGGGTTATAGCTTCCCAAAGGGGTGTGGTTATAATCAGTCACGACCACAGATTTATCAATAAATACGCCACCCGCTTAATCCGGTTGGAAGGGGGACAGTTCGCGGAGGTGGGACCAACAGGGAATCATCACTAATCAGGAATGTCCCCCAAATGAGTGAAAGACAGGAAAAATATCATGATTAACTTCGACCCCAGGACCAAAATAGTTGTTATCCTATGCCTTTCAACTCTGGCTGTTTTTTTAAATACCCCCGTTTTATTATTGTTTTTGTTTGTCTTTACGCTGTTTTTGTTAATGTTGCTGCGGGTTAATTTTTTTTCGATCATGGGGAAATTCAAGAAGCTGATACCCTTATTGCTGGCGATGCTGATCATCCAAAGCGTCTTTGCCCCGGGGGGAAAGGTGCTGTTTTCCCTGGGGGATGTTAATGTTCTTACTTCCCACGGTATCAGTTCCGCACTTTGCATTTTGTTCAGGATGCTAACTTTCTTTGCTTCGGCGATGCTAATCATGACCAGCAGTCCCAAGGATTATATTCTGGCCCTGGTCCAGTTCAAGATACCTTACGAGATAGCCTTTATGGTTATGGTGGCATTTCGTTTCCTGCCGATTTTTATGGAAGAAATTAAAGACACCCTGATAGCAATACAGCTCCGGGGTGTTGATTTGCAAAATATCCCCTGGAAAAATAAGCTTAAGTTTTACACTCATTTTTTTACCCCCCTGCTCACCAGTGTCCTGATTAAAGCCCGCCAGTTGTCCATTACCATGGAGGCAAGGGCCTTCAGGGTATACAGGCGTCGTACCTACCTGCGGGTTTTAAAATACAGCAGGGCAGATTACCTGGTTATGGCTGCTTTTATTATATTTACTCTGGCAGTGCTGCTGAAGGACTTTATTAATACTTAACAGGTGTATAAATGTTCAAAGATGAAGGCCCTGCGATCTCCGTGAAAAAACTGGACCACTTTCTGACCATCGCCCTCCTGACCCTGTTTTTAGTGAGCCTGGCTACGTTTTGTCTTTTACAGGGCAGCCCCGCAGGTGAGAACATGACTGTTGAGATCTATAAGAGCGGCCAACTGTACCGGGTAATCCCTTTGCCGGCGCCCGACGAAGACATAAAGATTGAGGATCCCGGGGGGCACTACAATTTGGTGGAGATTAAAGACGGCAGGGTAAGGGTTAAAGAAGCCGACTGTCCCAACCAAATATGTGTTAAAACTGGTTGGCTGAGTAAGCCCGGTCAGATATCCTTTTGTGCGCCAAATAAAGTTAAGGTGGTTATCAAGTGTCAGTCTGACCGGGTGGACACCATTACCTATTGATTCCGGAAATGAGGGGGATAATTGCTTAACACCAGGCGTATTGCGATCATAGCCATATTTGTGGCCCTGGCTGTAGTTTTAAACATAGTGGAAAGGTCGATTATTCTCCCCGGCGTTCACCCGGGTGTTAAACTGGGGTTGGCCAATGTAATTACTTTGTTGTCAATTCTGATGCTGGGTCCGGGGGACGCTTTTTTAATTGTTGCTTTGAGGTGTTTGATGGGGGTTTTTATTGCAGGTAACCCGGTTAGTTTCTTGTTCAGTTTTACCGGGGGCATGCTGAGTACCCTGGTTATGATTGTTATGTGGAACTATTTAAATAAATTTACCAGCATTGTCAAGATCAGCATGACAGGCGCGGTTTTTCACAATGCCGGCCAGTTAATAATAGCCGCCTTGCTGGTCCAGTCCTGGCAAGTTTATGTTTTTTTACCTGTCTTGATGCTCTCTGCCGTTACAACAGGTTATGTTGTCGGTGTTTTAACGAAACAAATACATAGGTCCCTGATTGACAGGAACATCGGAATATGGCCCGGATCCCGGGTAAGAAGCACACCCGGCTAAAAATATTATAATGGGCCCAAGGGGTGATTATATTTGAAGGCTTTTTCAGTATTTGGGGTTACCCAGTCAGGTAAAACCACAACCATAGAGCACATCATTGCCGAATTAAGAAGACGGGGTTACAGGGTGGGTTCGGTTAAAAATATTCATTACGATAAATTTACCCTTGATTTGGAGGGGAGCAACACCTGGCGGCACAAAAAGGCCGGTTCGGAACTGGTGGTGGCAAGGGGTTTAAGGGAAACAGGCGTTCTATCCCCCCAAAAATTGGGTATGGATAAAATACTGGGTTATTTTAATCACGATTATGTTGTTGTGGAGGGCATAGCTGACACGGCTCTGCCCAAGATACTTTGCGCCGGCGATCCCAGGGAAATTGAAAGCCGCCTGAGCGATCTGGTTTTTATGATTTCCGGCCGGATTTCCAACGAAAGATCGGAATATAAGGATATACCGGTACTGAATCCGCTATCGGATATTGACGGGCTTGTGGACTTAATCGAAAAAAAAGTTCCCAAAAAAATGCCCTCTGTGGAGGGAGTGGAACGATGCAATGCTTGCGGCAGCAACTGCAGTGGTTTTATGGCCCGGGTACTCAGGGGCGAGTCAAAACGGGAAGAGTGTATATATGTCAGGAACAGGATATCCCTTTATGCCGGTGGACGGGAAATTGAAGTTGATTCGCTCCTTGACGCCGGATTCAGGGGATTGCTGGAAGGCTTCTTAACCGGATTGGACAATTATGATCCCGGCGAGGAAATAAGAATAATCGCAGGAAAGAAATAAAGTGGATTATCTGAACACCTTGCAAAAAGCGATTAAAGTAAAGGTACTTACCTGGGAAAAGAAACTCAGCCTGCGTAATAATGTATACTATATTGAAACTATTTCCCAGGATAATGTGATAAAGCCATACATTGTCAAAGAGTATCTCAATTCCTCCAGCGGTAATGAAGTATTTTTTCTGAGTATTTTGCAGCGGCACGGCCTCAATGTCCCGGAAATTGTCTGGCACGACGCCAGATTTATTATCATGGAATATATCCGGGGCGCTTTATTGACGGATTTGCTTGCGGAACCCGGAGGGGGACAAAAACTGTGGATTAATGAACTGGCCAGGTGGTTTACCAGGCTGCATGGGTTCATGCAGACACCCGGCCAGGTCTGTTTGGGCAAGTCTGATTTAAACTTGCGCAACTTTATCTTTGACGGCCGGGTGTTTTATGGTGTAGATTTCGAAGATGTGTGTTTTTCACCCCCGGAGAGGGATCTTGGGGGAATCTGCGCTTTTATCTTGAATAACCACCCCATGTTTGAAAAATGGAAGTACCGGGTTTGCTGTTCCTTAATCAAGGCCTACGAAACGGTATCGGCTGACAGTTGTTTTCCAGGACTTGATTGGGAGGCTGTATGGTATTATTTAATCGAAGAGCTTAAAGCGGCCGCCGCCAGGCGGGAAAAACAACGGGACTATCTAAACGCTAAAATAAAGGAATTGACAGTTGGGCGAAATAATTCCGCTGGTTTAAAGGAATTTCTAAACGGCTTTTAAACGTTTTATCACCCCTTGAACAACATCGAAAGGGGTGGTGCTGCCGGAGCTTTTACAGGCTGATGTCCACAACGCCGCCGCTGCCCTCCTGCTTCCAGGCAACACCGGCGCCCAGGGCTTCGCTGATGAAGCGCAGGGGTACCATCGTTCTGCCGTTTACAATGACGGCAGGCGCGTCAAGGAGGTAATCCCGGCCGCCGGCACAGAAGGTTTTTTGGCCGATAGTCAAGGTGACATCTTTTTCTCCTTTGCGGACAACCACTTTTTGTTCCCCTGCCAGCCAGTCCACTTCAGCCCCCAGCGCTTCCGAAATAAAGCGTACCGGTACAAAAACGCGGCGGGCTGATTTATCCAGATAGGATTTCTGGTCGGGAAAGCTGACCGGACTGCCATTGACATAAACCTCCACGTTATAGTCCTGCCCGGGCTCAAGGGATTCGCTTCCGTAATCCAGTTGTTTTGCGCTGGTCAGGGCGTCCACGAAAAGCTGGCCATTTCTTCTCGGCAGTGAAAGGTCCGAAACGACGACTTTATTCAGGGTTAACCGGCCCGGTGAACCGTCCGGGTTGGGATGAACGGGATCCCCAACGGAAGTAACGTCGTGGATGGCGTAGTAAAGTCCTTCGTGCCGGCCAAGGTAAAGTAACTCGTGGGTCGGCGTGTGCAGGGAAGCCCCGGGCTGCAGTGAATCCAGCAAGGCCTGGCGCTGGTTCCGGTCCGCGTCTGTGAATTTTACGGTAACTCCCGCTGACCGCTCCTGTTCATCAGAGTTGCGCGGCAACATAAAACCGAAACTTTTATAAACATCCTGGACAAAGGCCGAGCAGTCCCTCCCGTTGGAGAGCCCACCCCAGCCATAGGGTTCACCCAGGATTTCAAAGGCTTGCCGGATGATGTTGGCCCTGGTATAAGGAAGATAGCCAACCGAGACCCCGGCGCCGGCGGGCACAAGGGCCGTTTCGATGACCAGTTCGCCCTCTTTCCCCCGGGCGGGCAATTGAATGGTATAAGTCCGGCCGGGCGCCGCACCGTCCATCTCCAGCGGGACCTTTACGCCCATGGTAAGCTCCATTCCCGGATAGGGACCGTTATCCAGTTTCATCCGGTTGCCGGTAATCACCAGGAAGTTTTCAGGCTGAACATAATCCAGCCAGATCTGTCTGTCCCCGGCGACAATCAGGTCTGCGGCGGGCATCCAGCCGTTATAATTGTACGTTTGGACAAAATACCACTGGCCGTCGAGGCTCCGGTGCAGAATCAGGACCGGCTCGGCGGGACTCACTGCGGTTTCCTGGAACAGGTCGAAATCGAAGTCGTCCGGTTCTTCCAGCGATTCGCCGGCAGTGGGAAAGGTCCGGATGTTGGTTCTGCACACCGTCAGGGCAGGGGTAACACTGTTTTGTTCCTCGATACCGGGCAGGTTCATCTGCAGAAGGAGGTTTTTATAATAGGCTTGCTCCACTTTGACACCCTTTGAATAACGGTCCTCTTCCGGAAAGGGGCGCTGTTTTATCAGTTTAGTTAGCTGATTACGATCCAGCGAAGCAGGATAACCGGTTAAATCGTAAACCAGATCCGGCAGGGTACGAAGAATGTCCCGGTTAAAAGCTTCAATTATTTCCCTTTCCATAATTAAACTGTCCGGTTCGGGCAGTTTGCTGATCCAAAAATCCGGGGTAAGCATTTCCTGTGTTACATTCGGCACGGTTTCCAGGGCGCTGCTCCGGCCGGGCGTTAATAGCGCACCCAGGGTAAAGCAAATCAGGGCGGCCAAAACAAGCCCTTTTGTTTTCAGCGGCATGACAGGATTTCCCCCTATAATCAAATTAACTTATTTGTTTTCCGGCAATCCGGTATGTTGCAACAGCTTTTCCCACAAAGCGGGTCGCTTTTTTTTAAGATCGAAGGGCTTGCCCGTGGCGTCAACATAGGCGTGGGTGGTTCTTCCACTAGTTGCTTTACCTGGGTCTTCACCAGGCTTCGTAATAAGATAATCAAAAATCATACGGGTTCGCCCCAATCGGAACAGGGTTGTGCGAAGGTTGTATTTTTCTTCTGGTTTTAAAGTTTTCCTGTATCGGCAAGATGCTTCCACTGCTACTACGGTAACACCCTGCTCGTGAAAGAATTGCTGATAGGGCAGGCCAATTTGTTTTAGCAAGGCAATCCGCCCATCGGTAAACCAATCAAAAAACCTGGCGTAATAAACGATTCCAGCCGCGTCGCAATCTCCCCAGCGGACCTCCCGCGCCAGCTCACAGACAATGCATTCTTCGCTTTTAGCCAATTGAAACTCCATCCAAGTCACCCCATTTACCCCTTGCTGCCTGCAAACAAAAGTTTAGTGTTGGAATTTAATACTTGCTTTCCCCTGGCACATGCTCTGGAAGTTATTACAAGGACTTGCTTCTCCAATTTTATTATTTAATATCTAAAATTTCAAGTGGGATTTCAACTGGCTGAGTTAATGAATAATATCAATCTAAAAACAGCCGGGAACACAATCATAAAAACCCCTGTTCACTGTTATTACACTGGACAGGGGTTTACAGTTAAAGATTGAAGCCTTAAAGGCACAGCCGCAGTTGCGTATTTGAATTTCGATCATAAACCAATGGATAGCTGAACCGCAAGCCGCCGCCGGCAAAATACAAAATTAATTCCCGGGGGCGGTGGACCGGTCCGTGTTATTTCAGGCAACGAATATCATCATTGAACCGGCGCTTTCTTAAATTTAGAACCGATTCTTTTCCCGAAATCATCAAAAATGGTGTACACAACAGGCACCAGCACCAGGGTAATGAGCGTGGACATGGTTAAACCAAAGGCCACCACAATGGCCATGGGGGCCCTCGACTCCGCTCCTTCGCCGCCGCCGAAGGCCAGGGGAAGCAGGGCCAGGACGGTTGTCAGGGCCGTCATCAAGATTGGACGCAGCCTCACCGGTCCCGCTTCCAGGATAGCCTGGTCGCGCTCATAGCCGCGTTTGCGCAGGGTGTTGATGTAATCAACCAGGACAATGGAGTTGTTAAGGACGATTCCCACCAGCATAATCGCTCCGATCAAAGCCGGGACACTCAGGTGGTGTCCTGTCAGGCCCAGCCCCAAAACCACACCAATAAAAGTGGGGGGCAGCGCGAACATAATAATAAATGGCTGGAACAAGGATTCAAACTGAGCCACCATGACCATGAAGACCAGTATTATTGAAAGCAGCAGGGCTAGTCCCAGGGAGCCAAAGGATTCAGCCATATCTTTGCTCTGACCGCCCACTTCAACCAGGTATCCTTCGGGGAAGGAAATTGCGTATAATTTTTCATTGATTTCCTTGTTGATGCTGCCCAGATCCCGCCCGGCAATATCGGCGGTAACACTAACTTCCCGGGTCTGGGAATGCCTGACTATCCGCTGCGGCGTGCTGTGAGTTTCCATCTGCGCCACTGCCATCACAGGCACTCTGGCGCCGGTGGGGGACACCACGGTCAAGCCGGCCAGGGCGTCTGAAGTGGCGGCAAAATCCCGGCTAGTTTCCAGCCTGATATCCACTTCGTCATCACCGGTCCGCATCCGGCTTACAATCTGCCCGTCAAAGGAATTGCGGACCGCCGCCAGCACCTGTCCGGCACTGAGGCCATAGAGGGATGCCTTTTCCCGGTCCACTACCAGCTGCAGTTCCGACCTGGTGTCTTCCAGGGAACTTGCCGCATTTCTGATGCCTTCAATACCATTGACCATGTTCAGGACCTGGTCGCCCAACTGTTCCAGCAGGGCCAGATCGTCGCCCCGGATGGAAACCTCCACGGGGCTTCCTGTGGACCCGGCAGCGGAACTCTCCAGGCTTATGGTTATTTCAGCCCCCGGTACATTTACCAGGGCACGGCGCAGCGTTTCAGCCGCATCTTTTGTTGTGATGGCGCGCTCTTCCAGGGGTTTTAGTTTTACCTGGAGTGAAGCTTCCTCGGTGTTCCCTATGCCCAGCATGGCCAGTTCCCCGGAACCCACTGTGGCAAAGATGGTGTCCACAACATTTATTTCACGCCTGACCAGGTTTTCGACGTTTTCAGCAACACTTTGGGTTTCCGCCAGTTTAGTTCCCATGGGCATCTTTATATTTACGGTCATCTCTCCCTGGTCCATTTCCGGGATAAACTCGGTACCGATTAGGGATGTGGCTGCAATGCTCAAAACCAGTGCCACCACAACAAAGCCCACCACTTTTTTGCGGTTGCCCAAAGCCCACCTTAGAAGCCTCCCGTAAAGCCTGTTCAGAATATGCAAGAACTTGCCGAACAAAAGGACAGGATTTTTAGTTTTGTTTCCGGGCAGAACCTCATCCGGCGGCGCAATATTATGCAACAGCTTCGAAGAAAGCATGGGCACCAGGGTCAAGGCGGCAAAAAGGGCGGCTATATGGGAAAAACTCACCGTCAAAGCAAGCGGTTTGAACAAGATCCCGGCCAGGCCCTGTACGAAGACAATGGGCAAAAAGACGACAACCTGAGCCAGGGCCGATGCGGTAACCGCATTACCCACTTCTGCGGTGCCCAGCTTGGCTGCTTCAATGATCTTAAAGCCGTTTTGCCGGTAACGGTAGATACTTTCCAGGACCACCACGGAAAAGTCCACCAGAGAGCCCAGTCCCAGCATCAGGCCGCCCAGGGACAACAGGTTGATGGTCTGGTTGCCGAAGTACAGCATAGCAAAGGTAGCGATAATTGAAATTGGTATAACCAGAGCCACCACCAGGGTGCTGCGGAAACTGCGTAAAAACATATAGAGGATTATAAAAGCAAACATAGCCCCCAGGAGTCCGTGGTGGGTGATAGTATTAATGGAATCCTGGATGAATACGGCGCTGTCCAGCACCGTATCAATATGAACTCCCGCAGGCAGTATTTTATGGAGCTGCGCAACCTCCTCGTTAACCTTTTTGGCAACCTGCACAGTATTGGCGCCGGAGGCCTTCATAATATAAAGGCCCAGGGAGGGTTCGCCGTTTACAAAAGTAGATGTTGTTATTTCCTTATAGGAATCTTCGACAACGGCCAGATCCCTCAGGGCAACCGTATTTCCCGTACCGGGAATATTAATCCGGACATTGTGGAGGGATTCGGGGCTGGTGTATTCACCTAAAACCCTGATGGCCATCTCACTGGAGCCGCTTTCCACTCTTCCCGCCGTACCGGCAATATTGTCCCCTGCCAGAGCCTGGATCACCTGGCTGATATTGAGACCGTAGGCCTCGGTTTTAGCCGGGTCAAGCTTTACCTTGATTTCTCTCTCTTTTCCCCCGCTGAGATCAACTGAGGCGACACCTTCGATTCTTTCCAGGCGGGGCTTGATGGTATCTTCCGCGATTTTTTTCAGTCGCACTTGATCTTCGCCGGCAACCGAGAAAGAAATGATGGGCATTGAATTAGGGTCCAGCTTCATGGTCATGGGCGACCTGGCGTCCGATGGCAGCATGCCTTTAACTATGTCGATCTTGTCCCGCAAGTCATTAACGGCATTGTCGATATCGGAGCCCCAGTTAAACATCACGATGACCAGGGAATTTCCATTCTGGGATATGGAGCGGACTTCATCGATATTGCTGACCGTGGCTACAGCGGACTCAATGGGTTTTGTCACCAATTTTTCCACTTCGGCCGGGGCGGCGCCTTCATAGGTAGTCATAACCACCGCCACCGGCAATTCCATGTCGGGGAAAAGATCTACAGCCAAACGGGGCAGGGAAAACAGCCCCAGAAACACGAGGGCTAAAATAAGCATGGAGATGGCCAGGGGGCGTTCAATAGAAAGATCAGCTATCTTCAATTAGACGCACCTCCCTGACTGCCAACCACCTTTACCCTTTGACCGTCAGTCACCATGTTGTTACCTTTAACAATAACATCCCGGCCTTCCTGCAGCCCTTCAATGATTTCAACCAACTGGCCGGTGGCGATCCCCTTCTTGACGGTTACCTCTTTGGCTTTATCGTCTTCCAGCACGTAGACCCAGTACTGCCCGTTACGCTCCAGCAGGGCATCCACCGGTACAACAACAGCACCCTGGGATAAGCCTGTTTCCAGATTTATAACCGCCACCATGCCGGCTTTTAGATCGCCCTCGTCGTTGTTAAGGTGGATTTCCACAGGGAAGGCCCGGGTGCCGGGATCTGCCTGGGGCCCCACCGAGACTACGGTACCGGTCAGGGTTTTATTCAAGGAGTTAATTGTGATAGGAACCTCAGCTCCCTTTTTTATGGAAACCACAGCGTTTTCCGACAAATTCACTTTAACTTTGACCCTGTCCAATTGAACCACAGTCAGGGCGGTAGACTGGGGGCCGGCTAGCTCGCCGTTTTCAATATTGACAGCGGCTACCAGTCCCGATAAAGGGGAAGTTACTGTAAAGTTATTGTAATGATCCCGTGCGTTTTGCAGGGTGGCTTCCGCCTGTTTAAGCTGCTCTTCGGCTACTTGAACTCCGATGCGGGCATTTTTAAGCATGCTTTCAGCCTGTTCGAACTGGGTTTTAGCCACCGCCTGGGATTCATACAGCGCTTTGGTCCGGTTAAAGTCCAGTTCGGCATCGGCCAGACCCTGCTGGGCTTTATTCAAACCCGCCCCGGCCACACCAACGCCGGCTTCGGCCATTGTTTCAGCATTAAGCGCTTCAGCGGCATCCAGTTCAAATAATACTTGTCCCCGGCTGACCCGATCCCCCACTTTTACATGGATTGCAGCCACCCGGCCGGAGACTTTGGGCGCTACAGCCACCTCGGCGCCGGGCATGATTTCACCAGTGGTGTTTAAAGTGCGGGACAGGTCTGCCAGCTGGGTTTTGGCTGTTTCCACGGGAACCAGCACTTCATCTTCCGGTACCACCGTTTTTTTCCCGCAGCCCCCACTCAGCGCCACAAGCAGGAATATTAAGGCCAGGCCTATTAACCGTTTCAATTTATAATCTCCCCTTTATAAATAAATCGCCGCCGTAGATTAGCCGTATTTTTTACTAAGCCATAAAATCAAAATATATGAACTAGCGAATTATTTAGCTAAAACACCGTTGAAAAAAATATCAAGAGACATATTGGCCGTACGCTCTTGCTTTGTTCTGTCCTTTTGCTGGATAAACCACTGCAGGCTTATACCTTCGAAAATGCCTATTAAAACCTCTGCGGCGGCTTCCGCGTCCAGGGGCCGAAATTCCCCCCGGCGGATAGCCAGGAGGATATAGTCCTTGATAATGGTTTTTCTTTTTGATTCCTTAATTAGTGCGTGTAATCTTTTTAGTTTCAGTTCATCCTTGGCCTGCAGGTTAAACTCATAGATTATCGCTGAAACCGGCCCGTTTATTGTTTCCAGGAATTTTTCTTTCAACCTTACCAGTTTTTCAACGGCAGAATAGTTTCCAGTTAGCAGATCCTGCAGTTCCCTTTCGGAATCGTTCAACCATTTTTGTGCCAGGTACAGAAATATTTCTTCTTTGCTCTTAAAATGCCAGTAGATACCCCCTTTGCTCATACCCGAAGCCTTGACAATATCATCAACAGAAGTGCCGCCGTAGCCGGTGGATAAAAAACAGGATAGGGCGGCATCCGCGATTAAGTCTTTTTTTAAATCCTTGTCCATAATAACACCTCCTAACAGAGACAGACTGGTCGGTCTGGGACAATTTTACGATGGATTTTTTGACTAGTCAACACCAATGGGGGAGATTTATTAAAAATTATTATTGTTTATGGATATTACTGCCTGTTTTGATTTATAATCGAATATAGAATATTCGGAAAGGTGTCACGCAATTGAATTCTGGGCCTTAAAACAGGATCAAAAACAACTAACCGGGAAGGAGTATGATTATTATTTTGCTGGGTATGGAATTAAGTGAACAAAGGGGGAAGCCCGCCCTGTATATCCGAACAAAAACAGATTTATCAAGCTTGCCAAAAGTAATAGGGACCGCCTTCGGGGAAATATTCAACTACCTTAACCAAATCAGCGAACAGCCGGCAGATGCGCCTTATACCGCCTACTATAACCTCGACATGCAGGATCTGGACGTGGAAATGGGCTTTCCTGTTCGGAGGCAGTTGCCCGGGCGGGGTGAAATCAAATCCGGCGAAATCCCCGGAGGCAAGGTTGTATCCTGCATGTATAAGGGCTCTTACACCAGGATGGAGGAGCCCTACAATAACATATTTAACTGGATTGAAGAAAACGGCTTTGGGCCAAAGGGGGTATACTACGAGTATTATTATAATTCCCCGGACGACGTGCCCGAAAGCGAGCTGTTGACAAAAATAGTGATTCCTTTAAAATAACTTAATAAACCGGTACCCGGTACCGGTTTATTAAGTTATTAAGCTATTGGGTGTTTTTTCTGGCCGGTTCGCTTCGTAAAATACCGCTTTAATAGAAAAGTCAGGGCAAACAAAATAAAGGAGAGACGGAACAGCTGATACGCTGCCACCAGGGAAACATCAGCCCCCACCAGGACAGCAGTCAGCCCCATTTCACCCATACCGCCGGGGGATGTTCCTAAAAAAGCAGTTGTTAAAGTGAGGGGATGGAAGAGCGTCAGCAAGTAACCGGTCCCCAGGCAGCAGAAAACCACTGCGATACTTCCCCCCAGGGCGCAGGGCAACAGCCTTTTCCAGTTTTCGAGACGGGCGGGCTGGATGGACAGTCCCAAATAAGCCCCGATACATAGCTGCGAAATTAGAACCATGATGGAAGGTGGGTCGGGAGCCTGCAAACCCGTGAGAACAAGGACGGCAGTTCCCAGGAGAGGCCCCAGCAGGAAGGGGGTGGGCAAATTTATCCGCTGCCCAACCCGGACGCCTATAAGAATCACCACCACAAAGATCAGGGCATTCCAGGGGGTGTGGATTAGATTTTCAGACACCCGGGAAAAGCCGGCCGCACCCGCTTCCGGGCTATCCCCGGCCAGGCCGTGGATAACTATAAAGGGAACAATAAAAACTGTTGACAGCAGCCTGATGGTTTGCATGAAGGTGACAACCGTTAAATCCGAGCCTGGAATCTCCTCGCTCAGGACAACCATCTGGGTCAGACCTCCCGGAACGCTGCCCAGAATGCTGGTTGCCGGGTTTAGACCCGTACAGCGGGAAATTATGGCACCCACAAGTAAGCTCACCAGGACTATCGAAGCTGTCGCCAGAAACATGGCCGGGAGCTGTTTGAATATTTCCAGGCCTGTCGCCACGGTAAAGGAACTCCCCAGCATGTAACCGAGGATGGCCAGGCCGCCGTTTCGAAGACCCATTGGCCAGAACAGGTTTCTTTTGGCAGCCAGACTCCAGAGCAGGACTGAAGTCAAAGATCCCAACAACCATGGTAAGGGCAGATTTAATAGGCGGAACAGCATTCCGCCTATTACAGATATAAGTAGTGTTTCAAATATGGGCAAGAGCATTTAGGTTTTTGACCCCTAACCTTTTTAAACCTGCAACACAATCAAAACTCGGCACTTTTAGGGGTCCGGGGGAAAGAAACAACGTCCCGGATATTGGTCATTCCGGTCAGGTACATTAAAAGCCTTTCAAACCCCAGGCCGAAACCCGCGTGGGGAGCGCCCCCGTATTTCCTCAGATCAAGGTACCACCAGTAGTCCCTTTTATCTAACCCCAATTCATCCAATCTTCGCACCAGGTAGTCATATCTTTCCTCTCTCTGACTCCCCCCGACGATTTCGCCCACCCCTGGTACCAAAAGATCCATGGCTGCCACGGTCCTCCCGTCATCATTCATTCTCATGTAAAAAGCTTTGAATTCTTTCGGGTAATCCGTAACGAACACCGGTTTGCCGAAATGTTTTTCGGTTAAATAACGCTCGTGCTCGGTTTGCAGGTCCAGACCCCAGGCTGCGGGGTATTCGAATTGCTCGCCGGATTTATGCAAAATGTCAACTGCTTCGCTGTAAGTAACATGACCGAACTTGGAATCAACCAGTTTTTCCAGGCGTTCCAGGAGCGACTTGTCCACAAAATTATTAAAAAACCGCATCTCTTCAGGACAGTGTTCCAGGACATAGCCAATTACAAACTTGAGCATGCCTTCCGCCAGGTCCATATTTTCCTGCAAGCCGGCAAAGGCTATTTCCGGCTCGATCATCCAGAATTCCGCCGCGTGACGGGGGGTGTTGGAATTTTCGGCCCGGAAGGTGGGTCCGAAAGTATATACATTTTTAAAGGCCAGGCAATAGGATTCTGCTTCCAGCTGGCCGCTCACCGTCAGATTGGTCTCTTTACCAAAGAAATCTTTGCTAAAATCAATGGAATTTTTTTCATCCCGGGGGATCTGTTCCAAATCCAGGGTGGTAACCCGGAACATTTCCCCGGCGCCTTCAGCGTCGCTGCCCGTGATGATGGGCGTTTGGACATGGACAAAGTCCATGTCCTGAAAGAATTTATGTACAGCGTAGGCAGCCACCGACCTGACCCTGAACACGGCGGCAAAGGTGTTTGTCCGGGGACGCAGATGGGCAATGCTGCGCAGATATTCAAAGGTATGCCTCTTTTTCTGAAGGGGGTAATCCGGTGCGGAAGGTCCTTCAATTTTTATTCTGTCTGCCTTTAATTCAAAGGGCTGCTTGGCTCCGGGGGATTCCACCAGTTCTCCCGCCGCAACAATAGCTGATCCGGTGATTAGTTTGGCCACTTCAAGAAAGTTGGCCAGCATTTCGTCGTAAACAATCTGAAGGTTGGAAAAAAACGTCCCGTCGTTGAGCTCAATGAAGCCAAATTTTTTGGAAGAACGCACCGTCCTCACCCAACCGCTTACCTGAATCCTTTTATTCAGGTAGTTGTCCCTTTGGGTAAACAACCCCTTTACCGTGACTGTCTCCAACTGGTGTTCACCTTCCTGATTATATTAATATATTGTCCTGAAAATAACCTTTATTTCCCTTGTAGTTTGCGCTGTCTGACGAGCTATTATTTTCTTCGCCAGTCCAGGGCTTATTAATGGGAAAAGCCGGCAGGGCAAGGGGTGGCTTTCAAACCTTTCTAAATAAAACACGATGAACCGGTTATTTGTGATTTATCTGAAATATAAGGTGGGAGGGAGGAAAAGTCAAGTTTTGCCCCAGCAAAGGGGGGCGGGTTTTGCGTCCGCCAAAACAAACGAAGTTCGCTGGCAATATTTCACTGCAGGTTGTGTGCTATAAAGGAATTCCGGTTAAAACTTCTTTACAAAATTCGAACGGCGTCGTCCAGGGTTGTTAACTGCTCCAGTCCGCCCTCCGTCAAAACAAAAGTGTCTTCAATGCCCACCGTCCCCTCGCCAGGAAATATAAACTTGGGTTCCAGGGCAAAAACCATCCCCGGCTGCAAAATCTGGTGGTTTTTGGCAATGACCGGTATTTCGTCAAGCTCCAGTCCAATCCCGTGTCCAATAAAATTGACTTTGTTTCCATAACCCATGAAATAATCGGCAAGCCCCGCTTCCCCCGCCAGACTCAAGGCTGTTCGGTAGAGTTCCCTGCCGTCAACGCCGGGCTTCGTCATTTGGATTAACCTCCGCTTGATTTCAAGGGCGGTATTGTGGGCAGCTGTCAGCTTGCCGGACAGGGAACCAAGGGAGAAGATCCTGGTATTGTCGGCCACATAACCATTGATCACTGCACTGTAATCAACCATAATAGGCTCATGCCGGCCAATGGTTTTAAACCCCGGTCCTTGCGGAAAAAAAGGACCAAGCCCCGAGCCCCCTGTGGGACCATTAAAAAAACTGGGGCGGGCCGCGTTCCAACCTGAAAGAATTTGAATACTCAGCTCCTGGTTAAAGGTTCTGACCCGGGGGAGTCCCTGATTACCCCTGACTCTTATATACAGTTCCAATTCCCCTGACAGTTCTATCTCCGTCATTCCCTCTTTGATTAGATTGGGAATTTCCCTAAACATTTCGGAACTAACCCGGGCTGCTTCCCTCAGGAGCCCTATCTCGTGTGCTGACTTAATCATTCTGATTTCCCTGATTATCCCGGAAACATCAACAACCTCCAGCGGTTCAAGCAGATCCTTATATCTTAAAAAAAGGTTGACCGGCAAAACATCCAGTTCCAGTCCAATTCTGCCTTTGTTTCTGGGCACCCCGGCCAAATGGCCCCGGATGTCCTGGAGGCCCCGGACGGCAACAATCCTGTCCAGGGAGCTGTCTTCCAGGCTTCTTTCTATACTTTTTCTGACCATTAAAAGGGGTTCACCCCGGGCGGGTATAAAGAGGACGGCATCCTGACAGGTCCCGCTGAAATAGTATAAATCGGTTTTTTGTAAGATCAGGGCTCCCTCCAGGCCGGAGAGGCCCAAACGCTCCTGAAATCTTTCTATCCTATCGTAAAGCTCCTTCCGGGGTGTGTAAAAGTCCCGATCTTTTTTAATCATTTCATGTTATACCTCCGGGAAAATAAAAGCTAACAGCAAAGACAATAGCGCAATAACCGGTCCAACCAAATTCCTGTTCATCGTTCGTTAAAGCAAAACATGGTGGGGCGCAATTAACTGCAAGCCCCTCATTGTGATGCGCTTTAAATTAAAATGATCCCGGCGGCCATAGCCTGATATTTTTCTTTCCACATTTATGGAAAAAACCCTTTTGCAGTAGATGAATATAAGCAAATCAGTTGACGCAGGAACCCAAAGAATATAGCATAAATAACAACAAGGTATTGATCCTGTTAAGATGCTAATGCTGTCAGGGCCGATTAAAATATAGAAACAAATAAGTTAAAAGAGGTGAGGGAACTGAAAAGTAAAATTGCAGAGACTATTAAACTCAGGTACAAACCCGTAGCCATTTTATTCAGTAATGAAAAGCCCCCGGGGGCTGTCCAATTTAAGGAGGGTCTTTGGGGTTGTGTTGTGCCCATGTTGAAAGCGGCCGCTAAAGGGCGGACGGCTGTTTTCGACCGCAAAACCTACGGCTGTATAGGCGGCGGTACCGGTCTCGGCTTTGGCAACACCTACGTTAAATTTCCTGGCGGGATCGAGTATTTTTTGTCCGTGGGCAATAAAAAGTTCTGTGAAAGCGAGGCAGGTAAACAAATTGTTAAAAATATGCCCGCTCTAAGCCAGGGTGAAGCGTATCTGAAAACCCCGGAACATGCCCGATCCTTTGTCAATTCGCTACCCTATTACGATGTTCCCGCCGAATACGTAATTTTTAAGCCGCTCCAGGAGGTTTTACCTCCGGAAAAGCCCGAAGTAGTGATTTTTCTGGCAACCCCGGATCAAATTTCAGCCCTGGTGGTACTGGCTAATTACGCCAGGCACGGCGGAGATAATGTTATAATTCCCTTGGGCGCCGGTTGTCACAGTATCTGCATTATTCCGCTGAACGAAGGAAAATCGGCTAAACCCAGGGGTGTTGTGGGCCTTATTGACATTTCCGCCCGTAAACATCTGGAAAAGGACATACTTTCCTTCAGCATTCCCTTTAATATGTTCCTTGAAATGGAGGATAATGTGGAAGGAAGTTTTTTGAACAGGGATGAGTGGCTGAAAATTAACGAAAGAAATTAACAAAAAAATGTCGACTAGATGAACAAGACTAAAAAAAAGCCGGGTGACTGATTTAAGTTAGAAGTATTGGGGCAGCTATTTTAGCTGCTTTTTTTATCAAGACAAAAGCCCTGTATAGCCACAAATATAAGGTTACGGTTCAGTGGTTTCAAGGCTCAAGCATTTTATTGGGAGGTTTATTCATGCCCTATACATACATTCTGCGCTGTTCGGACGGCAGTTACTATACGGGCTGGACAATTGATCTGGATGCAAGGCTGAAGTCCCACAACAGTGGGAGAGGTTCCCGCTACACCCGGGGCAGGTTGCCTGTCACCCTTGTTTATTGGGAGCTTCATCAGAACCGCGGTGACGCCCTGCGCCGGGAATCAGCTATCCGGAAATTACGAAGAAGCCAAAAAGAATCACTTATAAATAAAACAAATGGGCAGACCCCGGGGTAACCCGGCTTAATCTGAGGATCTGTTGTTTTACCCCTGGTCCAAGGGGAAAGATTGCAATCTCAATACTACATGTTTTAAATAATTATGTCGATAACGGCAGAAATATCATGAAAAGTTTTTCTATTTTATTGCAGGATAATCTGTTATCCTTGGAAAAAACAGTATAGAATAAATTTGCTATTTTTAAAAACCCTATAGAAAATTAGTATAAAAAACTAAAAATGCAAGGAGCTTTAATACATTGGAAAAAATAGTGTTGTTCCTGCTGCAGGGTATTCCCGAATTATCTGGTGAGCTAGCCCTGAGTCTGGCTTTAGCCCGGGTCCCGCTGCGCTGGGGAATCATTGTTGCTGCGGGCACGGCCCTTGCCGTATTAATTTATGTAATAAGGCTGCTGCCGTTTACCCTGGGTATTCATACGATTGTTGGCCTGTTGACCATGATCTTGCTGATTAAATCAGCCACCAGGGTTAATCCGGCAACCTGTTTTATTGTCGTTTTTGCAGCTTTTGCAACCCTTGCCGCCCTCGAATTTTTAATCAGCGAATTATTTTTTTCCGTTATCAAACTCGACCCGGAGTCTGTCATTGCCGATAATTTGTTGTGGAAACTAATCGGGCTGCCGCAGGCCATCTTGACAATCATCTTTGCCCTGCTGGTCTCCAAGTACAACAAGCCCCGGGAAGGTATGTGGAAAATATGAGTTATTTGCCCTTCAGCAGACGCTGCGCCTCTTACCTGACAACCCGCACTGGCCTTGCTCCGGAAAAAGAAATAATTTTAACATATGCCATTGAAGTCCTGGCAATCAACACGATAAACGTTTGCCTGGCCCTGCTGTTGGGCTTTTTTCTGGGTGTACTGCCCGGTACCGCTGCCTGCCTTCTTACGGCGTTTTTTTTCAGGCACACGGCCGGGGGCGCCCATTCAAATTCGCCCTGGCGCTGCGGTCTGGTTACTATAGCCGTTTTCCCTTTAATTGCCCTGCTGGGGGCACATCTTGCATCGTCAGGACAGCCCTATATCGACGGGCTGGCGGCTGCAAGTATTGGGACGGGTTTGGTCAAAATCCTGCAATCAGCGCCGGTGGATTCCCCCTCCGCTCCAATCATATCACCTCTGAGGCGTAAGAAACTAAAAACCGGATCGCTGATTATTTTGTCTGGTATAGCGCTCATATTGATATTCCTGCGACAAAGCCCTTGGCTGTACGCACAGCAGGTGCAGCTATGCCTGGCGCTGAGCGTGCTTTGGGTCAGTTTGATGCTCAGCAGCTGCGGGCGCCGGATGATGACCTGGATAGACGGAATATCAATTAAAAAAAGAGGGAAGGGAGGTGAGTGATTATGAAATATAGAATATTCGGATTTATGGTCACTTTGTTGCTATTGCTGGCAAACATTGCTTCAGCGTCTACCTGCTCGATTTCCCAGTACCAACCGGCGGTACCCGAATCGTTGAGGAGGTAATTACTTGCAAAAGAGGTGGGTCCAAATCCACCTCTTTCTATATTAACCTAATCCCGGGGTGTTGATATATTAATGGCTGATGAAAAGGATACTTTGGAAAAGGAAAGGGATCTGTACGATTATTTTACAATCACCCACATAATGTGTTTTTTTATTTTAATGATGGTCTTAATTTTAAGCAATGGCGATAAACAAATATATCCCGCTTTCCATTTGAGGGCATTTGTCTTCTTATGTTTCATCGGCGTTATTCTGTTGTTTAAGCTAAGGTGCCACGGAGATTTAAAAAAGACTAAACCTCTTTCCTTAACAGGAGTTTATTACATAACCTTTCCCCTGATAATGACCGTGCTTCTTTTGTTTTTAGTGGGGGAGTACACCTTCTGGTCAAAGACAGTGTTTTTATTGCCGGTAATAATCGCCGCATCCGTTGCCGGTATGAGGACCGGTCTTTATATGTCCACCCTGGGCACGGTTATTTTGTTGCTGCATTCGTTTTTTATTGAAGGAAACACCATTGTGGAGGCCATAGAAAACATACTGATTATCTGCGGCATGATGTACGTGGTGGGCTGGTCTGTGGGTGTGACTGTCGACACCGGAGGGAAACACCGGGAACAGCTGGAGGCTAGCTTGCTGTCCCTGAAAGAGGAAATAAGCAAGCGAGAGAAAATGGAAAACGAAGTTGCCCGTCTGGCCCAGTTAAATTTAGTAGGGGAAATAGCTGCCGGTATCGGTCACGAGATTAGAAATCCCATGACGACAGTGAGGGGGTTTCTGCAGCTGATTGGCAGCAGAAAGGATTATGCGGGGGATAAAGAGTATTTTGATTTGATGATTAGTGAATTGGACCGGGCCAATGCTATTATCACGGAATTTTTAACCATGGCCAAAAACAAACCGGTGAAAAAAAGGGAGAATAATCTGAACAGGATCATTGAAACCTTATTTCCCCTGCTTGAATCCGATGCCATAAAGCACAAAATTCAATTAAAACTTGAGCTGGAAGAAATACCCGATTTGCTTTTAGATGAAAAGGAAATAAGGCAGATCATATATAATTTGCTTCGCAACGCGCTGGAAGCAACTCCCGCCGGCGGCATTATTACCATAAGGACTTTTTCAGAAGATGTAGCTGTTGTGCTTGCCGTTCAAGATCAGGGACCGGGCATTGACCCTGAAATTCTGGATAAGCTCGGTACGCCTTTTTTTACTACAAAGGATTATGGAACCGGCCTGGGTCTGGCGGTCTGCTACAGTATCGCCAACCGGCATAACGCTTCCATTAAGATAGAAACAGGCCCGGCGGGATCAATCTTTTATGTGCGTTTTTTATTTAACGGGGCGGGCCCTTACAATTCTACCGGTTAGTTTTTAAGATCAGCGCCTATAAAGCATTTTTTTTTGTTTAAAGAAAGGCATGGTGCAGTTTTACAAAGGCTCTATGTGACATATTTCGACAATTATTTTGCTTAGGACCTGTCTAATGGCAGGAATACGCTTGTTTTCGGCCAATTAAATAATAGCGAACAATGGATCAGGCAGCAATTAATGCGGTATTCCGCGGACCCGTCTTTTTAAAAATAGGGAGTTGTGGAAAGCGGAAGTTTGAGACAAAACAACAATTTTACAAACCATGTTCAAAAACGGACACCGGTTGATCGCCGGCCTGAGCAGGAAAGGAGCAAAACAACTATGAAACGTATTCTGGGTATTGTAGCTTCCCAGCGGATACTGGGAAATTCGGAACTTTTAGCCAAGGCAGCCATGGAAGCAACCGGGGCGGACACACAAAAGGAAATGATCAGGTTGACCGACCTCGATCTCAAGCCCTGTAAAGCTTGTTATAGATGCCTGCCGCCGGATGTTCCCTGTCATATTAATGATGATCTGGAATTCCTCCTGGGTAAAATCCGGGCTGCCGATGCTGTGGTTATTGCGGCGCCGTGCTATTTTCTGGGTCCCCAGGCGAGCATCAGGGTGTTTCAGGACAGGTTCCTATCGGTGAACAACAAGGCAGCCGCATACTCGGGCAAACCCTGTATTTGTATCATGACTTACGGAGCACCCGAGATGAAGGGTTACGCGGAGGCGGCCCTAAATCTTACAGCCAGGTTTTTAAACTTGAATTTAATAGACAGCGGAAGTTTTTTTGGAGCAAGTCCGGCAGAAGTTTTGGAAAACCCCGGGAATCTGGAAAGAGTTCGGCAAATGGGGCGGGGTCTGATGGATCCCGGTTACCAGCGGACTTTCCACGACAACGAATGCCCGGTTTGCTGGGGCGACCTGCTCCGTTTCGAAGGTAAAGACATAATATGCCCCTTCTGCAACACCAGGGGTGAGTTTAGAGTTGAGGGCCAGGAAGTAAAAATGGTTTTTTATCCCCGGGATGATCACCGTTTTACAGAAAAAGGGCGCTACGAGCATTTTGATGTCTACCTTAATAGTAAGAAGCGGGAATTCCTGGCCAAAAAAGACTATTACCAAAAACTGCAGGAACCGTACCGCTCCCTTGACTGGTGGGTAAAACCACCCCGAAAGGATTAAAACAACCGGTGCAATTGCAAGCCTTTTCTGGTACAAAGGGTGGGGTTTGACCGCGGCATAAGATAGCCGGAGGGTACAGGTGTTTAGTTTTCCCCGGGGCGGCCATCCTGACTAAGCCCGCAGGATGGCCCGATTATATACTTGTTGCGGGCGTATTGATGCTGTATGCCTGGCGCCGTTAATTGGTGTTAAACCGGCCCGGTACCCTTTTTAGCCAACCGCCACAATTTATAGTTGTGATTGTTTTCTAAACCGCCTTATTTTCTATTGTATCCCTGCTGTCAGGCATTCAGGTCTTAATAAGAACAACTGCATGTTTTTTCCTGGTCTTTAACACGTATACTTGTTTTGGCCGGGAAGGTTATTCTGGATCCCCTCATAGAAGTCCTGCAGCCTCATTACCGCTGACGCCCAGGCCTGGGTTGAACCGGAATAAGCAAGGACTGGTAAGGGTAGAATTAATTTTGGGACAGGGAAAAAGCGTCGGTACATTTACCATTAACCACTAATATTGAATATTGGGGATATGCCGGCGTTTGGCTCATTTTCTGAAATCACCCCCTAATAATCATATAATGGCCATCATAAACACTTAAGTTGGACCACGGAAATAGATGGTCTTATACCGGGTTAACAAAGTATGGACAAGTGGTTTAACAGGGAGGCATCGACGATGAAGGAACCACCGGCTGCAATGGCGTCTTTTTGCGTCCGGTCAGGCTGTTTTCAGTAGTAACATTTTAATGCAAAAAGAAATTATTAATTTACTAATTTGGCAGGAAAAAACATTAATCTTCAAGAACAATTATTATGTGAGATATTTCATACTGTTTAATATGAATATTTTATGGGGTGGTTTAGTTGTCACACTCTGAACTGCTTTCGAGTATTGAAAACCTTCGTTTGAGATTACATAATCTAGTTGATCATGGTTTTACGTACCCGGAAGTTCTGGAAGTCAGCCAGGAACTGGACAAGCTAATTGTGAAGTATTATCAGATAGTTGCCCCGGCAGGTTACAGGGATGTGGATGGGCAGTTCCCCTGTCACCTTAAGGAAAAATTTTTACGGGAACGGTTTTCCTGCCACCAATATGACGAAGTTATCAGCTTATGACCAAAACACCAGGATAGGGTTATGAATGCAACTCCGTAATGACATACTAAGTCCAAGAATGCATCTAAAAAATACGGAGGAGCGTTATGGCCCGCCAGCAAAGAATCGAACTGATTCGAAACATTTCCGAGTTGAGAGGCTCCACGGTAATCTGTTATATCACCGGTGACCGTGAAAACGTCAGCACTAGAATAGCACCGGATGTGACCCAGGTATTTTACAGACATTTGGAGAAGCATGGCAAATGCCAGCAAATTGACTTGTTTTTGTACACCCGGGGAGGGGACGTGCTCACACCCTGGCGCCTGGTTCATCTGATCCGGGAATATACTCCCCGTTTTGCCGTACTTATTCCCTTTCGGTGCTACAGCGCGGGGACGTTGCTCTGCCTGGGCGCCGATGAGATTGTGATGGGCAAGATGGGTGAACTGGGTCCCATTGATCCCAGTGTGGTTAACGCATTTAATCCCCAGGACCAGAATAATCCCACTGCCCGGATCCCCGTAAATATTGAAGACGTCTACTCATATCTGGCCCTGGCCGGGGAAAAAGCCGGGGTGTGCAGCAATGACCAGCAGGTGAAGGCCTTCACCCTGCTGGTTGAGCGTATTCATCCCCTCGCCCTGGGCAATGTTCACCGGAATTACCTGCTAATACGCTCCCTGGCCAAAAGGCTTCTGGCAATGCATCAGCAACCCTTGAAAGAGGGGCGGATCGAACACATTGTGCATAACCTGACCGAAAAGCTCTATGCTCACAGTCATATGATTCCCAGGCGGGAGGCGGCGGAAGAAATCACCCTGGCCGTTCAAATTCCTGATGCTCAGCTGGAAACCTTAATTTGGTCCTTATACCAGGATTACGCGAATGAGTTGTCCCTGGCGGAGCCTTTTAATCCTGCCGGGGAGCTGAGGGGGGCAAAAAGTGAATTTGAGGTGGTAAGCGGGTATGTGGAGTCTTTAAAAGGCGCAGATGCCTTTGTTTTTTCCGGAGTCGTGGATAGACGTGATTTTCCCGAACCCGGACAGGTAAATGTCAGTATTTTACAGCAGGGTTGGCAAACATTGTTACCCCAGCCCCGCACCCGTTTAGAAACCGGTAAATAAAAAATATCGACTACGGAGGTTTTTCCTTATGGAAGAACAACAAACATTCTTCAAAAGTAAAAAGGTGTTTTTTAGCTATCCGGCAGATGACGTGAAATACTACCTTTTGACCGGTGATTCCGGGTACCCGCTGGCGGACTTTAAACTTCCCGGCCTCCCTGCAAAAGAGAAAGGCGGTTTTGTAGTCCCCGAAAGAATTACAAAGACTGCCAATACCATTCAAGAACTTTAAAAGACCCCCTGATTTAGAGTACGGATCTTGTCCTTGAACTTACGAACAGGTGTGAATTTATTGGCCCCGGCTCAGCGCGTCCGGGAGTTCAATGGATAAATTCACACCTGTCATATTTAACCTGGAACACCGCGCGAACCAATACATTGGTTGCCAGGTTTCTATAACCTCCCGGTTCATCGCTGAATTCACATTTCCGCATTTCTTTCCTTATTTTAAGTCGCAGTGCCTTAAATTAAGCAACTGAACATACATTCTCTTAAGCCAAAGGATATTGACATATTTAATCTGTTATAAGAAAATTAACTTTAAAAGTTGCAAGAATCTTTGTTTATCTATTGTCTTAAATTTAGGAGGTGTGATTTTGATCAATATCGTGGTAACCGGCGCCCTTGGTAAAATGGGACGCGAGATCACAAAAACTGTCATAGCTGCCGCTGACATGGCACTGGTTGGCGCCGTGGACAGTTTCGGGGAAGGTACGGATGTTGGTTCGTACCTGGAAGCCGGACCAGTGGGGATCACGGTGGAAAAAAACCTGGAAGAGGTCTTGCAGCGGGTTCGCCCGGACGTTGCCGTGGACTTCACCGACCCCGCGGCAGTATACAGAAACGCACTGATTTATCTCCACAACAGGGTGCGCCCTGTGATCGGCACTACTGGGTTAAGCCAGGAACAAATAAATGACATTATACGACAGTCAGAAAAGGCCGGTCTGGGAGGACTAATTGCACCCAACTTTGCCATCGGAGCTTTGTTAATGATTAAATTTGCCGCCGAGGCGGTCCGCCACCTGCCCCACGTGGAAATCATCGAAATGCACCACGATCAAAAAATTGATGCCCCCTCGGGTACGGCCATAAAAACAGCCGAAGCTGTTCTGGAGCAAAGGGGAGAGCAGTTTCGCCAGGGTCTGTCCAGCGAGATAGAAAAGATACAGGGCGCCCGTGGTGGTGATTATGCCAATGGCATCCGTATTCACAGCGTCAGGCTGCCGGGCCTTGTGGCCCACCAGGAAGTCCTTTTTGGTGGTCTGGGGCAAACATTGACGATAAGACACGACTCCATAACCCGGGAATCCTTTATGCCCGGGGTTCTATTGGGTATTCGCAAGGCAATGAACCAGGAAAGGGTGATTTACGGCTTAGATAAGTTGCTGTTTGAATCTTAACAACACATCTTAAGACAAGCACCTCCATTTCCCAAAAATCATATACTGTTTTAGCAGTCAAAGGCTAAGGGAGGTCAAGACCATGCAGACTGATCTTAAAGGCATTTCTCTTGCCGTACTGGGAGGCGACGCAAGGGAACTTGTCGTTGTCAGGAAACTGGCAGCGCTGGGCGCCTCGATCAAAGTCATGGGCTTGCCTGTTAAAAACATAACCGGTGTAAAAATCATCCGCAACCCGGGGGAAGAGCTTTCCAAGATCCAGGCCTTGGTTTTGCCGGTACCCGGGATGAACGAAGAAGGTTATCTTTATTGCCCCCTTGCGGCCAGGCCCTTGGAACCCGGGGATTGGTTGGACTGGATTCCTCCAAAAATTCCCGCCTTTGTTGGACTGGCCGGGCCAAAGCTGATTCAAATTGCCTCCCAAACAAACCTTCGTCTTGTTGAATTGATGAAGCTTGATGAAGTTGCCATTCTCAATTCCATTCCAACAGCAGAAGGCGCTGTCCAGATGGCAATGGAAATGCTGCCGGTTACGATCCACGGTTGTAAGACTTTGGTTTTGGGTTTCGGCCGGACTGGGGCAACCCTCGCCAGGCTTCTTGGCGCCATGGGGGCGCAAACTATGGTTGCAGCCAGAAGGCCCGCGTACCTTGCCCGGATAACAGAGCTGAATCTAATCCCTATTCCTTTTTCTAAAATCGACGACGCCTTTGATGCTGTTGATTTGATCTTCAATACTGTACCGGCAAAAATTCTGACGGAAGATATTCTACGCAAGATATCACCTGAAACTGTAATTATTGACCTGGCATCGGCGCCGGGGGGTACAGATTTTAAAGCAGCGGAGGCCCTGGGGATCAAAGCGGTGCTGGCGCCGGGACTTCCCGGCAAGGTAGCCCCTAAAACAGCCGGTTTAATCCTGGCACAGGTTATCACCAGGCTTTTGCTGAAAGAAATGGGCAAATAGTTTACGGCTCTTGTTTACGGAGGTGCTTGTTATGCGTTTGCAAGGGATCAGAGTCGGCTTTGCTTTAACGGGTTCTCACTGCTGTCTGGAGGAAGTAATACCCCAGTTGACCAACCTTATTAGCGAAGGCGCCGATATTTTTCCGATTATCAGCCAAGCCATTGATACCACGGATACCAGATATGGGACGAGCGCTAAATGGAAAGAACAGTTGAAGAATATCACCGGCAGGGAAACAATGACAACCATGGTGGAAACGGAACCCATCGGACCTCAAAAACTGCTTGATGTGCTGGTGGTGGCTCCCTGCACTGGAAATACCCTGGCTAAACTTGCTAACGGGATTACTGATACAGCAGTATTGTTTTCTGTAAAAGCGCATTTACGCAATCAACTGCCCGTTGTGCTGGCGATATCAACCAATGACGGCCTCAGCATGAATGCTAAAAACATTGGGCTGTTACTAAATGTCAAATACCTTTTTATGGTTCCTTTCGGGCAGGATAACCCGGTCAATAAACCGAATTCCCTAATGGCCAAATGGGACCTGATTACGGAAACAATCATCAGCGCGTTAAATGGAAAACAATATCAACCTGTCCTCATCGGGTATAAGACAAAATAATGGATCGGGACTTCTAAATCAGGTTAGAATAATAATACAACGGGCATGGCAGCAGCCAAATATTTAAGTAATCCCGCCTAATTTTGGAATATACTTAGATGTTAATATAAAAAACATACTTGACTGGGAGGGGTATCTTTGAAAAAGTACAATGTTGCAGTTGTAGGAGCATCCGGAGCGGTTGGGCAGGAAATATTGAATATAATGGAGGAACGGGATTTCCCGGTGGGTGAATTAAAGCTATGTGCAACTTCACGCTCCGCCGGAAAGGAGATCTATTTCCGGGGACAGCCTTTCATAGTGGAGGTAACAACCCCGGAATCCTTCGCCGGTATGGATCTCGCACTCTTTGCCGGGGGCGTAGCCAGCAAGGAATTTGGGTCCGCTGCAGTGGACTGTGGAGCCGTTGTCGTAGACAACAGCAGCAACTTCAGAATGGACCCCGCAGTTCCCCTGGTGGTGCCGGAAGTTAATCCCACTGATGTAAAATGGCACAGGGGAATTATAGCCAATCCCAACTGTTCAACCATCCAGATGGTGGTCGCCTTAAAGCCTATCCATGATGCCGCAAAAATTAAAAGGGTGGTGGTATCGACTTATCAAGCCGTTTCGGGGGCCGGCCGTGAGGGCATCGGAGAGCTGGAGTTGCAAACCAGGGCGGTTCTAGGGCAGGAGGAAGCAGCCCCCAAAGTGTTCCCTTACTCCATCGCCTTTAATTTGATTCCCCATATCGATGTATTTATGGACCTGGACTACACCAAGGAAGAGTGGAAGATGGTCAAGGAAACGCAGAAAATTTTACACGACGAATCCATTGCCATAACAGCTACGACTGTGCGTGTTCCTGTTTACCGCAGTCATTCTGAGTCTATAAATATTGAAACGGAAAAGAAAGTGACCGCCCCGGAAGCAAAGGAATTGTTTGAGAGGTTTCCTGGAATTGTAGTAATAGATGACCCGGCTCTTAAAAAGTATCCCATGCCCCTTTATACCTCGGGACGGGATGAGGTTTTTATCGGCCGGATCAGGGAGGACAACTCCATTCCCAACGGCCTGAATATCTGGGTGGTGGCAGACCAAATTCGCAAGGGTGCTGCAACCAACACCGTCCAAATTGCAGAAATGGTGATTAAGTACGGCTGTTTAAGGAACAATTGATGTTTTTTTAAGGATTTCACCTCTTTTTACCCCGTGGAAAAAAAGGAGTCCAGGGTATGAGATATTTGGTCCAAAAATTCGGCGGCACCTCCCTTATTGACGAAGCCAGGCGCGGAAAGGTTGCATCCATCGTCCTGGGCGCCAAACATAAGGGGTTTTTGCCCGTAGTTGTGGTTTCCGCCATAGGCCGCGCGGGAGATCCCTATGCCACCGATACACTTCTGACGTATGCCGGGGAAAACCAAAAGGAGCTGCTTCCCAGGGAGGCCGACCTTCTAATGTCCTGTGGCGAGATAATCTCAGGGGTAGTTATGTCGGCAACCCTGCAAAAAGCCGGTTGTCCGGCAGCATTACTGACGGGCACCCAGGCGGGAATCATTACCAACAGCTCCCATAACAATGCGAGGATATTAAAGATAGATCCGAAGCAAATCATAAGACACTCCCGGGAGGGTAAAGTCGTTATCGTGGCCGGCTTTCAGGGAGTTACTGAGGCAGGCGAAGTAACAACCCTGGGCAGAGGGGGCAGTGATACCACGGCTGCGGCTCTGGGCGTAGCCCTGGGCGCTGTCCGGGTGGATATTTATACTGACGTGGACGGGATCATGACTGCGGACCCCAGGATAGTTACCGACGCCAGACCCCTTGAATCTGTAACCTATAACGAAATCTGTCAGCTGGCCCGGGAAGGGGCCAAAGTAATTCATCCCCGCGCCGTGGAAATAGCTATGCAAAAGGGTATACCTTTGAGAATCAAGTGCACTTTCAGCGAAGCGCCGGGCACCCTTGTCACCTCCCAGGATGAGATCAATAAAGGAGCCATTGACATTACCAGGGACCGCACAATTACCGGAATAACCCATATTCCGGACATTACCCGGATTAAAATAAACACAGAAAAAACCGCAAACAAGCCTGATTTCCAGGGAAGGATTTTTAAAGCGCTGGCCCTGGCTGGAATCAGTGTGGATTTTATTAACGTACATCCCGAAGCTGTTTTTTTTACCGTGAAAAACACGGATGCCAAAATAGCCGTTAAAATCCTGGAGAACATGGAAATAAAACCGGAGGTTTTACCGGACTGCGCCAAAGTTGCAGCTGTAGGCGCCGGTATGACAGGGGTACCGGGCGTTATGGCCAAAATCGTGGATGCGCTGGCGGAGGAAAAAATTCAAATCCTGCAATCAGCTGATTCCTATACGACCATCTGGGTGCTGGTTAAAAAAGAGGACATGGAAAAAAGCATCCGCGCCCTGCACCGGCAATTCGGCGCAAATCAGTAAATTTCGTTTTTATAAAAATTTAGCCGCATTATACCTTAAGGTATGATTATCTTAGATTGAGGTGAGAGACTTGAACGTTGACTTCGGAAATATTCTGACAGCAATGGTAACACCTTTTCATCCCAATTCGGCCGTAAACTACGGTGAAGCCAGGAAACTGGCCCGCTACCTCGTAGAGTCCGGATCGGATGGATTGGTTATTGCCGGAACCACTGGGGAATCACCGACACTCACCAAAGAGGAAAAGGTTGAACTTTTCCAAGCAGTGGTGGAAGAGGTGGGCGGTAAAGCTGTGGTCCTGGCGGGCACAGGCGGCAATTCCACTTCGGAAAGCATTGAGTTGACTCGGGCCGCGCAAAGAGTCGGAGTTGACGGAGTCATGCTGGTCGCCCCTTACTACAATAAACCTTCCCAGGAAGGTATTTTCCAGCACTTTAAAACAATAGCCGAAAACATAGAACTGCCCATCATGCTTTACAATATACCGGGCAGGACATCCGTAAACATACTGCCCCGGACAATGTTGAGGCTGGCCCAAATTAGGAATATTGTCGCCCTCAAGGAGGCTAGCGGGAGTATGGATCAGGTCAGTGAATTGCGCCGGATCCTCCCGACCGACTTTGATATCTATAGCGGTGACGATTCCCTGACCTTGCCGGTCCTTGCCCTTGGTGGTAAAGGGGTTGTCAGCGTTGTATCCCACCTTGTGGGCGCCCCTTTAAAAGAGATGGTCAACGCCTTTATTTCCGGCAACATTGCCCTGGCAAAGGAAATCCATCTGAAACTTTTCCCGCTTTTCAAGGGTATGTTTGTCACAACCAACCCGGTTCCCATTAAGGCAGCCCTTAATATGACTGGTTGGGAGGTTGGTATTCCCCGTCTCCCGCTGGTGGAGGCCACAGCGGAGGAAAAAGATGCGATTCGGCAGGTATTGGAAAGCCGCAATTTGGTCTAAACTACAGATAGCGAACTTTTAAGAGAGCCTGTTTTATAACACGGCTCTCTTAAAATATTCGGCTGAACAGCCCTGGCAGAACAATCGCTTTAAACCTGGATTCCCACCCCGGGGAATCCGCCCCGGGAACTCCCGCAGAGCGTGTTGCCCCGGCTTCGAGCCGGAAATTAAATAAGTTGTTAGGATTTCTAAAATATAGTATAATAATGTTTAAGTGTCTTGAGCGGCTTTCCCAAAAACTTCAGTAAACCGAATATTTTTCCCACCTTCTCCTGAATTGATCTCACCATATTTACATTATTATCAAACATTCTAGTTGGAAAGGTTAGGAGGTGCGGGTTTGGCAAAAGAACCTAAATTGTCCCTTATTCCCCTCGGGGGATTGGGGGAAATCGGCAAAAACATGTTGGCGGTGAGATTTGGGGAGAATATTCTGGTTATTGACTGTGGTTTAATGTTCCCGGAAGAGGGAATGCTGGGAATTGATATAGTGATTCCGGACATTACCTACCTGCTGGAAAACAGGGAATACGTACACGGTATCGTCCTCACCCACGGACATGAGGACCATATCGGGGCGCTGCCGTACGTACTGCGCCAACTTAATGTTCCGGTTTACGGAACGAAACTCACCCTTGGACTTCTTCAGGGAAAGTTGAAGGAGCAGAATATCGCCGGTGATGTGGACTTGCACACGGTACGGCCCAGGGATAGTGTTCATATTGGACCCTTTAAAGTTGACTTTATTAAGGTTTCACACAGCATTCCGGACGCCGTGGCCATAGCTGTTCACACCCCCATGGGCACAGTGCTTCATACCGGCGATTTTAAAATCGACCACACCCCCGTTGACGGTCAGGTTACCGATTTTCAGCGCTTAAGCCAACTGGGCGAAAAAGGCGTCCTTGTTTTGCTGTCCGACAGCACCAACGCCGAACGCCCTGGCTACACCATGTCCGAGCGGTTTGTGGGCAACACATTCGACGAGGCCTTTCGTCAGGCGACTGAAGAAAGACTGATAATAGCCACTTTTGCTTCCAATGTACACAGACTGCAACAGGCCATTCACGCGGCATATAAACACAACCGCAAAGTCGCCGTAGTGGGCAGAAGCATGGTGAATGTGGTAAGCATTGCCTCGGAGTTGGGCTACATTGACATCCCCGAGGGTACCTTGATCGAACTGGAAGAGGCCAACCGCCTGCCCAGAAACCGGGTTGTCATCCTGACCACCGGCAGCCAGGGGGAACCTATGTCGGCGTTGACCAGGATGGCTTTATCCGACCACCGTCAGGTGGAGATCCTGCCCGGCGACCTGATCATTATATCGGCCACACCCATCCCCGGTAACGAAAAACTGGTAGCGCGGATTATCGACCAGCTTTTCAAACTGGGGGCCCAGGTTGTTTACGAGTCGGTTTCAGGTACTCACGTATCGGGCCACCCCAGCCAGGAAGAATTAAAACTGATGATCAACCTCACGCGACCCAAATTTTTCGTGCCTATACACGGAGAATACAGGATGATGATCAAACACGCTGAACTGGCCAGGGAAGTGGGTGTACCCCCGGGGAATATATTTGTCGCGGAAAACGGGCAGGTGCTGGAATTTACCCGCCGCTCCGGACGCGTCGCCGGCAAGGTAACTGCGGGAAAAGTGCTGGTGGACGGGCTGGGTGTGGGGGACGTGGGAAACATCGTCCTGCGGGATCGGAAACTTTTATCCCAGGACGGCATTCTCATCGTAGTCGTAACCATTAATCGTGATACAGGTCTTGTTATGGCAGGACCGGATATCGTTTCCAGGGGATTTGTCTACGTACGTGAATCGGAGGAACTCCTGGAGGAGGCTAAAACCAGGGTTAAAAGCGCCCTGGATAAATGCAATTACCGGGGTTTAGCCGAATGGTCCGCAATCAAATCACAGATTAGAGAAACCCTTGGCAGGTTTTTATATGAGAAAACCAGGAGAAGGCCGATGATTTTACCGATCATCATGGAAATATAAGGTCTCGAAAACAACAGAAACAAAAAACAACTGTTAAAATAAAAACCCCGGTTTCCGGGGTTTTTATTTTACCCGGGCGGGTGTATTATTTTAGCTGTTTCAACATACTATAAATGTTATAACCGGTAACCTACCATTACAGCAGGGAGTGAAACCCATGCAAACCTTTAGTTTCGATCCCGAACCCGGAGTTTTCCCTTACACCCCCGCCCCGGCTACGGCGCCTGAAACAACACCTGATCCGGGGCGACGGGAAGAACCGGCAAGGGAGGATGAACCAGACCCCGGGGAGCAGCAGCCAAACAGGAGAGTCTGCGGCAAAACCAGGGGCGTTATGGATGCCGTTAAGGAATTGGGAGCGACACCTATTCCGGAAATTAAATCCAATATCCACTGTCTTACTATTGTGGGGCAGATTGAGGGCCATCTGGTGCTGCCGCCTCAGAACAAAACCACAAAATACGAACATATCATTCCACAATTGGTGGCCCTTGAACAGGCTGCCGAGGTTGAGGGCATTTTAATAATACTCAATACGGTTGGCGGGGATGTTGAAGCAGGTTTAGCCATAGCTGAGATGATCGCCAGCATCTCCAAACCCACTGTTTCTATTGTCCTGGGAGGGGGACATTCAATTGGTGTTCCTATTGCCGTTGCGGCAAAACACTCTTATATTGCCAATACCGCCAGCATGACCATCCATCCTATCCGCTTAAACGGACTCGTCATCGGGGTACCCCAAACCTATGAGTATCTGGACAAAATGCAGGACAGGGTGGTGCGTTTTACCACGGAGCATTCCAGGATCAGCGAACAAAAATTTCGCGAGCTGATGTTCCGGACCGGTGAATTGGCCAGGGATATCGGCACGGTTTTAATTGGCCGGGAGGCGGTAGAAGTGGGATTGATCGATGAGGTGGGGGGAATCGGCAACGCCGTTCAAAGGGTCAAGAATATGATCGAGGATTGGAAACAACGGCGAAAAGAGGTGCCTCTTCAGTGATCTTGTATACTCCAATGCAGCTGGAACTGGTGCTGGAAGGTTTTGATTCCACCAAATATCCTGAATACAAGGAAGTGGACTATAATGGGGTTTCCCTGCTGGTGGAAGATGACGGCTTTGGCGCCAAGAAGATCGTCAAACTCTTAAGCACCCGCCCCAGCGATTATTTGAGACTGGATCTCATGCCCGGAAGCCTTCTAAAATCATAAAAACCTTATTTTAGAAAGAATTTCCCCATTTTCTTTTTTCGGACGGGCCAGGCATGCTATAATGATATGGTGTGCTAAATGACCTGTGTTCTTCCGGAGGTGTCATTGTGACTATTTTACAGGCACTTGTTCTCGGGATCTTTCAAGGTCTGGGTGAATTTCTGCCGATCTCCAGCTCGGCCCACCTGGTCCTGATCCCGTGGTTGTTTAACTGGCCCTACGCAGGTCTCACTTTTGACGTGGCCCTGCACATCGGAACGCTGATTTCCGTGGTGGCTTTCTTTTGGCGGGACTGGCTCTCTTTGCTCAACAGCGCCCTGCGCCGGGATGGAACACAGAAAGCAAAAATGTTCTGGTACCTGGCAGCAGCAACTGTTCCCGGGGCCGCGGCCGGCTATTTTTTTGAGGAACAAGCGGAGACTATCTTCCGCACCCCGCTTTTAATCGGCGTCCTTCTGATTGTGATGGGTATCATTCTTTACTGGGTAGACCGCCGGGCTGCCAGTGTCAAGGGTATTGGGAGTATGTCACTGTCCGACAGCCTTCTGATTGGTCTCTCCCAGGCTTTTGCCATCCTCCCCGGTGTATCCCGCTCCGGGGTTACCATGACAACAGGAAGGGCCCTGGGCTTGACCAGGGAAGCAGCCGCAAGATTTTCCTTTTTGCTTTCCACACCCATCATTGTGGGGGCGGGAATCTTCAAGTTTAAGGACATCGCCCCGGGGGACATCAATACAGCCTTTTTAACCGGGGTAATCACCTCTGCGGTTGTTGGTTTTATCTCTATAGGTTTCCTTTTAAGGTACCTGGCCCGGCGTAATTTCGGAATCTTTGTCTGGTACCGTTTTGCCGTGGGTTCGGCGGTAATCATAATTGCTCTGTTAAGACTTTAACTACCCGGCAGTTTGGTTAATTACCGAACCACCCCTGACCCTATCAGGGTATGTTCAAGTGCTTCCAAATCACCCTCATCGCGGATGTTGCCGGCAAATACCGGAACCTGCGGGGGAAGGGAACTACACAATGACCACAATCAAGAAATAGCCCCCTAATTCTCCGCGGTGGGCTATTATTATGTGTATTTACAAGGATCTTTGGCCCCAACTGTGGTATATTATCTTTGGAGGGTAAGAATATGGGAACGACAAGCCGGCTTAAAGAAGAACTAAAATATGAAATCCTGGGAATCGCTTTTGTAGCCCTGGGTGTGCTTGGTATTGTCTGTCTTCTTTCCCCCTCTTCCGGGTTAATCAGTCAATTTGTTGACAGGGTTTTAAAGGGTATCGCCGGCGAAGGAAGATATCTTTTTCCGCTTCTTCTGGTGCTGGCCGGCTTGAAACTGGTACTTAAACGCAGCAAGACCCGGATATCCGAAAGAATGTACGGGGCGGGTCTTTTGTATCTGGTTGCCCTTACTTTTTTTCATCTTCTGATTCCCCCGGAGGACTCCTTTAAAGCCGGCGTCGCCGGTGATGGCGGAGGGGTTATGGGTGCGCTCTTAAGTTACGGTTTTATAAAATCATTCGGTCTCACAGGAACCTACATTATTTTAATTACAGCCGGGATAATCTCCCTTTTACTCCTTACAAATCTCTCTTTGCTGACGATTGCCGGGTGTCTGTCGGAACGCGGCAAAAATATGTTCAAAAAGGCTTTAAAAGGTATAGAGGGGTTCCTTTTTATTGACGCGGAAGAAGAGGGCGGAAATAAGGAAAAAGAAAAAAAAGCAAGCTCCCAAAAACCTGTTATTATCGATGCCGGTGAGCATTTTACCATACTGGAATCCGCGGAAACCAGAGCGGAAGATACTCCTCAGGAAATGGATTTTAAAAAAACCCTTTCTTCGCCGGAAAAAAGCCTGAAATCACTACCGGACGGCATTGAGCCGGAAAAACCGGGCCTGGCTACGGACGGAGAGGACGAGACTTCCTTTCTTGAACTTGATCCCGCGACGGGCTTTCCCTCATACAAACTGCCTCCTTTGACACTCCTCGCACGCCCCAACCGGGTTAAAAGCATCCGTTACAATAAAGATATCAATGAAAATGTTCGCATCCTGGAAGAAACCCTGGAAAGTTTCGGGGTCAGAGCAAGGGTTATCCAGGTTTCCAGGGGTCCGGCCATAACTCGCTACGAAATTCAGCCCCCTTCGGGTGTAAAAGTGAGCCGTATTGTCGGTCTTGCCGACGATATCGCCCTGTCCATGGCTGCCCCGGGTGTACGGATTGAGGCTCCGATCCCCGGTAAAGCCGCGGTTGGAATCGAGGTGCCGAACAAGGAAATATCCATGGTGCATTTAAGAGACTTGTTAGAAACCCAGGAATTCATCCAGTCCAAATCAAAGCTTACGGTGGCGCTGGGGAAGGATATTGCCGGCAACCCCATCATCGGGGACCTGGGTAAAATGCACCACCTGTTAATAGCGGGGGCTACCGGCTCGGGGAAAAGCGTCTGCCTTAACACCTTGATTGCCAGCATACTTTTTAAAGCAACCCCCGATGAAGTTAAACTTCTAATGATCGACCCTAAAATGGTAGAACTCGCTACTTATAACGGAATTCCCCATCTGGTCACCCCTGTGGTTACAGACCCCAGAAAGGCGGCAACATCCTTGCGGTGGGCAGCGAAGGAAATGGAACGACGCTACGAGCTGTTTGCCGGGGCTGGGGTGCGTGACATTACCCGGTATAACAAGATGATTGCAACAAAGGACCCGGACAGCAACAATACGCCCCTCCCCTTTATTATAGTGATCATAGACGAGCTGGCCGACCTGATGATTGTTGCCCCTGCGGACGTTGAAGACGCTATTTGCAGACTGGCCCAAATGGCCCGGGCCGCAGGTATCCACCTGGTAGTGGCTACCCAGCGCCCGTCCGTGGATGTAATTACAGGACTAATTAAGGCCAACATTCCATCCCGGATTTCCTTTGCTGTTTCCAGCCAGATTGATTCCCGGACTATCCTGGACATGTCCGGAGCCGAAAAGCTTCTGGGCAAGGGGGACATGCTGTTCTTTCCGGTGGGCTCGGCTAAACCGGTCCGGGTTCAGGGAGCTTATTTATCCGATCGCGATGTCGATGAGCTGGTTAAGTATTTAAAAAAACAGGCGGAACCTGTTTACGACGAAAAGATTTTAAAAGAGGCGCCACAGGAGGAAAGCCCGCCGGAAGTGGAAGATGAACTGCTGCCCCAGGCCGTTTTGATTCTAATTGAAACCGGGCACGCATCTATTTCCATGTTGCAAAGAAGACTTCATATTGGCTACGCCAGGGCGGCGCGGCTAATAGATATAATGGAACAGCGGGGTATCGTCGGGGGCTATGAGGGCAGTAAGCCCCGGGCCATCCTGATGACTCTGGACCAGTACAACCAGGTTTTTAAAAAGCGGTTTTAAATACCCGGGGGCGAACCCTGAATATTGTTATAGTTTTGGGGAAAAGGGAGAACCTAAAACAAACGGCCCATAAGGCCCGAAAGGCAAGGTAATGCATAAAGAAATTACAGTGGAAGAGGCCCTAAAAGTTGAAGCTGGCCTGCTAATCGATGTCCGATCAGAAGAAGAATATGCCCGGGCAACTATTCCCGGCGCCATTAACATACCGGTTTTTAATAACCTGGAACGAACCGCAATTGGAACCACCTACCGCGAAATGGGGCTTGAACCTGCCCGCAGGTTGGGCCTGAAACTGGCAGCGCCTAAACTGCCTGAAAAAATCGATACCGTGGACCGAATTTCAAAGGGCCAAAATTTAATCGTCTTTTGTTGGCGGGGGGGGCTGCGGAGCCGGTTTATGGCCTCGCTTTTAGATACTATGGGTTATCGGGTGAGCCGCCTGACAGGGGGATACAAATCCTACCGTCAATATATTAACAAATATTTTGACAGACCGGAGTTAACCCCCAAAGCTGTTGTTCTCCACGGCCTTACAGGTGTCGGAAAAACCGAGGTCTTGCAAGTTCTGGCTGTAATGGGCCTGCCCGCCCTCGACCTGGAAGGTCTGGCCCGGCACAGGGGTTCGGTTTACGGTAAAATTGGCCAACCCCAGTCACCTTCCCAGAAGGATTTTGAAAGTTCCTTGGCACGGTTTTTCAGCGCCACAAATGATAAAGGCTTTTTTATTGTTGAGTGTGAAAGCAGACGGGTGGGTAATCTGATCCTGCCGGTTCCACTTTTCAATTCAATGAAAAAGGGATACAGGATCCTTTTATATGCTTCAATTGAAAGTAGAGTTGAGAGAATCCGGAAAGTTTATACTGACGGACCAGGGGAAAATATTCCGGAATTACAAAGGGCTACTAGTTCCCTGGAAAAAAAAATCGGGCGGACCCAGGTGGCGGTACTTAACAAATTATTGTCCGACAGAAACTTTGACTCTGTCTTTACCTACCTTTTGAGGAATTATTACGATCCCTTATACCGTTATCCTGACGGCCCGTCCGGCGAGTACGATTTTTCCGTTAACACCGAAGATTTAAAAAAAGCCGTTTTAGATCTAGCTTTCTTTATCCGGAATTTGCCCGATTATGAGTCATATCTGCAAGGGGGGCGCACCAATGGAAATAGGCCGGGAATTAAAGGAGGCCAGGGAAGCGCTGGGACTGTCCCTGGAAGCAGTTGAGCAGGAAACCAAAATCCGCCGCAAATATCTGCAGGCCCTGGAAAAGGAACAGTTTGATCTTTTACCGGGGGAAGTTTACGCGAAGGCATTCCTGAAAAACTACGCCAGGTTTTTAAACTTGGATGTTGGGGAAGTGGTGGATGCATATGACCGAACCTTTACCAGGGCAGAAATCCCTGAAAGGAGCGCCGCCCCCAAACGTGCCGAAGAGCCTGTCAAGGTGCGCGGTTTGGGAAAACCCCGTTACTGGCTCTATTTTGCTGCCTTTGTTGTCTTGATTGGCCTGGCCATATCATTGTTTTACGGAGCCAGGGGGCTCGGCTTGCTTCCCCCGGCGGACAGAACCAGAGAAGAAGTCCGCAGGGAACCTGCTCAAACACCCCTCCAGACAGGCGAACAAACCCAGACGCCTGAAGGCCAAACCCAGGCGCCGGGGCAACAGGCGGAACCAGACCAAACCACCGGCGTCAATCTTGTCCTGAATGTAAAAAGCGACCGGAGCTGGATGAGGGTTATTGTGGATGGAAACCCCGCCTTTCAGGGGGAAGTACCGGCCGGACAGAGCAAAAATTTTAAAGCCACGGATAAAATTGCAGTTACCCTCGGCAACGCGGGTGTGGTAGAAGTGCTCTTAAATGAACAGAATCTCGGTTACCTGGGTGGCAAGGACGCGGTTGTATACAGGGAATTTATCCCGCCCCGGGGTTGAAAATATTTATTGGCAAAAAAAGACGCCGGGTCAAATCCGGCTTCTTTATCCTTCGGGGGCAAAGACTATACCCACAACCCCTGGGCCGGTGTGGGTACCCACAACAGCGCCCAATTGGGAAATAACCGGTTCAGCACAGTTTAACCCGGGCCTGATTTTCCGGCAAATCTGTTCCATGCCGGCGGGGTCCATCCCGTGGACAATGGAACATTTTATCCTTTGCCCGGCCGTCTCTTCTTCAACAATTTGAACCAGTCTTTCAATGGCTTTCGCCCTGCCCCGGATCTTTTCATAGGGCTGAACCAGGCCGTCCTTTAAAAACAGAAGGGGTTTAATGTTTAAAATAGTGCCCAGAAAAGCCGTAGCCATCCCGATCCTGCCCCCCCGTACAAGATATTCCAGGGAATCCACGATAAAATATACCTGCAACCGGGCTTGCAGATCATAGATAATTTTTAAGATTTCTTCCTTTGTCTTTCCCTTGCTGGCTGCCCTGGCAGCTTCCAGCACGATTAAACCGAGCCCCATGCTGACAGATTTTGAATCTATAACTTCAATATCCGCCCCGCGAACCATTTTCCTGGCGATCCCGGCAGATTGGCAGGTCCCGCTCATGGCGCCCGAAATATGAATTGAGATGACGCTTGGGGACGGCAGAGAGGCGTAAACAGAGGCAAATTCCCCGGGGGTCGGCTGGGATGTAGTAACCGCTTCACGGCTTTCCACCAGGCGCCGGTAAAATTGTTCCGTACTGATATCCACACCGTCCCGG
>CAZCGU010000015.1:0-81640 GCA_964498525.1 uncultured Pelotomaculum sp.
CCCATGGTTTAAGCTGCCACGGGCTTATCACTTTTTTTAAACTGTAAAAGTCGGGTTATAGCAGTTACTTAGCACCTACGGTTAAAAATAACAACCTGTGCAAGTTATCATTCTGACGTGGCTATCGCTGCCCATAGCCATACTTATGACGGTTGAAAAAATGCAGGGAAAGTCCAGCAGCTCTAATTCTCCGAGTTTTTTATCCGTCAGTTACATTCGTTTTATGCTTTTAACCATTGCCATATTTTTTACCGTGTGCTAATATAAAGGGAATTTCAGGGATATTTACCCTGGATTGCTGTCCCGGCGGCAGGCAGGATTCTGGAGATATGGGTGTAATATCCGGTACCCCGGGACTTCGGTTGGTTAACTTGTTTGTACGGAAGGTTCCACGGCAGGACGGTTTAATTGCCCGGGTTGAAAAACCGGGCGCAAATTCCAGGGTTTGAGGACAAGGTAGAACGGCAGAACGGAAGGGGAGGCGGTAAGTATGTGCTTATGGTCTGGTTAAACACACCTTCTCGGGTGTTTTTTTAATTTGACCCGTGATACCGGGCGTTTGCGGCGCTTTACCGGCATGGCCCAGTTTGCCCTTTGGCTTTTACGGAAAACATAGTATAAGTAAAAAAAGTAAGTACCAATCGGGAAGACATGGAGGGAAGAAGATGATCGTGGTTATGAGTCACTGCGCCACGGAAGAAGAAATAAAAGCCGTTTTGGTCTGGCTGGAACGGGAAGGCTTTCAGATTCACCTGTCCCGGGGGGTGGAACGAACCATCATAGGGGCCATAGGGGACAGGACACGCCTGGCCGGATCGGGTCTGGAAGCCATGCAGTCCGTGGAAAAGGTTGTCCCCATCCTGCAGCCTTATAAACTTGCCAGCAGGACCTTTCAGGAAAAGGACACAGTCATCCGGGTGGGCGGACTGGAAATAGGAGGGGATACCATCCACGTTATGGCCGGGCCCTGCGCAGTGGAAAGCAGGGAACAGCTTTTGCAGTCAGCCCGGATTGTCCGGGATGCCGGCGCTACCATGTTGCGGGGCGGGGCTTTCAAGCCCAGGACTTCGCCCTATTCCTTTCAGGGGCTGGAGGAGGAAGGTTTAAAACTCCTGGCGGAGGCACGGGAGGAAACGGGTCTTCTGATTGTTACCGAGGTCATGGATGCCAGGACCCTGGAACTGGTTGCGGAATACGCGGATATTTTACAAATTGGCGCCCGCAATATGCAGAATTTTTTGCTGCTCAGGGAAATGGCCAGGGTTGATAAGCCGATATTGCTGAAAAGAGGACCTTCGGCCACCATTGAGGAGTGGCTGATGGCGGCGGAGTACATCATGTCCGGGGGTAATTATAAGGTAATTCTGTGTGAGCGCGGTATCCGCAGCTTTGAAAGCTATACCCGGAATACGCTGGATCTGACGGCCGTGCCGGTGGCGAAGGATCTATCCCATCTGCCGGTTATAGTGGATCCCAGCCACGCCATCGGCAAGTGGCGTTATGTTCCGTCCATGGCCAGGGCGGCTCTGGCAGCAGGCGCCGATGGGGTGTTGGTGGAGATGCATCCAAAGCCGGCCGAAGCCCTTTGCGATGGCTCCCAGTCCCTTACACCGGCTAATTTTACCGCTATGATGAAGGACTTGCGCAGATTTGCCGGCGCCCTGGGGAGGAAAATGCCTTGACTCCGGAGTTCGACCGGGTAGCCATCGTGGGCGTCGGCCTCATCGGCGGGTCCCTGGGTATGGCTCTGTGCAGGCGCGGGCTGGCCCGGGAGGTGGTGGGAACGGGCTCCGGGGCGGAAAATTTGCGCCTGGCCCTGGAGCTGGGTGCGATTAACAGTTTTACCCTTTCCCCGGCCGGGGCGGTGACCGGAGCGGACCTGGTGATCATCGCCACCCCGGTTAGCGCCACCATCCCTGCTCTCCTGGAATTGCTGCCCCATCTCACCCCTGGGACTGTGGTGACCGATGTGGGGAGCACCAAGGGTGAAGTGGTACGTGAAGGGGAAAGGGCGGTTACGCCCGGGATCAGCTTTGTGGGGGGGCATCCCATGTCCGGCTCGGAGAAAACCGGTGTCCAGGGCGCCGACCCCTATTTGTTTGAAAACGCCTTCTATGTTATCACGCCGACCCCGCAAACATCACCCGGGGCCCTGTCTTATGTCAGGAAATTAGCCGGGGGAGTTGGGGCGCGGGTTATAGAAATGGAACCGGAGGCCCATGACCGGGCCGTTTCAGCTGTCAGCCACCTGCCTCATCTGATTGCGGCGGCGCTGGTCAACACGGTAGCCCGGTCGCCTGGCAGTGAAAACGCCCTGCCCCTGGCCGCGGGAGGGTTTAGGGATACCACCCGGATTGCCTCGGGCAGTCCTTCCCTGTGGCGGGATATTTTTATCTCCAACCGCCGGCAGGCGCTCGGGATGCTTCAGTATTTCAAGAAGGAACTGGACTTGTTTGAGGATATGCTCCTGGCTGGGGATGGCAGGGCAATTGAGACCTGGTTGGATTGCGCCAGGCAGGCTCGCTCGGAAATACCTTCTAAAACCAGGGGTTACCTGCCCGTTCTCCATGAGCTGGTGCTTACTGTGCCCGACAGGCCCGGTGCCATTAACGGTTTTACCCTGCACCTGCTGAAAGCGGGGATAAATATTAGCGACATCGAGATCCTGAGGGTCCGGGAGGGTGAAGGGGGCACCATCAGAGTTGGTCTGGCAACGGAGGAGGAGCGGGAAAAAGCGGTCCGGGTGTTGCGGGAGCAAGGTTACCCGGTATACGTAAAATAAGAACCTTCGTTCATCCGGTTTGTTACGGTGATACAACCGGGGCGCATTTCAGCTTGAAGCGTCTGCCTGCCCCCTGTTCATCAGCCCCATTATCTATTAAGGGTGAGGTAATTTGGATCTATTAGTTAAACCGGCCCGTTCCCTGCGGGGTACGGTGTCCGTTCCCGGAGACAAATCAGTCTCCCACCGGGCGGTTATGCTGGGCGCCCTGGCGGAAGGAGACACCATAATTGAAAATTTTCTGCCCGGTGAGGACTGCCGGGCGACAGTGGCTTGTTTTCAAAAACTGGGTGTTGAAATCACCTGGACCGGGCAGGATTCGCTTCGGGTTCAGGGGAGTGGTTTGGACGGCCTGCGGGAACCGGAGGACGTTCTGGACGCCGGCAATTCAGGCACTACCCTGCGCCTGCTCCTGGGAATTATAGCGGCCCAGCCATTTTTCAGCGTACTTACCGGAGACGCTTCCCTGCGGCGGCGCCCCATGGCCAGGGTTGTCGGCCCCCTGATCCTGATGGGGGCCAGGATTGAAGGCCGGCAGGGCGGGAACCTGGCTCCCCTGGCTGTACGGGGCGGCAGTTTAAAACCCCTTCATTATACCTCCCCGGTAGCCAGCGCCCAGGTCAAGTCAGCGATTCTCCTGGCAGGACTTTATGCCGGCGGGGTTACTTGCGTAACCGAACCGCACCGTTCCAGAGATCACACCGAGCGTATGCTCGGGTATTTCGGGGCCAGGGTGGACGTGTCCGGTATGACGGTCCGGCTTACGGGCAGGCCGCGCCTTCTGGGGAAGAGAATTATCATTCCGGGAGACCTGTCTTCGGCGGCTTTTCTCATGGTGGCGGCAGCCTCCCTGCCGGGGTCGGATCTGACCCTGGCCAGGGTGGGAATAAATCATGCCAGAAGCGGGATCATTGACGCTCTGACCGGCATGGGGGCCTCAATTGAATTGCTGAATCCCCGGGAGGAGGGGGGGGAACAGGTGGCGGAGATCCGGATCCGCTACACAGGAAATCTGAAGGGCATAGCGGTGGGAGGTGAAATGATTCCCCGTTTAATAGATGAAATACCCGCCCTGGCTGTGGCAGCCGCCCTGGCCGAAGGCAGGACGGAAATACGGGATGCGGCGGAGTTGAAGGTTAAAGAGAGCAACCGGATCTCCACGGTGGCCGGAATGCTTGAATCCTTTGGGGCTGCCGTGGAAGAATTGCCCGACGGACTTCTGGTGAGGGGAGGGCAACCCCTGCGGGGTTGCGCCTGCCAGAGCCACGGTGACCACCGCATTGCCCTGGCAGCAGCGGTAGCCGGGCTGCTGGCGGAAGGGGAAACCACGGTGTCCGATGCGGAGTGTATAGATGTGTCATTTCCCGGTTTTTCCAGCGTCCTAAAAGAGATCCGGTTGGGAGATTAACTGGGGTTTCCTCAAAGGAGATGTTGTCTCCCGTTCTTACCGTCATCCTGTTATTTCCCTCTTTTTTTCCGCATCCTGTGGCGCACGATTTGTCTGTAACAATTTGTGCCGCAACAAATAAAATGGCCAACGCCAATTCCTCCCTATCTTCGGGTTTTGCCAGTGTATTAAAAATTTACCGGGTAGAATAATACAGTCTGGAAGGGTTTTTCCCCTCCTGGCTTTTTATTTTCAGATAAAAAAAGGAAAAAAAAGTACTATGTCGAATTGAGTAAAAAGAATTGCTTAATACGTAAAAATATTTCAGGAGGGGTCATGGCTGCGAACCCCAATATAGCCATAGACGGACCAGCCGGCTCCGGCAAGAGCACGGTGGCCCGGATGGTAGCTAAAGAGCTTGGTTTCACCTATGTAGATACGGGGGCCATGTACCGGGCTGTAACATTAAAGGCGCTTCAGGAAGGAACTGACTTGAACGACAGGGAGGCGTTGGTGCAGGTTGCCAGGTCTGCCTCGATCGAGCTGGTTCCGGGCGAAGATTCAATGCTTAAAGTGCTTTTAAACGGTGCAGATGTCACCCGGGCTATCCGTGGTCCGGAAGTATCCGGAAGTGTTTCCCTGGTGGCCAGGGTGCCTGCGGTGAGAAATCACCTTGTGGAGTTGCAAAGATCCATGGCCCGCCAGGGCGGCGTGGTCATGGAAGGGCGGGATATAGGGACAGTGGTTTTACCTGATGCCCGGTTTAAAATATTTCTTACAGCCTCCCCCGGTGAGCGGGCCAGGAGGCGCAGGGGAGAGTTGATGGAAAAGGGCGCTAACGTGGACCTGCGCCAGGTGGAAGAGGAAATTCTCGCCAGGGACAGGATTGACACCCGAAGGGAAACGGCTCCGCTCAGACCTGCCTTGGATGCAGAGGTTATTGACTCTTCAACATATACGGCTGAACAGGTTGTAGAAATGATTTTGACGCGGGTTTCAGCCTGGTGGTAGGACCTGTGATCTTCAGGACGCTAAAGTTTCTGGTCCGCATTATCCTGGTTGTGGTGCGGCGCTGGGAAATTGAGGGTGCGGAGAACATCCCGGGCAGTGACGGCGTGGTTTTGGTGGCCAATCATGTCAGTTACTGGGATCCGGTGGTTGTAATTTGCGCTTTCAAGCGCAAGGTTTACTTTATGGCTAAGGCCGAGCTGTTCAAAATTCCCGTAGTGGGTTATGTGGTAGGCATATCCGGAGCTTTTCCGGTTCGGCGCGACCGGACTGATCGCAACGCTATTAGGACCGCCTTAAGGCTCCTGGAAGAAGGGGAAGTGGTGGGGGTGTTCCCCGAGGGTACGCGAAGCCACAGCGGCGAAATGCTGAAGCCCCATTTAGGAGCCGCCATGCTGGCGCTTAAATCGGGTGCGCCGGTTTTACCCGTTGCGGTTAGCGGGACCAGGGGGTTCTGGGGTAAAATAAGGGTTCGTGTGGGCCGGCCCATTCCGGTGGAATCATTTAAAACCGGCTCCAGAGGGGACCTGGAAAGTTTAAGCGATTTGGCCATGTCACGCATTGGGGCTCTTCTTGGGGAGTAAAAGACGGAATTCCCTTAAATTAATAAATTGCCGGAAGGAATTGACGGGGCTTCAACGAAGTAATATTAGATGTAAAAAGCGGTGATTTTGTGGAAGTATGGTTAGCCCAGAAAGCCGGGTTTTGTTTTGGCGTAAAAAGGGCCATCGACATGGCCCGGGCAACTGTAGACAACAGGGAAGGCCCGATTTATTCCCTGGGCCCCTTGATCCATAATCCCCAGGTGGTCTCTTGCCTGGCGCGAATGGGTCTTGAGAAAATAAATGATATCGGGGAGATTAAAAGAGGTACGCTGGTCATCAGATCCCACGGTGTGAGTCCGGCTTTGCTGGAATCCGCCCGGGAAAAAGGGTTGGATATTGTGGACGCCACTTGTCCCTTTGTCCGCAGGGCGCAGGATCTGGCCCGTGAGTTGTCCGGCGAAAACATACAGGTGGTGGTGGTTGGTGACAGGGAACATCCGGAAGTCCAGGGGATAATCGGCTGGACTTCCGGGAAAGCGGTGGTAGTGGAGAATCCAGAGGAAGCCGCCGAACTGGCGGTGGCGGGGCTGGTCGGGGTAGTTGCCCAGACAACCCAACCCCGGGAGAATTTTGATTCTGTGGTAGAGGTTTTGCGAAAGACAGGTGCGGAGGTCAGGGTTTGCAATACTATTTGCAATGCAACGGCCGAGCGGCAAAAAGCCGCCCTTGAGCTTGCCCGGCAGGTGGAGGTCATGGTTGTGGTAGGGGGTATAAACAGCGCCAACACAAGAAAGTTGGCCAACCTGTGCCACACATCGGGGACGCGGACCTACCATATCGAGGAAGCGGGCCAGATGGATCCGGCCTGGTTTCGGGGGGTGAAAGTGGCAGGGTTAACGGCGGGTGCATCCACACCTGACTGGATTATAGAGGAGGTTATAAGACGAATGAGTGAGTACGAAGAAAACAACAGCACTGAAGAAGTAAACAATCCCGAAGAAGTAAGTAATCCTGAAGAAACAACTGATTCCGAAGAAGTAAGCAATCCCGAAGAAGCAACTGATTCCGAAGAAGTAAGCAATCCTGAAGAAGCAACTGATTCCGAAGAAGTAAACGATTCCGAAGAAGAAATGAAGGACGCGGTGGAAGTAAAGGCCGTCCGCCATGGTGATATTGTCAAGGGCACTGTTGTCCACGTTGGCCTGGACGAAGTTATGGTGGATATCGGTGCAAAGTCGGAAGGCATTATCCCTGCAAGGGAGCTGTCCTGCTGTGAAGTTACCTCCATTCAAGACCTGGTCAAGGTGGGGGATGAAATAGAAGTATACGTTCTGAAAGCAGAGGATAATGAGGGTAAGCTTATTTTATCCAAAGAAAAAGCTGACGCCGAAAAAGCCTGGTTCAGGCTGGAGGAAGTTTTAAATACCCAGGAACCGGTTGAAGGAACGGTCCGGGAAGTTGTAAAAGGCGGCCTTCTGGTAGACGTGGGTGTACGTGCTTTTTTACCGGCTTCCCTGGTTGACAGAGGGTATGTAGAGGACCTCTCCAAGTACCTGGGGCAGGTTATTACAACCCGGGTAATCGAATTAAACCGCGGCCGCAAGAAAGTTATTCTATCACGCAAGGCTGTGCTGGAAGAAGAATATGCCAGGCTGCGGGAAGAATTGCTGGAAAATTTGCAGGAAAACGAGATTGTCAAGGGCATTGTACGGCGCCTGACTCAATTTGGCGCCTTTGTGGATATCGGGGGCGTAGACGGTCTTTTGCATATTTCCGAAATGTCCTGGCACCGCATTAACCACCCGTCGGAAGTGGTTAAAGTAAGCGATGAAATTGAAGTTATGGTTTTAAAAATAGACCGGGAAAACGAAAAGATATCCCTGGGATTAAAACAGGTTCTGCCCAACCCGTGGGATACGGTGGCGGAGAAATACGCCATCGGCAGTATTGTCCTGGCCAAAGTGGTCCGACTGGCTCCTTTTGGCGCCTTTGTCCAGTTGGAGCCCGGCGTGGAAGGACTTGTTCACATTTCCCACCTGGCGGAGCGGCACATTGCCAAACCGGATGAAGTTGTTACCGAGGGCGAAGAGGTGAATGTAAAGGTCTTAAGTGTAGACCCTGTGGAGAAAAGGATCCGTCTCTCCATCCGGGAGGTTGCTAAAGAAAAACAAACCCGGGAGTTTCAGGACTACAGTCACAGTAAGCCCCAGGATAACAGCGACGTGGTAACCATCGGTGACATGGTGGGCGACCTGTTTGAGAAAAAAGAAAACGAGTAATTTTTTATAATAAAAAGAATGCGGTGGATAACCGCTTTTTTTTTGCATATTTTTAAATCCGGTGTGGCAGTCTAAACTTGATATTTGTTGATACAAGGAGGCTGAGGCACTTGGAACGGTTTCCCGTGGGAATCATTATCCTGATTGTTGTTTCAATTCTTATTTACCTGGGCCTGGCCCATCGTGCCCTGGACCGGATGCGGCTATCCGACCGGGGGGCGCTGGTTGTTATCGCGGCCATTATTCTGGGCAGTTTTATCAACATTCCCCTGGGGTTTCTCCCCTTTACAACTTCGGTAAATGTGGGGGGGGCACTGGTGCCAATCGGCCTGGCGATTTACCTTCTCCTCCGGGCGGGCACTGCAAAAGAATGGATCAGGGCTCTGGCCGGCGCCGCAATCACAGCTGTGGCAGTTTATGTGGTGGGTTCCCTGATTAATACCGGTACAACCATGGAACCGGCAGGACGTTTTGCCTTTATTGATGCAATTTACCTTTACCCCCTGGCAGGGGGTATTGTCGCCTATCTGATCGGAAGGTCAAGGAGGGCTGCTTTTATAGCTGCAACCCTGGGCGTGCTGCTGGTGGACATTTTTCATTATGTCTGGTTATTGGGGCAACCGGGGGCCCCTCAGAATTATGCTGTGGCCATCGGCGGGGCCGGGGCCTTTGATACCATTGTTCTGGCGGGGATTGTAGCCATCCTTCTGGCCGAGCTCATTGGCGAATCCTTAGAGCGGTTTGCGGGCGGACCCAAGATCGAAGGCCGCCCTCCGGAACTGATCAAAGCCCTCAAAAAACCGGAGCTGAACAGGCCCGGAGAACAAGACCAAAAGAGCGCCGGGCGGAACGGAATTAAGGACGATGAAAAAAAGGCGGGTGAACTTGGTGGGCAGGAATAGATTCGGGAAAGGCTTCGGGCTTTTAGGCGGTATACTTGCAGTGTTGTTTGGCGTTGCCCTTTTATTTGTGATCAGGTCCCAGCCCGGCCAGCAACCGGTACCGGTTATGGCGGAAGTACACGAAAACATAACCCCCGATCACCTGGTGGGAAAATTCACGACAATCATGGATGAACAGGGAAACATGCTGAGCATGATGGCCCGGACCGTTTTTGTGGGGGACGAGTTGTACACCTGCGAAGGGCGCATTTACCGGATGGAGAAGGTGGAAGGGGACCAGGCGGAAGCTAAATTTGTGGGTATGGATCCCCAGATAGTATCCTACCAGGACTTTTACGCGGGAGAAAACATGCCCGTTCTGGCAAGTGAAGTAGCCCAGCAGGGAAAAGGCGGCCTGGCTGTATATCACACCCATACGGACGAATCCTACGTACCCAGTGACGGTACGGAATCAATACCCTTCAAGGGCGGGATCTACCAGATCGGTAAAATCATGGTGGATAAGCTCAGGGGCAAAGGAATCAATGTGCATTACGATGAAACCCCCCACGACCCCCACGATAATAACGCCTACACCCGCTCCCGCCGGACCGCGGCAGGTTTACTGCAAAACAAACCGGCGGCAATATTCGATATTCACCGGGACGGCGTGCCGGACCCGAATTATTACCGGGCTACCATTGACGGCAAAAACGTGGCCAGGCTGCGGCTGGTTGTGGGCAGGGAAAACCCCGGCATGAGCGCCAATATGGATTTTGCCAGGCGGATGATGACAGCGGCGAATAACCTGCACAGCAATGTAGTGAAGGAGATCTTCGTGGGTAAAGGGGATTACAACCAGGATCTGACCCCCACGGCTCTTTTAATCGAGGCGGGCACCCATACAAATACAAAGGAAGAAGCCGCACAGGGCGTGGCCATGTTTACTGAGGCAATGCCCACTGTTCTGGGCCTTACCGCGACCCCTGCCGCCCCCCAGGCGCCCGGGGCGGAGCGTACGGCTGGAGGGGGAGCCTGGAAAGCCCTGGGCTGGATCCTGGGTGTAACCATTATCGGCGGTTTGGGCTTCCTGCTAGTCAACTCCGGCAACTGGGAAAGCTTCAAGAGCAGGTTATCCGGTTTTGGCAAGGAGTTTGCCGGTTTTATGGGGCCGGGTCAGGCTTTGCGTAAAATTTACAGGAAACAGGGCGGCAGTCTGACGGAGAAAGAACCGGGGATAAACAGTCCCGACGCCAATTCCAAACTTAAAGATGAAAAGGATAACCCGACCAAAGACTGATGAATGTTCTGGGCTGGCTAAATCTACCTGAATATATCATGGTTATCCTGGCCGGTGTCCTGGCCGGCGCCATCTCCCGGGTCTTGCTTTTGCGTATTGATTACAGGCAGTACCCGGGTTATCCCCATGGCTACCTGGCACACCTTTCCCTGGGTTTCATAGCTTCCGCCCTGGGGGCTGTGGCAGTTCCCGCCATCCTGGAACCGGATTACACCGCCGCCACGTTTCTGGCCCTGGCCGCTCAGCAATTCCGGGAAATCCGGAACATAGAGCGCAAAACCCTGGAGAGCCTGGAGAGCACCGAGCTGGTCAAAAGGGGACTGGATTATATTGAGGGAATTGCCCGGACATTTGAGGCCAGGAACTATCTGGTTATGGGTACTGCCTTTGCCACCAGCCTGGCGACTCAATTGGGGGGGCTGTCCGCAGCCATTATAACGGCTTTAGCCGCCCTTTTCGTCTGCCGGCATTTCATGTCCGGCGAATTGATCGGCAACATCTGTGATGTCGTCCCGGCAGAATTATCCTTTGATGGTCCCCTTTTAATGGTAGATGAAATTGGTATTATGAACATCGGCCTGGCATCGATGCGGGAAAAGATTGTCGCAGAAGGGCTGGCCGTTAAAATTATACCCCGGGACGGCAATGCCAGGGCTACTATCCACGATATCGGCCAGCGCAACGCCCTTGCCTTTACCGCAGCAGTTATCCTGGGCACAAAGAAAGATGTGGATATTCCCGAATTCACTCCCATGGCCAGGAAAAACCCGGATACGGGCGATGTGGGACTTTATATTTTACCGGTGGAAAAGGACATGGAGCGATTAATTGCAGCAGCCAGGCTTACCCCGGTGCTGGAAAGCGCCAGAAGCAAACCGCTTACGGCTGGATCAGTGGTCAAAGCTGTCAGAAAAAAACAGGCTAAAGGCGGGCTTAAAAAATGAACCAAAATACAGATTCAATTCAGGCAGTTGTCACCGTTAATAAAGATAAGGTAAGCGGGGGCGCCCCTATTTTTTTTGCCCGGAATGAAAACGAACTGGTTTCTGTTTCCGTTAGCCTTTCCAAGATCCTGGACTCAACTGTCCATGAATTGGAAAGAGGTACTTACATTCTGGTGAGGCACGGATGAAAATAATTTATCACTGTTACGGCGGCGCTCATTCTTCAGTGACCGCCGCCGCTATTCACCTGGGTGTTTTCCCGGAAAACCGGGTTCCCACCCGGGAAGAGTTCCTGGCGGTACCCTTCTATGATTGTCAGGAAGCCGATGAGCACGGTCATTTTTTCTTTATGGGGCAAGATGAAGCCGGCCATGAGGTGTTCCTGATCGCCAGGCGCAGCCGTCCAAGGGTTCTGGAGAATATCTTCGCCGGTATGGCGGGAATTTTTAGCATTCCGCCGAATGACTATTGCCTGGTCAACGTGATGGGCAAGGTAAACCTGACCATGAAGTTAGGCGGTTTTCTCTCCCGCCGCTGGGGAGTCGTGAGAGTCGGGCGGCCCATCGTAACCCTTGGTACCCAGGCGGCCTATTTCCAGATGGTGAAGCTGGTGCAAAGGGTAAAGAGAGAGATAGGAGGATATGATGAAGGTTCTCTACTTCAGCGACAGCATTTATCCACTGGCAGGTTTGGCAGGGGCGATCCACACGGGGCGCTTGCCGGCGGAGGAGGAACCAGGGGGCAGTTTCCGGAGCCTGCCGTTTTTGAATATCAAAAAGGAAGACGAGGGAAAGATTCTTTCCCTGGGAAAGGATGACCTGGGTAATGATGTTTACGCCCTGTCAGTTAAAGGCGAAAGGGGAATGCTTTATCGCCTTGTGGACAGTTTTTTAGGTATGTACGGCATCGGGGAGAGTGAACTTAATTTAATAGACAGCGGAATAAGGGACAACTTATATCTTCTGGCCGGAGTATTTTTCTGCCGGCTTCCATTACTAGCACCCCTGGGCCGCCCCTTGATCCTGGCCGGACTGAAAAAACACTACAGCAGGTTGGCGCAGCTGACCGCTGAGGTGCGAATGGGCCTGGTAAATCTTCCTTGACTATCAAAAGTAAATTTTAGATAATGGTTTCTAGAGTAAGAACGGGGGAGGTTGCCCCAGATGAAACCTGCGGGATTGGTTGTGGTCAGGGTTAAACCGGGAAGCATCGCCGAAGAAATGGGTATTGGACGGGGAGACCGGCTCGTTGCTATTAATGGCGTGCCAGTTCATGATTTTATTGATTATCGCTTTTGGGAAGCCGATGAGGATGTGAGCCTGGAATTAAATAAGGCTGACGGTGAGGCATGGATCCTTGACCTGGAAAAGGATTATGATGAGGATCTGGGCCTGGAATTTGAAGGGGCCGGCTTCGGACGTACCATCCCCTGTTCCAATCATTGCCTTTTTTGCTTTGTGGACCAAATGCCGCCGGGAATGCGCAAGTCCCTCTACGTAAAGGATGATGATTACCGGCTGTCCTTCTGGAGCGGTAATTTTATCACCCTTACCAATGTTACTGAACAAGAACTGCAAAGGATCATTTCCATGCGCTTGAGTCCCCTTTATATATCTGTTCACAGCACCAACCCCGGACTGCGCCGGCAGATGCTGGGCAACAGCAGGGCCGGCTTGATTATGGAACAGCTGCGGGAACTGGCGGCGGCGGGTATTGAAATGCACACCCAGGTGGTCGCCTGCCCCGGACTAAATGATGGACAGGAACTGGCAGGAACGGCTGATGACCTGGCGGGTCTTTGGCCCTGGGTACGATCCCTGGCAGTGGTACCGGTGGGGTTGACCAGGTTCAGGCAAAGCCGCTATCCCCTGCGTGGTTATACCCGGGCGGAAGCCCGCGGGCTGGTCCGCTGGCTTTGGGCCAGGCAGGAGGAATACCTGCGTACAAAAGGAAACCCCTTTATTTTTGCCTCCGATGAGTTTTATCTGCTATCCGGTGTGGAGGTACCTCCGCTGGAGCGGTACGCCGGTTTTCCCCAGCTGGAAAACGGGGTGGGCTTGACCCGCCTTTTTTTAGAGGAATGGGAGAAGGCCGGAACCCGCCTTCAGGGGAGAAGGATAAAGGGCAAAATAACCCTGGTAACCGGTGTGCTGGGGGAACAATTATTGGCCCCGGTGGCAGCCGCCCTGAATAGGGTAGAAGGCCTTCAGGCAACCCTGAGAGTTGTCAGGAATGAATTTTTTGGTGAGTATGTTACGGTAGCGGGGTTGCTTACAGGGGCAGATCTGGTTTCCCAGCTTCCACCGGGCAAAACAGGTGATTTGCTGGTGCTCCCGGCAGTTTCTTTAAAAAAAGAAGAGCCGGTTTTTTTAGATGGAGTAAGCCTGCGGGAATTAAGCCGGTGTTTGATGGTTCAAGTGGCTGCTGTAGCAGGGCCGGGCCAACTGGTGGATGTCCTGCTGGAAGGCAGGCAAAAAGCAACCTGGTCTGCGGATGCGGGAAGTTAACTTTACTAAAAACAGGGTAAAATAGGTTAAAGAGCAGGAAGGAGCAGAAGGTTCCTCAATAAGCTGTTATAGGGGAGGAGGTGGAGTTTAGTGTCCAAACCGGTTGTCGCCATTCTGGGCCGCCCCAATGTAGGTAAATCAACACTTTTTAACCGGATTGTGGGGGGCAGGGTGGCTATTGTGGAAGGGGAGCCGGGAGTAACAAGGGACCGCTTGTACCAGGACGCCGAATGGGCGGGGCGAAGTTTTACCCTCGTTGATACCGGAGGGCTTGATTTCCAGGAAAGCGGCGAGATTATAAAAGGTGTGCGGCAGCAAGTGGAACTCGCCGTACGCCAGTCTGACGCGGTCCTTTTTGTGGTGGATGCCAGGGCGGGGCTGAACCCGGATGATCTGGAAATCGCTTTAATGATTCGCAAAGCAAGTAAACCAGTGGTGCTTGTTGCCAATAAAGTTGAAAGGTTTGATCAGCCTTCTCCCACTTATGATTTTTACCAGCTGGGCCTGGGAGATCCCGTGCCCGTTTCAGCAGCGGAGGGCTTGAACACCGGCGATATGCTGGACAGGCTGGTTGAACTGCTGCCGGAAGTGAAGGCTGATGAGTACGAAGCCGATGTCGTTAAAATAGCTGTGGTGGGCCGGCCCAATGTGGGCAAGTCCTCCCTTGTCAACACTATCCTGGGGGAAGAGCGGGTGATAGTCAGCAGTGTGCCCGGCACAACCCGGGACGCCATTGATACCGCCTTTGACCGGGACGGCAGGCACTACGTCATTATCGACACGGCAGGGATGCGGCGCAGGGGCAGGATTGGACTGGCCACGGAAAAGTACAGCGTGATTCGCGCCTTGCGTGCCGTAGACCGGAGCGATGTGGTCCTGGTTGTTGTGGATGCGGCGGAGGGCGTCACTGAACAGGATAAACGAATCGCCGGTTATGTCCATGAAGCCGGCAAGGCATCGGTCCTGGTTGTTAATAAATGGGACTTGGTGGAAAAAGACGACCGCACCATGAACCGTTTTACCGAAAGAATCCGGCACGAACTGGGCTTTATGCCCTATCTGCCCTTGATATTTACCTCGGCTCTGACCGGCCGCAGGGTGCAGAAAGTGCTGGAACTGGTAGATTTCGTTGCCGAGCAGCAGGTCACCCGTATTGCCACTCCGGATTTGAATAGTCTGTTCCGGGAGGCGGTTCTGCAGACCCCTCCCCCCTCCGACAGAGCCAGGAGACTCAAGATATTTTACGTTACCCAGGCTGGGGTGAAACCGCCCAGATTTATTCTTTTCGTTAATGATCCGGAACTTATGCATTTTTCCTATCTGCGCTATCTTGAAAACCAGGTCAGATCGGCATACGGGTTTGAGGGGACCCCGATTCGTTTTATCCTGCGGAAAAGGGCTAAAGAGGTTTAACCATGCATAATTGGAGCTGCCCTCCATCCCTTAGCAGGGACAGGGGGAGTATCGAAAGAACAGTCCCCCGGCGCAAAAGATGTTTTTATTCAACGATTATGGGGGGGAGTTGCGATGTCTTACTGGGTTCTCATAGCTAGCTATTTGATTGGTTCAATTCCCTTCAGCTTTCTTGTAGCCCGGGTCTGGAAAGGGGTAGATATTCGTAAGTGCGGCAGCGGCAACGTAGGCATGACCAATGTCTGGCGGAATGCCGGTCCTGCCGCGGGGCTGCTGGCCCTGGCCGGGGACCTGGGCAAGGGGATTCTGGTTGTGCTTCTGGCCAGACATTACGGCCCTCCCCTGCTGGTTGCCGGATCATCCATAGCGGCGCTAGCCGGGCACAGTTGGCCGGTGTTTTTGGGCTTTAAAGGCGGGAAGCTGGTTGCCACCGGTGTGGGGCTTATTACCGCTATCTCCCCGCCCGTGGGAGTTCTGACAATGATAATCTGGCTTGTTGCCACGGGTCTGACCAGATATGTTTCCGTGGGTTCAATAACGGCTGTGGTTTCAATTCCTTTCTTAATGCTGTTCTACCGGCTGGAATGGCCTTATCTGGCACTGGGCGTTATTTACGCTGTTTTTACGGTATATAAGCATATACCCAATCTTAAAAGGTTGATTGGAAAGACCGAGCCCAAAATCGGCAAGAAAATATTATAAGGGTTGGTGGACAGGTGAGCAAAATAATCGGGGTTATGGGTGCGGGGAGTTGGGCAACTGCCCTGTCCAGGCTTCTGGCCCAGTTGGGCCATCAGGTGAAGATGTGGTCGATTTGCCCGGAACAGGTCAGGGAAATAAACGTAACCCGGGAAAACAGTCAGTATTTGCCCGGGGTTGTAGTACCCCCCGGGGTTATGGCCACCGCCGACCTGGAAGAGGCCTTAAGCTGTGTGGAGGTCGTTCTTTTTGGAGTGCCTTCCCACGCTTTTCGGGAAGTCCTGGGTAAAGCGCTGCCCCATCTCCCGGAAAAGGCCGTAATTATTAACGTCGCCAAGGGGATCGAAGAGGAAAGCCTTTGCCCGATGTCCGGGGTATTTGCCGAGGAAGCCGGAACGGAACGTCTTCCGGGGTATGTGGTCCTTTCCGGTCCCAGTCATGCTGAAGAAGTGGCCAGGGATATTCCCACGGCGGTGGTGGCGTCGTCGTCCTGCCTGGAAAATGCGGAGTACGTGCAGAACTTATTCATGTGCGAATATTTCAGGGTTTATACCAATCCGGATGTGACCGGGGTTGAACTGGGTGGAGCCCTCAAAAATATTATTGCCCTGGGTACCGGAATAGCGGACGGGCTGGGATTCGGGGACAATACCAAGGCAGCTTTAATGACCCGCGGCCTGGCGGAAATAACCCGTTTGGGTATGGCCATGGGGGCCAATCCGCTTACCTTTGCGGGACTGTCCGGTTTGGGTGATTTGATAGTGACCTGTACCAGCATGCATAGCCGTAACCGGCGGACTGGAATTGCCATAGGTCAGGGCAAGCCAGTGGAAGAAGCCGTGGCCGGGGTCAGAATGGTTGTTGAAGGGATCCGGACCACGAAAGCCGCCAGGAAGTTGTCAGCCGGCCGTACTGTTGAAATGCCGATTACAGAACAAATTTTCCGGGTATTGTTTGAGGGGCTGCAACCGGAAACCGCAGTCCTAAAACTTATGACCCGCGGTAAAACCCACGAAATGGAAGAGGTGGCCGAAGCGGCAGCCCTGGGCTGGAAAAACTAATTAGAATAAACGCAAAGAAAGATTAATACCTTCTTTCATCTTTTTTAAAAAGTAACACCCGGAGCAAGGCCGGGTGATTTTTATTTTTTACATAATTTCCGGTAGGTAAATTATGGTATAAATTTTCTTGAATTTTCTTCTGCCCGGTCATATTCGCCCCTAAACCTCATATATATATATTGTTATTGTATGCCATTGGAAAAAAATAGACGTGGACTAGGTTCACGCCCGGGCTTGGAAGATATGTTTTTCGCTGGTACGGGGGAGGGATGCAAACCGTTTATATAAAGGTAACTTTTACCTATTTTTTAAAGGAGGGAGTGTGTACATGGAAAGAACCGACATTTTCCGCGATATTGCGGAACGCACCGGGGGGGATCTGTATCTCGGCGTAGTTGGGGGCGTTCGCACCGGCAAATCGACATTTATTCGGCGGTTCATGGAGTTAATGGTACTCCCCAATATGAAAAACGTCCATGACCGGGAGCGGGCCAAGGATGAACTGCCCCAGGGAGCGGCAGGCCGGACAGTTATGACTACCGAACCTAAGTTCATTCCAAACGAAGCTGTGGAAATACAAATTACTCCAAACTTGAATGTGAAAATTCGCATGGTCGACTGCGTGGGCTACCGGGTGGAAGGGGCCCTCGGGTATGAAGAAGATGACGGTCCCAGAATGGTCTCCACTCCGTGGTTTGAGGAACCAATCCCCTTCCAGGAAGCTGCCGAAGTTGGAACCCGCAAGGTAATCTCCGAGCACTCCACTATGGGGCTGGTTATGACCACCGACGGCAGCATAACCGAGATCCCCAGGGAAAGCTATATTGAGCCCGAAGAAAGGGTAATTGAGGAAATGAAGGATATCAACCGGCCCTTCCTGGTCCTCTTAAACAGCACTGATGTGGCCGGTGAGGAAACGCAACAACTGGGTGCGGAGCTAAGCGAGAAATACGATGTTCCGGTACTGCCCATTGACTGTGCCCGGATGACCCAGGCTGATGTCTTAAATATCCTGGAAAAACTGCTCTATGAATTCCCGGTCAACGAGGTCAACATCAGTCTGCCGCCCTGGGTGGAAGAGTTGGAATTTAAACACTGGCTGCGCCAAAAATTTGAGGATTCGGTCCGGGAAACGGTTAAAAATGTTCGTCGTTTAAGGGACGTGAACGGGGCTGTGGAATCCCTGGCGGACTACGAATTTGTGGATCAGGTCAGCCTGCGCAGTCTGGATATGGGTACGGGTTCAGCCGCCATCAGCATTACGTCCGATCCAGCGCTATTCTATCAGATATTGAGCGAACAATCCGGTCTTGCCATTGAAGGAGAGAAGGAACTGTTTCGCCTGGTTAAGGAACTCAGCGTGGCCAAGCGCGAGTACGACAAGGTAGCCCAGGCTTTAAGCGAAGTAAGGGAGTTTGGCTACGGTGTAGTAACTCCAACCCTTGAAGAGCTCATCCTGGAGGAGCCTGAGCTGATCCGCCAGGGCAACCGCTTCGGCGTCAAATTAAAAGCAGCTGCCCCGTCGCTGCACTTAATTAAGGCCGATATTACCACCGAAATAACTCCAATCATCGGAACTGAAAGGCAGTGCGAAGAACTGGTGCAGTACATGCTCAGGGAATTCGAGGATAATCCGCAAAAAATCTGGAAGTCAGAGATTTTCGGGAAATCGGTGCACGATCTTGTGAGGGAGGGAATCCAGAACAAACTTCACCGTATGCCGGAAAATGCCCAGCTCAAGTTGCAGGAGACCCTTCAGCGGATTGTTAACGAAGGCTCCGGCGGGCTCATCTGCATTATCATTTAAAATTGTGACCGGTCGCCTGGCCGGTTATTTTTTAAAGGAGAATAAATAAGTTGTAACCCCCTTTGGGGTTTTTTTCTGTCCTAAAAAAGATTAGAATATGTGCTTTAAGTGACGCGGCATCCAAGGTCATTTATACCAAATATGGCATAATGTGATATTGGGAACTTCCAAGGGGAAGTTAAAGTTAATACATTTAAGAACAACAACTTTATGCTGATATCTGACGGAATTACTTGCTTAAAACAGCTATTACAGGTAATATTACTTAATAAAAGTAAATGCTCCGGCAATTTTAAAACATTGCCAGTTTAAAAGGCTAATGCTATAATGTCTACCATGGGTGGAAATTTATCCGTTGTTTGGGGACGGGAGGTGGTTGGCATGGTCAAAAAAGAACGCCGATTTTTTCTTGTTCAGGAGGATATCCTGCCCGGGGCTATTCTTAAAACAGCGCTGGCCAGGGAACTGCTCCTGCGGGGCGAGGCAGCCACGGTAAGCGAAGCAGTGCAAAGGGTGAACTTGAGCCGCAGCGCTTATTACAAGTACAAGGACGGTGTATTTCCTTTTTACCGGTGGAATTCCGGGGTTGCGGTAAGCCTGTCCATGGTTTTAGAACACAGCCCGGGTGTTCTGTCCAGTGTCCTGAAAACCCTGGCAGAGGCTAAAACGAGCATTCTGACAATTAATCAGAACATTCCCGTCAACGGTCTGGCCAGCGTTTCCATCACCTTTGAAACAGCCGGGATGGAGTGTGATGTGGAAGATATCACTTTACGGCTAAGACAATTGGAGGGTGTCCGGGAAATCAGTCCCATTGGGCATAATGTGGGTTAGGGGGTAGTACAAATGGCAAAAAGAATGATCAGTGTCGGTTTGCTGGGCATGGGTACCGTTGGCCGGGGCGTTTACCGCATTCTGAACGAAAACAAAGCAGATATAGGACAAAAGGTTGGCGTCCCGATTAAAATTAAAAAGATCCTGGTGCGAGATCTCAGTAAAGACCGCGGCCTGGAGCTGGATCAAAGCCTGTTGACCACTGACGCCGGCGACATTATTGACAACCCGGATATAGATATCGTGGTGGAAGTACTGGGGGGGATTAATCCCGCCCTGGAGTACTCACTGAGGGCGCTTAAGCAGGGTAAAAGCCTGGTTACCGCCAATAAAGATATGATTGCGGCTCACGGTAAAGAACTTTTTCAAGCGGCGGGGGAAAACGGCTGTGATGTCTTTTTCGAAGCCAGCGTGGCCGGGGGAATACCCATTATCAGGCCTTTAAAAGAGTGCCTGGCGGCCAACCGGATTCGGCAGGTTATTGGGATTATTAATGGTACCACCAATTATATGCTCACCCGGATGAGTAAAGAAGGGCTTGCCTTTAGCGAAGCCCTGGCCCAGGCCCAGGCTCTGGGTTACGCCGAGGCGGATCCCACAGCGGACGTGGGGGGCCATGACGCCGCCCGGAAGCTGGCTATCCTGGCTTCCATTGCCTTTAACACCAGGGTTCCTTTGGAGCACGTTTACCTTGAAGGAATAACCCATATAACCACTGAGGATATTAAATATGCAGCCGAACTCAATTATGTGGTTAAACTTCTGGGGATCGCCAAGGAAAGCGATGACGGTATCGAGGTGCGGGTTCATCCCGCGCTGCTGCCGAAGGATCATCCCCTGGCCCCGGTTGATGATGTTTACAATGCCATTTATGTAAGTGGTGACGCTGTAGGCGATGTTATGTTCTTTGGGCGGGGGGCCGGTGAGCTGCCTACCGCCAGTGCGGTTGTTGCCGATGTAATGAGCGCGGCCCGCTACAAACTGCGGGATGTACCCGGTCTGACAGGCTGCACTTGCTATACCGAAAAACAAACCAAGCCCATGGGCTTGACTTCAACAAAATACTATATCCGTCTGAACGTTGCCGACAGGCCCGGAGTTCTGGCAAGCATAGCTTTTGTTTTGGGGAATAATGAGGTCAGCCTCGCCTCTGTTATTCAGAAGCAAACAAAAGGGCAAGCCGCAGAAATTGTGCTGGTAACCCACCGGGTCCTGGAAAAAAATTTGCAGGATGCTCTAAAAATAATCAAAGAACTTTCAACCGTAAATGATGTTTCCAGCGTGATCAGGGTTGAGGATTAAAACCGTCATTTTCAACTGCTGTCTGAAAGCACCGGTACAGGAGGGCTTTCCCTGATGATTAGAGTTCAGGTTCCCGCTACCACGGCCAATCTGGGACCAGGTTTTGACTGCCTGGGCATGGCTCTGGAGCTATACAATACGGTTGAAGTAATCCCGGCTGCCCGGGGGCTTGCTATCGAAATTTCAGGGGAAGGGGCGGCCGAACTACCCCGGGATGAGCATAACCTGGTATATCAGGCCATCCAGCATGTTTTTCGTCAGGTTGGGCATTCCCCGGCGGGTTTAAGGCTGCGCCTGACAAATCAGATTCCTGTGGCCCGGGGGCTTGGCAGCAGTACCTCAGCTATTGTGGGGGGGGTTATAGCGGCTAACCTGCTCACCGGGGGAAAGCTGTCCGTCAAGGATATAATCAACCTGGCCAGCTCCGTGGAGGGACACCCCGATAACGTGGCTCCGGCTGTCCTGGGAGGTATTGTTGTGTCGGTTCAGGCGGACGGCGAAATAAAATACCTTAAAATCCAGCCGCCGCCAGGCTTGAGGGGAGTCGCGGCAATCCCGGATTTTGCCCTTGTTACCAAAATTTCCAGGGATATGCTCCCCGTCCAGGTAACCTTTCAGGACGCTTCTTTCAATGTGGGGAGGGTAGCCTTATTGGTAACGGCCCTGCAACAGGGGGATCTGAGCCTTTTGGGAGTGGCCATGGAAGATCGCCTCCACCAGTCCCTTCGATCCTCATATATCCCGGGGTTTAAAAAAATCCTGGCTGCGGCCAAACTGGCGGGGGCCCGGGGTGTAACGCTGAGCGGGTCGGGACCGACGGTCATTGCTTTCGCTGATTCAAATCTGGAGTTAATCGCCAGGGTAATGGGTGATACTTTTCGCCAGAACGGCGTGAAGAGCAAGGTCCTGGTTTTAAAGCCCAGCCCCATTGGCGCCCGGGCCCTGGAAACCAAGTAGATATTTTCCATCTTTCCACTAATCAATGCCGTCTGACAGCGGTTGTCCGGCGACATAAGGAAGGCGGTTTTTTATGCTGATTGTACAAAAATATGGTGGCAGTTCGGTAGCCAACGCTGAAAGGATCCGCCGTGTGGCCAGGCGTGTTGCGGATGTCCGCGCCGGGGGTGATGACGTCGTGGTGGTTGTATCGGCCATGGGGGATACCACCGATGACCTGATTCATTTGGTGGGGGAAATTACCGACTCACCCCCGAAGCGGGAGTTGGATGTAATTCTTTCCACCGGGGAACAGGTGTCAATAGCGCTGCTGGCAATGGCTGTCAAAGATTTGGGGCAGCCGGTTATTTCCCTGACCGGCGCCCAGGTTGGAATTATGACTGATAATGTTCATACCAGGGCAAGAATTCTGCAAGTCAATACTTCCCGCCTGCATAATGAGTTAAAGCAGGGGAATATCATCGTAGTTGCCGGCTTCCAGGGGATCAATAACGAAAACGACATAACAACCCTGGGAAGGGGCGGTTCCGACACCACAGCGGTAGCCCTGGCGGCTGCCTTAAAGGCTGATCTATGCGAGATTTATACCGATGTGGACGGTGTCTATACCGCCGACCCCCGTATTGTGCCTGATGCACGCAAGTTGGACGGGGTATCTTACGATGAGATGCTGGAACTGGCCCATCTGGGGGCTGTTGTCCTGCATCCACGCTCGGTGGAACTGGCTATGCAGTATTGTTTGCCGTTGCATGTGCGCTCCAGCTTTAACCATAATCTCGGGACAATTGTTAAGGAGGCGGGCAGTATGGAAAAATCTCTCCTGGTAACCGGTGTAGCCTATGACCTGGATGTGGCCAAAATAGGCCTGTACAATGTTTACGATAAACCAGGGGTTGCCTTTAAATTATTTAAAACCCTGGCAGACGAAGGTGTTAACGTGGATATGATTATCCAGAGCGCCATGCGGGACGGTAAAAACGATATTGCTTTTACCTGCAGCCGGGGGGACATGAGGAAAGCCCTTAATGTGGCGGAAAGGTTGCAGCCGGAGTTGGGCTCCAGCGGCTACACCAGTGACAGCGGTGTTGCCAAGGTATCCATAGTAGGAGCGGGAATGGCCAGCAATCCCGGTGTTGCGGCGATGATGTTCGAGGCGATTTTTGATCAGAGTATAAACCTGAAGATGATCAGTACCTCGGAAATCAAGATCTCCTGTGTTATAGATGCCGTTGAAGCCACCAGGGCGGTCCGGGCCCTGCATCAGAAATTCAACCTGGCTGGGGACACGGGTTGCTAGGTATATTTAACTGATTGGCCAGCAGTGCCTTCTGTTCTTATCTTATTAAGAATTTTATTTCCCTATAAAATAGCTGCCGGCGGCTGTGTGCCGGCAGCTATTTTTGCAAGCCAGGCATAGTCGTTGTCGAAAGGGTAAAAGCATCTTTTCGGTTAGCCTCTTAAAAATTTATCCACCTTTGATCCGCTACCAAAGTATTTAACAGACAAAATAAAATCATACTCTGTTTGTAATATTTCTGTATTTATCATAGGGGCGGGGTATATAATTTCAGTTTGATAAGATACAAAAATTTTAAGCAGAAGGACTTTCGGCCGGTTTTCCCGTTGCTGCAGGGGGCGTGGAGGGGAAATTTGGCGATCGGGCCGGGGCTGGGCCGGGCTCTTTTTTTGGTTTACCCAGAAAAAAGGCAAAAGGAATAGCAGCTGCGATAAAGAACGTACCCACTATAAACGTGTCGCACATTGCCAGAACCTGGGACTCCCGGACCACCAGACCGGCGAGGATAGATGAAGCGGCACTTTTTGCGCCCGCTGCCCCGGCTGTTGTGGTGGTCAGGTAAATCTGGAGCTGACTGAGACTGGAGACCGCGGCAGAGTTGACTGTTACCAGTTCCGAAAAGCGAGCGTAGTGGAAAACCTGCCTGTTTTGCATAACGGCTGTGAGGATGGCAATGCCGAAGGAAGCCGCAACCTGGCGAATGACGTTGTTCAGGGACGAAGCCCGGGCAATTTGGTTCAGTGGAACGGTATTCATACCGGCTGTGGCTATAGGCATGGTCGCCAGGCCCATACCGATTGACCTCAGAGTCGTTAGATAGATAAGGCTCAAATAACTTATTTCAACGCTCAGCTTTCGTAATTCCCAGGTGCCCCAGGCAGTCAGCCCGAGTCCGACGATGGCCAGAGCCCTGGCACCGAAACGGTCGAAAAGAAAACCACTTACGGGCATCATAAAAGCAGCAGCCAGGGCGGACGGGATGAGGAGGACACCGGTCTGGTAAGGTGTCAGCATCATCAAGTTTTGGGTAAAAAGGGGGATCAGAAAAATTCCCCCGAACAAGCCGATACCGGTCATGCTGCCGGCGAAAACACTTATTGTAAAGATGTGGTTTTTAAAGAGTCTTAAATTTAGCATGGGCTGTTCCTGGGCAAGTTCCACCAGGACAAAGAGAAGCAGGGTAAAAAAAGATATGAGTAAAAGACTCAGGATGTAGTACGAGGTCCAGCCTTCCCGGTTTCCCTGGCTCAGAGCTAAAAGCAGGGTGAAGCAACCCGTCGTGCAAAGAATAAAACCCCACAGATCGAAGCTCGTATCTTTATTTAAAGGGCTTTCCGGCAGCAGTAAATAGCCCAGCAGGATTCCGGTAATCCCCACCGGAATGTTAATGGTGAACAGGAGTCGCCAGCTGAAGTGATCGACAATATAACCCCCCAGGGTCGGTCCGATGGCCGGGGCACAGACGGCAGCCATACCCCAGATACCCAGGGCCAGCCCGATTTTGTGCCGGGGTACGATTCTATAGACAATGGCCATGCTGATGGGCATAACCATCCCGCCGCCAAGGCCCTGGATGATCCTGGCGAAAATCATGGATGAATTGTTCCAGGCAAAACTGCAAAGCAAGGAACCCAGGGTAAAAACCAGGGATGCAACCAGATAAACTTTTTTTGTCCCGAACCGGTCACCCAGGTAACCGGTTACAGGGATCACCACACCGGAAACGAGCATGTAGGAAGTCAAAACCCACTGAATTTCATCGGAAGCAACCCCAAATATTGCCATAAGTTTGGGCAGGGCCACGTTTACGGAGCTGTTGTTGAGGATGGCGGCAAAAGCTCCCAGGACAACAACCATCAGGGGAAGCCAGAATGAGTTGTCTTCGGCGGCAGTACTTTGCTGGTTCAAAAACTATAACTTCCTTTACTTAGTTTTGGCCTTTGATAAAGTAGTCCATCAAGGTATGCCCGGCAAGATGGAAGCCGGCTGCCGCCGCGGATTCTTCATCAAAGGTCCGACTGCTCTCCTTTAACCACCCTTTGGCATAGAAGGCAAAGGGAACCGGGTTGCTGGAATGGGTCATGGTGCGAAGTGGGGTGGGGTGATCCGGCAGAAGCAGCAGTTTATAATTTTCAAACGGGTCCAACTCCCGCAGCAGCATTCCCAGCATTTCGTCCACCATTTCAATGGCCCGGATTTTGGTATCGGTTTCCCCCCTGTGCCCGGCGGCATCTGGCGCTTCCACATGAATATAGACAAAATCTTTGCCCTTTGAGAGCTCCTCCAGGGCGGCCCGGACCTTGCCCCTGTAATTGGTTTTAATGGTACCGGTTACGCCTTCCAGCTTTACCACATCCAGCCCGGCGCAAAGGCCGATTCCCTTAATTAAATCCACGGCGGAAATCACCGAACCGGACAGCCCGAACTTTTCCCGGAATTTGGGCAGGACGGGCCGTTTACCCTGACCCCAGAACCAAATGGAATTGGCGGGCCTCAACCCCGTCTCAAACCTTTTTACGTTGACCGGATGCCGGGGCAGGAAACCGTTGCTTTCCTTCATCAGGGCGGACAGGATTTCACTGCCCCGGCCCTGCGGCAGGTAAGGGGTAATAACTTGTCCTGAAATATCATGCGGGGGTGTTAATTTTAGATCGGCGGGTCCCCCTTCCCAAACCAGAAGGTGCCGGAAGCCAAAGCCGGGATAAAATTTTAATTGCCCGTTACCCAGCCGGTTGCCGACTTCAGCTATTAATTGCCCGGACTCTGCTGTTGTGATCTCGTCGGCGCTGTAGTCAACCATAATTTTATCTTCATATTTCTCTTTTTCTGAAAGGGTAACGAGGTTGCAGCGGAAGGAAACATCCCCGTCCGCCAACCGGATACCCATACTTACCGCTTCCAGAGGGGAGCGTCCAGTGTAGTATTTTTTGGGATTATAGCCCATCACGGAAAGATTGGCCACATCGCTGCCCGGTTGAAAGCCCCCTGGTACCGTTTCGGCCATCCCGATTTCACCGTGGGTGGCCAGATAATCCATGTGGGGTGTGCGTGCGTACTGCAGGGGGGTCTTGTTGCCCAAAGCGGCAATTTTTTCGTCTGCCATACCGTCGCCCAGTAAAACAATATATTTCATGTGAAAGCTCTCCTTAAAATAATTTAAATTATTTTACCCAGAAAAGTATTCTCCTGATTGCCGGTGAATCCTGCCGGCCGGAGAAAAACTGCTTTTGTATAATAACATAAATTGACTTGTTAAACGCTTACCGCCCGGGATCATTGTTCATATGGTCTTTTCTTTTTTTGTCCCATAGGATATTTTAGGGGTAGCGTACTGCCTTAAGGCAGGCTGCGGCAGTGTAGAAAGGTTTTGGAAAAATGGAGGTGTTATTTGGTGGATGAGCTGCGAATACTATCACCCACTGCAATTCTGGGCTACGGTTTTCCCCTTGATTCTTTTAAAGAAGGGCTTAAACGGGAGCCCCACGTGATTGCGGTGGATGCGGGTTCAACCGATCCAGGGCCATACTACCTGGGAGCCGGCGTATCCTTTACAAACCGGGGCGCGGTTAAAAGGGATCTGGAATTCCTCCTGGAAGCGGCGGTGAGCAGGAAAATTCCGCTCCTTATCGGTACGGCGGGGGGTAGCGGCGGCGGGCCGCATCTTGAGAGGGACGCCGGAATAATAAGGGAGATAGCGAAGGAAAGGGGACTTCATTTCAGGCTGGTGACGATCAAGGCGGAAGTGGACCGGGAAAAGGTCAGGGACTCCCTTCGGTCGGGCAGGGTGCAGACTCTGGGCCCTGTGCGGCCTCTGGATGAAAAGGATCTTGATGCCGCGGAAAGAATTGTAGGGCAAATGGGAGTGGAACCCCTGATAGGCGCTTTAGATGCCGGGGCGGGGGTGGTTTTGGCCGGACGGGCCTACGATCCCGCGGTGTTTGCCGCCCAGGCCATAAGATGCGGCTTTAACCCGGGGCCTGCCATACACCTGGGCAAAATCCTGGAGTGCGGGGCTATTGCCGCCAGTCCGGGGAGTGGCAGCGACTGCCTTATGGGCAGCCTGTCTGAAGACTATTTTGAAGTCGAACCCTTGAACCGGGAGCGGCGCTGCACTGTAAGTTCCGTGGCCGCTCACACCCTTTACGAAAAGGCTGACCCTGTAATACTGCCCGGTCCCGGCGGCTGCCTCAACCTCAAAAAAGCAAGGTTTGAGCAGGTTGACGATAACCGGGTCCGGGTGTCGGGAAGCGGTTTTATCCCCTCCGATTCTTATTGGGTTAAACTGGAGGGTGTACGTAAAGCGGGTTACAGGACAATCTCCCTGGCCGGCTGCCGTGACCCTGTTATGATCCAGGAAATAAATTATGTAATCAACTCCGTGCAGGACAGAGTCAGGGATAATTTCAGCCATGTCAATAATTATTTTCTGGACTTCAAATTGTACGGACGTAATGGTGTGATGGGTGGTTTTGAGAAGAAGATTGACGCCCCCTGTCACGAACTGGGTATCCTGATTGAAACGGTTGCCGGAACCCAGGAACTGGCGGATACCATATGCGGTTTTGCCCGCTCTACCATGCTTCACTGCAGTTATCCAGGCCGTGTAGCCACTGCGGGAAATCTGGCCTTTCCCTTCTCTCCTTCGGATTTTAGCGGGGGCGAGGTTTACCGGTTCAATATCTACCATTTGATGAAGGTTGGTGATCCCTTTGAACTTTTTCCCCTGGAGATAATGGATTTTTAGGGTGGCCTCACGGCATAAGGTGAGTGTAAGACTTAAACAGGGGGAACGGTGTCCCAATAGATCGCAAGCGGTTCCTCCCAGGTAGAACACTTCCGGCAAAACAGGGCCGTTGATTAATATTATAATAAATGGTATAATGTATAAAATTTTTATATGAACACAATCGTGTTGAATGAATATCTTTTTCATTCAAGGAACCGGCTTCTGGGGTGGGAGGTCATCTTAAGACCTGCCGCTTTTTTTTTAAAAATATATGAAATAATATTTAAGGGAGGGCCTTGCCTGACATTACGCCTGCTCTTTCTATCTGGAACAGTAAATTGACTATCTAAAACAATACATCAAAGGGGAAGGGGGCTTAATCTTGCCCGAGAAGCAAATGATTATTGCCACAGCGATTTTTCTGATCACCTATGCAGTCATTGTATCCGAAAAAATTCACCGGACGGTTGCTGCCCTTTCCGGGGCGGCCCTGGTCATGCTTTTAAAAATTATTGACCTGGAAAAATCTGTGGAGGCTATTGACTTTAATACCATTGGCCTGCTGGTGGGAATGATGATCATTGTCGGCATCACCCGCCGCACAGGCATCTTTGAATACCTGGCGATCAGGGCGGCCAAGGGCTCACAGGGAGAACCGCTCCGGATTATTGCGGCACTTTCTTTAATAACGGCGGTATTGTCCGCCCTCCTGGACAACGTTACAACGGTTTTATTGGTCGTGCCCGTTACCTTTGCCATTGCCAGGCAGCTGGAAGTTACCCCCCTGCCCTTTTTGGTGGCTGAGATCCTGGCTTCCAATATTGGCGGAACAGCTACATTAATAGGCGACCCGCCGAATATTATGATTGGAAGCGCCACGGCGCTGGGTTTTATGGATTTTCTTTTTAACCTTACTCCCGTTGTAGTGGTTGTTTATGTTTTAACCATCTTTATCATCCGGTTGGTTTACAGAAAACAACTGGTGACAAGGCCTGAGCTACAGGCAGGAATCATGGAGTTGGACGAAAGGGAGACAATCAAGGACCCCGTTCTTTTGCGCAGGTCATTATTTGTGCTTTCCCTGACCGTCTTCGGGTTTGTTCTGCATCAGTATGTTCATCTGGAGTCCTCGGTCATTGCCCTGGGAGGCGCCAGCCTGCTCCTCCTGATTACCCGGCAGGACCCGGAGCGTCCCCTGCAGTCCGTGGAATGGCCTGTTATCTTCTTTTTTATCGGCTTATTTGTGGTGGTAGGCGCCCTGGTGGAGGTCGGTGTGGTTGAGGCAGTGGCTGGTTGGGCCCTGGGTTTAACCGGCGGCAGTATTCTTCCCACGGGAATTCTGATCCTGTGGCTGTCGGCCATCGCCTCGTCCTTTGTTGACAACATTCCCTTTGTGGCTACAATGATCCCGTTAATCCAGGACATGGGACGCCTGGGCGGAATAACCGATCTTAATTTTCTCTGGTGGTCCCTTTCCCTGGGGGCCTGCCTGGGCGGCAACGGTACCATCATTGGCGCTTCCGCCAATCTAATCGTAATTGGAATGGCCGAAAAAAGAGGAGAACTGATTACCTTTACGGGCTTTTTAAAGGTTGGTTTTCCCCTGATGCTGATGTCTATCCTGATCTCCACAGCCTATCTCCTGTTGTGGTATGTTTTTCATACCACAACTGCTCTGATGATTACCCTGGCAACCGGACTGATTTTGGCTTTAATTACTAAATGGGTATCTGACAGGATCATGGCGCCGGCGCGTGAAAGCGCTTAACCTGAAGGATATTTCATTTCAGGCGAAGGATTCGGAGCGGCCAGGGTTGAATTAATGATGGGATGATGGGACTGTTTAAAATATTTTGGTAAGGGATGACATTATGAGGAAAATTAGAATTACTGATCTGGCTGTGGTTATTCGCAGCAAAAACTCCGGTCCCTTTGAGCTCACCCTGGATCTTGTCTTTAAAGACCGCAGTTCCTTTGAATTGGCCCGCCGTTCCGGAATCTTTACCAGGGAGCTGTTCGCCGGGCTTTATAATGTTAAGCCGGAGGACGTTCTGGGACTAGTTGAATACGAACAGGCCAACGCTATCAAGGCCACCCTGGTACGTCCCATTGCTTCGGGGGCGCCAGGTGATACGGACGTTTACGGGGCACAGCAGCATGCTCCCCTGCTGGATCTGGAGGTTCCTGTGGCAGACCCTCACCTTTAAGCATATTCTATTCCCTTGTTTTTAATTATTGGGGAGCAGGCGTGGTTATGGTAAACTATAGTTATTTTAACCGGCTGCGGCTTCTGTTCCGGGCTTCCGGTAAGTGTCTTAAAGGTCCCTCCTTCCTGTTTTTTATTGTCCGGAGTGCAAACACCCCTGAGGCATCATATAACGGGCTGTTTCAAATTTTAGATAAATCTGGTAATATTAAAGGTGTACTTGCGCGGACGAAAGCTTACCTGTTCTAACCGGGCCGATCTAACGGCCCACCAGGCGGGCCCCTGGAAAACCGGGTTGGATAAAGCCCAAATTAAAGGAGGTTACTGGATGAGAAAAGTTAAAACCGGAGTGCTGTTATTGTGTTTCCTTTTATGTGTAAGTGTGGTTTACACTGCCGCTGCGGAATCCCCGCTTCCGGCCAAACAGTTGATCTTGAACCAGCTGAAGAGCTGGGATTCAGAACCTGCGGGTGGGCTCTACAACATTTCCACGGGTACGGCCTCCTATACTGTCAAGGAACTGGACGGCCTGCTGGTTGCCGCCGAACCCCTGAAATCTCTGGCAGGAGCGCAGCTCAAGCTAAAACAAGGAATTCATCTTCCCGAAAAAAAATTGGCAGCCGATTACGAGCTTGGATTGAATGAAGGTCAATATACGGGAAAGATTTATCTTGACGCGACCAGGCTAATACTATCTTCGGACGTTCTATCGTTAGTTAAATTATTCGATCCAGAATTTGGTCCGGGCGTAATTGAACCCCTGCCCGGCTATCTTTATCTCAGTGACCCGGAGATTACCCAAATCTGGGGTAACATGGCTATAGGCAATGGGCGGGAGATTCCGCCGGAGTTAGGAGAATTGCTGGCATTTATTGTAGAGGCTGTTCCCGGGCAGTATTTTACCACCTCGCTGATTAACCAGAAAGTAATTTTTAGCCTGGATCGGCAGGGTCTGGAAGATGTGCTGCTGCAAATCATACAAAAGGTCCGGAATGAAGACGAGAGATTTGCGGAACTCATGGCTGGTTTTCTGACAGCTTGCGCTCCGGGGGTGGACAAGGCTGAGCTAAAAAAAGATATTCTGGATAGCCTGGAAGCAGGTAACCGGGATGGAGATATTAATGAAATCAAAGATGAGATACAGGGGCAGCTTGAGAATGTAATAATCAATAAATTCAGCTGGGAAATACCGCTCTTGCCCGGCGGGGAAAGCAAGTTCAACCTGGACCTGGATTTCGACCTGGGGGGTGCTGCCACTGCAAGCGGAGATACGGCTTGGCGCGGCGGGATCAAGGCAGATGTCCTCTCCTCGGGACCCAGCAACAACAAAACCGGCACCCATGCCGTCGTTTTTGAGATCCGGGGCGATAAAAACTTAAAGATTGAAGGTCAAGTCAACGGAAAGTTCCGGCAAACGGACAAGGACATGAATTCTGACTATCTGATCCGGGTTCTGGCCAGGGACACCACCGGGGCAAATACTTTTTTGAATTTGCTGCTGGAGGGGAATTCGCAGGCTGCGGCAGAACAAAACCTCCAAATCAATATACCCGTTCTTAACGAAACCAATAGCGTCAATCTGGAAGATTACTTGAAAAAGCCGTCGGGTATCAGGGTGCTGGTTGACGGCCTGCCTGTTTATTTCGACGTGGAACCCTTTCTTAAGGATGACAGGACCATGGTGCCGCTTAGAAATCTTGCCGAAACCCTGGGGTGTGAGGTGACCTGGACGGAACCCGGCCGGATCATTCTGAACAGGGAGGATATTTCCATCACCATGTATATTGACAATCCTGTTTATACCGCCGGCGATATTGAAAAAACGCTGGATGTGCCTCCCATTATCAAAGATGGCAGGACCATGGTTCCCCTTAGATTTATTGCCGAAGAATTCGGCTGCCAGGTGGAGTATGAGGAAACCACAAAAACAGTGTTCATTTCCAGGTGGTAATTGCTTTTAACTTCCCGGCGGGCCGGCCAAAACCGGCGCCTATACTGGCTTAAAAATGATAAAGCGCCGCCCCTGGCGGCGCTTTAAACTTGTTCAACTGGTTGGCTGCTGCTTGCCTTGCCGCGACCGGAAAACTATCGTGAATCCTCTGCAATGACAACAATTGAATAAGTGACATGACCCTGCCACCTAAAAAGGAGCAGGACAGCCCTCTGGACCTAAAAGGTAACGCTTCTTTGCTTCGCTGTCACGGGTAAGGAAAGCCGGGGAGCGACATCCCGCCCCCAAGTTAAAGGTTTTTTAGGTGATTTTGAGCCTTGGCTCAAAATAGTGGGTGGCGTAAACGGCGGCCAGCGGGTTGTGCCCGGTTACCCGGTCCTTAACGGCCAGGACGGTGATGGGGGCGTCGGAATATTTGATAAAGATGGTATCATGTCCAACACACAGACCCAGCAGGACGTTAATGTCGGTTTTGAATTTATTCAGGATCAGGGCCTGGGCGATCGGGTTGCACATGGCTTCATGCCGGCCCGGACGAACTTTTTCTTGATCCAGAAGGCCCAGTTCCTCCTTGGGACGGGAGCCGGTTTTACACATTACAGAAGCAACTTCAAAGCCATTGCTTTCAAATATTTTGGTAACCTCCAGGGCTTCCCGACGCAGCCCGACGCAGAAGGGCAAACCAAGCCTTTTAAAGCCTGCCAGGCGGGAGAACTCCATGATTTCCCGAACCCTGGGCCAGACCCGGTAACCGGCGGATTCCACCCTGGCTGACAGGCAGGCCAGGTGACCGGAGGATTCTTTGTAGGCGGCAGATGCCATGTCGTAGACCTCCGGGCAGGTCAGCATGGGACAGTTTGCCGGGAGCTTGTTAAATTCCCCCTTATAACACTGGTACATACCACATTTGGCGCAGTTGACCATAACTCCACTTCCTTTCTACTTTGACGGTTTCGCGGTATGGGGTGGCAATCCTGCAAAATACTAAAATTATCCGGCGATTATGCACTGTGCGCTTTTTGCTTGATCGCAAGAAATAACCCTGCATAAGCCGGGTCCCGGCGTCCGCTTGGAGCGAGATCAAATAATCCGGGGCCTGAAGGGTAAAACTATGTGCCGTATTTTTGTTTCAAAATGTTCTTAGCAGGAAATACTTCCTCTAAAGAATCTTTTGCGAGGGGGGACGGAACCGGGTGCAGGAAGCAGCTAACAGGGAACACCAGGATGGAAAGGGAGGGATGATCGACGGTTTGGTGGATAGGGCCCAGGGAGCCCTGAAGGAATTCCTAAAACTGGGGCAGGAAGATGTAAACAGAATTGTCCAATCCATGGCCCTGGCCGGTCTGGACCGGCACATGGAACTGGCCAGACTGGCTGTGGAAGAAACCGGCCGGGGAGTATACGAAGATAAAATAACTAAAAATATATTTGCCACGGAATTTGTTTACCATAGTATAAAAGCCCATAAAACGGTGGGTCTGATCAATCGGGACGAAGAGGAGGATTACGAGGAGATTGCCGAACCAGTGGGGGTCATCGCCGGCGTAACGCCGGTAACAAATCCCACTTCTACGGTCCTGTTTAAGTCGCTGATTTCCATGAAAACAAGGAATCCCATTGTTTTCAGTTTTCACCCCGGGGCGCAGGAAAGCAGCGCTGCGGCGGCAAAAATCATGCGGAAGGCGGCAGTGGGAGCCGGGGCGCCGGAAAACTGCATCGGCTGGATCGAGCATCCTTCCGTGGAAGCGACCAGGATGCTCATGGCCCACCCCGGTGTGTCCTTAATCCTGGCAACGGGTGGCGCGGGAATGGTTCAGTCCGCCTATAGCAGCGGCAAGCCGGCCCTGGGGGTGGGCCCGGGTAATGTGCCTTGCTACATTGAAAAGACAGCGAAATTGAAGCGGGCGATCACAGATTTAATCCTGAGCAAGACCTTTGATAACGGCATGATCTGCGCTTCCGAGCAGGGATTGATTGTGGACCGGGAAGTGGCGGAGGAAGTGGAAAGGCTTCTGGTTGAATACGGATGTCATTTCCTCAACGGGGAAGAGGCAAGGAAATTGGAACTGCTGGCCACCTGCGGGGAGACGTGTTCCATGAGTCCGGAGGTGGTGGGCAAATCTGCCTTCTCCATCGCCCAAATGGCCGGCTTTACGGTGCCGGATGGAACCAAAATACTGATAGCGAAGCTCAAGGGAGTGGGTCCGGAATACCCCCTGTCCCGGGAAAAGCTGAGCCCTATCCTGGCTTATTACGTTGTAGATGATGCGGCGGAAGGAATCAAACGCTGTGAACAGATGGTGGAATACGGCGGGATGGGCCACACGGCTGTAATCCATACCCTTGACAAAAAATTGATCGAAGCATTTGCCGGCCGGGTTATGGCCGGCCGGATCATTGTGAATGCGCCGGCCACCCACGGGGCTATTGGGGACATTTACAATACAAACGTACCTTCCCTGACCCTTGGCTGCGGTTCCTACGGAAGGAACGCTACAACCGCCAATGTCAGCGCGGTCAACCTTGTCAACGTTAAAAGGGTGGCCAAAAGACGGGTCAACATGCAGTGGTTCAAAGTGCCTGAAAAAATATTTTTTGAAACAGGCTCCATTCAGTACCTGGCTAAAATGCCCGGGGTTCAAAGGGCATTTATTATAACGGACAGAAACATGGCGGAATTGGGCCATGTGGAAAAAATCCGCTACCACCTGGAAAAAAGGCCGGTAAGACCTGTGATTGAAGTTTTCAGCGGGGTTTTGCCTGATCCCTCCCTGGATTTGGTTCTCCAGGGCCGGGATTTGATGAGCCGCTTTCAGCCGGATACGATTATCGCCCTGGGCGGTGGGTCCGCTATTGATGCGGCCAAAGGAATGTGGCTTTTTTATGAGCACCCCGGTGTTGAATTTGAATTCTTGAAACTGAAGTTTTTGGATATCCGCAAGCGGACTTACAAATACCCGAAACTGGGTCGCAGGACCAGGCTTGTGGCTATTCCCACCACCAGCGGGAGCGGTTCCGAAGTCACGGCTTTTGCCGTAATCACCGACCGGGGAAAAGATATCAAGTATCCCCTGGCAGACTATGAGCTGACACCGGACGTGGCTATCATCGATCCGGATTTAGTGGAAACCCTGCCCCGCTCCCTGGTCGCTGACACCGGCCTGGATGTCCTGGCCCATGGCATTGAGGCCTGTGTTTCGGTGATGGCCTCTGATTTTACCGACGCCCTGGCGCTTAAAGCAATTGAGCTTGTTTTTCAATACTTGCCTGATTCCTGGCGCAACGGGGGAAGGGAAGCCCGGGAAAAGCTGCATAATGCCGCTGCAATTGCCGGGATGGCGTTTACTAACGCTTTTTTGGGAATTAATCACAGCCTGGCTCACAAGGTGGGGGGGGAATTCGACATCCCGCACGGCCGGGCCAACGCAATTTTTTTACCCTACGTTATTGCCTATAACGCCGGGCTTCCAACAAAATTTGTTTCCTTTCCCAAATACGAGCACCACCTGGCGCCGGAAAAATACCGCCGGATTGCGGACCACCTGGGGCTTCCCGCTGTTGCCGCGGACGAGGGCGTCCGCAGTTTAATTGAAGCCGTACATGGTCTTAACCGTACTTTGGGTATTCCTGCCACCCTGGCCGGGTTGGGAATCGATAGGGGCCTTTTTTTGAGTAAACTGCCTGAACTGGCGGAGAAGGCCTTTGAGGACCAGTGTACCACTACAAATCCGCGCCTGCCTCTAATCCGGGAACTGGAAGAAATCCTGCTGCAGTCCTATGATGGTCCGGTTCCTTACAGAGAAGAAAGAGCGGACGGGGAAGACAGGCTCCATTTACCGAAACTGGATCGTGAATTGCCGCAGGTTCCGGCGGCAATACCTGTGGAAAGCGACAACAATAATCTTCTGATGTGAAATAAATATCATTTGTCTGCGGACTCAAGGCCCTGAGATGAAGAGCCCGGTTATCTCCAAATAACCGGGCTCTTTGTCTGGCTTCCTGTCTGTTTTTTAAGACCTGGAAGCCAGGGGTCCTTGAATCTGTTTCATCCCGCATTTTGCTTTGATCGGGGAGCCTGTCAGACGGGTTGCTTAAGCTTTTTTTCCATATAGGTGCGGAAGTTCTCCAGTCTTTTTTGATCCACGCGAATAAATTCCACCAGGCTTTTAATGCGGGTCACAGTTTCTTCCCGGATATTGTGTTCGATTTTTTCGGTTTCTTCCAGAATGCCTTCTTTAACCCCGAGGAGCATAAGGAACTTTTCAATTACCTTGTGCCTTTGCAACAGGTAATTTCCCAGTTTACGGCCCCGGGGGGTGAATTGGATCACTCCGTATTTTTCGTATTTAAGATAATCCATTTCCGCAAGCCGGCGGACCATTTTACTGGCCGAGGATGGTTGAACGTTCAAAGCGCCGGCTAGATCGCCCATCCTGGTGAAGCCATTTTCCCTGGAAAGGCGGTAGGCCATTTCCAGATAGTCCTCCATGCTGGAGGTAATCGTATCATCCTGGCTTAAAAGATCATACCCTCGTACCGTGTAAAATTTATAATTGCTGCTTACCACAGGATTCCCCCCCGCGATTTATGGTAACAGATACCAGGGCATTCATATTACAGGTTATGGGAAATGTGAGCCTTATGTGCATACGATTATCTGGTGTTGTCAAGCCGGTATGTTTGCTTTAGGGTAAGGACCGAAAAATAATACTTTTCACCTCGGGGGCTAAACCAGGCCCAGCAGTCGTACTGCCCGGGTCAGGGCGAAAGTTACCAGCAACGCTACGGACAGCGGCATCAACAGGGCGATCAAGGTCCACTTGAGGCTGCGGGTTTCCTTGAAAATAGTCAGCAGTGTAGTACCGCAGGGGTAGTGCAGCAGCGAAAACAGCATCACGGACAACGCCGTGAACCAGGTCCAGCCGTGCTGGCCCACCAGGATGTTATGCAGGGCCGCCAGGCTGTCCGGTTCCACCATGGTGCCGGACGAGATGTAGCCCATTAGCAGGATGGGCAGGACAATTTCATTAGCCGGCAACCCCAGAATAAAAGCTATCAGGATAAACCCGTCCATACCCAGGTGCCGGGCAAAGGCGTCCAGGGAACCGGCGGCATAACACAAAAGGCTTGAACTGTCAATGAATGTATTGGCCAGAAGCCAGGTCGCGACCCCGGCTGGAACAGCCACTACCACCGCCCTCCCCAACACAAAAAGGGTCCGGTCCAGAACAGAGCGGATGATGATTCTGCCTGCTTGCGGCCTGCGGTAGGGGGGGAGTTCCAGAATAAAGAAAGAAGGCGCCCCGCGCAGCAATGTTTTCGACAGCAGCTTCGAAACTAAAAGGGTGATTATTACGCCGGTTAAAACAAGTCCAACCACTACCGCAGTGGCTGCCGCCGAACGACAGGAAGCAGCCACCGCACCCCCCATAAACACGGTGGAAAGTGTGATTAAGATGGGGAAACGTCCGTTACAGGGTATAAAGTTATTGGTTAAAATTGCAATAAGCCGCTCTCTGGGGGATTCAATGATCCGGCAGGAGATGACACCCGCGGCGTTGCAGCCAAAACCCATGCTCATGGTCAGGGACTGTTTGCCGTGGGCGCCGGCCCGGCGAAAAAAATTGTCCAGATTAAAAGCAACCCGGGGAAGGTAGCCGAGGTCCTCCAGCAAAGTAAAAAGGGGGAAAAAAATGGCCATGGGGGGTAGCATTACCGAAACAACCCAGGCCAGCGACATGTAAGCCCCCTCCACCAAAAGACCGTGCAGCCAGGCAGGGGCTCCAGCCTGGATGAACAACCCTGAAAGCAGATCCTGGAGGCGGAAAAGAGCGGCGGCTAAAACCTGGGAAGGGTAATTGGCCCCCGTAACGGTCAGCCACAGAACCACCCCCAGGAGAATCAGCATCAAGGGGAACCCCAGCAGGCGCGAGGTAATAATATCATCAATTTTTTGATCCCAATTAATTTGCTTCCGGTTTTCCCGGCTGACAACCTTCCCCGCTATTTTTTCCGCGGAATCGTAAATCCCGTCAACGATGCGGTCCCGCATGGCGTTTTTTTCTTCAGGGGGGAGATCCCTGTTAATCTCATCCAGTATTTTGGTGAGAGGATTGCAGCTTCCTACCTGGTACATAATATCTTTTCTTCCCCCCATTGAGGTGAACCTTTTTTATCATCATCCAGGTAAATCTGCAAGGAGTCAATAATGCCGCGATCGCCGTCGATCAAACGCAGGGCCACCCACCTGGGGTTCAGTCCCGCCGGGATTAACGGACTTATTTTCAACTCGATCCTTTGCACCAGATATTCTATTTCTGAATCGTAGGTAACAAGCCTGGGGGTGATCTTGATTCGGCCGGATGCCACCCTGTCAATGGCATCTATCAATTTGTCCAGGCTGCGTCCGCTCCTGGCGGCAGTGGCGATGACCGGCACCCCCAGTTCGCTGGATAATAAATCCACGTCCACACGAATATATTTTCTTTCCGCCTCGTCCATAAGGTTAACGCAGACCACTACCCTGGGGGTTATTTCCATGACCTGCAACACCAGGTTCAAGTTGCGTTCCAGGCAGGTGGCGTCAGTAACGATCACTGTTGCGTCGGGGCGGGTAAAGCAGATATAGTCCCTGGCTACTTGCTCGTCAACTGAATTTGCAAACAGGGAATATGTACCCGGCAGATCCACCAGGGTAAAATGTTTGTTTTTATAGTAAAAACTCCCCTCAGCCCTTTGTACCGTCTTACCCGGCCAGTTGCCCGTATGCTGGCGAAGCCCCGTCAGGGCGTTAAAAACCGTACTCTTGCCGGTGTTGGGGTTGCCGGCCAGGGCTATGGTCATCTGCGGACATTGGTGTTGCGGCACGGATTGGTTCCAGCAATTCTTTTTGCGGCAGGCCCCCTTAAAAAAAGCCATCTTCAAACCCCCTTCGCGGAATAAATTTCCATCCTGATTAAAACCTCCCTGGCCACTTCTTCCCTGAGGGCGATAACCGTTCCCCGGATCTTGTAGGCAGTGGGATCGCCCGACGGGCTGCTCCGGATTGTTTTTACTTCAGTACCCGGAACAAGCCCTAAATCCAGCAGGCGGCGTCTGGTCATACCCCGGGCCAGTAGTGTATCAATCCGGCCGGAGCGGCCCACCGGAAGCTGGGCCAGGGTCAGCGTTTCTATGTTCAAGGCGCAAATACCTCCCGTTTTACTTTGGGGAGCAAAATAACCGGCTTTAAGGAGTGGTTAAAAAAGTTGCCTGCGGCTAAATCCCCTTCTTCTTACTTTATTAAAGAAGGGGATCTTTGGTGTTTGTCTAAATTAAACCCATTTCCCTCCAAAAATAAAACGTATTAAGATCCGGCTCAGGCCTTGCCGCAGGAAAACTCCGGGGTCCTGGCCGGCTGGTTTTTTTTGACGGGGCGCCTGCCGGCCTTGAAAAGCCGCATCCCGTTCAGGACAACCAGCAGGGAGGCCCCGGTGTCGGCAAACACAGCCATCCAAAGACTGGTGAAGCCCGCGAAGGTAAACGCGATAAAAACGCCTTTGACCAGCAAGGAAAAGGCAATGTTCTGCTTGACAATTTGCAAGGTGCTCCGGCCCAGCCGGATGATATAGGGAAGGTTAGCCAGATCATCACCCATCAAGGCGATATCTGCTGTTTCCAGGGCAGTATCCGTGCCGGCGGCGCCCATTGCTATTCCCACCGTGGCTGCCGCCAGGGCGGGACTGTCGTTGATCCCGTCACCTACCATGGCCAGCTTGCCGTGCTTTTCCATTAATGAGTTTACAATCGAGAGCTTATCTTCCGGCAGCAAGCCGGAATGGACTTCATCAATGCCCAGGCGGCCGGCGATCCTGGCAGCGGCTCCAGTGCTGTCGCCGGTGAGGACGACAATCCGGTCGATCCCGGAACGGCGCAAGCCTTCAATGGCCTCCGCGGCGTTGTGCCGGGTTTTTTCGGCAACAAACAAGGCTCCGATTATTCCCTGGCGGTTCCCCACAAGAACAGGAATGCCGCTTCTTTCTTTTAAATCTTCCAGAAACGCCACCGGCTTCGGAGAGATTCCAGCCTCGTTCAGAAGTTTTAAGTTGCCGGCGTAATAGCGCTTCCCCGCAAATTCCCCGGTCACACCCTGGCCGGGGAGGGGTTTGAATCCGGTGAATTTCCGCGGCTTGAGTGATCTTTCCCGGGCGGCGCGCAGGATTGCCCCGGCCAGGGGATGCTCCGAACGCTGCTCAATGGAAGCGGCAATTTCAAGCAATTCTTCCCGGGAATAACCGGGCGCCGGTAATATTTCCGCTACTTCAGGGTGTCCCGTGGTCAGGGTGCCGGTTTTGTCAAAAGCAACCACCTTCAGTGCGCCTGCCTCCTCCAGATAAGCGCCGCCCTTAATAAGAACGCCTTTTTTGGCGGCTCCGCCAATGGCTGCTACAATTGACACCGGGGTTGAGATAACCAGGGCACAGGGACAGGATATGACCAGGAGAATCAATGCTTTTTCAAACCAGGGCGGGAAGGGCAGACCCAGGACAAGGACGGGAAGTACCGCCGTAAGCACGGCGCCGGCTATAATCAGCGGGGTATAAATCCTGGCGAAAACGTCGACAAACTGTTGGGAAGGAGCCTTTTGGGCCTGGGCTTCTTCAATCAAGTTGATAATCCTGGCCAGGGTGTTGTCTTTAGCAGTCCTGGTTACCGTAACTTCCATGTATCCGTGTTCGTTGACTGTTCCCGCGAAGACCGGATCCCCGGCCTTTTTCGCCACTGGTAGGGATTCCCCGGTCAGGGGGGACTGGTTCACATTGGAAAAGCCGGACTGAACGGTGCCGTCCATGGCAATTCTCTCCCCGGGCCGTACCAGGAGCGTGTCGCCGATCTTGATCTCGCCGGCGGGGAGATTCTTTTCCATGCCGTTCCTGCGGACCAGGGCTTCCTTTGGGGTTAGGGCTAACAGGGAACGGATGGAATTTCTCGCCTTATCCACGGTATAGCTCTGCAAAGCGCTGCCCAGGGAAAAAAGAAAGACAAGGGTGGCGCCTTCCAGCCACTCGCCGATGGCCAACGCCCCGATCAGGGCAAGAGTCATCAAAACGTTCATGTCCAGGCTTAAAGCGCGCAGGGCATAAAGGGCGCTTCGCCCGATATTATAACCCCCTGCCAGAATAGCTAAAAGATAGGCCGTCTTTCCGGTAACACCGGGCATATCCAGCAGGGACGAAAGGATCCCCAGGGTGATAAAAAGGCCGGAAAATATTGTTATGAGAACTTTTTGCCGCCTGAAAAGGGATTCAGGCAAAGGCCTGGTTTCCCTCGCAGAAACAGGCTCGATGTCGTAACCTGAAGCCCGGACAAGTTCAATTATACTGCCGGAAGGACAGGTGTGCCGCAGGCTCAGTCTGGCTATCCCAAAGTTCAGTTCCGCCTCCATTACGCCGGGCGCTTGCAATAGCCTTGTTTTCAGTTTGCCGGCACAGTCGGCGCAGTCCAGACCCTGCAATTGATAGGTGGATAACTGGACGGTTTCCGAAGTAGTTGGTTCTTCCTGTTCAACAGTAAAACCGGCATCTTTAACCAGTGAAAGGATTTTGTGGGGGGACAGGGTATGCCTGACAGTCAGCTTTCCCGTTCCAAAGCTAACGCGAACGGATTCCACACCGGGTGTCAGGGCCAATTTATTTTCAAGTTTGTCTGCGCATGCGGCGCAATCAAGTCCGCCCAGTTTGAAAGAGTTGGTTTTGCTTCTGCCTTTTGAATGCGGTATTAGTGCCTCGGGCAAGCTAACTCCCTCCATTTAGAAAAGATAATTAAAGTTTTAGGTCCCTGTGGGTCAGAGCAGTTTCAAGCAGGAGAGAAACGCAATGGTTGTCCAGGGAATAGAAAACCATCTTGCCCTGACGCCGGTATCTGGCCAGTCCGGCGTTTTTAAGATAGCGCAGGTGGTGGGAGGCTGCCGCAACTGTGGTACCGGTAATGTTGGCCACGTCGCAAACGCAGAGCTCTTCGCAGGCCAGGGCAAAGATGATCTTAAGTCTGGTTTCATCCCCCAGGGCCTTAAAAAGGGGGGCTAAACCCTCAACTTCTTGTATTTTCCGGCGAAGCCGGCGGACCTTTTCCTCGTTGTAACAGAAGATATCACAGAGACCGGGCTCGTATTCAGCCAATACAACTCACCTCCGGGCAGAATATTAAAACATTCGTTTGAATATTATAATATGTCATCCGGGTTTTCTTTGCTACTATTATATTTTGTATATTACGGTGTATTTTATAGCTCCAGTTAAATGAAGGGAAATGATGGATTAAGTAGAAATAGTAATGGAAGCTATTTGGGTTACCGATAAGTGGGGGTGGAGTATTGACAGAAAAAGACATCGAGGTTATGCAAAAACTATTTAGCCCCGGAAATGTGGCTGTGATTGGAGCTACCGCTTCATCTGAAAGAGTTGGTTACAACCTTCTGGACAGCCTGATTGAAGGAGGTTACAAAGGTAAAATTTATCCTGTTCATCCCAGTTTAAAAGAAATTCTTGGGATCCCTGTTTATCCTTCCCTTCGGGATATTCCGGACCGGGTAGACCTGGCTCTTGTTGCCTTAAACCGGCGGGACACGGTTGAAGTGTTGGAGCGCTGCGGAGAACTGGGCGTAAAGGGCGCTGTAAGTCTTGCCGGCGGCTTCAGGGAAACTGGGGAAGAGGGACGGGCCCTGGAAAAAAGAATAGTTGAAATAGCAGAAAAATATGCGCTAAAGGTTGTCGGTCCCAATACCCTGGGGATCATGAATTTGGAAGCGGATCTTAATGCCTCGTTCTACCCGGTGAGACTAAAAAAGGGGAATGTGTCCCTGATCTCGCAAAGCGGTGGAATTGGTTTCAGTATAATTCAAAAATGTCAAGATGAAGGGGTGGGCCTGAATAAATTCATCGGCGCCGGCAACCGTACAGTCCTGGAAATCGCGGACTACCTGGAGTTTCTGGCCGGAGATGCCGGGACAAGGGTAATAGGGGTTTTCCTGGAAGGAGTGGAGAATGCCCGGAGACTGGTGCAGGCGGCAGGCCGGGTGGCACGTAAGAAGCCTGTAGTCATCTACAAAGTTGGGCACTCCGATGACGTTAACAAGGCAACTCTAACCCATACCGGAAGCATGGCCGGACCCTACAAGCTGTTCCGGGATATTTTTAATCAGTATGGAGTTTTGCTGGCCGGCAGCGTTGCTGAACTTGTGGCAGCCTGTAAAGCGCTTTCGCTCTGTCAGCTTCCTGCCGGGGGCAGATTGGGCCTGTATACTTACACGGCGGGGCCGGCTATCGTTGCCCTGGATGGTCTTGCCGGACGGGAAATCAGCATCCCGGCGCCAGCGCCGGGGACTGTTCGTAAGATTAAAGCAATCCTGGGCGAGGATCTTCCCGTTATTTTAAAGAACCCCATAGATACCGGGGGTCTGGGTACCCGGTCCGGTACCTACGGCCTTTTGGTAGAGGCTGCCCTGAACGATCCCAACTTCGATCTTCTGGCAACATTTAGCTGCCCCCATAAAAACTGGCGGAATCCTACCAGTGAGCTAATCGAAGCACATAAAAAAAGCGGCAAGCCGCTGCTATCCTGTTACATATCCACGATAAAGGGCGTGGAGGCGGACAGGGAAGTTCTCCAGCAGGCGGGTATCCCCCTTTATAAGTCACCGGAGGAAACCGCCTGGGGTATTGCCGCGCTGGTCCATTACAGCCGGGGGGTGGAATGCCTTTCATGAAGGCGCGAAAATTAATTGAAAACATACGCAAAACAGGCAGAACTTTCTTAACTGAGTTCGAATCCAAGGAATTTCTTGCCTTAAGGGGTATTCCCGTGGTGTCCTGCCAGGTGGCCCGGGACGAGGAAGAAACGGTTAGAATAGCTCGCCAATGCGGTTTCCCCGTGGTTCTAAAGGTGAATTCCCCCCATATCGTTCACAAATCGGAACGGGGGGGTGTGTTTCTTAATCTTCCGGGAGAGGAAGCTGTCCGGGAAGCTTTCAGAAATATCAAGAGGAATTGTGCTGCCGTCGATCCCGATGCTGATGTAACCGTACAACCCATGCTCAAAAAGGGCGTGGAAGTATTAATAGGCACAATTGCGGACAGGCAGTTCGGCCCGGTGGTAGCTTTCGGACTGGGAGGTGTTTTTACCGAAGTCCTCAAGGATATTGTTTTTAGAATGGCCCCCGTAAGTACCGCAGAAGCAGAAAAAATGGTCTGTCAGATCGAAGGAAACTGCCTTCTGCGGGGCTACAGGGGAAACCCGGCTGTGGATACCCTTTCCCTGCAGAAGATTATTACCAGTATATCGCAACTTGCCGTAGAAATGGAAGATATCGAGGAGATGGACTTAAATCCGGTTGTTGTTTTCCCCCGTGGCGCCAGGGTTCTGGATGCGCGAATTAAAATAAGTCAGATCCAGTCAGGCTAGAGTTGGGGAGAAACATTCATCCAGCCAGTTAAACAGGCAAGCCCAGGCTTCCAGGTGCTTCCCTGTAAAACGGTGGTCGGCTCCCTCTACGATCCGGATCTTCTTTGGTTCACCCGCCGCGCCATAAATTGCCCGGGCGTTCCAGGCGGGCACCACGTTGTCGCTGCTTCCATGGACCACCAGGAGCGGGCGGGGCGCCACCAGGGCGGCCTGCCCATAGACGTCATGCTGTTGCAGGTCGGTAAAAAAACTCTCCCGCACGCGGACAGTCCCCTGTTCCCCGGTAAGCGGCGTCAGCCCGTTTTTTTCCTCCTGTAGCACACCTCTTCTGCCCTGAAAAAGATTTAATGGTTCCGACGGCGCCGCCCAGGTGCACACCCCGGCTACCCGCCTGTCCGCGCCGGCCTGGCATAGGGCGGTGGTGCCGCCAAAGCTTCGTCCGGTGAGGATTATTTTTTCAAAACCCTTCGCCAGGCAAAAATCCACGGAGCTGTTTAGGTCCTTGATTTGGCCTGTGAGGCTGATGTCTGCGAAATCGCCCTCGCTGTCGCCACAGCCGCTAAAGTTGAACAACAAGGTAGCATACCCCTTTTTCCCCAGTTCTTCCGCCATTTCCAGTGCCCTGCCCCCGCCTTCCTTGCTGCCCGTAAAACCGTGACAGACAATAAGCACGGGTCCTTTATTTTCAGTGGAGTGAAGCAATCCCGCCAGTCTCAAGCCTTTAGCGTTGAGGTAACTGACCTTTTCCCAACCGGGTGATTCTGTTAAGAACACCGGAACACCCTCCTTTGAGAATGAATGTAAGATTTATACAGGAGAAACGGACTCAAGAATAGAAAATAAGCACTTGAATCCCAGACATGACTTATGATAACTTTAAGTTGCTGCAAGAAAACCAACAATTCGAGCTCCTTCCGCAACCAGCGGATCCCTGGTAATACCCCGGGTTTAGGATTTACTAAAATAATTAGAATAAAGCAATTTTAAATACAGCCCCGGTAAAGGAGGATTTTAGATGGATCTAAGCAAGGTGATAAGGGCTAGACGAAGTATCCGTAAATATGAAAGCAGGGAAATTCCCAGGGAAATATTAAATGAGATTCTGGAAGAAGCCCTTTGGGCCCCTTCTGGAACGAACAGGCAAAACTGGTGCATTTACGTTGTCGGCGGTGAACAGCGAGACCTTCTGATAAAAGCCATGGGGGGCGTAAGTGAGCTTTACAAACCCCAACTGGAAAAAATATTTCCTGAAAAAATGGTCAATCTGACTCTGAATTTTTTTCGCACGCTGGGGGGCGCCCCTGCCATTATCCTGGTTTACATACCACTAACCAGGGTGGAACTGCGCCCGGATATGAGTGGTCAGGAAAGGTACGAAAAAGAACGGGAGCGTTTTGTCAATCTCCTGAGCGCAGCGGCCTTAATCCAGAACATGCTGCTGCTGGCCAGGGCGAAGGGTTTGGGGACTTGCCAGATGACTGCCCCCAAGTATAAGGAGGATTTGATTAACGAGATTATCAGAGTAAAGGACAAGGAACTGGTTTCTGTCATTCCCATGGGCTACCCCGCCCAGGAACCTCCCGCTCCGCCCAGGAAAGGCAACAGGATCCACTGGCTTGGTTTGGCCTGAAGCCGGGAAATATGTTTAACCGCCGGGGAGATCAGGTGAAGGTTTAATTTCTTAAATTGAACCTTCTTTTTTATAACATTGAGATGCTGCCCAGAGGGTAAAAGCGGGCCAGTGCTTTTCCAATAACCAGATCCTTATCTAAAACCCCCCAGAACCTGCTATCAAAGCTGTTATTCCGGTTATCTCCCAGAACAAAGATGCTATTTCCAGGAACAGTGACCGGTTTAAAATCCTCCCTGGGTTTTTCCAGTTCGTAAGGTTCTTCCAGGGGGGCGCCATTGATACAGACAATCCCGTCCTCAATGGCTACGGTTTCCCCCGGCAGGGCGATAACCCTTTTAATCATGACTTCTTCCAGGTGGCTTGCGGGCGGCGCTTTAAAAACCACGATGTCACCCCGGTCAATATGGCCAAATTTACAGGAGATCTTTTCAATAATCAGGTGATCACCGATTTTTAGCGTGGGCAGCATGGATACACTTGGGATCCAGCGGGCCTCCGCCACATAGGTACGGATAGCCAGGGACAGCAGCACCGCCAGGACAAGGGTTAAAAGCCAGTCCATTACCTTTTTTAGATCCAGGGCCATCTACCACTCCTCATTCCTTAACTGATTGGAAGCTATGGGGGTATCTTAACCAGCTTATTAGATCATGTAAAGGCCGGTTTTTGGCCACCCTGCCACGGGGAGCGGGGATAAAGGGTCATTGCCTGCTTTAGATCCAATTTGAAAATCGCAGGCTGGCTAAACATGCCTGGGGATGCGGGATCAAATAAAAAATGATAGAATAATAGCCAGCTGCTTTGAAAGGGTTTTGCCGGCGCTGCGTCAGGGTTTTTTTAAGTCCAATACCCGGCATTTAAGGGGATGGAGCAAGCAGCTCGGGAGCCGCCGGGCGTTCTTATAATTTTATTATTGTCCGCCGGGTCCTTTTAACTCCCGGCATCATACGAAAGAAGGTTTGTTTGTTAAATGAATAAGAAAGTCCTTCTTATCCTGGGCACAGGTCATGCCATAACAGACATCAATCAGGGAGCGATTCCCATGGTTCTCGCTTTTATGCAGCCGGTATTGGGTTTGAGTCAACTCCAGGTGGGGATTGTGATGCTGGCCTTTAGCATAACTTCATCGGTTATCCAACCGATTTTTGGGGTGCTCAGCGACCGTTTCCGGGCTGTTTGGCTGATCCCGCTGGGTTGTTTGCTGGCCGGCCTGGGCATGTCCTTCAGCGGATTCAGCCCAAATTATCATTTGCTGCTGGCGGCAGCTTTGTTCAGCGGACTGGGCGTGGCTGCCTATCATCCGGAAGGTTCCAAATTTGCGCGTTTCGCCAGCGGACCGCGCAAAGCGTCGGGGATGTCCTTGTTCTCGGTGGGGGGCAACCTGGGCTTTGCGGCCGGTCCCGTGCTTGCTTTGTTTTTTTACGGGCTGGCTGGACTTCACGGTACCCTTGGCTTTCTTGCCCTGAATGGGGCCATGGCTGTTTTGCTTTGGGCCAATTTAAACACAATTTCAGACCAAGAAATAAAAATCAAACCTGCGCCGGCGAAACAATCCCAGGGCGCAACAGAAAAACCAGCCTGGTTGGACCTGAAAAAAATGGGCCTGCCGGTTTTGTTGCTGGTCATTTTTGTCATTAACCGCTCCTGGATGCACCTGGGTCTGGTGACTTTTTTACCCCAATATTACGTTAACTACCTGCATCAAAGTGAGGCTTACGCGGCTGCCCTTTCTTCGGTTTTCCTTTTTGCCGGGGTTTTTGGCACCATGGCCGGTGGCCCCGCGGCCGACCGCTGGGGTCTGAAAAGTGTTATTATTGGTTCAATGGTTCTGCTGATTCCCCTGCTGTATCTGTTTGTCCATCTCCAGGGAATCTGGGTCACTGTTGTCGTTGCACTGGCGGGTTTCGCCATGATTTCAACATTTGCGGTAACAGTTGTTCTGGCCCAGGAAATGCTTCCGAATAATGTTGGTCTGGCGTCCGGGTTGATCCTCGGTTTTGCCATAGGTTTGGGTGGTGTGGGAACAACTTTATTGGGATGGCTGGCTGACCAGTGGGGCTTGCCTGCTGTTTTTAAGATGATGGTCCTGTTTCCGGTGGTTGGCCTGGCGCTTGCCATTTTTCTGCCCGGTACCCGGGAGCTGTCCCGCAGGCGAAGCGCCGGCAGTTAACCCTCAGTGAACCCGTCCAGCAAGGCCTTAACGTTTTTCCCCAGGACCCGTTGATTGTAGCCGCCTTCTAAAACGGCAAAAAATCTGCCGCCACAGTATTTACGGGCGTGATTTGCCACCATTTTACCGATCGTGGTGTAGTCCTTGGTCTTCAGGATAAAACCCCAGTCTTCCACGTGCATGTCGAAACCTGCTGAAACGGCAACCAGATCGCAGTCTTTGTTGAGGGCAAGGTACTTTTCCAGGCCATCTATGCTGTAAAGGTGATAATAGCTGACCTCCGGGGTTTCTTGAAAAATATTATCCGTCCCGTCTCCGAAGTGCAGATCTATATCTGCAATGGCTACTTTGTTGACGGTGCCCTGAAGGCGTTGCCTGGCAACGGCAATGGCTATGTTATTAAACCAGCAAAACCCCCAGCTCGAATTGCTGCTGGCGTGGTGCCCCGGCGGCCTGATCAGGGCAAATGCAGGTTCACCTTTGACAGCAAGATCCGACGCCAGAATCGCTCCCCCGGCGGCAAGGATGGCAACATCATAAATGACGTCCTTTTTCTTGACATAATCTACGTGGCTCTGTTCATGAACCAGTAAAAGGTCGCTTTCAGCGGCAGGCTGCGGTTCAACAAACTCGTAAGAACCTGCCAATTCATCGTAGATGCAATCGATCCTTCCCTTGGCCGCGGCGGGGTCGTAATCGTAAACTCCCCGGAATATCTCGTGAAAAACAATTTTCATCCTGGATCTCCCTTCCATAATTATCTTTTGTTTTATTTTAAATCAATAGCAGGATATAATGATACATAAAGTTAATTTTTATATCTAATACTTCTTAGCCCTGGTCTGAAATCATTTTCATTAATACTTTTAGCCTGCAAATGAAAAAATATATCAAGGTGATAATGTGAGTTCTTTCAAGCACAAACTGCTGGCTGTTATGCAGCATGTGGTTATTGTCAATCAGAAAAAGGCTTTGCTGCTGCGTTATTCCGGTTATCAGGGTAAGGGAGTAGAAGGGCTGTGGGGCTTGCCCGGCGGACACTACATTTCGGGTACGCCGGAGGAAGACCTCTTGCGGGAGGTAAGGGAAGAAACAGGTATCCAAATCAATCAGGAACTCAAATTATTAAGGACCTATGTCGTGATGTTCCCCGACGGGATCGAGCGGTATGGGGTGTTCTACCTTTGCAATTTGGCTAACTCCCCCGAACCTGAAATAAGATTGAGCGGGGAGCATACAGATTTTATATGGGCGGACCGGGTTGGCGCCGGAAACGGCATTTCTTTTATCGGCCCTTACCACAGAAAGGTTGTTGAAGATGTGCTTGATACGGTTTAAAAGTAGCGAGGGCCGAACAAATTAAACAAAAAAAAGTTCAAAATTTGCTACAATTTATTGTTATAATGTTATAAATTCCACCAGGCTGATAAAGCCCGGCAATACACGCAATACAGGGCCCTCATGCCGGCCCGGCCGTTTTTATTTGATGAGGTGATTTAATTGATTCGTCTGGCGTTGGGACAAATGGAAGTAATCCCCGGGAGACCCGATCTAAATACCCGGACTATCCTGGATATGATTGAGGAAGCGCGGCAGGGGGGCGCTCAAATGGTCGTTTTTCCGGAAATGGCCGTCCCCGGGTATTTGCTGGGTGATACCTGGGAACAGGAGGCCTTCATCAGAGATTGCGAGGCGTACGGCCGCCAAATCATCGAATTATCCAGTGCCGGAATATATGTTTTGTTTGGTAATGTGGCCATAGACTGGAACAAAACCGGTGATGACGGCAGGGTGAGGAAATACAATGCCTTCTTTGTGGCGAAGGACGGTTTGCTCCAGGGTGGTGAAAATTTTCCTTACCCGTACAGGATTAAAGCAATTCAGTCCAGTCACCGGCTATCTGATGATGCTTATTTTTGCAGTACGAGGAAACTAGCCCTGGAGGCGGGTATAGGGATGGAGGAATTGCAGCAGCCGGTTAACCTTACCCTTGCCGGGCGACCGGTCCGGCTGGGCTGCATCCTGGGCGAGGGCGCCTGGGGAGATGAATGTTATCCCGGTTCAAATAATGTTCACCAACAACGTGGTTCGGTGGACCTCCTGGTAAATGCCTCCAGCGCACCCTTCGCCCTGGGCCGGAATAACAATCGCCGCCGGGCTCTTGCCGGGCTGGCCGGAAGTACCGGTGTACCATTGATTTACCTCAACAACGTCGGCATTCAAAACAATGGCAAAACGGTATACGTCTATGACGGACACAGTACGGTATATAATAGCAGGGGTCAAATTATTGATTCATGTCCCGCATTCTCCGGGGAACTTAAAATCCTTGGTCTGCATTTGGCAGGGGGGGGTGGAAACCCGGTCCCAGTTTCAATTTTCCGCGATTCAGGTACAGATACAATATATAAGGCTATTACCTGTGGCCTGGGCAAATTTTTGTCGTCCACTGGTATCAAAAAAATAATCATCGGAATTTCAGGCGGTATTGATTCTGCTGTGGCTGCTTGCCTTTATACCCTAGTATTGGGCCCCGCAAACGTCTTGCTGGTCAATATGCCCAGCGTCTACAATTCCCGGACCACCAGGGACCTGGCCTCCAGGCTGGCCCAAAATCTGGGCTGTTTATACACCGTTATACCGATTCAAGATTCAGTTGATTATACAGCCGCCCAGATTGGCCAAACCCCGGTCGTTGATTTAAATAGCGGCAGGGAATTTCAAATCCCGGTTACCCCCTTTGTTCTGGAAAACATTCAGGCACGGGATCGATCCGGCCGTGTTTTAGCGGGCCTGGCTGCTGCTTATGGGGGCGCTTTTACCTGCAATTCCAACAAGACTGAAATGACCATCGGTTATTCTACCCTGTATGGTGATCTGGCAGGTTTTCTGGCGGTCCTGGGGGATCTCTGGAAACACCAGGTATATGACCTGGCAGTGTTTTTAAACGACGAGGTTTATGGAAAAGAAGTCATCCCCCGGGAAATTATCGACCTTGTCCCCAGTGCGGAGCTTTCTCCGGAGCAGGCTGTGGAAGAAGGCAGGGGCGACCCTATTGTTTACCCCTATCACGATTACCTTTTCCGGGCCTTTACGGAATGCCGGGAAAGACCTGCGCCGGAAGATGTTTTAAAGTGGTACGGGCAAGGGATCCTGGAGGAAAAGATAGGTTGCAGGAAAGGACTGGTTAACCAGCTGTTTCCGGAATCCAAAAATTTTATTGATGATCTGGAACACTGGTGGAAGCTTTATACCGGTATGGGTGTTGCCAAAAGAATCCAGGCCCCGCCGGTTCTGGCAGTGAGCGGAAGGGCCTATGGGTTTGAGCACAGGGAAGCGCAGAATTCCTTTTATTTAACTAAAGGGTACCTGGAGCTAAAAAACAAGGTCCTAAAACAGCGGGATAGCAAAGCGGCTGAATCCGCAGACGGGCAAAAAGCGCCTGATTAAGGCGCTTTTAACGTTCTAAAGGGAAGCTTGCAATTCTATTTTAAGACAGTTTAAGGTCATGCCCGGGACCAACCACAACAACCCCCCTTACAATGGGCAACCTGCCGGAGCATCCAGCGTTTGCGCAGCATGGCAGCACCTCCTGTTAGTTAATATAAAAACATTCATATGTATATTGCCGTTCGGTTAAATATAGAAGCAGGGAATCCACCCCGAGCTGAAGGGTGTCCGTTATTTAATTTGCTGAATTATACTGTATTGCCGGATAAATGGTCCGGCACCGGGGCCAGTTGGGAAGATTGATAGAAAAATTATTGAAAAAGTTTCATGGAAGGGTGGATAATCAGCATCTCTTCAATCAATTCCAGTTTACTTATTTCCAGATGATTTAAAAGAAATCCCAGTTTTTTTTGCAGCAGCTGGTTAAAGCCCGGTATGTTGTTAAAATTTACGGTAATCTTTTCTTCTTTTATATCCAGGTATTCCAGAACACCGGCGATACCCGGCGGCGTTCCTGTGTGCGCCTGATCCCGGGCAAGGTCAACCCCCAGCCTGGCTTTAATTTCAACACCCTGGAGGGTTATCAAAACCGGACCGTGCACCTGGAATTCAACAAACCGGCTATGCCTGTTAAATTTAAAGCTCCCTATGGACAGGGTGACTTTTATGTTAATGGGTGTGTCCAGACCGGCGAGAATTTCCGCCGTCAGGTTTAAAAAATTTTCAATAATGGTTATGTTTAGTTTGTTCAGGGCATTGCTTTCCTCTACCATGCTCTTTAAAAACGAATTGATTATTTCCTGGTGAAGCGCCAGGTTTCCCTGGAGCAAATTCTTTAATACACCCATTTATTCAAACTCCTTTGTTGATATAATTTTAGCGTCCGCCCTGCCTGTTCCCGGAAGGGTGCGGTTTAGACAGATAATCCGGCAGACATTCTCCAGACAGGTTGTCCACTGGTAGGCCTCTTCCAGATTATGACCCACGGCAAAACTTCCATGGCCGCGGACCAGGACAATTCTGAAATCCCTTAACAACGGAGGAAGATTCTCTTCCAATTCTTTAGAACCAATGGGGTCTATGGCGGCAAGTACGGGTATTTTGGGGAGGAAATGGGCGCCTTCCGCATCCACCGGGATGATTAGATCTTCAATTAAAGAAAGAGCAATGGCATGAACAGGGTGAGCATGTACAACGGCTGAAGCGGGGGTCCCCCTGTAGATGGAACGGTGGACACCTATTTCTGTAGATGCCAGGGCGGTTTTTTCGTCATTCTTGTTCAGCCCTGTCTCTATTATGTCCTGTTCAGCTAGATTTCCCAGCATGGAGCCCTTTCTGGTTATAACAACGCGGTCCCCGCAGCGAACGCTGAGATTTCCGCTGTGGGAGTTGTTCAGTCCGGCCAGGAAAAGGTCCCTTCCAAAACGTTGAAAATCTATGAACATAAAATAACCTCCAAAATTTAAACTTTTTGTCTTGCATGAGCGCGATTTTTCTTTTCATCCGGCGGATAAAAAGTCCTTACCTGGATTATTGGCGTGGATTTTTCCCTCAAAGAATTCCCACCCAATAAAAGTGTGGCCCCGGGAGCAAGAATTGTTTGTTAATTCCTTCCCTGCTCCCGAGTCACCTTCTTTTGTTGAAAAAATTTTAATAATAGGTGTTAAGCAATTATCGCCGGGTATGCCGCAAAAGACCCGCCTTTTTGCCCTGGAAAGGCTGCGGCAGGTCCTCAAGGGGTCAAAGGTTTTAGTTTTCTCCGTCTGTGGCTGAATTAACCGCAGGCTTGTATAGCTTTTTAGCTGCTATTGTTCGCAGCAGGACCGCCAGCAGCGCTCCCAGGGCGAGGGTTACGCCCATGGCAGCCATGGTGTGGAAGTAGTACCAGAAAAGAAGATAACCGGTGGAAACTAAAATCGACAGAAGCATGAGCGGGAAGGCTACCTTCATAAATCCGATAAAGCTGATCTGAAGGCCCCTTTTTTCAGCAATACCGATTACCACAACGTTGGCGGAAGCTCCAACGATCGTCCCGTTGCCGCCAAGGCAAGCCCCCAGGGAAAGGGACCACCAGAAAAAGTTCAAGTCGGTGATTCCGCCAATCTGGCCCATATCCTGAATAAGCGGGATCATCGTGGCCACAAAGGGAATATTGTCAACAAAGGCAGAGGCGATGGCCGAAAGCCAGAGAATGAGCATACCAGTGGAAACAATATGGCCGCCGGTAACATCCAGGGCCCACCTGGCCACAGCCTCAATCACACCGACTTCTTTCAGGGAGCCGACGACCACGAAAAGTCCGATAAAGAAAAATATGACGGGCCATTCCACGGCATGAAGGGCATGTTCCGGGTCCCGCCTGGTAACCAGGAGCAGCAGGCTGGCCCCGGAAAGGGCGACGACAGATGATTCCAGATTGATGTATTGGTGCAGGACAAAGCCAATTACGGTAAGGGACAACACTACCAGGCATTGGCGCAAAAGCCGGGCATCTTTTATGGAATCCTTTTCGTTTAGTTTCATAACGCCGGCCTGCAGTTCCGGGCGCATAATTAAAGATTTACGGTAGATCAGCTGCAGAAGAAAAGTTGTTAAAACGTAGATAACGACAATAACCGGCGTCAGATTTAGGATAAAATCCATGAAGCCCAGTCCGGTGGCGCTGCCGATCATTATATTGGGGGGGTCCCCAATAAGTGTTGCCGTGCCGCCGATATTGGAAGCGATAATTTCAGCAATTAAAAAAGGAAGCGGCGACATTTCAAGTTGCCTGGCAATCGCGATGGTAACCGGAACAATCAGAAGGACCGTTGTTACATTATCCAGAAAAGCCGATAATATCGCAGTGACGAGAGCCAGGGCCGAAATCAGCCTCATGGGATCGCCCCTGGAACCCTTGGCCGCCTTCACGGCCAGATATTCAAAAACACCGGTCTGCCTGGTAACCCCTACAATGATCATCATACCCACCAGCAGGCCAATGGTGTTGAAATCTATGGCATAGACCGCTTTTTCCGAAGGAATAATCCCCAGGACGACCACAAGGGCTGCTCCTGCAAAAGCAGCCACCGTCCGGTGAACTTTTTCCGATACGATAATACCGTAAGTGACTAGAAATATTATAGTGGCTACAATCATCTGGCTGTTTCCAAGCATAACATCCTCCAAAGATTACTCAATAAAACATAGTTCAATACTTAATTCTATTGCTAATAATAGTATTTATCAAGTTTTTTAAAATTAGTTTGAATATTGTAAACTATTTGCAGGTTTCGCTAATTTTATGGCAGATGCAGGCAAGATCCGGAAAATAACCCTATTTAAGTTAGATCTAACAAGGCAAAACTTGGTGAACCTAAGATTTGGGCAACGGAAACGGGCTCCTAAACAAAAAGAAACCCAGGGCAGTTTCCGCTCAAGGGAGTGCTTCAAGTCAAAGGATCGCCGGGTTATTCAGCTGACAGACCTTTGCGTGCGGGATCCAGGTCCGGGATAACTTTGAAGCTGCCTGAAGTTGGCTTGAGCAGCCCGGTTGAATATAATATATTAAACTGGCCGCATTTTTAATGGCTCTGCAAGCCGCATTAAAAAAACAGGGGAATGATCCCGTTGTTGGGGTTAAGTCAATCTGTTGCAATGAGGTGTTTTCATGCCCTTAAAAGGCCGGTTGGTGTTATTGATTCGGGGATAGGGGGGCTTTCAGTCATGAAGGAGGTACGCCGCTTGCTTCCGACTGAAGATCTTCTTTTTTTTGCTGATTCCGCACACTGTCCCAATGGCTTTAAACCACCCGGGATAATCCGCCCCCGGGCTTTTGCCAGCAGTGTTTTTTTACTTAAGAAGGGCGCCAAAATCCTGGTTGTCGCCGGTAATACCACTTTAATTGCCGCCCTGGATGCTTTGCGCCGGCGCTATGATTTACCCCTTATCGGTGTTGAGCCGACAAGTGGTGAACCCGGGGCAGTTGAACCAGTAGTAAGGCTGCTTTGTGGGGATCCCGGGGCTGTTGTGGGGCGAGTGTAAAACTTAAATGGTTTTAAGGTGCAAAAGTTATTTTTTAAAACGATTGGCTTGAACCTGTTTTTGGTAGTTTTTCCTTTGTTGGGTTGGTTCTTCTTCCAGTCGGATAGTTTTAATCGCTTCATAAATTAGAACAGGCTGACTATTCTCAATCCTTATCTTTAGATCGCCCCAGCCCAGCTCGCGGATAAATTTGATTAACTGTTTTTCCTTACTGCTCAAACAGTGGATAATCCCCAGTTCTTCCGGCATAGTCCCAACCTCTCTCGTTAGTATCGATTAGTATTTACAGCAATCAAAAAACGGCGCTTTTTCACCTATAAGCCTAAATTATTAGTGTAATTATTCTATGTTGAATTCGATAATCCTTCCGGAATGAGCAGGCGCGGGGTATCTTATTTAAAGAAATTAATAGCAGGTCCGGGTTTAAATTTCCCGCACAATATCCCCCTGGGAGACCAGGGCGTAGGCGTTATTATACTGGACCAGATAGCAGTTTGAATTGATTCCGGCAATAACTTCTACAATTTTGCCCTTTAAAAGGCTGCCGTCCGGCAAACAAATTTCTACTTTATCACCGGGCTTATAATAGTTGTCCATCAAAGTCCTCCGTATAAATTATTAGACATAAAATAATATTTAAAATTATTTTACAATTATATTGAAACCCGGGGTGTTTCATTGTAGAATTGGTTTGGTAAAGAATGCTTTGCTAAAGGGCAGGTGTGACAAACAGTGTATTGTAAGGATTGCGTTTATTTTAAACGGTGGAAATACTTTGATGCCGCCGCTTGCACCGGACCATCCGGAGATAAGACGGTGGGGGCGTTGAGCAAAGTATGCAAGGATTTTGTCCCCCGGGGACATTTTAGTGAATGGGGTGAGGAAACATGCAGCCCCACCTGCCGTTAAAAAAACGAACTTGTTGTTTACAGCCGGGACTGCCGGCTATTTTTTACGGGATCTATAAAACCGGCCAGCCCCCGGGGGGAGCGGCCGGCATAGCGTTTCTGCATGGCATATAATTTTAAGGAAAAGGGTGAACCTTACCACCAACCGGTGAAAAATACCGGGGGTTAACAGCGATTATGAACCCGGTGGAAACGGCTTATTCCCGTTCAGAAAACAGGAAAGGTGGCCGGCTATAAGGACCTTTTCCGCCCAATAACCATAAAAAGATTTTTCCCCGGGCAAAACGGGTTGCCCGCAGACCGTGCACTGGCGGTTTTCCTTCCCTGCTCCCAGAACAATACCTTCCACATTACAGGCAGACCAGGTTATAGTTGCGCTTTCTAAGGTGCTTTTCAGGGGCTTAACGGGTGTACACGCCGGGTGAAAGTATCGGCGAACCTTCCTGCCGGATTCCCGGCAGCGGTAGACGACGATAGGTGTGTAAGGGATAATTTTTTCCCCGCATTTATGACAGGAACGGGTGTGACTCCCATTTCCCTTGAGTACATAACGGGTCTCGGCTGGTTTTTGCCGGACTTCACGATCCTTCAACAGGGCAAGACGCTTTTCATCGGCATATATCCATTTTTCCACAGCTCTGTAGTAATCACGGTAATTGCGTTCAACAAGGCGGATGTAAGCTGGAAAACCCGCGGCAACAACCTGGCAGTGAAAAAGATGTTCGGCATGTTCATGGGCAAAGCCGTCTATTTTGCATATTTCCCAACTGTAATCATTTTCGTTCAACCAGTTATGAAACCTATGAAAAATATTTCCCGAGCATACATAAAAAAAGTCATCCTTTTCAACATGAGCCTTCAACATCATTTGAATTAACTGGGAACAAGCCTTTTCCTCCAGGCTAAAACCGTCGTCCCAGGTAAGCGGTATGGTAGATGAGAACACTTCACCGGTATCAAGACACGCAAGTACAATGACTTCTGAAAACGCCCTGCATCCGCCGCCGGCGTCTTCAACCTGCCACTCCCTCAATAATTCGACCCCCTTGATCGTCTCCCCCGCGCCGACAGTTTTCAAACCTTTTAAAGGCGGGGAGTCTTTAGACATGAGCTCCGGTAGGCCTGAAAGGCACGGATAAAGATTTATTTTTGGAAGAACATGCGGATAGCCAGGGCCACCAGGATTACTGCAAATATTTTGTTGAACACTTGATTAGAAACATACTCCACCAGTCTGGAACCAACCTGGGCGCCCAGGATACCCCCGAGCCCAAGGAAGATCCCCATGCGGTAATCCACGTGATTGAGTTTTCCATGGGCCAGCAGGGCAGACATGCTAATTACCAGGATGGCCAGAAAGGAAGTTCCCACGGCCTTTTGAGCCGTAAAGCCAAGGTAAATTAACAGTGGAACCATGATAAAGCCGCCGCCCAGACCTGAAAAACTGGCGCCAATACCAACCAGTACGCCTAGACCAACCATTATAGCCGGATTCATAGCTGCTCCTCCCAGGATATTATATCATGCATTCCTTGAACATATTTGATGCCGCTTATTGTTTGCAGGGATCAGGATCCGGCGCTTGCCGGACCAACATTATCATACCCCATAGCAGCGTTATATGGTACCATTTTAAGATAAATATAGGATTAGATAAATATATTTATTTAAAATACCCGGCGGCAAATTATGCTAGAATGGTAATAAGTTTGTAAATGAACTGCTAAGATGATAAACTATATTCGGGTGATGAAATTGAATCTTAACTGTGGTCTAATCGGCCTGCCCATGGTCGGCAAAACAACAATCTTTAATTTATTGACTGGCGCCGGCGCCCAAACATCAAATTTTTTAACCGGAAGGACGGAAACCAATGTTGGCGCGGCCAGGCTTCCCGACGAAAGGGTCGAATACTTAAGCGGCTTATACCAACCCCGGAAAACAACTTACGCCCAAATCCAGTTCAGCGATGTTCCGGGGCTTGTGAGGGGGTCAAGCCAGGGAAAAGGAGTGGGAAACCAGTTTTTAAATGCCATTCGGAACGTGGATATGCTGACCCATGTTGTTCGCTCCTTTTTTAACCCGGATGTACCCCATGTGGATGATACCATTAATCCCTTGAGGGACATTGAGACCATCAACATGGAGCTTTTGTTTGCTGACATGGAAATCATCGAAAAAAGAATCGAGCGGATAAAGTCGGGTAAAAAGGTTAAAAAGGAAAACTTGCTTGAACTGGAAGTCCTGGATAAGTGTCTTTCAGCCCTGGAAAACGAAGTGTCCATTGGCAGGCTTGATTTGCTGCCCGAAGAAAAGCTTGCCCTGAAGAACTACAGCTTTCTTACCGAGAAGCCCCTGATGCTGGTCATCAACACCGATGAAGAACAATTTAACGGGAAGCATTACCCCGGACGGGAAGAACTCCAGGCTTATGCTACTGAAAGGGGACTCCCTGTCCTGGAGGTAAGTGGTAAAATTGAGATGGAAATATGTCAGCTTCCGGAGGGGGACAGGGAGTTGTTTCTATCCGACCTGGGGATTACCCAATCCGGGATTGACCGCCTGGCCCGGGCTGCTTATGATTACCTGGGGTTGATTTCCTTTTTTACGGTGGGGGATGATGAGGTCAAGGCCTGGACTATCCTGAAGGGGACTGAAGCCAGGAAAGCGGCGGGCAAGATTCACTCGGATATTGAAAGGGGCTTTATCAAGGCGGAGGTAGTGAAGTACGATGATCTGAAACAAATGGGTAGTATGGCCAGAGTGAAAGAAAAAGGCATGTTCCGTCTGGAAGGAAAGGAGTATCTGGTAGCCGACGGTGATGTTATCAATTTCAGGTTTAATATTTAACTTTATAGGGCAACCGGGTAACATCACTACCGTTTTAAAGCCACCAAAGCGGTGGTTTTTAACATTATAGAAAGTATTTGCAACCCCGGCTGGCTGTGGAATGTTTTGACTTAGATCTTTATTGGGCAGTTTAAAAATTTCTAGTATTTCGATCCTGTAAATAGAACTAAAAAGGAACTGCGGACGTCATTTTATACAGGGGGTGGATGAATCTTATGCAGGGCAGAGCTTCTGGAACAGGTATAGAATCCGGGGTGTTTTCCCGTCGGCAAGCCGAATATGTAACCGAAGCCCGGTCCAATAACTGGTCAGCCAGTCGAATGATTGGGAAATGTTTACCACAATGATTTTGTCTGATCTTTTCGACATCTTGAGGGGGTATCAACTTGCGTTGTAAAGGTTTCGTAATTAAGTTTTGGAGAAACGTGATCCTTGCCGTCCTGGCGCTCAACCTGGCTTTGCCGTCCTGGGCCGGCGCTTATCAGGAAATCAGCAAGATGACAAGTTCGGAAATCTTAAGCAGGGGAGCTGTTCTGCAAACCGTTGCCTTGCAAACCACAGAGGGCCCTTTAAATGTATACGTTCTGGAAATAGACTTGCAAGATCCCTATTTAAAGGTGGACACAATTATCGGGGCTGACGGTACTTTAAACAAGAACCAGACTGTCCTGGAAATGGCCGTGCGTACGGGCGCGGTAGCCGCTATAAACGGCGATTACTTCCAGATGAAGGAGAGTGGGAGGCCTATAGGCCTGGCCTATCAGGACGGCCGGCTGATAGGGAGTCCCGCCCTGCGCAGCGATATGTACGGCTTTGGACTGACCGGGGATAAAACAACGCTTCTGGAAATCTTTGAGTTTTTTGGGCAGGTTACCGCCGAAAATCTAAAAAGCTTTCCCCTGTCCGGGATCAATAAGCCGGGCTATCTGTTTATGTCAAGTGATTCGTCTGATTGGGAGACCCTCAATCTGTACGATCCCATGTGGGGCGCTACCAGCAGGGGAAAACTCCCGGATCTCACGGACGTAGTGGAAGCCGTTGTGAGCAAGGGGATTGTACAGGAAGTTCTGGTCGACCAGCCCGGAATACCGATACCTGAGGACGGATTTGTTCTTAAGGGACATGGGCAGGCTGCCAGTTTCATCCTGGAAAATCTGCCGGTGGGCTCCAGGGTAAGCTATACATACTCGGTGCAGCCCCGGGGAGAGGAACTCCTGGCTGCCGTGGGAGGTCAGGCCCTTCTAGTGGAGGACGGGCGTCTCCCGGCCTATTTTACGCAAAATATTGCCGGGAACAACGCCCGTACTGCCGTTGGAATTTCCGGGGATGGTAATACCCTTTACCTGGTAACTGTAGAAAAAGAGTCGGCATCCGACGGTACGGTGCTGAGCAGGGGTATGACCCAGGAAGAGCTGGCTGACTTTTTAATCTCCCTGGGTATCCGGCGTGCCGTCAACCTGGATGGTGGCGGTTCAACGACTCTGGCTGCCCGTCATCTGGGGGATACCGAATCCAGTTTAATTAACCGTCCCCAGGGCCTTTCCCAGCGTGCGGTGCCTGATGCCATCGGGCTCTTTTCCCTCGCTCCGGGGGGTGAATTAAAGGGTCTTAATGTAAGCGGCCCGGGTGTGATTCTTACCGGTACGCATGGAGAGTTTTCGGCCAGGGGTTTTGATGAATATTATAACCCTTACCGGGTGGAACCGGCCCAGGTGGAATGGTCGGTTTCCCCCGACACAGCCGGAATCTTTCAAGGGAATGTTTTTATCCCCGGGACAGGTGGAAGCGCAACAATCACGGCCGGGTACAAGGGCGTGAGCAGCAAGTCAGCAATGCGGGTTATCGGTCCCGAGTCCCTGTCCAGTTTGTCGGTGGCGCCGGCTGCGTTGGATCTGGATTCGGGGCAGAGCGCCCAATTCCAGGTAAAGGTAAACACAAACTTCGGGGAAGTCTTTGACTTAAATGCCCGGGATTTAGAGTGGACCCTGGACAACAGCGAATTGGGCCAAGTTGCAGAGGGCGAATTTACCGCCGCAATGGAAATATTCGGTTCGGGGGTTATCCAGGCCTCCTTCCAGGGACTTACCGCAACCGTTCCGGTAACAGTACAGCCCCCTGGCCTGAAGCTGCAGGTTGAACCCGAAAAAGATTCTGAAATTACCATCGAAGCCGGAGTTCAGGTCCTTTTTCCCGCTGGGAGTGTTGCCGCTCCTGTTGAGTTAAGGCTGACAGCAATTGAGCCGCCGGCAGGTTTGCCCTCCGGCTGCCTGGCGCTGGGCGCAATACAGATTGAGCCGGCGGTGGGTGAGGAGATAACAAGCCTGGAAATTCCCTGGCAGCTATACTGGCGGTACGATGCAGCTGCAATAGCCGGCCGTCCGGCAATCTGGTTGTGGGATGCCGCTGCTGCAAAGTGGCGGGAACAACCGGCAAATGCGGTTCCGGCAGATCAGGGTGAGGGGACTGTTAATGCCAGGCTTTGGGAATTTGGTCCAGTTATTCTGGTGGACGATCAGCGCTCCGAACCTTCCTTCAGTGATACCGGCAAGCACTGGGCTGATAAGGATATCCGCAGCCTGGCGGCCAGGGGGGTGGCCAACGGTTTCCCGGACGGGACCTTCGGCCCCGATCAGAGGGTAACAAGGGCGCAATTTGTATCCTTACTGGCGGGTGCCCTGCAATGGCCGTCACCGGCAAGTACACCTGGCTTTAAAGATAAAATTCCGGCCTGGGCCGAGCCGGCAGTGGCTGCTGCGTTTTCCCGGGGAGTAATTACGGGTTACCCCGATGGTACTTTTGCGCCGGAGGCCCGGATTACAAGATGTGAAATGGCGGTGATGCTCAGCCGGGCGCTGGGTCTGAAAGAAATAAAAGAACTTGAAATACCCCATGGGCAGGACGAACTAGAGGCGCTGCCAAAGCCGGTGAAATATAAAGATTCCAACTCTGTTCCGGAATTTGCCCGGGATGACGTGGCCAAAGTCTCTGCAGCCGGACTGTTTCAGGGAAGTGACGGACTCTTCAGGCCGCTTGACGGGGCCACCCGGGCAGAAACAGCGGCAGTTGTTAACAGGCTGATTAGCTGGTGGGTAAAATAGCCGAATTTAAAGGAATTTAAAAGCATACAATTGTTAAACCTTTTATAACCTTTTCTTGTAAACAGGCAAATATTTTATTCAGGTGCAGGATATCAAAATATTTTAGAGAAAATAAAAATAAAAATACAGATCGGTCAGCAGGTGCCCGTTAAGGGAGAATAGGGAATCAGGTGTAAGGCCTGAGCGGTCCCGCCACTGTTACCGGGAGCAGGCCGCATTGACGCCACCGGTGTTTGCCGGGAAGGCTGCGGCAAGCGATGATCGAAAGCCAGGAGACCTGCCTGCTGTTAATTGCCCCCTGTGGTGTGAAGGGGTATCCGATGGATGATGGAAAAGTCCACGGCCTTTTTTAAGGCTGTGGTTTTTTTATAACGCAAGACCTGGCAAATATTAAATTATTAGGAGGGGATCATGATGCTGCTGCAAAGGACAATGAAGATGATTGGCGCTTTGGACAAAGGAGCTATGGAACAGGCCCAAAAACACCTGGACAGTTTGATTAAACCGCCGGGAAGCCTGGGCGTCCTGGAGGAAATAGCTGTGCGCCTGGCCGGTATCACCGGTGTTGCCAGACCTGTAATCAAGGATAAGGTGGTAATTGTTATGGGAGGTGACCACGGTGTGGTGGCGGAAGGGGTGAGTATTGCGCCCCAGGAGGTTACGGCCCAGATGCTGACTGCAATTGTTACCGGGGTCGCCGGGGTTGGTGTCCTGGCCAAACATGCGGGGGCCCGCCTGGTTGTGGTTGACGTGGGTGTTGCCGGGCCCCTGGACTTTCCGGGAGTACAGCAACGAAAAGTAAGGGCCGGAACCGGCAATATCACCGCCGGGCCTGCCATGGACCGGGAGGAAGCGGTTCGCGCCCTGGAAGTGGGGATAGATGTCGTCAACAGGGAAATTGACAGGGGAGCCGGCCTCCTGGCTGTCGGTGACATGGGGATTGGCAACACGACAGCCAGCAGCGCCATTCTAGCGGCTCTGGGCGGCTATCAAGCCGGGGAGGTGACCGGAAGGGGGACTTTAGTCAACAATGAAGTTATGGCTCGTAAGGCGTGGGCCATTCAACAGGCGCTGGAAGTCAATCAGCCCGACCCCTGTGACGGTCTGGATGTTTTAGCAAAGGTGGGGGGTCTGGAAATAGCCGGACTGGCCGGGGTTATCCTGGGCGCCGCGGCACGGCGGGTTCCCGTTCTGATTGATGGTTTTATCACCACCGCATCGGCCCTGATAGCCGGCAGTTTACAGCCGGAAGTCCGCCAGTTCATGATTGCCTCGCATCTTTCCCAGGAGCAGGGGCACCGGTTAATGCTGGAGATGTTGGAGCTGGCGCCGGTTATCCACCTGAAAATGAGGCTGGGTGAAGGTACCGGGGCTGCCCTGGCCATGCATCTCATTGAGGCCTCAACAAAAATTATGAACGAAATGGCATCCTTTCAAGATGCGGGTGTTTCCGCCCTGGATGAGGGTAAAACATTAAAACCATAGGTGTTCCATAAATGTTTACGGAGAGTTTTAAACAGGCCCTATGGCCTTTGAGTTGTTTTTTAAAAGAACCGTCAGGTAAAAATACATCTGGTGGGAAAGGCGGAAGAATGATAAGATATTTTGCGAGGGGATTTGACTTTGGGTAAAAAGTAAGTTGAAATTGGATTGAAGCCCAAAGGCCGGGTCGACAAAACTATTCATGGGGTAAAGAATTATGAACTTGTTCCTGCGGCTTTGTTTGAACAGCCTTGCTTTACTGATTGCGGACGCCCTGATCCCCGGATTCAGGCTGGAGGGTGTCTTTTCGGCATTGCTGGCTGCCCTGGTTTTGGGGTTAGTAAACACTTTTATTAAGCCTGTCCTGATTCTATTAACCTTCCCCATAACTGTCCTGACCCTTGGGTTCTTTATATTTATTATTAACGCCTTTGCCTTTGTCATGGCTTCCTGGATAGTTCCGGGTTTTACTGTATACAGCTTTTGGGGCGCTTTCTGGGGAGCCATCATTACCAGTTTGGCCGGTTGGATCCTGAACAGTATCTCCAGCAGGGAAGTGTGAGCAAGAAGCAGGAAGATTTGTTTCCGGCAAGAACTATTAATGTATAAAGACAGATTTACTGCTGTTCTTTCAGCCTGCTATACTGTCCTGGAAGGCGGATTGAAAAGTGGAGAGGGGGGGTATTGTTAATTATGTTTCCAAACCTTGGTATGTCGGAGCTGATTTTAATTCTGGTTATTGCCCTGGTTGTTTTTGGGCCAAGCAAATTGCCCGATGTGGGAAAATCCCTGGGTAAAACAATCAACGAATTCCGCCGGGCTTCCGCTACCAGCTTCGGAGAAGTGGATGAAGCAGTTAAAGATCTTAAGGACATCAAGGAAGAAGTTCAGCAGGTTGCCCAGGTTGCCAAAGCTGCAGTGGACAAGCCTGTAAAGTGATTGGCGCTTCCATTATTTATAAAATAAAACCCGGAGCGGAAATAGTTTCTACTCCGGGTTTTATTATTTGACTTTTTAGATCTTTAACTCAAATTATACATCAGCTAGGCATGAAAACCCGCGCCATAAGATACACCGCTGCCGTGGGCATGTTCTTCCTTCGGTAGAATTGGGAAATTCTCCACCACAAAGCAGTACATCAGGACAAGACCGCTCCACATGCCGATGGTAATCAACCACTCCCAAATAGTGGGGAAGTAGTGACCTCCCATGGCGCCGGCCATACCGGTAAAGACTACGTTCATGCGGTTAAAGATAACACCGGCCACAACCAGGATAGAGGCTGTTAAAACGCCCCAGAGCTTGGTCCGGATAGAAGTAATGGAATACATGATGATTGGAACAATTACGAACACAATCATTTCAATTAAAAACATGTTACTTTCAAAGGACCCGTTGAAAGCCATGGATAAAACACCCCGGTAGACCAAATCAACGATTTTCACGATGAGGTAAATAATCATCATAAAAAGGGTAACCTTGGTGAGGCTTTCAAAAATATGCATTTCCGGCTCTCTCTTATAAGCTCTTGCAGCCAGCGTGCCTTCCACAGTGACCATAGCCGGGCCCAGGAAGAAGGCGGACCAGACAAAGAAGAACGGGATCAGCATGGACCACCACAGGGGATAAAGCCGGTCCACCGCAACGATATACAGTGAGCCCAGGGATGACTGGTGCAACGAAGGCAGAACAATCCCCAGAATCAGCATGGGGGTCATGGCGTACCCCAGGATCTTTTTCAGAGGTGCGCATTTTACCTTTTCAAAGAAAATATCCCCAAACTCCAGGACCTGCACCGTGGTATAAAGGGAGATGCACCAGAATACCTCAAATAACACGGAGTGGTAGCCCCAGTAGAAGAAAGGCCGCCAGAAGTTAAACCACCGGCCGATATCCAGGAAAAGGCTGACCATGGCAATGATGTAACCTATTAGTGAAGTTAACAGCGCCGCCCGGGCAATGGGCAGGTACTTGTCCTTGTGCAGGACATGAACAATTAAAGCCGTACTGAAGCCGCCGCCTGCCAGGGCGATACCGCAAAGCAGGTCAAATCCGATCCACAATCCCCAGGGCCACTCGTCACTCAAGTTGGTGACCGCGCCCAAGCCGTAGACAAATCTATAAAGTGCGGCTGCAGCAGCAATAAGCACGAAGATGATCAGGAGAATCCTGAAGGGCGTTATTTTAAACTTCCAGTTTTTCCCAAACCTCACGTTTATTCACCTCCAATACTAAATTATTCGTCGTCGACGGGAGCATACATTTCCGCTTCATTGTGGACTTCGGCACGCCTTTTGGTGTAAGCGCGCATGGCGGTCAGGATGGCGCCCCAGCCAAAGAAGATAAGGGGGGTCCACTTGAGGACGTCCCAGGTGTAGGAAGGAATGGATTTCTCCGATACATTTGTTCTAAAACCGAGTTTTTCGAAGGGGACATCGGAGATATAAATCCAGGATGTGCCGCCGTATTCTTTTTCACCATAAATATGATTTACGTAACCGGGAATCTGCTCGATCCTTGTCCGGGCTTCAGCCAGCAATTCTTCTCTGTCGCCGTATTTCAGCGCCCCGGTAGGGCAGGATGTTACACAGGCGGGTTCCATACCTTCTTCCTTCATGCGGTCATAACAAAAGCGGCATTTTTGCACGTAGGGGAATGCCTTCTCCCACTGGAACGAGGGTACCCCGAAGGGACAGGCAATCATGCAGTAGCGGCAGCCCACACAGTAATCCTGATTCAATTCCGTAGGCTTGTAGATCACGGCGCCTTCTTTGGTCTTGACAAAGGCATGGGTAAAGCAGGCCGATTCACAAGCGGGTTCAAGGCAGTGCATGCATTGCTTTTTAACAAAGCGCCACTTGATCTGATCGCCCTCTTCAATAATATGGTTAGTGACAACAGTCCAGTTGTTCGAATCTATCTTACCGGGGCTGTCCCAGTTATTGCTGAAGGTACTTGGGTTGGATGGTAAGTCATTCCACGACTTGCAGGAAACCATACAGCTGCGGCAGGCAATACACCTGGTAATGTCTACCAATACACCTTTAGACAAAAGATTACACCTCCCTCACAGGTTAAAACTTTTAGGAAGCCGGCTTAATTCTAAGCCTTTTGAACGTTACATAAAAAAGCCTTTGATTCAGGAATCATGGTGTTGGCGTCCCCGACGCAAGGGGTAAGATCATTTGCCGTTGCGCCTGAAGCAATGCCCTGGTAACCCCAGTGCCAGGGGATGCCGATGATTTCAATATCCTTTCCGCTAACCTTCAGCGGCTTTACAATGGGTAAAACGTTGGCCCTGCATTTAATCTCGCCTCTAATTGAACTGACCGTAACCATGTCCCCGGGCTGAACACCCAGTTTGCCGGCCAGACCCGGTGAGATGGTGACAAACATTTCCGGCTGCATCATGGCCAGGGTAGGACAGCTTCTAGTCACGGCGCCGCTCTGGTAATGTTCGACCAGGCGGTGGGTGGTGCCGATATATGGATAATCGGGACTGGCTGTTTCAGCAACTTTGGCGAATTCACCTTTATAGAGGGCGGCCATGGGATTGCGCTGTTGTTTGCTTATAAGGTTTTCAACCGGACTTTCGATGGGTTCATAGTGTTCCGGCAAGGGACCGTCTTTCATTCCCGTGGGCGCAAAAAGGCGGCCCTGACCTTCCGTGGTCATAATAAAGGGATTGACGGCGGATATTTCCGGTGGAATGAATGCGCCCGTGGCAGCATCCTTAAAGCCGAAGTCCGGCACATCGTTGTTCACCCACTGGGAACCGTCCCAGGCAACCAGCGCTCTTTTGGGATCCCAGGGCTGGCCGTTGGGGTCCGCCGAGCAGCGGTTGTAGACAATCCGGCGGTTGGCGGGCCAGGAGAAGGACCATTTGGGGAAAAGGCCTAATCCGCTCTTATCTTCCCTGCTTCTTCTCTGGCTGGCGGGTACTTTAAGTACCGGGTCTTCAAACATATAGCCGGTGTAAATCCAGATCCCGCAGGCCGTGGAGCCGTCGTCTTTAAGTTTGGCAAAGGAGTCCAGCATAGAGCCGTCCGCGACATTATAACCGTTCATTTCCTTCGCAACGGCCATGATGTCAGGTTCGCCGTGGTGCTCCGGCAGCTCGGGATAGTTCCAGGTCATGTAATTAATGGGATCGGGGAACTTACCGCCGGACTGGTATTCTTTTTTAATGGCCTTCATAATCCGGTCGGCAATCCAGAGGTCGCTTTTGGCCTCCCCGGGGGGATCTACTGCTTTCCAGCGCCACTGAATCCAGCGGGAGCTGTTGGCAACCGTGCCTTCCTTTTCGTAGGAAAAAGCTGTGGGCAGCAGGAAAACCTCCGTCTTAATATCGGCGGGGTTGACGCCGGGACGTTTCCAGAAGGACACTGTCTCCGTTTCAAACAGGTCCACGCCCACCATCCAGTCCAGATTTTCCAGGGCTTTCCTTGCTGTAAGGGAACTGGGTCCACCCACGGCCGGGTTTTGTCCCCAGGCGAAAAAGCCTTTAATCTTTCCTTCAGCCATTTTTTCAAAAATGGCCAGATGGGAATGATCCTTGCCGGTATGCTTGGGAACCAAGTCGAAACAGAAGTCATTATCTTTTGTTGCCCTATCACCAAACCAGGCCTTTAACATACTGATTACAAACTTTGGCCTGTTGGACCAGTAGCTGGTTTTGGGGGTTTCTTTTTCCAGGTAATCCTGCAGGGTCGGGTGGGCAGCAGCGCTAAATGACGGGTTGTAACCGGGAATTAGATGGTACAACATAGCCTGGTCAGTTGAACCCTGCACGTTTGATTCACCCCGCTGGGCGTTGACGCCGCCGCCGGGAATGCCAATATTGCCCAGCAGCAACTGCAGCATGGCTGTGGCCCGCACGTTTTGGGAGCCGTAGGTGTGCTGGGTAATACCCATGGCGTAAAGCAGGTTTCCGGCTTTGTCCGGCCTGCCAGTGGAGCAGTAAAGTTCACAGATCTGCCTGTAGGTATCTTCCGGGGTGCCGGTAATATCGCAGACTGTTTTAATATCGTAACGGGAAACGTGTTTTTTTAGGATTTGAAAGACACACAGGGGATCCCGCAGGGTCGGGTCCTTTTTTATGGTGTCCCCGTCTTTTTGGTAAGCCCAACTGGAAGTACTGTAGTTGAACTTACCGTCCTTTTCGGTCAATCCCGAGAAAACACCGTCGTTGAAGTTGTAATCCGGACTGACTAGATAGGAAGCGTTGGTGTAGCTGAGGACGTATTCGTGGAAATAAAGATTATTCTCGATGGCGTAGTTCATCAGGCCGTAAAGAAAAGCGATGTCGGTGCCGGGCCTGATGGGTGCATAAATATGCGCTTTCGTGGCTGTTTTGGTGTACCGCGGATCCACCACGATTACTTTGGCGCCCCTTGTGGCCATGGCCATACCAGTAAAGCGCATTACCTGGGGATGGTTTTCCGCCGGGTTGGCCCCGATCATCAAAAAGACGTCGCTGTTTTTGTAGTCAGGAAAAAGGTTGGTCATAACACCCCTGCCAAACGTTTGGCCAAGACCGGCCACTGTGGAGGAGTGTCAGAGACGGGCGTGGTGGTCCAGATTGACGACACCGATTGAGCGCAGCATCTTATGCATGATGTAGTTTTCTTCGTTGTCAACAGATGCGCTGCCCAGATGGGCAATAGCCTGGGTCCGGTTAACCCTTACACCATTTTCATCTACTTCTTCAAAGGTTTCATCTCGCGTATTTTTGATTCTTTTGGCAATTTCAGCAAGAGCCCAGTCCCAATCCTTTTTCTCCCAGGCGTTGCTGCCGGGAGCACGGTAAAGGACTTCTGTAAGACGGAGTCTATTGGTGACGCGTTTGCGTTTGGCGTCGACGGTAGTGTTGGCTTCACCAAGGGCTATGCCCTTGCAGCACATGGAACCTTCATTGTTGGGGTTATCGGGGTCCCCCTCAATATGAATGACCTTTTTGCCATCGGGATCGGAATATACAATAAGGCCGCAGCCACAGCCGCAAAAAGCACAGACAGAGGCTGTTTCTTTGGTCTTTTTTAACTTGAATTCGCCCAGATCAAAGGTCGGCAATTTATCTACCGCCGTGCTTGCCAGGGCCGGCGCCCTACCGGCTCCTTCAAACAAGGCCAATCCTGCGGCCCCAACGCCCAAGGATTTCAAAAAATCACGGCGACTAAGTTTTCGCATGAAGTCACTTAACCCCCCTCTACTTTAAATCTGAAGATAATCTCTCCTGGTAAATATAAGGACTGATAAGAAAATATCTGTACCCTCCGGATGGAGAATAACAACAGCTTTAATCTCCCCTTGGAATATCCTGTTCTGCCATTCAACAGTGCATGATACCCCTATCCCCTACTTTCCAATACCCATAAACACAAAATAAATCACCTAAGGACCCTCAGTAATGACTTTGTTTTTTATTATGCGAGCCGCCCCGGCTGTTTCAACCATGCTTGCGGATAAGGGTCTTAACCCCTTTTCTCTAGTTTAAGTTGTTTCCGCTTGCCTGAATATTGATGATGGGCGGCAACTGGATAAATCAGCTCCTTCCCGAATTTATTTTTTGCCTTTAGGGGCGAGTGGTAACAAAAGATTTTAGCCTGGAAACATCTAAAGAATTAAAACATGCAAATTTTATTCCTATTTACGTATTCACTGACAGGGCTGTGGTCTCCTCACGTTTTTTTTTGCGTTGGATCCTTCGCTCGACAATCCGGACGATTCCCAAACCAACCTCGTATAGCAAGTAGAGAGGTCCACTTACAATCATACAGGTAATAATATCCACTGTGGGTGTAATTATTGCCGCCAACGCAACGATGATTAGTATCGCGTAACGCCGGTTTTTGGCCAGGAAAGCGTAAGAAACAAGTTCAAGCCTGGCCAGGAAATAACATACCAAAGGAAATTCAAAAACGATGCCGAATGGCAATAAAAAGCCGATTGTAAAGGAAATATACTTGTCTATGGTTAGCATGGGAAACAGTTGGGGTCCGGCAAACTGGAGCAGGAATGTAACACCGAGCCGGTAAACCCCAAGGAAACCGAAAGTAACTCCCCCCACAAAACAAAGAAAAGAGACTAAAACAAATAGTGTAAAATAGACCCTTTCATTCTTTTTTAAAGCGGGGATGATAAAGCTCCAGATCTGCCACAGGATTACCGGCAGGGCAGCAAGAAACCCCGCAAAAATTGACAGTTTAATCTTCACCAAAATGGCTTCGGTAACGCCTGTGAAGAAGACTTTATAGCCGAGCTTGGTTAGTGGTTCCATAATGACAGCCAGAATCCGGTCGCAAAAAAAATAAGCAACTATTGCAAATAGAAATGTACCGGCAACAGATACAATCAAGACCCGACGCAGTTCTTCCAGGTGTTCAAGTATAGACATTTCCTCGGTTTTTTTAGCCAATATTTTTCCCCCGCTACGATGATGTACTGCTGCTTTTTCCCGGAAAAACTATAAAGCCCAGCTTAATAAAACACGGGTCAGGGAATCCTGGAAAAGGAAGGCATGTCTATAAATTAGATGAAATCCTATAAGGCAAAGTGATTTTACTTTGCCTTAATTATTCCAAACCGGTTTTATAGCATTATCCGTCCAAGATCCTGCTGTATTAGCTTTTTACCGCTTTAGCTACCTGGGTCCCTTCCTTTTTTGCATCATCTACTTCCTTTGATGTTTCTTCCATGATCTCCTGGGAGGAACGGCGGAATTCATTGATGGTTTTGCCCACTGCTTTTCCAAGATCCGGTAATTTGCCCGGGCCAAATATAATTAGGGCAAGAACCAGTACCAGGATTAACTCTGGCGCACCGATGTGTGGCATCATGATAACCCCCTTTCTGAACTTATAGTTACGACATGATTACCTTGAAATCCTGCCCTGGGAAGATTATTTGACGGTTTCTTTTGCTGACTCGTCAACTTGCTGGTTGAAGTAACCCTCCTGCATGGCCAGCATGTCCAGTTGAACCGTATTAATATCCTCCCGGAACAAATCCAATGTTCCTTTGGCAAGGCTATTCCCGTCAACTCTCTTTTCATCAATTGTTTTGATATAGCCGCGGCATTTATCACAAAAGTAGACCCGGTATTTTTCCTGTCCTTCAACTGTAAAGAATTGTGATTCGTTGTTCCCGCAATACGGGCAGCCCAGCCGGTGGTAGCGCCATTTTACTTCACATAAACCACAATGCAGGTATCTCATGCCGGCATCTTTATTAAGCAAAGCAAATGTGGGTTTCCCTCCGCAGACCGGGCAATTGCCTTTTAACCATTGTTCCGGATCGTAATGCAAACCTGTTATTTTGCCGTATTCCTTCAAAAAGGGTTTGGCTGTATAATTGATCAAAAAAGTCAGGGTTTCGGAAGATATATTTCCTCCGATTATTTTTGTAAAATTTGCACCGGGTGTAAAGACTTGCGCAACAAAAAGTTCCTGTGCTTCCGCCGCACTGGGCAAAGAGGCAAGAAACTCAGAAATCTCATCCTTTAGCTCCGGCTTGTATTTTTGCATAATCCCGGCAACCTTGTCCATAACCGAATAAAATCCGGAGGGTTTAACCCGGGGCGGGCAAAGGTCGATGAGGGGTATTCCTTTTTCCATTCCCATTTTCAGGATCCCCGGTGCGGGGGGATTAACGGTAATCATATCCTCCGCAATAGTTATATTGGCGAACTCACTGTTAAAATCAAAAAATTTTTGTTGCGATGTTTGATCTTTCATCTCATCTCTCTCTTTCCTTTGGGAATTTACAGCAAGATTATTACCGGCAGCCAGTTCTTAGATGAAAATCTGAAGGCTTAGAATTTTAAGCAATTGTTGGCTACTATAAATGTTATTCAAGGGATATACCAGTTTTCCTTCTCAAGAAACCAATTTTCGACAGGTTAATTTGTTGCCCATTGAGATAGCCTGGTAATGTGAACTAAATCACTAGCCGCATAGGCCACCAAACCTTTAAAGCAAGCAGAAACTATGATTTGAAAACAATAATATCAGATATTACATTGTCCCACAACATGTTTGAAATGGAAAACATGCAATTCCTTGCAGGCTTTGGGGGTGTGGTAAGATGTAAAATGTGTTATATTTAATTTATATGAGAAAAAAGTCGGAATATCGGAAAATAGAAGGCCCGGGTTAGCTGGATTCCCCGGAATAAGTAGGTAAGATATATTTGTATTTAAGCAGTGATTGGAAACGGAGGTTATATGAAGACATTTGGCTTGTTTGTTCTGCTATCGCTCTTAACCGGCAACCCGTTATTAGCCCTTTTAATTCTGATTATTGTTTTGTACGTTATGGAGCGTCGCTTTATTGGGGTTCTGCCCGACATTTGGGGACCCTGGAGGAGGGCGAGGACAACCAGGCAGTTAAAGAGGGAAGTTCAGGTTAACCCGGCTAATGGGGAAGCACACCTGGATTTGGGGGAAATATACCTTCGCCGGGAAAAATACGAACTGGCCAGGTTATACCTGGAAAAAGCATCGGAAAAAATGACAGGGCATCCCCTGTACCATTTCTACCTGGGGTCCAGCAATTATTACCTGGGAAATATTGATGAAGGCCAAAGGGAAATTGAAAGAGCCGTCACCATAAACCCCAAAACAAGCCTGGGGGAACCCTATGTTTATCTCCTGAGGATTTACCTGCAAGAAAAACAGTCTGACCAAAGAATTGAGGAAACCTATGCTCGGCTGCTGCAATATGGTACGCCAAAAACTTTTTATCTGGCCGGAAAAATTCTTAAGGAAGCAGGTGACAAAGACAGGGCACGCCGGCTTTTCATGGAAACTATTGAGAATTATGAAGCGTGCCGGGGAGCACTAAAACGTTTATACCGAAAATGGGCCATCTTCTCCAAGGTAGGCCTTTACTCTTTAAAATAGATTTGGTAAAGGGTGGTAAACCCCAAGCCCTTCAAAGCCCCTTTAAAAATTGCGGGGCTTTATTTGATCTTTAACCTTACCCAGGACCGCTATTTCCGTTAAGCAATTTCATATAATTACCGGCAGGAGCCAGGGTCAAAACGGGAGAAAAACTATAGTGTCATATAGTGTCATTAAGATAACTTAGATGCCATGAAAACTATGAAAAAAGAGTGGTTATGAAAATGTCCGTATTCTTAAGGAAAGGACTCCTCTACTTTGCCCTTTTGGCATCGCTTCTTTTTGCCTTCGGAATACCCGCCCTGCAGGCGTCAGTTCACCAGGAAATAACAAATCAAGAACCTTCTTTTAACCTGGAAAAGGGATGGGGTACCCCTCTCAAACCTTACCCCAACCGGCCCGCAGATGATCTGGACCGGCATATCCTGGCGGAAATGGACAAATACGGGGTTGTGGGACTTTCCGCCCTATTTGTCAAGGAGGGCAGCATTGTATGGGCAGAAGGATACGGATGGTCGGATTTAGACAAAGAAAAACAAGCCGCAGCGGATACGATTTACCGGGTTGCCTCCATATCCAAAACGGTCGGCGCCACCGCCCTTATGCAGCTCTGGGAGCAAGGGAAATTTGCGCTTGATGATGACATTGGCGAGTATCTGGGTTACAGTGTTCGAAATCCCGCTTATCCCGATGCTAAAATAACATTCAGGATGCTTTTGACCCATACTTCGGGTCTCCGGGACGGGAACAGCGGCGGGGGCTACCTTCAAGTCCTTAACTTGAGGGAGAAACCTCTTTTAAAAGACCTGCTGGTACCCGGCGGCAGCCATTACAGCGCCTCAACCTGGAATAATTATAAGCCCGGCTCCGGATTCGAGTATTCGAATTTTGGATCCGGGATCGTAGCCTGCCTGGTTGAAGTTATTTCCGGCGAGCACTTTGACCAGTACTGCCTCCGTCACATATTCCGGCCCCTGGGAATGGATGCAGGTTTTTATGCCGCCGATCTGGCAAATATCCAGGATTTGGCCGTTTTATACAGGCCGGGCGGCGACGGCCAGGGTTTTGTTGCATCCTATGACAATTATCAGGGTCGCAAGATAACCGGTCAGAAAACTTATGAGCTTCCCCCGGGTAATGGTTACGCTGGTCCCGCTGGAGGGATGAGGGTAAGTGTAACAGACCTGGCCAAGTTTATGATCGCCCATATGAACGGGGGGACCTATAACGGATGCCGCCTGCTGCAGCGGGAAACAGTTGATCTGATGCACCAGATGCACTGGTTTGGGGAAGGTTGCGACGGGTTTTATAAGCAAAAGGGACTGGGCTTCCACATTACAGACGGTTTGGCCGGCAGAAGACTTACCGGGCATGCGGGGAGCGGTTACGGGTTAATCAGTGACATGTATTTTGACCGGGACGAAAACGTTGGAGTAATATTTGTTTGCAACGGTGGGAATTACCTTCCGCAAGGGAACGGTTTCTGCGATATTGAAAACAGCGTTATCAATTTGCTCATGAAGCGGTTTGCCGGTTCGGAAAAGGTTGGGACAAGGACTATTATATTAAAAAGTGAGGGCAAAATGGAGGTCAACGGCAGAACAATTATACTGCCCGTTAATTCAGAAAGCAGGGGGGAGGAAATCTTTGTTCCGGCAATATCGCTAGGAGACGCGCTTCAGCTGGGGATTGGCCTGGACGAGAAAAACAACATCCTGCATTTATCAACCAACGGAATAACGATTAGCGCCGGGCCTGGCAAACCGTTTATTGAGGTTAATGGCTTAACTGTGCCCTGCGAAACGGAACTGTACTGTAAGGATAATCAGATCATGGTCCCCCTGAAAATGATGTCCCAGGAACTGGGGGTACCAATAATCATTAAACAGTAACAGAAAACAATTGCCCAGGTGCGGATTTACCGGCTTTACTTGAAACTAATCCGCCAGGCAAGGGTGATCGGTACCACCTTGAAACGACGGCCTGAATTTAACTAAAAAGCCAGGGAGTATGGGATTGATTGGGCGCCTCAGACTAAAATCAAGGATTGACCGGACGGGGCATGGTGAATTCCTGATGGTCCCAAGATACGGCAAAAAAAATAAAGCCCCACGTGGGCTTTATTTTACTGGTGGACCTAAGGGGATTCGAACCCCTGACCTCTTGAATGCGAACCAAGCGCTCTCCCAACTGAGCTATAGGCCCGTGTTTACCGGAAATCCAAATTGCCATTTGGCTAATGGTCACCGCAAGTCTGCAGTTGGATCCTTTTAATTCCAGGGTCCCCGGTATGCGGGTCAGCTATCATTATAAATCATAATAGTCTCGTACGTCAAATAAGAATATGATTCTTTGATCCTGTAAAAATTATTTTCCTGCCAGGTTCTTGAACGGAAGGCTAAAAGACCTTTATGGTGTATCCTTATAACAGGAATAACAGGGGAGTGTGTGCGGGTGATAATTTTTAACCCGTTTGAACATGTAAGTAAAAAGGATATCAAAAAACGGGTGGCCGGGCTAAAGAAGAAGAATCCCGGTTTGAACAACGAGGAAATCTGCCGCCTGCTTATTGGGAAAAAAAGAAGGTGGTGTACTGCTGCCGGGGTTGTAACAGCTCTGCCCGGGACAGTGCCCGTACTGGGCACGCTAGTGGTCATAGTCGGCGGCACCGCCCTGGATCTGACCGCCATGGCATTTCTGCTGACCGAATTAATCCTGGAAATGGCGGAGGTCTACAACCGCAATCTGGATCTTGACAATACTTCCCGGGAGGCGGTCTGGGTTCTGGTTTCAGCGGTGGGGTCCAGTACAGCCGGCAGGGGGTTATCCAAATTAACCGCAGCACAGCTTTCCGGGAGCGCTTTCCTGCGTTTGGTGGAGCAGGCTTTGCTTGCTTTGGGCATCAGGGCATCTCAGAAGACCGTCCTCAGGGTTATTCCCATAATCGGAATGTTCGTCGCAGGCTGGGTTAATTACTATACCTGCAACAAAGTTGGTTCCTTTGTTATCAAGCATTATAGTGAAAATGCCGACTCCCATTACCGGGAGGGCAAAACCATAGATGTGGAAGCAACTTTCGTAAAAGAATAAAACGGCGGCTTCCCTGAAGTGAAGCGTGCCGTTTTGCCGCTGACGGTTTTAATTTAAGATATTTTTTGGAGCGAATCCTGTTGCTGTTTATGTCTTTTACCGGCAACTTCCTCGGAGTAATCTGAAGAAATCAGGTATACGTTTACCCAGAGGTCATGTTCGTTGGCCTTCCCGTCAAGTTCTTTAGCCAGCTCCCTGAACTTCTTTGTGACGCGGTCCTTAAAAGCCGAGAATTCTATCAGCAATTCTACAACATCACGCTGGGTATACGAAGCACCTTCACGCAAAATTTTAGCCAGGCTCAACCACCCCCCGCAGTTAGTTATATAGGTTATTATAGCAGAAATGTTATAAATTGTTAAGATAATATAATGTCTTTTTTCCCTGGATCCTATCGATATATGGATTCCGGCAAAAATAAAAAGGGGCCTTTTGACGGCCCCTGGAAGTTAAGTTATCAGAAGTTCGAGAAGTGGCCAACATTGGGAGAGCTCATGGCGTTATAGGACTGGCTGCTGAGAAGGCCCGAGCCCGGTTGGGTTGCCGACTGTGCCAGGCTATATGTTGGGGTATAATGGCTGCCCATCATGCTGGTTGAACCATACGGCCTTGCTTGGACGGGGTGGGCAGGTTGAACAGTAAAATTTCCGGTGCTGATTTCCGCAAAACCACTTTGATCCATACCTGTTCCCATATGACTTGCGCCATACCCGCTGATCCCTACATTCTGCGGGGAACCAAGGGCGCCCTGATTGGCCAGGTTGCTGAGGTATTGATTAGTCCTGTAATCAGGCGTACCAAAGCCTAATCCGTAGCGGTTTGCCGCCATTGAACTGATATATTGATTTCTGGAAAACTCGTCGTCCCTGCTTTGGCCGAACTGGCTTCCGAAGGTTCCGAACTGGTTTTGCATGTTGGAGGCAAGGCCAAACTGTCCGGTACTAAACTGGGGGCTTATTCCGGTACCAAACTGAGGGCTGATCCCTGTGCTGAACTGGGGACTCATCCCGGTGCCGTAATGACCGGTAGTAAAAGGCCTGTTGGCCATCTGAGACGTGACATTCTGGGCAACGTTACTGATCACATTGACATCCTGGCTCAGACGGTTGCAAAGTTGCTGAATGGCCTGAAGCTGCTGGGTAGCAATGTTTTCGTTCTGTTGCAAGCGCTGGAGTTGGGCGGCATTGTTCGCTTCCGAACGTTGCAGTTGGCTTGCAACCTGATTGATAGTATTTACTTCCTGCCGCAAATCCTGGATTTGTCTTTGAAGCTGGTAAACTTGATCCATTATCTTTCCTCCTAGAGTGTAAGATTAAGGCATGCGCCTTTTACCAATATTATTCTTCAGAAGGGCCCAGGTTATTAGTGGTAGATAATGCCATTACCTTTTCAGGAAACAATATAAACCTGCAAAGTTTTTATTCCGTAAAGTACATTAATAACCAGTAAATATTTCAAAATCATTGCCGGTGTCAGCTTTTTTTACCGGAGCCGGTTTTTTTAATTACAGTCAAAAAGGGGTAACCCGCGCTTTGCTGGATAAAAGCATCCAATGCGGCTGAGACCGCTGCAAGGTGCAGGCTGTGATTTAAACAAACCAGGGGAGCGTCCCGGATCATTAACCCCGTGGCTTCCCGGTATAGATCCTGCCGTAAAGTTTGGTCAATTGTTTGTTGAGCCCTGGCCAATAGAAAGTCCATCTCCCGGTTGCGATAGCGGGTGGTATTAAGTCCACTTTCAATTTGAGAAGAGGAAAGCAGCGTGTACAGGAAGTTGTCGGGGTCACCGTTGTCGCTAATCCACCCATAAAGGAAAGCATCGCCTTCCTCCTTTAAAAGCGCTTCTTTATAATTGTCCCAGGAGTAGGCCTTTATTTCTGTTTCTATCCCCACAGCAGCCAAATCAGCTTGAATGACGGCGGCAAGTTTCTCACCCCCCGCAGGGTTGTAAGGCCTTTTACTGATATAGGTGATGATTGTTATTTTTAAACCATGGGCAAGGCCTTCCCGGGCAAGTATTTCCCTTGCCCCGTCCGGATCGTAGGGGAGCGGGCGAAGATCATGGTCATATCCCAAAACCCCGGGAGGCAGGGGGCCGTTCGCCTCAATAGATACTCCATGGTATAGACCGGCAGTAAGTTGCTTCCGGTCCAAAGCCAGACTTACTGCCCTTCTCAAGGCGGGATTGTTAAAAGGCTCCTTGTCCGTATAAAAGCCCAGATAGTTCAGATCGAGGCCCGGGTTCCGCAGCACCTGGCAGCCCTTTTGTTCCAAATAGCGGGCATCTGAAGCTGTTATCCCGTCAATTATATCCGCAAGCCCGAATTTCAGGAGCAATGACCGCAGCCTGCTGTTTTTGACAACATTAAAAATCAGGGTGCTATGTTCTGGTGGATTTGCCCAGTAATCTTTGTTTGCTTGCAAAACGATTCGTTTCCCTTTATCCCAGCTTACAAACCGGAAGGGGCCGGTGCCTGCCGGATTTTCTCCGAAAGCTTCACCCCGGGTTGTGGCAGAAGTGGGACTGACCATGGGGGCGGCTGCTGTCATGGCCAGATTATTTAAAAAGGGGGCATAGGGGAATTTCAAAATGAAACTTACCGTGAACGGGTCGATAACTTTGATTTGATCGACCATACCGAAAGTAAACGAAGCGTAGTTAAGGCTTCCGTCGGATTGGGGTGATATCTGCCTCTCCAGACTAAAGCGCACCGCTTCCGCATTAAAAGGGGTGCCATCGTGGAACTGGATATTTTTTTGTAAAAAAAATGTCCACACCATGTTATCGGGGGATATCTGCCATGATTCCGCCAGGCAGGGCTCAATTTCCGCGGCGGTACCCGCCTTAAAACGAACCAATCCTTCATATATATTGGAAATAACTTTGTAGGATTCGTCATCTTGCGCTCGGGCCGGGTCAAGGGTAGTTGAGTCATGTCCCCTGGCGTAAATCAGGCTGTTGCCTGCCCGGCCGGCAGGTCTTAAAAAGGGGGTAATTTTTGAGCTAAACAACAAACAAAGGGGAAACATTAGCAACAGGACCATGGTTATGCCTTTTAACAGACGCAAAGCAGCTTCACCTCATTTGGATATACTGGATATTTAGGTTCTGGATATATAAGTAAAATCCCTCTTTTTCTGGGAAACTATTTTCCTTCCTGGCCTGCGCCATCTGCTCCACTCCCTGGTGAGAGCTGGTTTTGCACCGAGGAAAAACCCTGGTTTAAGATAACTGAAGTTTTTTTAAAGGGGATAGTTATATGACCGCATACTTTGGATCCGCCGGAGCTTCCGCCTCCTTTTACGCGGAGGGGCGCAAATCTTCCCTGGAAATGCCGGAATGGTTGTCCGGGCGCCGGCTTAATGCCTATGAGTACCAGTGCGGCAGGGGCGTGAACATTGGGGAGGAAATGGCTGGCCGTCTGGGACAGTTGGCTGCTGCCCAGGGGATTAAAATGAGTATTCACGCCCCTTACTACATCAATCTGAGTACGCAGGATCCTGGAATAAAAGTTAAAACAAGGGTTCATTTCTTAAAATCCCTGAGAATAGCGAGGGCAATGGGGGCAAAAATCGTGGTCTTTCATCCCGGTGCTGGAAGCGGCGGCGATCGCCGGGACATCCTGAAGAGAGCAAAGGTTTTTTTTAAAGAAATTCTTAATGAAGTTGAATCCGAAGGGTTTTCAGACATTTTGCTTGCTCCGGAAACAATGGGTAAAAAAAATCAACTGGGAACATTGGAGGAGGTGCTGGATTTATGCGAGATGGGGACTCAAGTTGTGCCGGCCATAGATTTTGGGCATCTGCACGCGCTATCCGGCGGAAAATGCACCAGCAAGTCTGCCTACGCAGCCGTGCTGGATGAGATCGAAAAGCGGTTGGGAACGGTAATTGCAGAAAATTTACATATCCATTTTAGTCCTATAGAATACACCGGAGCCGGGGAGAAAAAACACCGGAGCACATTGGAGGCCGGATTCGGACCCGATTTCACTCCTTTGGCTGAATTGCTTGTGGAGCGGGATTTGCATCCCACAATTATTTGTGAATCAGACAAGCGGCAGGCGGAGGATGCCGAAATTTACCGCGATATCTACGAAGGGATTAAGAATGAAAGACTTTAGGAAACTTTGCAACCCAGGGAAAGTTTACGGGACTTTCATGTTTCAGGAAAGTCCCGTAAAAAGATACCCTGATTAATTTAACTAAAACTTCCGAGGTTTAGTGGGTTTCCACATCATTAGCGCCGTTTTTTCGCAGGATGTCAGCCGCGTTGGTTATTTTTGCTTCCTCCGTCCGGACAGAGGCCAGGATTTTTCCCTCACGGATTTTTCCCTCGAAATACTTCCCTCTTTCAGCCGGGATACCCCAGTCAATAAGTCCGCCAGCTATACCGCCGGTTGCAGCGCCGGAAAGCAACCCCGCAATTGGCCCGGCTGCGATGATAGGTCCTATTCCCGGAATGGCCAGGGAGCCAACACCCGCCGCCAGACCGGCCAGGCCCCCCAGAACTCCACCGGTGCTGACCCCCGTAGTTATACTGCCTTCATTCATTCCCATTTCACCGGTCTTATGCTGCCCGGCCGCCTTGTCCTTATCAGCGGCCACAATGGAAATTTCCTCGTGGAAACCGCTATTGCGTAAATCCGAAACAGCTTTTTCGGCCTGGTCTCTGGAATCAAATAAACCAATTACAGTCTTTAACATGCTAA
>CAZCGU010000016.1:0-61851 GCA_964498525.1 uncultured Pelotomaculum sp.
TGATTACCCCCATCGCCATCGAGGAAGGCCTGCGCTTTGCCATCCGGGAAGGCGGCCGTACCGTGGGCGCCGGCGTCGTGACGGCCATCAACGAGTAACAGGGCTTTTCCCTGAGAGGTTGAGAATTCCGGGGAAGCCCCGGGCCGGGATTTTTATCCCGGCAATAACGCGATGAGGTGAAAGGTTGCCGTTTTGGTGCTTGGTGGTTGGGATTGGTGCTTGGCGGGGGGGTTCTTGTTGAAGAAACCCGTCCAAAAGAAGCATGCGCAAGTGCAATTGTAAGCGCAAGCGCCTTGCGGGCCGCTGAACCAGCCGCCGGTTATACTCCGGGCCACTGCCTGAAATGGGGAATTTTCACCGAGAATGTCCGGAAATCGGGCGAATAAGGAGGCCAATAGGATGCAGCAAAAAATCAGGATCAGGCTTAAAGCCTTCGATCATCATATGCTGGACCAGTCTGCCCAGAAGATTGTGGACACCGCGAAGCGGACCGGCGCCTCGGTGGCCGGGCCCATCCCGCTGCCCACGGAAAAAAATGTCTACACCATTCTGCGCAGTCCCCACGTGAATAAAGACTCCCGTGAACAGTTTGAAATGCGCACCCACAAGCGTTTAATCGATATTCTCGAACCCACTCCCAAGACGGTGGACGCGCTGATGCGCCTTGATCTGCCCGCCGGTGTGGACATCGAGATCAAGCTGTAACAGCCTTTAAAGCCGCAGAAACCATAACGGCTATAAAGCCTGTGAAAACTGGGAAATAGGAAAGAGCAAGGGATTTACCGGTATTTTAAAACAGAGGCAATGTTGGGGGGATTAGCTCAACCTCTTGCCCTTAGATAGCGGAAGCTGCGGTGGAGATCTAGATCTTAAAACCGGGCGGGCGGATCCAACGGCCCGGTTTGTCCAGTTCCAGCCCGCGGACTTACCGTCAACGGAGGTGCAGTTATGCCCAAAGGCATTTTGGGAAGGAAAATCGGCATGACCCAGATCTTTACCGATAAGGGTCTGGCCATTCCTGTTACTGTAATTGAAGCCGGCCCGTGCGTCGTGGTCCAGAAAAGGACGCCGGAAAAGGACGGGTATAGGGCCATTCAAATTGGTTTCGGCGAGAAAAGGGAACGTCTTTTTACCAAACCTTTAAAAGGTCATTTTGACAAAAGTGGAGTCCGCCCGCTGCGTTACCTGCGCGAACTCAGGGTGGATGACCCGGGGGCCTACGAGGTGGGCCAGGAAATCAAGGCCGACATTTTCGCCCTGGGCGAGAAAGTTGATGTAGTGGGCACATCCAAGGGAAAGGGCTTCGCCGGCGGGATCAAGCGCCACGGCTTTCACCGCGGCCCCATGGCCCACGGTTCAAAGTACCACCGCCGTCCGGGTTCCCTGGGCGCGAAGGGACCAGCCAGGGTGTACAAGGGCAGAAAACTCCCCGGACACATGGGCGCGGAGCGGGTCACGGTCGCCAACCTGGAGGTAATCAGGGTGGACGGCGACCGCAACCTGCTGGCCATAAAGGGAGCCATCCCCGGCCCCAAGGGCGGCCTGGTGCTGGTCAAACCATCCACCAAGACCCGCGGCTAACGTATGACGTGATGCGGGACGCGGAGCCAATAACCGGATCCCCGCATCCAGCGAAGGAGGATTAATGGTATGCCTACGGTTGCATTGTATAATACAAGCGGCGAACAGGTCGGCGAGGTCGAGCTGAAAGAAGACATCTTTGGCGTTCCAGTACACGGGCCGGTCCTGCACGATGCCGTTGTCAGGCAGCTTGCCGCCCGGCGCCAGGGTACCCACGATACCAAAACCCGGTCGGAAGTCCGGGGCGGCGGCAGAAAGCCCTGGCGCCAAAAGGGTACCGGACGGGCCAGGCACGGCACCACCCGCTCGCCCATTTGGCGCGGCGGCGGGGTTGTGTTCGGACCCCACCCCAGGGACTACAGTTACTCCCTGCCGAAAAAAGTCAAACGTCTGGCGCTGAAGTCGGCTCTGTCCGCCAAGGTGCAGGCGGGAGATCTGCTTGTCCTGGAAGAACTCAGCCTGGAACAGCCCAAGACCAAAGACATGGTCAAGATTTTAAACAACCTCAAAGTGGATGACGCCCTGGTGGTAACGGCGGACAAGGACGCCACGGTGGAAATGTCGGCCCGCAACATCCCCAACATCAAGCCCCTCAGGGCAACGGGCCTCAATGTTTACGACATCCTGGCCTACAATAAACTGGTCATCACCAGGGACGCTGTAACCAGAGTCGAGGAGGTGTTCGCGTAAATGGACCCCTTTGATATTTTAAGGAAGCCCCTCGTCACCGAGAAAAGCACGTCTCTCTTACAGGAGAACAAGTATACCTTCGAAGTTGACCCCCGGGCCAACAAGACGGAAATCAAGCAGGCGGTGCAGCGCATTTTCAAGGTCAAAGTAGAAAAAGTGAACACCATGCGGGTCAAGGGTAAAATGAAACGGGTCCGCAATATTCCCGGCAGGACGCCCGAGCGCAAGAAGGCCATCGTAACCCTGCGCAAGGGCGACAAGATTGAAATTTTTGAAGGTATGTAAAGTTAGCAGTAAAGGAGGTGTACCCCTGTGGCTACAAAAAAATTCAAGCCGACTTCACCGGGACGCCGTTTTGTAACCGTCTCCACCTTTGAGGAAATTACCGCCAAAGAGCCGGAAAAATCACTGGTGGAGCCGCTCAAGAGCAGCGGCGGCAGAAACAGCAAAGGCAGGACAACAGTCAGGCACCGCGGCGGCGGGCACAAGCGCATGTACCGGATTATTGATTTTAAGCGGAATAAGGACGGGATTCCGGCCAGGGTTGCCAGCATTGAATACGACCCCAACCGTTCGGCCCGGATTGCCCTTTTAAATTACGCCGACGGCGAAAAACGCTATATTCTGGCCCCGGTTGGCCTGAAGGTGGGTCAGACGGTGGTCTCCGGCGAGGGTTCCGACATCAAAACGGGCAACTGCCTGGCCCTTAAAAATATTCCCCTGGGCACCATGATCCACAATATCGAGCTGTATCCCAAGGGCGGCGGCCAGCTCGTCCGCTCGGCCGGCACCACGGCGCAGCTCATGGCCAAGGAAGGCAAGTACGCGCACATCCGGATGCCGTCCGGCGAAATGCGCCTCCTGCTTCAGGAGTGCCGCGCCACCATCGGCCAGGTGGGCAATGTGGAAAACGAAAACATCACCATCGGCAAGGCAGGCCGCAATCGCTGGCTGGGCTTCAGGCCCTCCGTCCGGGGCGTCGTAATGAACCCGGTGGATCACCCCCATGGCGGCGGCGAAGGCCGTTCACCCATCGGCCGCAACCCGGTCACACCCTGGGGCAAGCCGACCCTGGGCGCCCGTACCCGCAGGAAAAAGGCCAGCGACAGGCTGATTGTCAAGAGAAGAACAAAATAGTGGTTGATGCGGATAGTTGTTGGCGGAGTGGTTGGTGGTCAGGGTAAAGAGAACCAATCACAAGCCAAATAATGGTTGGTGGCTGGCAGGTGATTGGCGGTTGAAGTTAAGAGAACCAATCCCGAACCAGGCTGAGGTTGATGGAAGTTGCTGGTGAATTGCCGGCGACCCGCCCAAAGGCGCGCCACCAAAATGAAAGGAGGCCAAAGTTTGGGCCGTTCATTAAAAAAAGGACCGTTTTGTGAAGAAAAACTTCTAGCCAGGATCAACAAAATGAATGAAACCGGCGAAAAAAGAATACTCAAGACCTGGTCCAGGGGTTCCACCATCTTCCCCGAAATGGTGGGCCACACCATCGCGGTACACGACGGCAGGAAGCACGTGCCCGTTTATGTTACCGAAGACATGGTTGGGCATAAACTGGGTGAATTCGCGCCCACCAGGCTTTTCAGGGGGCACGGACACCATACGGAAAGGTCTACGTCACTCAAGTAGGCGCCACGGTTGGTGAGGCGCCCGGTATACGGGTGCAGCAAGTCAAAGAAGGGAAAGACCCAAAAGGGGGTAAGCTCCGTTGGAAGCAAGAGCCATAGCCAAGCATATAAGAATATCCCCGTTCAAGGTGCGCCAGGTGGTGGACCTGATCCGGGGTAAAAATGTTGAAGAGGCCCTGGCAATCCTCAAGTATACACCGCAGCGGGCTGCGGAGGCCGTCACCAAGGTCGTCAAATCCGCCGCGGCCAATGCCGAAAACAACCTCCAAATGGACCGGGATGTATTAATCGTCAAGGCCTGTTATGTGGACCAGGGGCCCACCATGAAACGCTACAAGCCCCGGGCCATGGGCCGGGCCGACGTAATGCGCCGGCGCACCAGCCACATTACCGTGGTGGTGGGTGAAAAAGAGGTTGCGAAAGTTGAGAAGAAGGAGGGGTAGGGTTTAGTGGGGCAAAAAGTCAATCCTAAGGGTATGCGGATCGGAATCATCCGGGACTGGGAAGGCAAGTGGTTTGCCGACAAGAAGAACTTCTCCGGCCTCCTGCTAGAGGACGTGAAAATACGCAGGTACATCAAAAAAAGACTTTTCCTGGCGGGCATTTCCCGGATTCAGATTGAGCGGGCCGCCAACCGGGTCAAAATCTCCATCCATACAGCCAAGCCGGGCATCGTCATCGGACGGGGCGGAGTGGAAGTGGAAAACCTGCGCAAGCATCTGGAGGGAATGACCGGCAAGCAGGTTAATGTAAACATCATTGAAGTCAAGGTCCCTGAGTTGGACGCGCAGCTGGTAGCCGAAAACGTGGCTTCCCAGCTGGAAAAGCGGATTGCCTTCAGAAGGGCCATGAAACAGGTGGTTTCCCGCTCCATGAAGATGGGCGCCAAGGGAATCAAGGTATCCTGCGGCGGACGCCTGGCAGGCGCCGAAATCGCCCGCACCGAATGGTACAGTGAAGGCAAGGTGCCCCTGCACACCCTGCGCGCGGACATCGATTACGGTACGGCCGAAGCCAACACCACTTACGGCAAAATAGGCATTAAAGTTTGGATTTACAGGGGAGAAGTTTTACCGGCAGCTAAAATACCCCCCAAGGCCCCGGCCAGGGAAGGGAATGTCGCAGCCGGTGAAGGAGGCGAATAGGAACTGTGCTTATACCGAAAAGAGTAAAATACCGCAAACAGCATCGCGGCCGGATGGTCGGCAAGGCCAAGGGCGGCAAGGAAATCAACTTCGGCGAATACGGCCTGCAGGCCCTGGATGCAGCCTGGATCACCAACCGTCAGATTGAAGCGGCCCGTATCGCCATGACCCGTTACATCAAGCGGGGTGGTAAGGTCTGGATCAGGATCTTCCCGGATAAGCCTGTAACCGCCAAGCCGGCGGAAACACGGATGGGTTCCGGCAAAGGCTCCCCTGAATTCTGGGTGGCCGTGGTCAAGCCGGGCCGGATTATGTTCGAACTGGCCGGGATTACAGAAGATACAGCCAGGGAGGCCTTACGTTTAGCGGCGCACAAGCTGCCGATCAAAACCAAGTTTGTGAAACGCGGGGAAGTAGGTGAGGTCAATGAAGGTTAGTGAACTTCGAGATATGACCGACGCCGAGCTGAACAAAAAGCTCAGCGACTCCAAAGACGAGCTCTTCAAATTAAGATTTCAGATGGCCACCGGGCAGCTGGACAACCCGACAAAGCTGCAGGAAGTTCGCCGGAAAATTGCCCGGGTCAAGACCATAATGCGTGAGCGTGAACTGGGAATCAAGCGGGCTTAAAGGGGGTAAAAGAGTGGAAGCAAAGAACAAGCGCAAAGTTATCACCGGCAAGGTGGTAAGCAACAAAATGGACAAAACCGTAGTTGTAGCCGTGGAAACATTGGTCAGGCACCCCCTGTACCAGAGGATCATTCGCCAGACCAAGAAATTTAAGGCCCACGACGAGAAAAACGCCTGCCGCAACGGCGACAAGGTAAGACTGATGGAGACCCGGCCCCTTTCCAAAGAAAAGCGCTGGAGGGTCATCGAAATTCTGGAAAGATCAGAACAAATATAAGCGTGAGACTGAGAAGTGAGGATTAGGCTCATTTCAACATCTTGCCTCCCGCTTCGCCAGTAAGGAGGTTGTAGCTGTGATTCAGGTTCAGACCATGCTCCGCGTGGCCGACAACACGGGCGCCAGGCGTTTGATGTGCATTCGCGTCCTGGGCGGGGCGCTGCGTCATTATGCAAGCGTGGGCGACATCGTCGTTTGCACCGTAAAAGAAGCCACACCAGGCGGCGTTGTCAAGAAAGGCGAAGTCGTTAAAGCTGTGGTTGTGCGGACCAAAAAAGAAGTCCGCCGGCCCGACGGAACCTATATCAAGTTCGATGAAAATGCCGCGGTGGTCATCAAAGACGACCAGAGCCCACGGGGGACCAGGATCTTCGGACCGGTGGCCCGGGAACTGAGAGACCGCGACTTTATGAAAATAGTATCCCTGGCGCCGGAAGTGCTGTAGAAACACTGATGAAGTAGAGGCACTGAAGAAGTAAAACCAAGGGACTGCAGATGTAAAAACAGACGCGCTTTTTATGCAGAAACAGAAGCACTATAGATGTAGATGCGGGCCTTACAGCCACGGCCCAACCTGGAGGTGAAAACAAACCATGGCCCAAAGGAAATACAAAGCCGTAGTTAATCCCAAAGTGCACGTCCGCAAAGGCGACACGGTACTTGTCATCACCGGCAAATTCGCAGGCAAAAGGGGCAAGGTCCTGTCCGTCGAACCGGACCGGAGCAGGGTGATTGTGGAAGGCGTAAACGTGGTCAAGCGCCACTCCAGGCCAACCCAGAGCCTCCCCCAGGGGGGCATTGTGGAAAAGGAAGCACCCCTCCACAGCTCCAACGTCATGCTCTACTGCGGCAAGTGCAACACACCCACCAGGGTCGGCAAAAAGATCCTGGATGACGGTAAAAAGGTGCGAATTTGCAAAAAATGCGGGGAAAACCTGTAAGGTTGCAGGGACGCATTTGAGACCCACGCCCAAGAAGGGAGGTAGTGTAGTGCCCAGACTGAAAGACAAATATAAAAGTGACATCGTGCCGGCCATGATCCAGAAGTTCGGCTACAAGAATGTTATGCAGGTCCCCAGGTTGGAAAAAGTCATCGTTAATATGGGACTGGGTGAAGCCATTCTGAACTCCAAGATCATCGACGCGGCAGTCAGCGATATTATGACTATAACAGGTCAGAAGCCGGTTGTGACCAAGGCCAAAAAATCCATTGCCGCCTTTAAGCTTCGCGCCGGAATGAGCGTCGGCGCCAAAGTGACCCTGCGGGGAGAGCGCATGTATGAATTCGTGGACAGACTCGTTAACGTTGCGCTGCCCAGAGTGCGTGACTTCCGCGGAATTTCCCCCAAGTCCTTTGACGGGCGGGGCAATTACGGCATGGGCGTCAAAGAACAGCTCATCTTCCCGGAAGTCGACTACGACAAAATCGATAAAATCCGGGGCATGGACATCATCATCGTAACCACGGCCAAAACCGACGAAGAGGCCCGGGAACTGTTAAAGCTAATGGGCATGCCGTTCCGCGCAGCCTAAATAACTTAGGTACCCGGTACCTAAGTTATTGAATATTCAATAACTTAATAACTTAGTTTCCCGGTACACAAAGGGGGGAAATTGGTGGCAAAGAAGTCGATGGTTATCAGGCAGGCTCGCCCGCCGAAGTTTAAGGTGCGGGGCTACAACCGCTGCAAGCTCTGCGGCAGGCCGCACGCCTATATGAGAAAGTTCGGAATTTGCCGGATTTGTTTTCGGGAGCTATCTTACAAGGGTGAAATTCCGGGCATCCGTAAAGCCAGCTGGTAATCAGGAAGGAGGTAAGCGAGCATGGTTATGACCGATCCCATTGCAGATTTCCTGACACGTATTCGCAATGCCAATATTGTTTATCACGATAAAGTTGAAGCGCCTGCTTCCAGAATGAAAAAGGCAATTGCCGGCATCCTCCGGGATGAAGGCTTCGTCAGGGAATGCGAGTTTATCGAAGACGGCAAACAGGGTGTCATCCGTGTTTATTTAAAATATGTCAATGGCAAAGAGCGGGTCATTACCGGCCTGAAGCGCATCTCCAGGCCGGGACTGCGGGTCTACGCCAGAAAGGACCAGGTGCCCAAGGTCCTGGGAGGTCTGGGCATCGCCATCATCTCGACATCGAGGGGAATTATGACCGACAAGAGGGCGCGCAAGGAAGGACTGGGCGGCGAGGTTATTTGTTACGTTTGGTAGCCGGGCAGCCGTCATAACAGGAGGTGTGTTAGATGTCCAGGATTGGTAGGCAGCCTATCCCGGTGCCGGAGGGCGTCGAGATCCGGATTGAGGGAAGCAGCGTCCGGGTCAAGGGGCCCAAGGGGCAGCTGGAAAGAGATCTGCACCGGGACATGATCATAAAATACGAGGAAGGCCGGCTTCTGGTGGAGCGGCCCAGCGACAATAAAGCGCACAGGTCCCTGCACGGACTCACCCGGACCCTGCTCCACAACATGGTGGTGGGCGTGACCAGCGGGTTCCAGAAAAACCTGGAGCTGGTGGGCGTCGGTTACCGGGCTTCCAAGCAGGGCAAAAAGCTTGTACTTGCAGTAGGATACTCCCACCCGGTGGAAATTGATCCCGACGAAGGCCTGGAAATCGATGTCCCGGCGCCGACCAAAATCAACGTCAAGGGCGTTGACAAGGAAAAAGTCGGGGCCCTGGCCGCGTCCATCCGCGCGGTCCGCGAGCCTGAGCCTTACAAAGGCAAGGGTATCCGCTACGAGGGCGAATATATCCGGCGCAAGGCCGGCAAGGCCGGCGCCAAGGGGAGTAAGTAAGGGAGGAGTGACCGAACGTGCTGAAAAAACCTGATCGAAAATCCCTGCGGGCCAACCGCCGCTTAAGGGTCCGCAAGAAAATTTACGGCACCGCCGGACGTCCCCGGCTGAATGTGTTCCGCAGTCTGCATAATATCTACGCTCAGCTTATTGACGACGACCGGGGCTCGACTTTAGTGGCGGCATCCACGCAGGCGCCGGAGCTGAAAGGCAAGTTTTCCTCGGCCGGCAACAAGGAAGCCGCGGCGGCAGTGGGCGACCTGCTGGCGAAGAAGGCCCGGGAGGCCGGCATCAAACAGGTGGTTTTTGACCGCGCCGGCTACATTTACCACGGGCGGATTAAGGCCCTGGCGGAAGCGGCCCGGGCCGGCGGACTTGAATTCTAAAGGAGGGAAATAGATGGCAGCAAGGATTGACGCCAGCAAACTGGAGACCCAGGAAAGAGTAGTCTACATCAACCGTGTGGCCAAGGTTGTCAAAGGCGGCCGGAGGTTCAGCTTCTCCGCCCTGATGGTGGTGGGCGACGGGAACGGATACGTGGGCGCCGGACTGGGCAAGGCCGGTGAAGTCCCGGAAGCTATCCGCAAGGGCATTGAAGACGCCAAGAAATCCATGCTCAAGGTACCCCTGTCCGGCACCACCATTCCCCACGAAATTATCGGGGTTTTCGGGGCCGGCAAGGTCCTCTTGAAGCCCGCCGCTCCCGGTACCGGCGTTATTGCCGGCGGACCGGTGCGGGCGATTCTGGAGCTGGCCGGGGTGCGGGATATCCTCACCAAATCCCTGGGTTCCAACAACGCCAACAATGTGGTCCGCGCGACCCTGGAGGCGCTGAAAAATCTTAAGACTCCGGAAGAAGTTGCCCGTCTGAGGGGAATACCGGTGGAAGAATTGTTGGGCTAGGAGGAGGGAATTAACGTGGCCAAGTTGAAAATAACCCTGGTCAGGAGCTTAATCGGACGCCCGGAAACCCAGAAGGTCACCGTGCGCACCCTGGGTCTGACCAAGACCAACAGCTCCGTAATTAAGCCAGATTCCCCGCAAGTCCGGGGGATGATTAATAAAGTAGGACATTTGCTCAAGGTTGAGGAAGCCTAAGGAGGTGTAACCGAACCGTGAATCTCCATGAACTAAGACCGGCCGCGGGGGCCCGGAAAAAACCCACCCGCAAGGGCCAGGGACCCGGCTCCGGCCTCGGCAAAACGGCGGGGCGCGGCCACAAGGGGCAGAAATCCCGCTCCGGCGGCGGTGTGCGGCCGGGTTTCGAGGGCGGTCAGATGCCCCTGCAGCGCCGCCTGCCCAAGCGCGGTTTCTACAATAGATTCGGCAAGGAAATCATCGCCATTAACGTGGAACAGCTGAACCGCTTCGACGACGGGACCACCGTCACTCCCGAAACACTGCTTGCCGCCCGGGTCATTCGCAAAAAAGGGGACGGGGTAAAAATACTGGGTGAAGGCAACCTGGAAAAGTCACTTACCGTTCAAGCCCAGGCTTTCAGCAAGTCGGCCGAAGAAAAAATTACAGCGGCCGGCGGCAAAGCAGAGGTGATTTAATTGCTGGATAGTTTAAAGAACGCCATCAAGGTTTCTGAACTCCGGACAAAACTCCTGTTCACCTTGGGCATGATCTTTATCTTCCGGCTGGGCGCCCATATCCCCATTCCCGGGGTTAACCCCGAGCGGTTTGCCGAGCTGGTTTCCAGTGGGCTCATTTTTGGATTTTTTGACGTCATTTCCGGCGGGGCTCTTAAAAATTTTGCCATTTTTGCCATGGGCATTACGCCCTACATTAACGCCTCCATCATCATGCAGCTCCTCACGGTGGTTATTCCCCACCTGGAGCGGCTGAACAAGGAAGGCGTCGAGGGACGCAAAAAGATTACCCAGTACACCCGTTACCTCACGGTGGTCCTGGCCTTCATCCAGGGCCTGGGCATGATCATCGGGGTCAGCGGCTCCCTGCAGAACCCCGGCCCCATTGCCTACGTGACTACCGCCCTGACCATCACCGCGGGAACAACCTTCCTGATGTGGATGGGCGAGCAGATCACGGAAAAGGGTATCGGCAACGGAATTTCGCTTCTGATTTTCGCCGGGATCGTTTCCCGGGTGCCTCAGGGCTCAGTCCGGCTCATTGAATACCTGAACGCGGGTACCATCAACATTCTGAGCCTGATCTCCCTGGTGGTTATCGGAGCCCTGGTTATCGCCGGGGTTGTGGCCATCCAGGAAGGCCAGCGCCGGATTCCGGTCCAGTACGCCAAGCGCGTTGTGGGACGCAGGGTTTACGGCGGGCAGACCACCCACCTGCCCTTAAGGGTAAACCAGGCCGGCGTGATTCCGATCATTTTCGCATCGTCCCTGCTGATGTTCCCGGAAACTGTGGTGCGCTGGTTCCAGGGCTCGAGCTTCGCGAACTTTTACGTTCAGTACCTGGGCTGGGGGACATTCCTGCATACACTGTTTTACGCGCTTTTAATCATAGGTTTTACGTATTTCTACACTGCGGTAATTATGAACCCCGTTGATGTTGCTGACAATATCAAGAAATACGGAGGATTCATCCCGGGGCTTCGTCCGGGGCGGCCCACAGCCGAGTATATCTCCAGAATAATGAGCCGGATTACCCTGGTAGGCGCCATTTTCCTGGCCCTGATCGCTATTCTGCCGAACTTCGTGCTCCTGGCAACCCGGATCCCCAACATCTACTTCGGAGGAACCGCCCTCCTCATCGTTGTCGGTGTGGCGCTGGATACCATGAAGCAGGTGGAGTCGCACCTGCTGATGCGAAGCTACCAGGGCTTTATAAGGTAGGCGGGCCGATGATCAGCTGTAAATCCGATAGGGAGCTCGCCTACATGCGCGACGCCGGGCGGATTAACGCCAGGACGCACGCGGAACTTGCCAGGGCGGTGGGAGTAGGGGTCAGCACCGGCGAACTGGACCGGCTGGCCGAGGACTTCATCATCAAGGCAGGCGGACGTCCCGCCTTCAAGGGGCTTTACGGGTTCCCCTACAGTATCTGCGCCTCGGTCAACGAAGAGGTGGTACACGGTTTCCCCGGTTTAAGAAAATTGGAAAATGGAGATATTATCAGTATTGATGTCGGAACGGAAATAAATGGATATTTTGGAGACAGCGCGGTAACACTCCCGGTGGGGGATGTTGGCAGCAAGGCTCTCCAGCTCCTTAAAGCAACTGAAGAATCCCTGTATAAGGGCATTGAGCAGGCTGTGGTGGGAAACCGGCTCTCGGATATTTCCCACGCCGTACAGACCCACGCCGAAAGCCATGGCTATGGGGTGGTGCGGGACTATGTGGGGCACGGCATCGGCTCCAAGCCCCATGAGGACCCCCAGGTGCCGAATTTCGGCAGGCCCGGCAGGGGCCCCCGCCTGGTGGCAGGGATGACGTTAGCGATTGAGCCAATGATCAACATGGGCACTTATCAGGTGAAGACTCTTTCCAACAACTGGACTGTAGTAACATTGGACGCAAAATTATCAGCCCATTTCGAGCACACCGTCGCAATCACAAACGGAGAACCGGAAATCCTGACAAAGCTGTAGTCTGTCAGCGGTCCGCAGTCGAAAAGAGGTAAAATGATGTTTTGTTATTATGGCTGAGTTTTCCGATTGAGAAGGGGCGAAACAGGTGGAGAATATTGAAGGGACGGAACATCCCGGGACAACCGGCCGCCTGAGGCCGTCCAACGACAGCCGGGGGACGGCGCAAATCGGGCTTCTGGTCCGGTCCACCCAGGGCCGGGACAGAGGGCGCTACTACCTGGTGGTGGGAGTGGAAAGCGAAACAAAAGTCCGGGTGGCTGACGGCGAACTGCGCAAAGTTGAAAGCCCCAAGCGAAAAAACATCAGGCACCTCAAATCCTGTGACGTGATTGCCGGGGAAGTGCACGACAAGGCGCTTGACGCTAAAAGAGTCACCAACGCAGATGTCCGGAAGGAACTGAAGAGTCTTGTGGAAAAACTAGAGAGTGGAAATCTACCCATAAAGGAGGTTGGCTTGATCTCTGATGGCTAAGCAAGATGTTATCGAAGTAGAAGGCACCGTTATCGAGCCGCTGCCGAATGCCATGTTCCGGGTGGAACTGCAGAACGGCCATAGAGTACTGGCTCACGTATCCGGAAAGATCCGCATGAACTTTATCCGGATCCTGGCGGGCGACAGGGTGATGGTGGAGTTATCTCCCTACGACCTTAGCCGCGGCCGGATCGTATACAGATACAAGTAGTAGTGGCGGTGGTAAAGTAGTAAAATTCCGATGTCCGGCGACTGGCGACGGCCGGGAGTTTCCGGCGGCCGGGAATCGTTGAATAGCCACCGAGATAAAATCCCAACGTCCGGTACCCGGTGTCCGAAGTCCGGCGATACCTTTAAAAAATCAAGGTTCCGGCATCCGGCATCCGGCGACCGGCGACGAACTAGGAGGGTTGAACGGTGAAAGTCAGGCCATCCGTTAAGCCCATCTGCGAAAAATGCAAGATCATCCGCAGGAAGGGCAAAGTTATGGTTATTTGTGAAAATCCCAAGCATAAGCAGTCACAAGGGTAAACCAGGAGGTGTTTAATACCATATGGCACGTATTGCTGGCGTAGACTTGCCCAGGGACAAGCGCGTCGAGATCGCCCTGACCTATATCTTCGGCATTGGAAAGACTACGTCCCAACAGATCCTGGCCCAGACCAATGTCAACCCCGATACCCGGATCAGGAACCTTACCGAAGAAGAAATCAACAGGCTGCGGGAAGCGATTGAAAAGGACCACAAGGTGGAGGGTGACCTGCGCCGGGAAGTCGCTTTAAACATCAAGCGCCTCATTGAAATCGGGTGTTACCGGGGCCTGCGGCACCGCCGGGGCATGCCGGTGCGGGGCCAGCAGACCAAGACCAACGCCCGGACCCGCAAAGGGCCGCGCAAAACCGTCGGAGTCCGCAGAAAGAAATAACATGAAGGAGGTTGTTCAATGGCGCGTCGCGTAGCCAGGACCAAAAGGCGTGAACGCAAAAATATAGAGACGGGCGTTGCCCACATCAAATCCACTTTTAACAATACCGTCGTCACCATTACCGACGTACGGGGCAATACCATAGCCTGGGCCAGCGCCGGCGGGGTAGGCTTTAAGGGCTCCCGGAAAAGCACCCCCTTTGCTGCCCAGATGGCCGCCGAAAAGGCGTCCAAGGAAGCCATGGAACATGGCTTGAAAGAAGTCGAAGTTATGGTCAAGGGTCCGGGCGCCGGCAGGGAAGCCGCTATTCGCTCCCTCCAGGCCGCCGGATTGGAAGTAAACATGATCAAGGATGTAACCCCCATCCCCCACAACGGCTGCCGGCCGCCCAAACGCCGGAGAGTATAAGGAGGTGCGCTGTTTTTGGCAAGATATAAAGACTCGGTCTGCCGGCTCTGCCGCCGGGAAGGCCTGAAGCTCTATCTCAAAGGTGACCGGTGCTACTCCCCCCGCTGCGCCATGGACCGCAGGGCCTACGCTCCGGGGCAGCACGGCCAGGGCCGCAAAAAAGTTTCCGAGTACGGCCTTCAGCTGCGGGAAAAACAAAAAGCCCGCCGCATGTACGGCATTTTGGAGGGTCAGTTCAGGCGCTACTTTGACAAGGCCGAAAGGCAGGCGGGTGTTACCGGTGAAAACCTGCTGCGCCTGCTGGAAAGACGCCTGGACAACGTAGTTTACCGCCTGGGCCTGGGCTCTTCCCGGAATGAGGCCCGGCAGCTGGTCCGGCACGGACATTTTATTGTTAACGGCCGGAAGGTCAACATTCCTTCCTACCTGCTCCGGGTTGGCGATGAAATCACCGTCCGGGGCAAAAGCAAAGAGTCATTGAAGGTAAAGGATCTAATGGAAAGGGCGGCCGACCATACTCCCCCGGCCTGGCTCGAGTATGACGCCAATCAGGTCGCCGGGCGGGTCGTGGCGCTTCCGGCGCGGGATCAAATTGACGCGCCGGTTCAGGAACACCTTATTGTAGAGCTTTACTCCAGATAGGCCAATTGGGCCGCAGGACGCGGACCGTGCGCGGCGCGCGGGCAATAAAACGGGGCAGAGCTCAACAATCCTCAATCTTTTTGCTTGGTGGATTTCAGGCCTGTCCGGGTATTCCTAAACTGCCTGCCGCTATTGCACCCGCCTGCCGGCGGCCAGAATAACCTGTTCCGGCCAAGGGAGGGAACGCTATGCTGGAAATTGAAAAACCCAGAATTGAAATTGTCGAAATCAACGACGACAACACCTACGGGAAATTTGCCGTGGAGCCCCTGGAAAGGGGCTACGGGATTACCCTCGGTAATTCACTGCGGCGGATCCTGCTTTCTTCGCTGCCGGGCGCCGCTGTCACTTCGGTCAAAATTGACGGTGTCCTGCACGAATTTGCAACCATTCCAGGGGTTGTGGAAGATGTCACCGACATCATTTTAAACCTGAAAAGCCTGCGCCTGAAACTTCACGGGGAAGAGGAGAAAATCCTGCGGGTTGAGGCTTCCGGCGAGGGGACGGTAAGGGCCGGCGACATCATCAACGACGCCGACGTGGAAATCCTGAACCCGGATCTGGTTATTGCCACTCTGGCCAACAACGCCAGGCTTTTCATGGAAATAACAGTGTCCCGGGGGCGGGGCTACGTAACCGCCGAGCGCAACAAAAAAGGGGATCACATCATCGGGGTAATCCCCATTGACTCCGTTTTTACTCCGGTCAGCAAGGTCAACTATACCGTGGAAAACACCCGGGTCGGTCAAATTACCGACTACGACAAGCTGATGCTGGAAGTTTGGACCGACGGGAGCATCCGTCCGGACGAGGCCACCAGCCTTTCGGCCAAAATTTTGAACGACCACCTCCGCCTCTTCATCGGGCTCACCGAAAGCCTGAGCGAAGTGGAAATCATGGTGGAAAAGGAAGAAGAACAAAAGGACAAAATCCTCGAAATGACCATTGAGGAACTGGATCTTTCGGTCCGTTCCTACAACTGCCTGAAGCGCGCCGGGATTAACTCGGTGGAGGAGCTCATCCAGCGCAACGAAGAAGACATGATGAAGGTCCGCAACCTGGGCAAGAAGTCCCTGGAGGAAGTCGTCAACAAGCTGGCTGAACTGGGCCTGGCACTCAGGAAGGACGAGGAGTAAGGGGGGACATAAACAGTGGGCTATCAGAAACTGGGAGTAAACACCGGTCACCGGAAGGCCATGCTCCGCAACCTGGTCACATCCCTCTTCCGGAACGAGCGGATTAACACAACGGAAACCAGGGCCAAAGAAGTAAAAAGCATCGCCGAAAAGCTGGTCACCACCGCCAAGCAGGGGGATCTGGCCGCCAGGCGTCAGGCTCTGGCCTATATTTACGAAGAAGACGTGGTGCGCAAACTTTTTGACAGCATCGCCCCTAAATACGCCGAACGGCAGGGCGGCTACACCCGCATCATCAAGACCGGCCACCGCCGCGGCGACGCGGCGTCCATGGTGATTTTAGAACTGGTGTAGGGGTTTGGGCAAGGGTTTTGTGTAAAGTTTGGACATTATGTAAGGGCATGGACAAGGGTTTGGACATTGCGCAAGTGTGTCTGGGCAAGGATTTGGGCAATTGCTTGAACAAGGATTTGTGAAATTGAGTTTGGGCAAGGATTTGGACAAGGCAAAGGTAAATATGGCGGAAGGCCCCGGCTCCCCGCCGGCGCCCCCGGATGTTATGATTCAGGTCAAAGACCTTGCTTACATCTACGGTAAAGGCCATCCCGGGGAAACAACGGGCCTGGCCGGGGTCAGCCTGGAGATCCGGAGAGGGGAATATGTCGCCGTTGCCGGGCCGAACGGGTCGGGGAAATCCACCCTGGCCCGACACTTTAACGCCCTTCTCCTGCCTTCCGGGGGGCAGGTTCTGGTGGACGGACTGGATACCTCCCTGCCCGAAAACGTCTGGGAAATCCGGCGCCGGGTGGGCATGGTCTTTCAGAACCCCGACAACCAGATAGTCAGCACACTGGTGGAAGAGGACGTGGCCTTCGGCGCCGAAAACCTCGGCGTCCCGCCCCCAGAGGTCCGGGAGCGGGTGGAGGAGGCCCTGGCCCTGACGGGGCTTACCGGCTTCCGGCAGCACGCCCCCCACCTTCTTTCCGGAGGGCAGAAGCAGCGGCTGGCTCTGGCGGGGGTGCTGGCCATGCGGCCTTCCTGCCTGGTTCTGGACGAGCCCGGCGCCATGCTGGACCCCGCCGGGCGGCGCGAACTGCTGGAAACACTGCAGCGCCTGAACCGGACCAGGGGGGTTACCGTAATCCACATCACCCAGCTTATGGAGGATGCCGCCCGGGCCGGACGGATAATCGTCATGTCCGCCGGAAAAATTGCCCTGGACGGAACCCCCGCCGAAGTTTTCGCCAGGGCCGGGCAAATCGAAGAACTGGGCCTGGACCTGCCGGCCCCGGCTGAAATCAACCGCGGTCTAAAACGGCGGGGCTTTATTATGCCCGGCGTCCCCCTCACCGCCTCCGACCTGGTCCAAATGATAAAAATGATCAATAAGCACACTTAAAAAACACACTTACAATAATACATACCTGGGGGGGCGCTTGCTGTGTCACCCATTATTCGCGTCGAAAACCTGACCCACATTTACTCGGCGGGAACGCCTTTTGAGGTTGCCCCCCTGGACAGGATCTCCCTGGAAATCAAAAAGGGGGAATTTTACGCTATTGTGGGGGCTACCGGCTCCGGCAAATCAACCCTGGTTCAGCACTTCAACGGACTTCTGACGCCTGCCACGGGCAGGGTGTGGGCCTGCGGTGTTGACATAGCGGACAAAAAAGCCCGGCGCGGCCTCTGGCGCAAAGTAGGGCTGGTTTTCCAGCACCCGGAACAGCAGTTTTTCGAGGAGACCGTCTTTGAAGATGTTGCTTTCGGGCCCCGGAACATGGGCCTGTCCAAAGATGAGGTGCGGAAGCGGGTGATTTGGGCGCTCAAGCAGGTGGGCCTGGACCCGGAACTGGCGGAGAGGCAGTCCCCCTTCCAGTTAAGCGGCGGCAACATGAGAAGGGCTGCTATAGCCGGCGTACTGGCTCTCAAACCGGAGGTGCTAGTGCTGGATGAGCCTACCGCGGGGCTGGACCCGCGAGGCAGGCGGCAGCTGCTGGACCACATCGAAAACTACCGGCGGGAACACCACAGCACCATCGTGCTGGTAACTCACAACATGGAGGAAGTGGCTGCCAGGGCGCAGCGCGTCGCCGTTTTACACGAGGGGCGCCTGGCCCTGCAGGGCACGCCCCGGGAAATTTTTAAAAGGGCCGGGGAACTGCGCGCCATGGGCCTGGATATTCCGGTCCCGGCGGAGTTGATGCGGCAGCTCCGGGGAGCCGGCATCCCGGTACGCGCCGGCGTCCTGACCAATAACGAAGCGGAAGAAGAAATAGCAAGGGTGATTGGCGGGGAAGCAGGTACGCGGCGGGTGGAGTAACGGCAAGGGCGGGCAGGAAAAGGGGAATGCGCCGATAGTGCCACAGCGGGAGAGGACACGGCAAGGCAAAATGTAAAGCAGCTCGTGAATTGTAAAGAAGTTCAGGCCGGCGGCGGTTCACTGAAACCCATTTCTGTGACTAACACCATGCGGCAAGGAAATACCCCCTGACAACCACACCCACGCGGCGCTTTACAGAGTTGCCCGGACGAACCTGAAAGGAGAGCGGAGCAGGCATGCTGGTACAATATTTCCCCGGCGATTCGCTGCTGCACCGGCTCGATCCCCGGACAAAGGTTGCAGCCGTTCTTCTCGTCGCCTCCTCGGTGCTGGCGGCTGCCAATTGGCCGGGCCTGTTATTGGCCGCCGCGCCGGTTCTGGCTGCCATGGCCCTGACCCGGCTGCCGCTCCGGGTTTTCTGGCGCGGCCTGCGCGGGCTTTGGGTCCTGCTGGCCATCACCTTTTTGGTCCAGCTCTTCACCACCCCGGGGGAAACGCTTTTAGCGCTGGGACCGCTAAAAATTTCACAGGAAGGCCTGGTGGCCGCCGCGCTGATATTCCTGCGCCTGTCCCTGCTGATCCTGGCGGCTTCCCTGCTCACCCTGACCACGTCCCCCATAAGTCTTACCGCCGGGCTGGAAAGCATCCTTTCCCCCTTCAGGAGACTTGGCGTGCCGGCCTACGAACTGGCCATGATGATGACCATCGCCCTGCGCTTCATCCCCACCCTGCTCCAGGAGGCCCAAATCCTGATCAAGGCCCAGCGTTCCAGGGGAGCGCATTTTTCGGCCGGGAGCCCGGCCAACTGGGCCAGAAGCCTGCTGCCGCTGTTTGTGCCCCTGTTTGCGGGCGCCCTCAGGCGGGCGGAGGATCTGGCCACCGCCATGGAGGCCCGCTGCTACCGGGGCGGAGCCAACCGGACCCGGATCCGCAGCCTCCGTTTCACCAGCCTTGATTACGCGGCGGGGGGGGCCGGCCTGGCCATCCTGGCCGGGACAGTTGCCCTGCGGCTCCTGTAAGGCGGTCAATATCATTCCGGATCGGATTACGGTTCCCGGCCCTTATGTTCCTGTTTATCGTCTGCTGCGGGTTTCTCCGAGACGGCCGGGGCAGGTGTTGGGTGCAGGACGCTTAAAGAACAACTTGCCCAAGCGGGTATTGGCTGCAGGACACCTTTAGAACGCTGGTTGCCGGCGCCAAATTTTAGAGATGATAGCGGCGCGTACAGAAATGAAATGAAGGGCGCGTACAAAAAGCGCCCAACGAAAAAAAGAAGGACGAAAGGGCATAAGAGGAACCGGGATGCGCAACATTAAGGTAACTGTAGCTTACGACGGAACAAACTACTACGGGTTCCAGGAACAGCGGGGAACGCGGTTTCAGACCATCCAGGGGATTCTGGAGGAAAGGCTTTCCCGCCTGGCGGGGAAAGAAATCCGGGTCATCGGCTCCGGAAGGACGGATTCCGGCGTGCACGCCCGGGGCCAGGTGGTTAACTTCGACCCCGGCGACTGGACCATTCCCGCCGAAAGGGTGGCCTACGCCCTTAACAGCCTGCTGCCCAAAGACATTGTGGCGCTGGAATCGGCGGAGGCGCCGCCGGGCTTCCACGCCCGCTTTTCCGCCCTGGCCAAGCGCTACCGTTATACCATCTACAACGGTAAGCTGAACGATCCCTTCCTGCGCCTGTACAGCTACCATATCCCCTTCCCGCTGGACAGCGAAGCAATGGAGGAAGGGGCCCGCTGCCTGCCCGGCAAACACGACTTCAGCGCCTTCAGGGCCCTGGGGACGCCCGTCAAGACCACCGTGCGCACCCTCTATGAAGCCCGGGTGAGCCGGCGGGGCGATCTTATCTTTGTGGACCTGAGGGCGGAAGGCTTTCTCTACCACATGGCCCGCATGATCACCGGAACCCTCATCCGCGTGGGCAAGGGCCGGATCCCGCCCCGGGAGGTGGCAGTAATTCTTGCCGGCCGGGACAGCCTATTGGGGGGACCCACCGCCCCGGCCAGGGGACTGTGCCTGGAAGGGGTGGAGTACGATGCGCCCCAAAGCTGATGTGCTCCCCAACAGTCCGCGCTCTGCGGCGGGTATAAATAAGGTGAAGTAAAATGCGCCCCAAAGTTGATGCGCCCTAATTTAAAGAGGTCCTAACCAAAATAAATAGGCCTAATAGATAGGCTTTATAAGGTTGGGAAAGCCTGAATAAAAAAATTGCAGGTGAGAAAATGTTCGCGGCTTGGAAAAAAGCCCGGCAACAGCAGCGCCGGAATGAGCGGCTCATCCGGACGGCTGTCGCCCGGCAAGAGAAGGGCGGCTGTCGAGGTCGATAACCTGAATGTAATCGCAGGTCCTGCAGGCTCTTATCATAACGCTTTTTGCCCTGTCAAGATATAATACTTCGTACTGACCGCAAAATGAGCACTCCAATTCGCCCGAGAGGCGAAGGTCCGGAAACGCCCGCGTCAACCGGGCCAATCTTTCATCAAAGGTCATGCCGCAACGCCTCCCTGAACTTACTTTTTTGCAAACAGGTAACCCGGACAACACGGACAAACCGAATAACACGGATAACACAATTAACACGTATAACTCCAATAAAAACGGCAAGTCCCGGCAAACACGGCAAACCTTTCCAAACCAACAAGTCTGGTAAACCATGTAAACCCAGTAAACCCTATAAGCCCTGGAGCTTTTGTAAACTTTGCAAGCCCGGCAAACCGGCAAGTCCCGGCAAACACGGCAAACTAGCAAACCAACAGGCCCGGCAAGCCCGGTAAATTGAGTAAGGCCAGGCAGGTTGGTTTAACCCATCAAGCCCTTTTATAATCTGCAAGCCCGCAACCCAAACCCGGCGAAATTTACAAACCGGCGGCGGGCGGGGAGATATATTTTAGGGGAGAGCAAAATATTTAAAAGGCCGTCCAAGTAAGCCGCGGCGGCGTCATAACTTTCTTGACACTGGAAATCCTATGTATTATAATGTTAGATGTGGTTTTTAGCGGTTCCCAGCCCCGGGCGGCTAAAAACATGTTTTCAAGACCGCCGAACAGCGGCGATAAAAGTGTTAATAAAGTGTTAATAAAAGGATGTCTTGGATTTCTTTAATTTATCCTGCTATTAAGTTTATTCTGTCCATTAAGATTATTATGTTTGCAAACGGTAATTTGTTTTCCGGTTTAAGCAGACTATGTTTTTAGCTATTTTGCTTTACTTTGTTTTTTGACTTAAGGAGGTTAATCTTTAAATGAAGTCCTATATGGCCAGGCCTCAGGATATAAAAGAGCGCAAATGGTACATTTTAGACGCCGAGGGCAAGGTTCTCGGCAGACTGGCAACCGAGGCGGCCCGGATCCTGCGGGGGAAGCACAAGCCCGACTTTACCCCCAATGTTGACACCGGCGACCACGTCATTGTGGTCAACGCTTCAAAAGTCGTACTTACCGGTAAAAAGCTCGAAAACAAAAAGTATTACAGACACTCCGGCTACCCCGGCGGGCTGAAGATAATAAGCTACGACAGGCTTCTTAAGACCAGGCCGGAAATGGCCGTGGAGAAAGCCATCGTGGGCATGCTTCCCCACACCAAACTGGGGGCCGTTATAGCTAAAAAGCTCAAAGTATACAAAGGGCCGGACCACCCGCACCAGGCCCAGAAACCTACTGCCTGGCAGTGGCAGGTTATCGGGAAGAAGGAGGTTTAAGCACATGGCAAAAGTCATGTTTTACGGCACCGGCCGCAGGAAAAATGCAATTGCCCGGGTTTTCCTGGTTCCCGGTGAAGGCAAGGTTACAATCAACAACAGGCCCGTGGGCGAATATTTCGGCCGCAAGACTTTGGAAATGATCGTGCGCCAGCCCATAGAACTTACCGGGGCGGCAGCCAGGTTCGACATTCAGGCCAAGGTCCTGGGCGGCGGCATCAGCGGCCAGGCCGGGGCAATCAAAATGGGCATTGCCCGCGCCCTGGTACAGGCCGACCCGAACCTGCGCACCTCGTTGAAGCGGGCCGGTTTCCTTACCCGTGACCCGCGGATGAAGGAGCGCCGCAAATACGGCCTCAAGAAGGCCCGTAAAGCGTCCCAGTTCTCCAAACGTTAAGGCAAGTTTTAAGTATCTTGGTTCTTCTAACGTTAAGAAAAGTTCTGAATATCTTTCCCGGCGGGCGTTATACCGCGGATTAAAAACAAAAAGGAAGGGGACCCCTTCCTTTTTGTTTGCCCGGTGTTCTTCCCCCTGTGCCCCCTGCCTCCGTTAATATGTTATAATGGTAAATAATTTCTTTTTTTGGTGGGGGGATTCGGTGAAAAGGCTCGTTATTGCGCTTGTGGTAATTGTCATCCTCATTGGTGCGGGATACAAAGCCGGCTTCAAGTATGTTTCGGAGGTGATAATGAACAAGGTGACCGATAAAGTGCTGTCCGGGGAAGGGGACGGCCAACAGCCGGCGCGGGACTCCCAGGCGCAGGATGCAGAAAATGAAAATGACCCCGATACGGTAAATAACAACGAACCGCCTAAAAACGCAGACGGCGGGCTGGTTTTCGACACGGCAGAAGAGGCCCTTTTATTTCTCATGACCAAGTTTTCCAAATCAGAACTGAAAGGGTTCCTGGCTATGACCGAAGACGGCCTAACCGCAGAAGAAAAAAATCAAATAAAAGCTGCCTTATTGGCCCGTTTAACACCGGAGGAGTACCAGGCCCTGAGAACGATAGGGCTCCAGGAAAGTCAGCGCAACCCCAATTTAAAATATTAAATGCTAAATGCATTCCTTTTATATATTACTCCCCTATGGTATAATTACTGGAAAATTATAACTTCCGGAGGGACCTTTGGACCGCCTGCTCTTTGTCTTTATACTCACAGCCTTCATCAACCTCATCAACAGCCTTACCCGCTCCTCCCGCCTGGCCGGCGTGCGGACCGGGAGTCTGGCCACAGCCATTTCCCTCTTCGCTGTGGTCTACCTGGCGGCCAGCTTTGCCAACACCCTTCAGGCCCCCCTGCTGGCCTCCACCGTGGAGTTAATTATCAAGGGCGCCTACAATCAGGCGCTGCTGCTCGCACCGGGGGCCGACGTCACCACCGTTCCCGTCTACCAGGAGGCCCTGGCGGGCCTTAACCTTAAACTGCGCTTTGTCATCCTGGGCGCCACCCTGGGCGCGCTGCTGGGAATGCTGGCCATCCCCAGCTTTGTAACCTCCTTTGTCAATTCCATTAACGCTTTCGGCCGGACCAGCTCCGTTTTCCGGGTAATCCCTTTAATTTTGCTCTCCTGGCTTAAGCCCGGCGGAAGCATCCTGAAAATCCGGATGTCCTCCTGGGCCACGCTGAAGGAACTGTTCAGCCGGCGGATGACCACCCCCGGAGCCTTCCTGTTCTGGAACTTTTTCAGCTACGCCCTCTGGACCACCAACGTCCTGGCGGGGCTCTACGCCGGCGCCCTCTTTCCCGAATTTCGCGGCACGGCCATCATGACCGCCGCCATCGTAGGCAACGCCGCCATTGTGGTTAACGTAATGATGGTGGACCCGGTCCTGGCCGGCGTCACCGACGCCGTGGACAGGGGGGACAAGCCGGAAGCCGAGCTGAAGCAGATTATATTGTTTCTGGCCATATCCAACCTTGCGGGCACTATCCTGGCCCAGGCCATCTTTGAGCCTGTGGCCCGGGTCCTGATGATCATCACCCGCTGGGTAGCGTGAATGATCTGAGCCAAAATTTACATATTATTTTTACCGGGAGCATACATTTAGGGCAGGGGACACACCCTTAAAAGGGAAAACGCCCCTTACCGGAATAGACAGGCTCTCTTTTTTTGTTGAAGCAGGAACCGCAACCCTTAACGGGCTGTGCCAAAGGGGGAATTGACGTGTTTCCAACCTTTATCCGGGCCTTCCGGGTCCGCAGGCGCCATGTGGCCGCCCTGGCGGTCCTGGTCCTTGTTTCCCTTTACCTGGCCCGCCTCTGCGAAATCCGGGCCGGCCGGCAGGCCGTGGAGGACCTGGCCTGGTCGGTGGCAAACCGGGTTATAGTGGTGGACCCCGGGCACGGCGGCTCCGACCCCGGTGTGGTAGGCCAGGGCGGCGTGACGGAAAAAGACATCACCCTGGCTATCAGCAAGCGCCTGGCCGAATGCCTGGGGCAGTCCGGGGCTATGGTGCTGCTGACCCGGGAAGCGGACATCGACCTCAGCGACCCCGCCACTGCCGGGCCGGGCAGTAAAAAGCGGGAGGACCTGACCCGGCGGGTGGCCCTGGCCAATGACAGCCGGGCCGACCTGTACCTGAGCATCCATGTCAACAGCTCCAGCTCCCCCAACCGGCGGGGCGCCCAGACCTTCGTCCAGCCCGGCTCCGCCGCGGGCAAAATGGCGGCGGAATTCATCCAGGCCGAACTGGCCGGAATCCTAAAGAACACCGGCCGCAGGCCCCTGGAAGTGGATCACTTTATCACCCGGAACACCAGCATGCCCGCCGTCATCGTGGAAACCGGCTTTCTCACCAACAAAGCCGAGGCCAGGCTCTTGCAGGACCCGGACTACCAGGCCAAAGCGGCCCGGGCCATCTACGCCGGCGTGGTTAAGTGCTTCGCCCGGATGAGCGGTTCCCCCGGGGAGGACCCCGGCAAAGAGGAAATAATTAAAACCTTCCGGGAGAACGAAACAAGAGTTCACCGGCCGTAAAATCCCGCGGCCGGGTTTTTTGGGGGCGCCTTCAGGAATATTGGCAGGAAAAACAAGGGTTTTTATAGAATTTTAACGTGATAGCAAGGTGCAGCGAGGAGAAGCATAAACGATGATTGATATCCACACCCATATCCTGCCCGGGCTGGACGACGGCCCGGACAGCATAGAGGAAGCCCTGGCCATGGCCAGGTGCGCCGCAGCCGGCGGTACCAGGATCATGGTGTCAACACCCCACGTGGTTACAGGGCTCTACCCCAACAGCCGGGAAGTTATCCTGGCAGCCCTGGAGGAGTTAAAGGAAGCTATTGAGGAAAACGGCATCCCCCTCACCGTCCTGCCCGGGTCCGAATGCCGCCTGGAGCCGGATCTGAGCCAAAGGCTAAGCCGGGGTGAACTCCTGACCATAAACGACGGCGGCCGCTACCTGCTGGTGGAACTGCCGCCCATGCTTGTCCCGGAATATACGGCCCAGGTATTCTACGAACTACAGCTGCAGGGCGTAACCCCCATCATCGCCCACCCCGAGCGCAACGCTGGTTTTGTCCGGGAACCGGGCCTTCTATACGACCTGATATACCGGGGCGCCCTGTCCCAGATTACCGCCGGCAGCCTTACCGGCCATCTGGGCGCCGCAGCCGCAGCCGCCGCCAAAAAGTTTCTGGAGCGGGGCTATGTCCAGTTTATCGCTTCCGACGCTCACTCCTGCGGCGGCCGGGGTCCGCTCCTGGCGGCGGCGGCCGGGGCGGCGGCGCGTCTCCTGGGGGAAGAGCAGGCCCAAAGCCTGGTAGCGGGCAACCCCCAACGGGCCATCCAGGGCGACGGGATCGGGGCAAACCCCCGGGAAGCAGCGCGCCGGCCGGCGCGCCGCAGCTTTTTGAACAGGTTTTTTCGGCGTTAAATTGCGCTAAAATGGATGTAAGTTTTTTTTGGGTTTGAAGCATTACATCTAAATATGTTTTTTCTTGTAAGGATTTTGGGGATATTCTTCCTGAAAAAGAAGGATTTGCACCGCCCGTGCCGAATTCAAAAAACTATAAGTGGAATTGTGCAATTAAGCTTAAACTTGCGGGAACCTTATTGACCCGACTCGTAATGTACTGTAAAATATAACAAAATTTTTAAAAATATTTTGCTTGTGCCAGGCTGCTGTCTTCTTCTTATCCTACAATTAGAAATAGCAGGCACTGTGCTTAAAACTAACGGAATTCAAACTATAAAAACCGGCGTGAAGACGGGAGCAATTAAGCAGGTTTTCCAATTTGGGCGTTTTGAAACCTGTGGAGCTAGTGACGCAACCGGCCAGCCTTTTCAAGGTTTTTTATTATGCCCCCGCGGGGGATGAATTACCGCCGGAGCAAGGCGCGGAGGCTAAAGCATTTGACCAACCAGAGCACATCGTTCAATACAGAAGAACAGTACCTGGACCTGCGGGCCGTTATCCGGCAGCTAAAAAGGCGCCGCTTCCTGATTGCCATAATCACCCTGCTGACGGTGCTGGTCAGCGGCATTATCAGCTGCTTTATCCTGGCGCCTGTTTACCAGGCTAAAACCGTCCTCCTGGTCACCCAGGCAGCGGACAAGCTGCAGGTGTCCAGCCAGAACAACATGAACGATCCGGTCAGCGCCATTTCCCGCATGCCCGTCCTTACCATGAACACCTACGTGGGCCAGGTTAAAAGCGAGGCCATGATGAAGCGGGTTATCGAGGAACTGGGGCTGGAGCGGTACGGTTATACGCCCCGGGGCCTGGCCGGGCAGGTGAACGCTGCCGCGGCCAAAGACTCTTACCTCCTGGACATCACCGTGGACAACACCGACCCGCACCTGGCCGTGGAAATAGCCAATACCTTGAGCCGGGAATTCATGGAGTCACTGACCGAAAGAAACCAGGAAGTGATGGACAGGTCCGTGGAATTCCTGCAGGAACAGATGAAGGCAGTAAAGGCGGAGCTGGCCGCCAACCCGCCGCAGTCCGAGCGGGAGCGCCTGCAAGACATGCTCACCCTTCTTTCCGAGGGCGTTACCAGGACCCAGATTGCCCGTTCTTTCGACCTGGGCAGCACCAGCCTGGTGGTGGTTTCGCCGGTTCTCACGGCCAAACAGGTGAAGCCCAACAAAAAGATGAACCTGGCCGCGGCCTTTCTGCTGGGGCTCATGGGTTCGGTGGCCCTGGCCCTCCTGCTGGAATTCCTGGACAACACGATCAAAACACCGGAGGACGTGGCCCGCCACCTGGACCTGCCCGTAATGGGGATTATCCCCCCTGCGGACGGCAAGGCCGGCTCTTACTACGGCGGCTACCATAAAAACGAGGTGTAAAATGGCCAGACGCAACGGAACCGAAACAAAGCTATATTCCCACGTCCGGCCTAAATCCGCCCTTGCGGAATCCTTCCGGACCCTGCGCACCAACATCAGTTTTTCGTCCGTGGACTGGCCCTATAAGGTAATACTTACCACCAGCCCCGGCCCGGAGGAAGGCAAGTCCACAATTACCACCAACCTGGGCGTGGTTATGGCCCAGGCCAAAAGCCGGGTTCTCATCATGGACTGTGATTTACGCAAACCGGTAATCCATAAATATTTCGACCTGACCAACATCCGCGGCCTGACCAACCTGTTAGTTCAGGATCTGGAGCTGGAGGACGTTGTCTACGCCACCGAGGTGGAAGGACTTTTTGTCATCCCCTGCGGCCCAATCCCGCCCAACCCCTCGGAGCTGCTGGGCTCCGCCAAAATGGTGGATCTGCTGGAAAAGGCTGCCGCCGCCTTCGACGTGGTGCTGCTGGACGCCCCCCCGGTTATTGCCGTAACGGACGCCGCGGTTTTGACTCCTATGGTGGACAGCGCGCTCCTGGTTCTATAAAAGCCGGAGATTCCCGCATCGACATGGCCCGGGAAGCCAGGGACAGGCTGGTGAGGGCCGGGGCCAGGAGCGTGGGTGTGGTTTTAAACCAGGCCGGCATCCTGCGGGACGGCTATCCGTATCACCACTACTATTACGGTCGAAGGGAAAAATCACCCGGCAGAGCCTCCGGAGGAGGGGAGCAGCCAACTTATATACCGCCTTTAAGATCCGGCGCGGCCGGTCATCCGGCCGGCATGGTTCAAGCCGCTATTTCCAAGAACAAGGGGGAGCGTTCCTTTTGAAAACCCGCTTGAGAATCATCCTGTTGATGCTTTGCGACGCGGCAATTATCAATATAGCGCTGGCCCTGGCCGTGGTCCTGCGTTACAGCGGGAGCGGCGAAATATTCCCGCCCCTCCTGTCTCTCGCCGGCATGGTTCCCCTGGTTACCCTCATCTTTATCGCGGTCTTTTACGCTTATAAACTATACAACCGGATCTGGGCTTACGCCAGCATTGGCGAGCTAATAGCGGTAATTCAGGCGGTAAGCCTGGGCAGCCTGGTGGTAATCGGCATCTCCTTCTTTACCAACACCCAGCTGCCTCGCAGCATTGCGGTAATGCACTGGGCCTTAACCATTCTGATGATGGGCGGCTCCCGGATGGTCTGGCGCTGTCTGCGGGACAGCCGCAGGGCCAACGGGGATAAGCCCACCCGCCGGGTCCTGATTATCGGCGCCGGTGACGCCGGGACAATGGTAGCCAGGGAGCTGAAAAACCACAACAGCACTTATTTGTCCGTGGGGTTTATCGACGACGACCCCTTAAAACAGGGGGTTAGCGTGCTGGCCCTGCCCGTGCTGGGCACCAGGGTTCAAATCCCGGAGATTGTGGAGCGCCAAAATATCAACCTTCTTATTATAGCCATGCCCTCGGTGGAGGCCGGGATTATCCGGGATATCGTGGAAATCTGCCGGGATACCAAAGCCGAGCTGAAGATACTGCCGGGCATGTATCAGCTAATCGACGGCCAGGTTTCCGTAAACCACCTGCGCCCGGTCCTGCTGGAGGACCTGCTCCGCAGGGAGCCGGTACAGGTGGACCTGGAGGAAATAGCGGGCTACCTGGGAGGGGAGACAGTCCTTATTACCGGCGCCGGCGGCTCCATCGGCTCCGAGCTCTGCCGCCAGGTGGCCGCAATGGGGCCCAAAGAACTTGTACTCCTGGACCACGGTGAAAACAGCGTCCATGACATTTGGCTGGAGCTGCGGGATGGTATCCCCGGGATCCCTTTATCCATCGAAATTGCCGATATAAGGGACAAGCCCAGGATGAACGGCATCTTCCAAAAGCACCGCCCGGATGTTGTTTTCCACGCCGCCGCCCACAAGCACGTGCCCCTGATGGAGCTGCACGCCGCCGAAGCGGTGAAAACAAACGTCCTGGGCACCCGCAACGTGGCCAGGGCAGCCGGCCGCTTTGGAGCCAAAGTGTTTGTGATGATTTCCACCGACAAGGCCGTCAACCCCGCCAGCGTCATGGGCGCCACCAAACGGCTGGCCGAACTGATTGTGGGGCAGGAAAACGCCGCCGGCAAAACCATCTTCACCGCCGTTCGCTTCGGCAACGTGCTGGGCAGCAGCGGCAGTGTGGTACCCCTTTTCAGCAGGCAGATCAAGGCCGGCGGGCCCGTAACGGTGACTCACCCGGAGATGAAGCGCTATTTCATGACCATTACCGAAGCCGTCCAGCTGGTGATCCAGGCCGGGGCCATGGCCAGGGGAGGAGAAGTATTTGTCCTGGACATGGGCGAGCCCGTTAAAATAGTGGACCTGGCCCGGGATATGATTAAGCTCTCCGGCCTGGAGCCGGGGAAGGACATCGATATAATATTTACCGGCGTGCGCCCCGGTGAAAAGCTCTTTGAAGAACTGCTCACCGCCGAGGAAGGTTCCTGCGCCACCGAGCACAAGCGGATTTATACGGCTAAACCTTCCCTGGTGGAGGTGGCTACTTTGGAGCAAGAGATTATTAAACTGCTTGGTAAGGGTTTGCAGTGCAGCGCGGAGGATATCTTCGGCGCGCTGGGGGCGATTATTCCAAGGTTCAGGAGTAAGAGGAAGGTGCAGGTAGGGTAGAAGTGCAATGACATGCTAAGGTTTAAAGTAAAACTGCATTGCACTCGGATTGCCTAGGTAACTTCACCATTTCTTATAGTTCGGTACAGGTCCCCGGCAAAGTCACATTAAACGCCGATCAATGACAGAGCAAGTTCGCGGTTCCACCCAAGTTTACGTAAACTAGCGGCAATATTTTTAAATCCATGCAGGCGCAAAATACTGATTGCCAGGTTGCGAATAGAAGCAAAAACACGAGGCTCCGACCCTATCCTGATCCGGGAACGGTCTTCATCAAAGACGACATCCCGGACCCAATGCAGGGAATTTTCAATTGACCATTGACCACGAATTATTTCCAGCAAAGCCTTGGGATCAGCTTCTTCAGCAGACAGACTGGTGATATAGTACTGGATATCGTTTTTAGGTTTTTCGCCCCGCAGGTTTGTGAATAGCCTTTCCACCTTGGCAAACTGGGCGGCGTAAGGGAAATTTGTCTGTCCCTCTTTTACGGGGATAGTTCTAATGATACGTTTTTCAATTCTTCCGTGCCCCTTTTCCAATGTTTGGTATGGAGGGGGAAAAATCTTCGTTCCTGGTGTTCTTGATGGTTTCAAAAAGGTTTCCCTGGTTTTGTTTTACAGGAAAGGCGTAATCAGCTTTTTTATCTTCAACGATGAACCGGGCGTGCTCTTTTTGGGTGTGCATAGCATCGGCGGTGACAACCTTGCCTGTTAGGTCCAGCGGTTCTAACAAGGGTTTAAATGCCGTGATTTCGTTGCTTTTTTTGTCCACCTGCCGCTGGCCGATAACTATTTTCTGATGCTGCAAAAAGGCCGACACTAGGTGGACCGGTTTGCCATCCGCTCCGGAGGAGCCACGCAGTGTTTTGCCGTCAACGGCTACCGCCCGGTCCTGTGATTGGGACTGCAACCACTGGCCGATAATGTCGTCAACTTCATCGCCATTTACTCTTTTCAGCGTCAGGCGCAGGGTCTTTTCGCTGGGGGGAACGAATTTTTCTAGTCTTTCGTTGTATCTGCAACCCAGGCGCCTCAGCATTTCCTGGTTTAGACCGGCCGCCCATTCGCCAATGGCGATAAAGCATTTCGCTCCGGAAAGAAGGGCGCAGATAGCTACCGCCAGGATGGATACCTGGGGGTGCCGGACACCGCGTTTTTTTCGGGAGTCTTTCAATAATGCCAGGTAATCCAGCAAACCGCCTTTGCTTTCAATGGAAACTGTGTTTAGATCGACCATCGCTCGTTCCCCTCCCGTTAGTTCTGGAGGAAAAAACGGAGCGGCTAAAATTGCAGCAGCTTTTTTTAATAGCGGTTTGACCAGGACGGTTTTGGACTGTCCGTGGTAGTAATATTTGCCCCCTGTACGGCCATAGCCGGTGGTCGTGCCTAAGGGAACCCAGCCGGCGGCCTGATAGCAGGTACCTTTAAAGCGGCTGTGGTCTACGAATGTTTCCACCATGAGGATTGGATGTCCATAGATATTTTCCCAGTCGGCGGACAATCGCTTGACATTCAGCGCCAGTGTCCTGGATGCCAGGTTCTTGATGGTGATTCCCGGCAGGATGAGAAAACGCTGATTGTTGGCGATGTACTGCAGGCGTTCGTACTTCCGCTTTTCCGGCCAGTTGATCCAGCGGTCCCGGGGGCTGCATTTCAAGGCTGCGGCGCCCCAGCCGATTAGCGCCACCCACCGGCCCTTTAGCAGGGCCACGTATTTAAGTCTCCTGCCGGACAGACAGCGAAAGCCCAGGTAGTGGTGCCTGGCCATCAGGGTGTCCCAGTCATTCTCTTCTTCGACGTTGATGGGCCGTACGATCAGGTCTTTGAGGTTAGCGCCCTGGTTGATGTTATTGTCTGACACTGCTCCGTTTTTGTCCATAAGGTTATTTTACATCAACGGAGGAGATTTGACCAGACCCATCTTGAAATTTATGCGGCTATTGGATAGTTTCTGACTTTGCCGTAGCCCTGTAGTTCGGTATGATGTGTTAAGGTGTTGTTGTAATAGGTGAGGTATGGGATTATTATTGTGGAACCGGTTAATTATGAAGAAAATATAAGGGAATCTTTAAACAATGAATAATAGAATATACCTCTCATCACCCCACATGAGTGACGAGGGGTATGAAATGCAATACATAAAAGAAGCTTTCGTAACTAACTGGATCGCGCCTCTGGGACCAAACGTCGATGAGTTTGAAAAGGAACTGGCCGCGAAAGTGGGAACCAGGGCAGCCGCAGCCTTATCGTCAGGTACTGCCGCTATCCATATGGCCTTGAAAGCTGCCGGAGTGGGCGCCGGGGATATAGTGTTCTGCCCCAGCCTTACTTTCTCTGCTTCAGCCAATCCCATCATCTACCAGAACGCTATCCCAGTCTTTATTGATAGTGATTTTGAGACCTGGAACATGAGCCCTGCGGCTTTGGAGAAGGCTTTTGAGCAATACACGCCAAAGGCAGTGCTGGTAGTCCATCTATATGGCCTGTCAGCGGATATGGACAAGATTGTGGAGATATGCAGAGAACATAACGTGCCGCTGATTGAGGACGCTGCCGAGAGCCTGGGGACTTTGTATAAAGGTAAACATACAGGTACCTTTGGGGATTACGGTATCTATTCATTTAACGGCAACAAAATCATCACCACCTCCGGCGGTGGGATGCTGGTATCCGGTAATGAAGAAAGAATCGAAAAGGTCAGGTTTTGGGCGACACAAAGCAGGGACCCGGCCAGGCACTACCAGCACAGCGAGCTTGGTTTTAACTACCGGATGAGCAATATTGTGGCCGGCATCGGCAGAGGGCAGCTCAAGGTCTTAGTTAAAAGGATTGAAAAGAAAAGGGAGATATTTGAATTTTATAAGCGTGAGTTGGGGGCATTAGAGGGTGTTCAGATGATGCCCGTCAATGAGTGGAATGAGCCGAACTACTGGCTTTCTTGCTGTACTCTAAGCGGCAGGGTGAGGCCTCTTGATATTATGAAGGCGCTGGATGCTGAGAACATAGAGAGCAGGCCGGTTTGGAAACCGATGCATATGCAGCCATACTTTGCTAAGTGCGATTTTGTTGGTGCAGGCATATCGGAAAAGATTTTTGAAAATGGTGTCTGCTTGCCGAGTGATACGAAAATGAACGAAAGTGACCTGGCAAGAGTTGTTCAGGCCATTAAAAAGATTTAGGGCTGAAAGGAGTATGTTGCAGTGATGTAGACAGAGATTAGAACAGATTTAGGTACTCAAGTAAACATAGTTGTGATAATTTGCGATCGGATAAAGGACTAAGAGGAATATAAATGATGGTTAATGAAAATATTTGTTGTTGCACGGCAGATATTGTGTGCATCGAATCAAACCTAGATGAAATAATTCCGGTTCCGCGTAACAGCGTATATTCCAGATATATTAAGAGAATAATTGATTTTTCGTTGTCATTAATTGGGGTAGTAGTGCTTAGCCCCCTACTTTTAGTTCTTACAGTCTTGGAACTGATATATCATGGGCGTCCAGTTCTGTATGTAACTCTAAGACCAGGGAAAGACGAAAAACTCTTCAACCTTTATAAGTTTCGTTCTATGACTAACGAAAGCGCAGAAGACGGAGAATTACTACCGGAAAAATATCGTCTCACAAAATTTGGGAAATTTTTGCGTGCTACCTCCTTAGACGAACTACCAAGTCTTTTTAATATTATCAAGGGAGATCTCGCAATTATCGGTCCTAGACCACTGCTAACAGATTACCTGGAGCTTTATCCCCAAAGGTATAGATATAGGCACTCTGTGAGACCTGGATTAGAGTTGTCACCGCCGGCAGGAAGGTTGTATTTTCTGACATGGCGCGAACAGTTTGAAAATGATATTTCTTATGTGGAAAATGTCAGTTTTACGCTTGATGTAAAGCAACTGTACCTTATTTTAAAAATGATTTTATCTCCTAAAAATAATAAGGTTCGTACCGACGATACGAGAGTAATGTTTGATGGCACAAATATAGACGATACACGAAGTAAACGGGAATATTTAATGGCGCGAAGTCAGTCAGTGAAAGAATCCAATGGCAATACTCTTGCCGGATAGAATGGGGAAATAAAATGAGAATTATGGTTGAAGCCTGCGGTTGTGTTACATGCGGGGCAACAATCAACGCTATTCATGAAGCCGGGCATGTATGTGTGGCGACTGATGCTAGTGAAGAAGCGGTTGGTAGGTGGCTTGCCGATGAGTTTTATAGAGTGCCGTTTGCTCGGGATGAGGAATTTACTAGATTTATAAGAAGTTTTGTAATCGAAAAAAATATAGATATCGTATTCCCTTCACTAGATGACGCCCTTCTGAAGTGGGCGCATCTTAAGCCTGAACTTGAGAAATCCGGTGTGCATGTTATGCAGTCGGATATGGATACAATAAATATTTGTTGCGATAAATGGAAGTTGTATAATAAGTTTCTTGAGAACAGTATTCCTACTCCGAAAACAAGTCTTTGTCAGGATTATCCGCTTGTAAAACCGAGAAATGGCCGTGGAGGTGAGGGTGTTGCGGTTACGGATAAACCGATACCAATGGCAAATATGATTTCTCAGGAATTATTGCAAGGTGTAGAATATACGGTTGACGTTTTTTGTAATTGCTTATATGAACCTGTGTATATCGTTCCACGAGTCAGGATGGGGGTCAAGGATGGGAAATCAACAGCCGGTATCGTTCTAGACAAGCCGCAGATTGTTGAATGGACCAAGAAGATATGTAGTGTGATACATTTTACCGGTCCTGTTAACATTCAGTGTTTTGAAACGAATGAAGGTATCAAGTTCACTGAGATCAATCCTAGATTTGGCGGTGGTACGGCTCTTGGAATGGCAGCTACAGAGAACTGGATACCACTAATCGTTGATACCATAATAAGACATATCCCTGTTATCGCAAAGAAGGATATTAAATATGGCCTGAAGATGGGGCGTTACTATGCTGAGGTATTTTGCTACTAGCTTTACGCGAGATGATATCGGGATTATTGGATTTGATTTGGACGGTACGCTGTACGATGAATTTGATTTTGTTACACAGCTTTATAGCTCGATTTCAAAAACGATGTCTGAATTAACCAATTTGGACGATAGGATTATTTATAGGGTATTGCTAGAACAATGGCTCAGAGAAGGTAATACAAAAGAACTCTTTCAGAATGTTTTGGAGAAAATTGGGTTCAAAGGAAATGACGACAGCGTGGTTTCCGCATGTATTTCCGTTTATAGAGATTTTAGTCCCGTGTTGAAATTATCTCCTAGAATGGTGTTTATTCTTGAGCAGCTTATTGCTTACGGTTACAGCATGTTTCTTGTTAGCGATGGCAACGACAGACTACAGAGAAAAAAAATCGAAGCGTTGGGGCTTTATCGTTTCTTTTCTCCTGAAAACATTGCGATTACCGGAGATTATGGTGATGAATACCAGAAACCTTCAACGAAAATTGTTTCACGAATTGAAATCCTATGCGGCGTTACAAAAACCCAGACTGTGCTGTATGCGGGAGACAGGGAAAGAGACAGGTTGTTTGCCGAAGAAGCGGGTTTTAGGTTTATTGGAATGAAAAACGCTGTTTGGGTAGAGCTTAGCTGAGGGAGTCGAACGATGAACATACTTGTATTTGCACCGCATCCTGATGATGAAGTCATTGGCTGTGGTGGAACAATAGCGCGGCATGTGGTAAGAGGTGATAATGTCTATATCTGCGTCGTCACACGCGGAAAACCGCCAGTGTACAATCATTCTCCTGAAGTGTACGAAAAACTGCCGCATGACCTTTATGACGAAATACAGGAATCCCACGCGTTGTTAGGCATAAGGGAAACTTTTTATCTCCAGTTTCCAGCTGTAATGATGGAAAGCGTTCCTCGCTACGAACTAAATGGGAAGATATTGGAACTAATCAGCCAAACAAAGCCGGATGTAGTTTATATACCCCACTTTGGCGATATGCAGAAAGATCATGCGCTGACCTCGGAGGCTGTCATGGTGGCTGTCAGACCGAAGAGGGATCACGTTGTGCGAGCTGTATATTCTTACGAAACTCTGTCCGAGACTGAGTGGAACATACCCCATGTGGCCAATATTTTCATCCCGAATGTTTTTGTTGATATAAGCAATTACTTAGATAATAAGCTTGATGCTATGAACTGTTTCCGCTCACAGTTATGCGAATTCCCTAATCCCCGTTCAATAGATGCGATAGTTGCGTTGGCGAAATACCGCGGTTCGACGATGGGTGTGGACGCGGCGGAAGCGTTCATGCTAATACGAGAGTACAGGACGTAGAAGGGGGATACACGTGAGTTTTAAAAGATTATGGCACAGTTTCCGCTTATGTATGATTCGCGAGGCGCGAAAAAGAGCTGAATACTGCAAGAAACATAGAATATATGCATATATTGGTGACAATGTTAATATTATGCCCCGAAAAGTACCTCTATACTCCAATTTGATATATCTACATAATAATATCCGAATTACTCCAGGTGTTACATTTGTAACTCATGATACTATCCATTCTTTATTGAATAATATTCAGCAGGAAATTGTTAATTCTCGATATTCTTCAGATAAATGTTCTCATAAGTTTGAGGAAAAGATTGGCTGTATTGAAATTATGGATAATGTGTTTATCGGGTCAGGGTGCAAGATCCTCTATAATACGCGTATAGGCCCCAATGCAATAGTTGCGGCAGGTAGTGTTGTTGCAAAGGATGTTCCGCCAAACACTATCGTTGCGGGTGTTCCCGCAAAAGTCATAGGAACATTTGATAATCTTTGCAAAAAGAGGTTGAATCAAAAACCATATCCTAATGGGATGAAGCCAATAATTGGACGCGAAGTGAGTTCAGAACTTGCTGAATATGTTTGGATCGAATTTCGCAAAGCTCGGCAAGATAAAGATAATTGATAGGAAGGCCATCTTATATGAAAAAAATTCTAATTATTGGTGCAGGCGGTTTTGGAAGGGAGTTATTGCAATGGATCAAGGACATCAATGATGTGAGGCCTACGTGGGAAATCGCCGGTTTTCTTGATGATAACCTGCACGCGCTGGACAATGTCAAGTGCGACTACCAGGTGATAGGGCGTATATCCGACTGGCAACCGGCAGATGATGAAGAATTCGCGCTTGCGCTTGGCGAGCCGAAGATAAAGGAAATAGTCGCGGCTTCCATGAAGGCGCGCGGTGCGGTGTTTGCCTCGGTGATACATCCGACGGCTACGCTGACACAGTTCAGCAGATACGGTGAAGGATTAGTGATGTTTCCGTATTCAAAACTTTCGGTAAATTCCTGCGTCGGAGATTTTGTGACTATTCTTTCATCCGGTATAGGTCATGACGTTGAAATAGGCGATCATACGACGATCAGTGGGGCTTGCAGTATTCTGCCCAATGTTAGGATCGGTAAACGTGTTTTTTTAGCTGCAAATGTTGCTATTGCAAATAATTTAACCATTCGTGACGACGCGTACATTGGTCTTGGCAGTATAGTCATAAATGATGTGGCTGCTGGACAGAAAACATTCTGCAATCCGGCGCGGGTGCTTCCTGCTTGATGCCGGCAAGGGAGATACACTATATGGAAAAATTAGCAGATATATTTTACACAAACGCAGGCATATACGCCAATAAAAAAGCTATATGGTGCGATGGCGAAACGATGACATACGCGGAACTTGCCGCTTTCGTGAGCCGGTGTTCCAACTTTCTGCTTAAAGCCGGCGTGAAGCATGGCGACATCATCGGCATCCCAATGAACAACAGCATAGAATCCGTGGCGCTTATTATTGCTGCGGCTAACGTAGGCGCGGCGCTCGCGCCGATAAACCCGAGCCTGCCGTTTCCTGCGATAAAGACTGCGTTCACGAGTGGGAACGTCAAACATCTAATAGCGAGAAAGGCGTTTTACAACCAGTGTGACAAGACAGGCGGCATACCGGCGAAGGGGGTCAAGATATGTCTCGACGGTGAGCAAAAAGACGCTTTGTCGTTCAGGACTGTCGCCAACGAGTCCGACACCAGACCGACGGTCGACGTTACCGGTAAAGAAACTCTTATACTGACCATGACCTCCGGCTCTACGGGCGCTCCAAAGCCAATAGAACTAACGCAGGAGAACAAGCTCCTGCGTGTGAAAGCCCATATCAACCTTTACAGTATTACTGAAAACGACAATATCCTTGCGGCGACACCGCTCTACCACTCGCTTGCGGAACGGCTTGTCATCCTGCCGTTGCTCATCGGCTCGACGTCGGTGCTCCTGCCAAGATTCACGCCGCAAATATGGCTTAAATGTGTGGAAGAGCAGAATGTTACGTTTACTATAGCTGTCTCAGCCCAGCTCAGTCAAATAGCTCAACTGTTGTCAAGTCCCTTCGTGCCGGGGACAAGCAGTCTCAGGTGCGTGGTATCATCATCAGCGTTGCTTGAACCACATGTCAAAAACGAGCTTATCCAGAAGCTGCATTGTGATTTTCACGAGATGTATGGAACTTCTGAGACTTCGACAGCTACGAACATCAATTTTAATGAAGCGCTGAATAAAAAGCAGTCTGTCGGCAGACCATTACCGGAAGCAGAAATAAGGATACTAAAGGACAATGGCCAACTTTCCGCTACCAGCGAGATAGGTGAGATAGCCGTCAAAACGACATTGATGTGCAACAGTTACTACAGAATGCCTGATGTAATGGCAGACGCGATGACGGACGGATTTTTCAGGACCGGAGACATGGGTCATCTTGACGGGGATGGCTACCTGTACTTCGTAGGGCGCAAGAAAGAAATTATCATTACTGGGGGAATTAATGTATATCCGCAGGATGTGGAAAAGTGCGTTTCCGAGCTGCCTGAAGTAAGCGAGTGTGCCGCGTTTTCCTATCCCGACGAGAGATTGGGTGAGGTTGTGGCGTTGGCTGTTGTAATAAAAAAGGGTATGACTTTGAAAAGGCGTACAGTACAGATACAGTGCGCAAGGAATTTGGCGGATTTCCAACAGCCCCACGAAATATTCTTCCTGCCTGAGCTACCCAAAAATGTTATGGGAAAACTCGTCAAGTCGAAGCTCATGGAAGCGGTAAGAATGTATTGCAAAATCACATAACCGCTAAATAAGGGAGATGTCAAGAATGAAAACCATAAGAGACTTTGTCCTTAATTACCTGCAAAAAGAGTATACGTTTCCGAATGAGGTAGATGTGGATGCTATCAATTATGTAGAGCAAGGCTATATTGATTCTATGGCATTGATTAAATTTGTTATTGAACTTGAAGACGAGTTCGGGGTCGAGTTTTCAGACGACGAGCTTTCCTTTCAAACCTTCAAGATTGTAGGTGAACTGATAAAGCTTGTTGAGGTGAAAGTTGAACAAAATGAAAATTCCTGAGATTGTATCCCTCTTTAATAAGGATGGGAGTCAAAAGCCAAGAACACACATACAAGTTGCGAATATAAACATTGGAAGAGACTTTCTAGCCATCGCCGGTCCGTGCAGCGTGGAGTCGGAAGAACAGATCCTGGCTGCGGCTAAAGCAGTTAAGGCTGCAGGTGCGAACATGCTGCGCGGCGGGGCTTACAAACCTCGGACTTCCCCGTATTCTTTTCAGGGACTTGGCAGAATTGGCCTTCAATATTTAAGCAAGGCAGGCATGGAAGTAGGACTTCCCATCATTACCGAGGCAGTTGATACACGGGATGTCTTTCTAATTAGCGAATATGCCGATGTGATTCAAATAGGCGCACGAAATATGCAGAATTTTTCTTTGCTCGTGGAAGCCGGTAAAGTCAAAAAGCCGGTTCTCCTCAAGAGAGGCATGCATGCGACAATTGAGGAATGGCTCAACTGCGCCGAATACATACTTAATGAAGGTAATCCAAATGTTATTCTCTGTGAGCGCGGTATACGCACCTTTGAAACATATACGAGGAACACCCTTGATTTGTCTGCTGTCGCTGCGATGAAAAACCTAACTCATCTGCCCGTCATTGTCGATCCATCCCATGCCACCGGGCTTGTGGAGCTGATAAGACCCATGACGCTCAGCGCGATACTCGCAGGCTGCGACGGGTTTGAGATAGAGGTGCACCCCTCACCAAATGATGCTCTTAGTGATAACGATCAGCAGCTTATGCCGGAACAGTTCAGCGCACTTATGGATGATGTGCGCAGGACCCTGGATTTCATCGAATCCTTGTCAGATAAAAAAGTCAGGAAAGATGCATAAAAACGGATGCGGTTCATACAGAGGCCGTCCGTATGCGTTAAGATTGGCCGGAATGGCAATATAGCGTCATCCAAGACGAAGATTTCTTGGTTTTTTTATGGTTTACAGAAAGGAATGGATAATGGTACGCGTCGGATTAGTTGTACCCGTATATAAGGTAAGAGAGGAATATCTTCGTAATTGTATAGAGAGTTTATGCAACCAAAGCTTTAGGGATATTCAGATTATCTTAGTGGACGATTGCTCCCCTGACAATTGCGGCGACATATGTGAACAATACGCTTTGAAAGACAATCGTATTCGTGTAATACATCACACAAGGAATCTAGGATTACCTTCTGCGAGGAATACTGGCATTGAAGCGCTGGACGCCGAATGGGTCAGCTTTATCGATTCTGACGACTGGGTTGATCCGGACATGTGCGAGAAGTTGATTTCATATGTTGATAAACAAGAAAACAAACCCGAGGTTATCATTTTTTCCGGATACAGAAATTATCTTAATTATGAATTAAGGAGCCAGCCGGTTTATCCCGATGAAACTTGGTTTTCCGCACCGGATAGCATAGACATGCTACAGAGAAGATCGCTTACATACACCAAAAAGGGTTACACACCGCAGGCCATAAACCTGGATAGCGCATGCTGGAAACTTATATCGACCGAATTTTTGAGGAACAAAGGATTAAATTTTATCAATGTTTCTTACAGGGAAGACGGTCTGTTCTTTTTATATATTACCCAGGAAGCGTCCGGGATCGTATATTTAGACCAAGCCTTCTATCATTATCGTTCGACCAGTAATAGCATGGTGAATCAATATAGGGAGAGAGCCGATAGCGAGCATATGCACTATCTCCAAGAAGTAACGAAGTTTGCCCGAAAATACAATAAAAGCAGCGATTGGCTTCACGATTTTTACTATACGGTGTTTTTATCGATGCAGATATGTATAACACAGAAGTTCTTCAACAAGGAAAACCCAAACTCCTATTTCGCGCGAAGAAAGGAATGCAAGGCTTTATTTAAGGAATGGCCGTTTTGCGACGTGTTGAAAAATCTTAACATCCGCGATTTGCGTAGAAACCATATGATAAAAGGGTTATGCATCCGACTCGGTTGGTACGGGGGGGTCTCCGTTCTGCGATCCTTATATTTGGCCATGAATAAGCGGAAATCATATGAATAAAGATAGGGAACTTATAAGAGACCGAAATACGACTCTAATGAATGGGTATAGAAGATCAAATACGATAAACGGTAAGTCGCTGTTCATGTTGTCATTTTATATTATGATCATGTCTATGGTTCTTAACGGCAATGAGTTTTTAGCCGGACTGCGCTTTGTAATGATCCCGCTTTTCTTTTGCATGGGAACCGCATTAATATTCATGCCGAAGCGCATGTCGATGAACACTCCCATCGTTTTCAGCATTATTCTATGTATATCCGCATTTATATCGACTATTCAATCAAATATCATGTCATGGGTTAATATACTCCCATTAGTCATATTTAATATATTTTATATCCTTATTGTCAGCTCGAGATATGACGAGAATATGTTAAAAAAGATACTCAAATTTTATTCGGTATTCGTTGCGATTTTGTGCTTTTGGATGCTTATCGCATATATATTTGGCGTAAATACCGTAAATGAGCGCATTAGCATAAGTTATTTAGGGATAAGGAAAGATGGGAATTACCTATCCGCTTTTTTAGTGCCAGGGTACATGATATGGCTATACTCATATCTGTTTGGCAAAAAAAGACTATGGAAGTTTATTATCGCGGCATTAATTTTTGTTGCGATTTATCTAACTGGTTCGCGCGCCGCATTTTTGACAATGGGAATAGTAACACTTTTAATTATCAGTAAATTGATTTTTTCCAGAGGCATTACTTTTAAAAAGATTACCCTTACAATCTTATTATTTATAACCGCGTTTACAGGGTATTACTACCTGCAATCTACCGTTTTATTCGACAGGATGATTACTGCGGATAGTTACACTGATAATATAAGGTTGCAGATATGGGAATACGCACTTGAAGGGTTTTACAATAATCCGTGGCTTGGGAGTGGGATCGAATCCGGTACATATTATGCGCAATTACATCTCCGGTGGTATACACACAGTTGCTTTATTGATATTTTGACCGGACAGGGCATTGTAGGAATCGCTTTGTTTGCGGTAATATTTATCCACTATATGCGTGTAAAAAAAGTTAATTTTATTTTTATGACAACGCTTATAATATCTTTCTTTCTTCCTCTTAATTTTGTGAATGGGTATGAATCCGCAACATTTTGGGTTCCGATGGCGATTTGTGCAATTGTATCGGAATATTGCAAAATAAATAATTCAATTAATATTATCAATTAAGTGGGAGGCAATGTAACAGATGAAAATAGGTGTTATTACTTTTCATCATGCCAAGAATAGCTACGGAGCCAGCCTCCAGGCACTGGCTACGATACGGGTATTGCGGTCCATAGGTCATGAGGCTGAATTAATTAATTATGAAAATCGGTATGAGCAAGCAGAAATAAAAGGTAACAGGGTACCTCTGAAAAGGAGAGTCTCTCTGTACTTGAGCTTGATAACGAGATTATATTTGTTCGGCGGTTGGAAAAATCCATATCGGCATCGTGAAAACCATGATAAGATGTATAAATATATAACAAAGGAAAGATATACGGAAATAGGACAAATGCATAATTTGCATTATGATGTATTGTTGGCAGGAAGTGATCAGATATGGAATCCGGAAGTAACAAAAGAGTTAGATAAGGCATTTTTGCTGAAGTTTGGCCAAGCAAAGAAAAGAATCTCTTATGCCTCAAGTATGGGGAGTTATAAGCTTAATAAATCTGATAAAAAAGAGTTTGAACTCGCACTAAAGTCATTCAACGCGATAAGCGTGCGCGAAGAACATGCAAGAGGACAACTATTAGGGTGTACGGATAAAAATATAAAGGTTGTTCTCGATCCAACACTATTGCTGAATAAAGAAATGTGGGAAGATGAATTCAAAATAGATAATAAGGAATATCCCCCGTACATATTGACATATTTTGTAGCTGGCAATCTGGATTCATATTGGAACCACATAGAATCATATGTTGAAGCAATGCAGATGCCCATCTGGAATATACAGTCGCATGCCAAGAAAAGCAAACATGCTCAACGGATAATTTATTGTGTACCGCTATCGAAGATAGTATCCCTCCACAGAAATGCTTCGTTAATCATTACGGATTCTTTTCACGGCACCGCATTTTCAATTAATTTTCATAAGAAATTTGTGGCGATTAAAAACAAAAAGAATCCTGTACGGGTAGCAAATCTTTTGGAGTTGCTAAAACTGTCGGACCGTTTATGTATTGCCCCGCAAAAAATTCTGGACGAAATTGACTATATGAAAGTTGATACGTCTTTAAACGCTTTAAGGCAAGATTCTTTAGGCTGGTTAAATAAAGCACTACAAGAATAACGGTTATGTTAAAGAAGGAGTGACGGACATATGTTGGATAATATCAAAACAGGATTGTGTGTAGGATGTACAAAATGTTATTCTGTATGCCCGGCATCTGCGATTACTATGGGGGAAAACAGTAGGGGTTTCTATGTACCTGTAATCAATTTTGAAAAATGCAATTCATGCAAACGCTGTGAACGTGTCTGTCCGATGATCTCAGAACAAGATATTATTAGAGATGTCCATCAGACAGAATGCTTTTATGGTTTTACTAAAGATGAAGATTCGTTGATGAAGAGCACCTCGGGAGGTGTGTTTTATGAGTTAGCGTGCAATATGCTAGAACGAGGAGGAATTGTGTGCGGTTGTATATGGGACGATGAATACATAGCCATACATGTATGCACCGATGATATGAATACTGTAAAAAAAATGCGCGGTTCAAAATATGTTCAAAGTAACTTAGGAACATGTTTTAAGCAAATAAAGAGGATCCTTACAAACCGTCCCGTTTTCTTTACAGGAACACCATGCCAGACGACTGCCCTGCATCAATACATTGGGAAATCGGATAATCTTCTGACCTGTGCGCTTATATGCGGCGGAGTTCCTTCGCCAAAAATTTGGCAACTGTATAAGCACGCTTTAGAAAATAAGGCTGGCGGAAAATTAGTCAATCTCTCTATGCGAAGTAAAAAGGAAAAATGGTTAGTACCTCAGATGACTGCAAAGTTTAAAAACGGGAGAGCAATACACGAAGTACTAACATATAACCTATATGGTGCTAATTTTTCTTCTGGGTTGACTATAGCTAATCCATGTATGGAATGCCGTTTTAAACTTGATGTCATGGAGGCCGACCTTTTGATAGGAGATCATTGGGGAATAACACCTGAAATGCTTAATAAATGCCACAATCGCGGGGCATCATGCATCCTGCCGTTAACCCCAAAGGGTAAATTGATGATTGAACAGATTGATGCAAATATGCATATTGAAAAAGGCTCAGTGCAGAATGTAATTGACAGCCATTTTGTCCTAATGAAAAATCACATTAGAAATCCATTCAGAGATGAATTTTTTGATAAAATAGAACTAGGAGAAGATATCTTAAACCTTTTTAGGCAATATATTATTAAAGAAAAAGATATATCATCATTTTACAAAATAATATTGCATAAGTTGAGACTTTATATCCCTCTATATACTTTGCGATGGAAGATGCAAAATCGAAACAAACGCTAAAAATTATTAACACCAACGAAGGATAGATTGCGTGATGGCTGAACGGATTGGGACAAAAGAAAAAAGATTATTCAATAATACTGTTATGCTGTATATTATGATGGTATCAACGCAACTCATCAATTTAGCTACCGTACCTTATCTAACCAGAGTACTTGGCGCAATATCATATGGTAAAATAGGTGTCGCTACTTCCTATATGGCATTTGTGCAAATTATCATCGATTTAGGTTTTATTTTATCGGCGACCCGAAAAGTAGCGGAACATCGTAATGATAAAAATTATTTATCAGAACTATTCACTTCGGTAACTATAGCAAAATGCGGATTGGCGTTCTTTGTATCAATAATATTTATTGCACATGTGAAAGTTTCGTCTAATTTACGGGATGATTATTTATTTTATGTTCTATATTTAGCGTCATTTGTATTTAATGGACTGCTCCCGGACTTCATGTATCGAGGGCTCGAAAACATGAAAGCCATTACCTATAGAACAGTTGCCATTAGATCATTTTCCGCCGCTCTTATTTTTCTTTTTGTTCATAACTCAAATGATTATTGTCTTGTGCCGATATTTAATCTGTTTGGAAATTTTATAGCAGTTATAGTAATGTATATACACATGAAATCGAAATATCATATTTATTTCTGTAAAGTTAGATTTGCGGCAGTCTTAAGTCACGTTAAAGATTCATTGCAGTTTTTTGCTTCGCGCATATCGGGCACGGTCTATCAGTCGTCAAATACAATTATTTTAAGCTATTTATACAATGGTACGGCAATTATAGGTTTCTATGCCGCTGCTATAAAAATTGTTGCACTAGTTAAGTCCGGCTCTTCTCCTATTGCCGATAGCTTATTTCCTTATATGGTTCAGAACAAGAATTTTAAACTTATAAAGAAGATATTGCTGATTGTAATGCCAATTATTATAATAGCGGTTGTAATTTGTGCGATATTTGCGAATCAGATCTGCGTATTTCTTTTTGGTGCCGAATATTATGAAGCAGGTCTTATTTTATTTCTATTGTTACCTTATATTCTTGTCATTTTTCCAACATATATATTAGCGTTTCCTGTTATGGTTCCTATGGGACTTGCCAAATATGCAAATTTTTCCAACGTATTCGGATTAGGATTGCAATTTATATTAATAATAACGTTTGTCTTAACTGGAAAACTAAATGTATATACTTTGTGCATAGCGACATCAACTACCGAGGTGGCAGTATTTGCATATAGACTGTATTATGTTTTGAAATATCGAGAAAGATTATCATCGGGTCCATACAGCAAAAACTTGATATGATGCAAATCAATTCCTACGATATGCGGAAGAGAGTGGCACACATATGACGGATACTGAGAATACCATCTTAATGTTATTAAAGGCATGCTTTAGCGTAAGTTTAGATGTTGGGAATGTATCTGAAGTTAACTGGCATGATGTCGAAAAGCTATCAAAGAAACATAATATATTGCCCCTGGTATTACAAGGTGTGTTTAATTTGTCATTGACAAACACGGCTCCCTACGAAATGCTCAAGCGTTGGAAAAACCATACGATAAGTGTAATGTTGCGCAATAATTATCTCATGTATTTACAGCATAAAGCGATAGAAAGTATTCTTCGCGAGAACATCCCCTACGCAATATTGAAAGGGGCCAGTGTTGCTGTGTGCTATCCGAATCCTGATGTAAGAATGTTGGGAGATATAGATATTTTAGTGCCCCAGGGTTTATGTGGGGAGGCAAGCCGCATCCTTGAAAGAGATGGATATAAAATGCACCAGCATGCGCATGAACATAAGTTTCACTATAGATTGTCAAAAAAAGGGTGCGATATTGAATTGCATTATGCAGTATCGGTCTTCCCTGATAATAAGGCAGGTAAAAACGCGCAGAAGTTCATGCAAAATGCTTTAGAAAAAACCGATATAAAAACACTCAATGGATATCGTTTTAATGTTTTACTTCCGCAAAGTCAGTCCATTTCACTTTTGTCCCATATGGAACGGCACATGGTTTCAAGCGATATGGGACTACGGCAACTGTGTGACTGGTATGCTCATGTTAACAGCTTGGATAGCGTACATTTTCAGGATAAAATAGTACCGTTAATAGAACAAACTGGCCTGAGGCGTTTTGCCGAGGCATTAACCGTCATTTGCGTTAATTGGCTAGGTTTAGATACCGCGCGTGCCGCATGGTGCTCGGATATTTCCGAACAAAAGGTGCAAAACCTTCTTGAAGATATTTTACATGCTGAAGATTTAGGTCGTAGTCAACCGGAACGCAGTGTTGGTTCTGTTTTTGTTAAAGAATACGGGAAAAAAGACTGCAAAATTTCTTTGTTGCAAACAACCATTCGCAATTTGAATATTTCTGCAAAAAACCAGTTTCCGATTATTAAATATTTGCCTGTTCTTTTTCCTTTCTTTTGGATATATTTATCCCTTCGCTATTGGGTGCGTTCTATGCAAGGTAAGCGCCCGAAATATTCGTTTGCAAAAACAGCCAGAATCTCATACGCAAGAAAAAAATTATATCGGGAGTTCGAATTGTTTAGAATTAAAAAAAAATAAGACGATGGCATTGTTTAAGTCATTTTTTGTTCTGAACCGCGCAAAATCCTAAATACGAAAATACCTGTCGGAATAAGAAAAAAGGTTAAAGCCGTATTTCGTAAGAATACAAAATTACCGGTTAACGAGCGAGAAAATTTAAGGAAACCTCAATTTATTGCAGGAGGCTTTATAAAATGAATAGATATGTAACCATTGGTATGGCAGGGGCGGGACGTGCGACTGAATTGCACATGGATGCGTATCGTAAGGTCTCGGGAATCCCGTTGCGCTTCAGAAGAATCATCGCACGACGTCCGGAGCAGGTATTCCCCGCGAAGGATCACTATGGCTTCGAGGATGCATCGCTAAATTTCAACGATTTGCTTGACGACCCGGAAATAGATGTTATCGATATATGCACGCCTCCATATGTGCACTTCGACATGATCGAGGCTTCGATAGCGGCAGGCAAGCACGTCATCTGCGAAAAGCCTTTGACGGGGTACTTTGGAGAGCTGGATGATGAGGAACCGATAGGTATAAAGGTTTCCAAAAGCGTCATGTATCAGAAACTGCTTGCCCACATTGAGAAGCTGCGTGCGACGGTCGAAGCGTCGGACAGGAAATTTATGTATGCGGAAAACTTCGTATACGCGCCTGCAGTGCTGAAGGCGGCAGAAATAATATCGGCGAAAAAAAGCCGGATACTCTATATGAAAGGCGAGGAGAGCCTCAAGGGCTCCAGTTCCCGCGTCGCCGGCGAATGGAACAAGACTGGCGGCGGCACGTTCATTCGGACGGGTTCGCACCCTCTTTCCGCCATACTATGGCTCAAACAGCAGGAGGCTGAGGTGCGCGGTGAGACGATCACTGTCGAAAGCGTGCTCGCCGACATGGGCCGGGTTACGCCGTCGCTGACGGAATATGAGCACAGGCACATAGCGGCACGTCCGATTGATGTGGAGGATACGGGAACAGTTATTCTTACCTTTTCTGACGGTTCCAGTGCCGTTGTCATTGCGACGGATACACTGCTTGGCGGCAGCAAGAACTACATTGAGCTCTATTGCAATGACGCGGCTATAAACTGCATACTTACGATGAACGACGCAATGTCCACTTATTTGCTGGACGAAGATGGAATGGACGGAATTTATCTGTCAGAGATGCTTTCCGCCAAGATGGGGTGGAATAGGCCATTCATCGCCGACGAGATTATGCGTGGTTATACGGGCGAAATGCAGGATTTCATGGAAACGATTTACTTCAACCGTGAACCCAAGTCTGGCTTTAAGCTAGCTTATGACACAATAAAGATTATTTACGCGGCGTACATGTCCGCCGAGATGGGCAAACGGGTTAGGTTGGACTGATATAGTAAGCATATGAAAGTTTACTCGTTGTTTAGGGAGTAAAATGAGCGAAGTTTTGCTTTATGAGTGAAGTTTTTACGATACAATATATTTATTTTCATGTGGGGCAAGGGTTGTTATGCGGTGTTCTAACCCATGACCCCGGGTGAGCTTCCCAAATGCAAATATAGTTATAACATCAAGTGAAGGATTCTTAGCGACTTGGAAAAAAGAGCGGGTCAAGATGAACTAAGGCGAAGCGGATTTGTAGCGATATATACCAGGGAAAGGCTTAAAAGGTCAAGTGATTGCGGGAAATATATAAATATCAGGCTGAAAAGTATTTTTAGGTCAGCTTTTGAACAAAGCCAGCATGGTAAAAAGGTATTCCTATGTGACGAACAATAGTTTGCTCTTACCGGTAGTCTGGTTGCACCAGGTTTTGAAAAAGAAAAAGAATTCAAACATTATATAAACCCTGGGTTGGGTAGCGAAATAGCAAAAAGGCGAATTGAGTTAATGCGTGAATTAGACATGATCTAGCAATAATTGTAGGGAAAAGCATGACAAACTTCCTATTGTCACTGGAGGTATTTAATGTTATATTAAATCTAGAAAATCTAATATTTGGGAGGCAATGAGCCTGGGGGTTATCTGGACGCTTTTATCCCCATGGGTAGCTAGTAGCGTAACCGGCCAAACAATTAATTGTAGGTTGGTTTTTGTCTTTTCAGGATGTTTGTTCAGGTGAAATTACCATGAGGTACTGTGGAGAGCCGGCGGAAATTGTGCCGCGTATGCAGGAACTGATTTCCCGTAATGAAGGGTTTTGGCTGGCCGTTACCGGCAACAGTATGACTCCGTCGTTAAAACATTTACAAGACAGGGTATACATTTCTCCTTTTAACGGGAAGGCAAAAAAAGGGGATATATTGCTTACATTAATACCCGGAATACCTGGGAATCACTGCCTTTTACACAGGGTTTTTAAATGTAACGGTAATATGCTTTATTATAAAGGGGATGCCCTGACGACCGGGGAAGGTCCCTTTCCCAGTCATGATGTAATTGGAATTGTCACTAAAATTGAGCAAAATGGTAAAGTAATTCCGGTAAATACTTTTTACAAACTCAGGAGTATGGTTGGGCAGAAAGTTTGGCAGTTCAAGCGTTTTGCGATACGGGTTTTTAAAAAGCTTAAGCGCTTATTATCCAATAACAATGCTGTGCTGTAACAAGGTGCGGATGTTGGCGGGTGAATTTAAAATAGTATTGTTACGGTAAAATAACATAGTTAGGGAACTTTTGCTAAATATGCATACATTCTATTTTGCGAACTGTTGCTTGCAAGTTTCGGGAGAAAGCAGTATTTTAGACGATAGTCAGTTATCATATTTCCGGAACAAACGGCCCTATTCCACCAAAGTGGTATTAAACATTTCGTTAGACGCCTGCCCAGTCTATGAAAGTGTTGCAAATGTTCCGGTGGGTTCGGGGGTTACTGTGGGGGATATCGCGGGGGAAGAGTGGCTTTTTTCCAGGGGTAATCCAGAAAATCTGTGCTGTTTGGCAGCCAGTCGTGATTATTCCGTACTCCGGGGCTATATTGGGGAAGCGGAAGATAACGAGCAAGTATTAAGGGAAAACTTTATACACCTGCTGCGGCTGGCGGTGGAGTGTCATTTGGCTCATAATAACGGTGTTTCAGTGCACGCCTCCTGCGTTAGCTTCGATAAGAAAGCGCTTTTATTCGCGGCCCCTGCCGGAGCGGGAAAAAGCACCCAAGCCGGGATTTGGGAAAGGTACCTGGGCGCCAGGATTATTAGCGGCGATCGGCCGTTCTTGCATCTTTCCGGCGACGACGCACCTCGCGCCTTTGGTGTGCCATGGGATGGGAAGGAGCAAATTTTCTTACAGGAGAATTATCCTGTCCTGGGTGTTATGGAGGTCCGCAGGGCAAACGCCAGCAGTTTGCGCAGGATGAGCCGGGATCAAGCCTTCAATCTTATGGTTAAACAATGTTTCATTCCCATGTGGGATGATGCGGCGAAGTTTTCCGTAATGAAAACGATCCGGTTGCTGACGCAAAAAGTCCCATTTTACCGTCTGTTTTGTACACGGGAAGAAAGTGCGGCGCAATTACTCCACAAAGTGCTTTTCACCGGACAGAAATCTATTTTGAAGAAGGTGCAGGCGGATTTGAAAGTAAAAGAGGGCTTTATTTTAAAAAACATCGTTGATGAATGGATTGTTATGCCCACCGGCAAAAACATAAAGAACTTTGAAGGGGCTATTATTTTAAACGATGTTTCGGCTTTCATCTGGCGGAAGTTGGAAAAATCAATTTCCCGGGACGATATACTCCAGGCTGTGCTGGACGAATTTGACATAGACAGGCAAACGGCCGCCGCGGATTTGGACGAATTTCTGGGTAAAATTGAAGACCTGGGTATTCTGCACAGGGGCTTATAGTGGCAGAACAACAAACTTGTGTTTGACTAAAGCGCAGGTCAGGAGGAAGCATGTCACAGCTTTTGGATAAGTTAACCTCAAAGGAAGGGTATGAAAAAACAAAAGTATTTTATCAGCATTTAAAAGAAGCTGCCTTTGCCAGGGGTATCCCGCTATTTGGCCTATTTGAATTGACCCCAAGATGCAACCTGGACTGTAAAATGTGTTATGTCCACCTCAACCCCGGGCAGATAAAGGGTGAGGAGTTGACAACGGAACAATGGATCTCGTTAATAGACGACGCGTGCCGGGCGGGTATGATGTACGCCACCTTAACCGGCGGAGAATGCCTGCTGCATCCTGGTTTTAAAAAAATTTACGAACATTTGCAGGCGTCGGGTGTTCTGGTGACAATACTTACAAATGGGACTCTTCTAGATGAGGAGATGGTCGTATGGATTGCTGATAAATCACCGCAAAGGGTGCAGATTTCGGTATATGGCAGTTCGCCCGGAGGGTATAAAGCCGTGACGGGCTGCGCGGAAGCCTTCCATAAAGTTGACAGGGCGATAGAGCTGATAGAAAAAGCGGGAATACCGTTTAACTTAGCGATAACCGTGTCAAGGCAGATGCTGAATGATTTTGAGGCCACCCTCCGGTATTGTAAATCCAAAAAACCGTCTAGTTGTAATATAAATCCCTGGCCCTTTGAACCAAGGGAAGGAACGGGGAGGGTATATGAGGACTACGCCCCGTCGTTGGATGAACAGGTGAAAATCTTCAGAATTCAAGATAAGCTAAGGGATGAAAATATTCAAGCGCATTACTGTGAAGGACAAGCCGAAAAAACAGGGAAAGAAACAGAGCGCACGTTTTGTCCGGAAAAGGGGATTGCATGTTCTGCTGGTCGAAATAGTTTTTCCGTCAGTTGGGACGGCAGAATGCTCCCGTGCAGTATTTTTAATTTTGCGGAAGCCTACCCCCTGAGAGATGGCTTTTTAAATTCATGGCAAAGCATGAACCGCAAATGTAGAGAATACCTTAACCCAGTTGAGTGCGTGGGTTGCGAGTATTACAGCGTCTGCCGTTCTTGCCCTGCTGGTCACTACTTACGGGTGGGCCAGGGTTGCGCAAACCCCGCTGTTTGCGCTGAAGGCAGGCGCATGGTGGCTGAAAAGCTAAGGTTTCTGTGATGTAAATTGTGTGGTTGACTAAATGCCCTTTGAATTATATTTACTATGAATACATATTTAAAACAAGAAGGGGGAAGTTGTGGTGAAAAAGAAATACAGCAAACCCGGTATTGAAGTAACGGAATTCCGGTTCACAGAACACATAGCTACCTCAGGAGGATCAGATTGTTATTGGGGTAGCGGGGCAACGTGGTCGCACAGAGAAGTGGGATGCAATACGAATTATCACCCGGGGCAGGAGGGCTGGATAGGTCTTAACGGCTAAGTTATTAGAAGTTTAACCATGCCCCGTACCTTGCCGGAGACATCATTTATAAGTTTATCGTGCATTTCCAGTTATTTTAGTACAATACATTTATCAAGTAAATATATTGCCCTTTGATGAAAAGTTTAACCAAGGGTCACACCCCTTAAGCGGGTGTCCCTTGGTTTGGCTATTGTTTTTAGGCGGGGAGTTGCCCTGGTGAAAGAAAAAATTAATAAGCTTGTGGTTTTTTTTCGTGACTGGGATAAACAATCAAATTACTTAAAATGGATGGTCTCGAAAACAAAGCCGTTTATGGGACCATTTATATTTATTTTTGCGCTTAATTTGTTGATTTCCGTTACGGGTGTGGGCAGTACTGTTGTAACAAAATACATTATCGACGGCGTTACCGGTTCCGGTCCGGATTTTACAACCCTGGGCGTTGTTGTTTTGATCCTTTTGACTTCTTTAAGCATTGCCATCAGCGCGGTAAGCGGTATTCTGGCCACTTATATAAACGAACGTTACGCCTTCAGTATCCGCTCCAAGGTGTACGATAACATACTGCGCGGGGTATGGCAGAAGCTCATTACATTTCACAGCGGCGACATCGTAACACGGCTTACAAGCGACATCGACAGGGTTGCAAACGGAATTTCCTCCATTATCCCAAACATATTCCTCCTTACTGTGCGGCTTGGCATAGCATTTTGCGTTTTGTTCTATTACGATCATTTCCTTGCCCTGGCCGCGTTGTTGTTGGGGCCGGTGGGGGTTTTCCTCAGCCTTATTTTTAGCGGCAGGTTAAGAAAGTATCAGGAAGAGCTAAACAGAACGGAGTCGGAATACCGTTCATTTATGCAGGAAACGGTGGAAAACATAGCTGTCCTTAAAACCTTTGAGCAGGAGGAGTTTTGCAACCAAAGACTGGCCTCCCTGCGGGACAGGCGTTTGCATTTAATAATGAAGCGCAATAAACTGAACATGGCCATGAATCTTTGCATCCAGGTGGTATTTAATGCCGGTTACCTGGTGGCGTTCTGCTGGAGTATTTACAGGCTTTCCACGAACAGTATAACTTACGGGACCATGACCATTTTCCTTTCGCTGGTGGCCCAGGTGCAAGGGCCGATTATCAATTTGGGTTCCATCATTCCCCAGTTTATAACGGTTCTGGCCTCCGCCGGACGCGTAATCGAAATGGACTCCATAAACAGCGAAAATAGCGCCGGGAACAGAATTAAAGACGGCGCTAAAAACATTGGCCTGATTATTCAAGATGTTTCCTTTGCCTACGGCAGGGAGAAGGTTTTGGAAAACGTCCACCTTAACATAAGGCCAAACGATATTGTAGGTATTGTGGGCTACAGCGGTTCTGGAAAAACAACGCTTGTCCGCTTGCTCCTGTCTTTGGTTTATTCCCAAAAGGGAGGTAAACTGATATTTTACGACGATACGGGGGCAATAGAAGAAGTGTCCGCGGCAGCAAGGCGTTTTATCTCCTATGTGCCCCAGGGGAACACCTTGATTTCCGGTACCATTGCGGATAATTTGCGGACCGGAAACCAGGAGGCTACGGCAGAGGAGATGTGGCAGGCGCTGGAAATAGCGGGCGCTTCTACGTTTGTTATGGAATTGGAGGATGGCCTGAACACGAACATAGGTGAAAAGGCGTTGGGGCTTTCCGAAGGCCAGGCCCAAAGAATCGCCATAGCCCGCGCCATCATTAAAGCGGCGCCCATATTAATTCTTGATGAAGCCACGGCAGCTCTGGATGTGCAAACGGAGGAGCAGGTCATTAAACGTCTGTGCGAGAGTAATCTCCTTCATACTTGCTTCATCATTACCCACCGCAGTTCCATGCTTAACTACTGTACACGGGCATTGGAAATTGAGGGTAAACAGTTAAGGGAATTGCAGTTGCGCCGTTTAAAACCCGTTGTTAAAAAATGAGTATTATGTTACATTAAACTAACAAGAGGTGTGACAATTATGCCTGATTAACCGGCGCGTCGTTGGGTGGTTCCCGTGCCGGCAGGAGAAAAGAACTGTCCCTGTGGTGAACGCGGCCTTTAAAGGCGGGGCGCCGTCCATTAGAAGCAGGTTTCCCTGCGCACAAGGCAGGAGGATATGGGTTGCCGCCGCCGGTATTCACTCGAAAACTGTTGAAGGGGGCAGGAATTTTGGAGCGGCTGGAACAGGATGCCGGGGTTAACAATACAGGGGAACAAGAGCTGGACCTGCGGGAGGTGCTGTGGGCGCTGCTGGAGCGGTGGTGGCTTGTTGCCGTTTTTACCCTTGTCTTTCCCGCCATAGCTTATTTTTACACCAGTTATACCTACGTGCCGCAGTACACGGCCACAGCCTCAATGGTTGTTAATTCAATGCAGACCAAGGTGGTAAACGGGCAGCTTGTTGTGGCCAACGATGTGAGCCTTTCCAAAAAGCTGGTTGATACCTATTCCATTATCCTGACCAGCGACAGGGTGCTGCAGATGGTTGCCCGGGACCTGGGGCTTAACCTGCCGCCCAACTTTATGAAACAATATGTATCCGTGGCAACTGCCAAGGATTCCGAAGTCCTGGGTGTTATGGTCAGAAACACGGATCCCTGGCTCGCGGCCGGCGTCTGCAATTCCATTATGAAGGTTGCGCCCGCCGCCATTGCCGGAACAGTGGAAGTGGGTTCGGTTAACGTGGTGGATTACGCCAAAATACCGGTGTATCCCGAGCCGCCGGCCGCGGCTCTCAATGCGACCCTGGGGGCAATGCTGGGCCTGCTGCTGGGGGGAGGACTGGCCCTGTTGCTGCGATATTCGGACCGGACCATTAAAAACGATGAAGATGTTAAGGAGAGGCTGGGCCTTAACGTGTTGGGCTGCATACCCCAATTGCGAAAAGGACAGGCTGCCCTCCTTTCGTCGCCGGCAGGTAAAGAGGGTAGGGGCAGTTGGGTGAGGTTTGCGTTTGACGAGGCCTATAAAGTTGCCAGGACAAACCTTCAATATGCGGCGCATACTCATAAATGCAGGAAGCTGTTGATCACCAGCACCTTGAACGGGGAAGGGAAGTCCACGACGGCAGCAAATTTTGCCATTAGCCTGGCCCAAAGCGGCAAGTCGGTACTGGTAATCGACTGTGATCTGCGAAAAGAGGGCAACCCCGGTCTTCTGGAGCCGCAGCTTGAAGAGGGCAGGGGTTTAGCCCGGGTGCTCGCGGGGGAATTGGATGCCGCGGATGTTGCCGGAGCCATTGCAGTTATAGAGGGAACAGGTGTATCCCTTTTAACCGCCGGCGCGGTGGTCCCCAACCCGTCCGAGCTGTTGGGATCCGGGAATATGGCGAAGCTGCTGGCCTTATTGGAACAGGACTACGATTATATCCTTCTGGACACCCCGCCGGCTTGTTTGTTTACCGATGCCGTTGCCCTGTCCCAGTATTCCGACGGGGTAATTCTGGTGGTAAAACAGAGTTATGCCAGGTTGGATACCATTTATTTAACCATGGATAATTTTATAAGCGTGAATGCCCGTATCCTGGGTTGTGTCCTCAATGGGGTAAAGTACAAAAAGGCTGGATACGGTTATAAATATAGAAATTATGGCAGGTATTTGAGTCACTATTACAAGGAAAAGGAACTTAGCGCCTGATTCGATTATTGTTCCAAGGAGGTAATATGATGGTGGCGGGGCTGAAGAAGGCATTTTGTTCACTTTTACTGGCGATGCTGGTCCTGGTATCTTTTTCCGGGGAGGCAAATGCTGCGACCGAACAGGATATATTTGATTTTTTAAGGGCGCCGTTTATCTTGAACGGGGAAACCCAGTACATCCACGAGAGCTACATCCTGAGGGTGGAGCGGTTTTTTGATTCCCACAAATTTACACCAGAGGAATATGATCAGATCCTGGCCAGGATGAAGGAAGTTCTGGCGGTAATGCAGCAGGAGGGTGTAGCCGACCCCACGGCTATGTCCTGGGAGTCCGAGCACAGGGTGCTGAGTTTAATCTATGAAGGCGCCAAGGTGGCCGGGATTAAAGTGGTGTACAACAAAGGCTGCCTGAGGTTTTATGAAATGGACGGCTCCTTGATAGATGAGATCTATTACACGGAAAACGCTTTTAAGATTACCGGTTTAAGGGAAGGGGCCATGCTTGGCGCCGGGCTGTTGCTTACTGTAATGGGCCTGACCCTCCGGACCTGCAGGCGTAGAATGGTCTAGTGAAGTTTTACCAGGGAAGTGACCACATAATCTTTTCCGGCCCAGTTGTCCGGACCCGGCAAGAGCTTCTTTTTAAAGGCAAGTTCCACATCAAAGGTGTGCTGCCCCGGGGGGAGCAGGGGGTCGCTGGAAGCGGCCGCCTGTTGGGTTATCCTGCCCCTCACCCTGTAATGGGCATTGGTGTCCAGGTAGATCAGCGATTCATCGGTGAGTATTTCTGTTAAGGTTATGGTCAACTGGTTGTTTGCAGTGTTTATGGCTCCCGCCTTTATAAACGCGGCCGGGTGGGCGCCGTTGACTGTTGCCACCGGTTTCTTCGGGTCGAAGAAGCCTTCCAGGCTGTTTTCCCAGGTATCGGTGTTCCTATAATCCGCCGTATAATATGTGGTTAAAAAGTCCTTGAAGAAGGCCAATAGTTCGCTGCGCAGCCCGGGGCTAGTCTGGCAGTAGAAGTCCACCGGTTTGACCAGCGATATCTTGAAGCTGTCGACGTTACCCTGATCGAAGCTGTAGGTGTATAATTGCTGGGGCAGGCTGCTGTTGTGGCAGGCGTAGGCGGGATACTTGGAAGACTGCCGCCAGTTTGCTGTTTTCCCGTCATCCGGGAAAGGGGCCGGCGCCTCTTTAACTGATCCGGGCGCGGGCTGCTCTGCGGAGGGGTGAGTCCCCGCCGTATTTTGCCCTGTCTCCTGGTTCCGGGCGGGTGTCCCCCTGGCGTCGGCATCCTGTTGTTGTTCTGCATCTGCCCGGGCAGGTTGTGGACTTGGCGCCGGCGCTCCGTTTGCCGCGATATCTTTTTCAAGATCTTCCGCTGCCGGCGGGGCTTGTTGATTGTCCGGCGGGCCGGCTTTGCATCCGGCTGATAACAGCAGCAGGGACAGGGCCAGGATAATCATAAGGACCGGGTATCTCAAAGGTGACAACCCCTTTATTTATTCTAATCCAGTAAAATTATAGCAGAACAACTTGAACAGGACAATAGGAGAAGATGGAGGCCGGATATTTGGAACGGCGGGAAGATAGTATAGACCTAAAGGATGTTATTTTTTTATTGCTTAAGTGGTGGTGGCTGCTGGCGATTTTTGCTGTTTTATTCCCCGTGGCGGCATATTTTTACACGGACTATACCTATGTGCCGCGATACACGGCGGCGGCAACCATGGTTGTTAATTCCCAACAGATTAAGATAGTGGGCGGGCAGGTGGAGGTGGCCAATGACATCGGCCTGTCTCAAAAACTGGTTAACACCTATTCTGTTATCCTGAAAAGTGACCGGGTAATGGAGTTAGTTGCTGAGGATTTAGGGCTTGCCCTGCCCCCGTCGGTTCTCAGGCAGCATGTTGTGGTTGCGCCGGCTAAAAAAGACACCGAGGTCCTGGTTGTAATGGTGAAGAATACGGATCCGGGACTGGCGGCAAACATCTGCAATTCCATTATGAAGGTAGCCCCGCAGGCCATTACCGGCACGGTGGAAGTGGGCTCGGTAAATGTGGTGGACTACGCTAAAATACCGTTATATCCCGAGCCGCCTTTAACCACCCGCAATGTGGCTGTGGGGGCTTTGCTGGGCCTTATGTTCGGGGCAGGCCTTATATTTTTAATCAGGCTTTTCGATAACACGGTGAAAAATGCCGATGATCTGAGGACGGGGCTTGGGCTTGCAACCCTTGGAGGCATCCCCTATGTCAAGGAATGCGGTAAAAAACCGCGTTTAACGATTGATCCCGGACCAGATCGGTACTGCAAGGTGGGGTTTGGTTTTGTCGAAGCCTACAAGGCCCTGAGGACCAACCTCCTGTATGCGGCATCGGTTAGACGCTCCCGGAAATTGCTGCTGGCGAGCGCCCTGCACGGGGAAGGTAAATCCACAACAGCCATAAACCTGGCCATTGTCCTGGCCCAGAGCGGCAGGAATGTACTTGTAATAGACTGTGATTTGCGCAGCCCGAGTATTCACAATGTGCTCGATTTGCAAATTGGGGAAGGCAAGGGTTTAACCCGGGTGCTCCGGGGTGAACTGGGGGCGGAAGATGCCGTTATCTGTCTGAAGGGGACAGGTATATCCCTGTTGCCTGCCGGTCCCGGTGTCACTAATTCAACTGAACTGCTGGAATCGGAGCAGATGGGAAGGTTATTGGCCCGGCTGGAAAAGGATTACGACTACATTTTAATGGACACGCCGCCGGCTTGTTTGTTTGCCGATGCAGTTGCTTTGTCCAGGTATTGCGACGGGGTTATCTTCGTGGTGAGGCAGAGTTATGCCGGAATTAATACGATTTCCTCCATTGTGGAGGATTTTAAAAAAGCCGGGACCGCCATTTTAGGCTGTGTCCTTAACGGCGTTAAGTACAAGGAGGCCGGCGCCCGCTACAAGTATCAGGATTATGACGGTTATCTGAGCGGTTATTACAGGGAATACGGGCTGACCAAGGGCACAACCGCAGTGAATTTGTACGGCAGGCCCGCCGGGGCAAAAAGTGTTCTGTTGAGGAAGGCAACCAGCAGATGGGTGTTCCTCCCCCTTATTTTTGGCGGGCTCTTGCTGATTGGGGTTGCCCTTTTGGGCTATCTCATACCTATTTACCACTCTTCTAAACTGCTTATTCCGCCGGCGGGCCTGATGCCTGTTGCCGTTGGCTACGGACGGGACGGGACCGGTACGGTGGCTTACCCGAAGTTTGGGGAACAGTATGCCACGCTTTTGCTGCCTTCGGTGGGTATCAACAGGCCAGTTTTTTTCGGCGATACCAAAGCTCAGCTCCGGGCGGGCGTGGGGCACTTTAGCGGCAGCAATCTGCCCGGCGAGGGAGGAACAATCATCTATGCCGGGCATAATGATCTGGTTTTCAATAAACTTAAGGATGTTAAGCCGGGCGATGATGTCCTGATCCAAACCAACTACGGTGATTTCCGCTACAGGGTATTTAAGGCGCAAGTTATCAACGGCACTAACACGGTGTCTTTGAAACCCAGGGGCGATAAAGCCCTCCTGGTAATGTATACCTGCTATCCTATTGACGTGCTGGGAATCAAATCGGACAGGTATGTGGTATTTGCCGAGCAGGTTCTGGACTACCCCGTTGCCCCCGGCGCCGGCCCGGAGCAAACGCAGTCCGCCTTACTGCCGGAAGGGCATACTTTGTAATAATTAAAAATGCACAGGCAATAGATTAGCGGCGGCGTTTCCCCGGAATAGTTTGTCGAAGTGTGGAATAATATTGCAATTTTACTTCTAAAGTTATACAATAGTTATACAATGTTTTTATAAAAGACTGATAAAGGCAAACCTGCCGAAAGGCAGGGACGCAAAGCCACGGGCCTAAAGTCGCTGGACAATGGCCGCCGGGTTGCCAGATATAGAGGAAGTAAGCCTTAATCCCTATTTGGTATACCGGAATAGGGTTTTTTTGTTGCCCGGTCCACTATTGTTTTTGTTGCGCTGATTATTTTTGTTGCAGGTATAAACAGAGGAGGCGATGGCATGAAGATAAGATATGTTATTCTATTTTGCCTGATCTTTCTTATGACCTCCTCGGTAAACGTTGTTAAGGCGGACCCGCCCCGGGCTACCCTGGATTTTCCGGCCCAATGTCTGGCGGAGTCCTGCGGCTATGAGTTCTTGCGGGACAAAAGTGGACAGGCTGTTTTAACAGCCCGCCCGGAAACCGGTCCCACCTGCCATAACATAGATCTATTACTGGTTGAACAGGCAATTTTAGAAAAAGTAAATGAGGACCGCAGGGAAGCCGGCTTAGCTGCGGTAGAATGGGATGAGACTGCCGCGGCAGCTTCACGCCAATTTGCCGCCGAGATGGCGCAGAATAATTACATCGCTCACTGGAACCTGAGCGGCCAAAAGCCCCAGCAGCGTTACACAGAGGCGGGCGGCGCCTATGGAACGACGGAAAATGTATGTTACTCCTGGCAAAAGGGCTATAAGTTAAGCCAGGATTTAGTGCTGGACAACGTTTTAAAGAACCAGGAACGAATGATGGCGGAAGAGCCCCCCAATGACGGCCACCGCGTTAACATTTTGGATCCGCACCATACCCATGTTGGTGTCGGCGTGGCTTACGCTTTGCTGGCGGACGGTACCATAACAGTTGCTTTCACCCAGGAATTTACCAACCACTACGCTGAAATAAAAAACATACCGGCGGAATTGCGGGCCGGTGAAAGTTTTCAAGTTAACGGAAGCCTGCTTCGCCCCGATGTGAAATTGTATTCCCTTGTTTTACTGTGGGAAGAAGCCCCATGCCCCATGAGTATCGATGCGCTTATGGCCACGCGCAGCTACTCGTCACCAGGGATGGATACCATGGTTTCCTACGCCCTGGAGGATTTCCCCCGGACTCACTTCCCAAACCATACGGCCGCCGGCAACCCGCTGGTTATGGACGAAGCCGGCAATTTTAAGGCCGCGCTCCAAGCCGGGCGCCAAAAGGGTCTGAATTACCTCCAGTTGTGGCTTCAGGACAGCTGCGGCAATGTGTTCCTCGGCAACGAGTTAGTGATTAAAGTTGTATAGGCATGGTAAGCGTGAAACAAGAAGCGTAAAATAGGGTAGGGTGATGGGCGTCTCATTCTCTCAAAGGTCATTTTAAATTCAATGATTACAGGAATGCTCCGGTTGCGGGAAGACAGTGGCTCAATGGTTTCCTTATGGTAGTTGAACTTAGGATAAGTAAAAATATTCGCCAGTTATGTCGGCATGAATCAGCCTCTAAGGCGCCCTTGCTATTCGACCTAAAGAATACTCACACCCGCATGAATTCAAAAAACGATAGACAGTATCATTTCCCTTTTCGTTTTGGTTTAGTGGTTTTTGCTATGGAAGCTAAGATAGCGTGGATTCCTTTACAATAGTTGCCGCTTCTTCCATGGTGTTGGCTGTGTAGATCTTGCCGATGATTTTGTCCAGGA
>CAZCGU010000017.1:0-11632 GCA_964498525.1 uncultured Pelotomaculum sp.
ACTGGACCGGGTAGACAGCCTTGAAGAGATTTTGCGCAGACTATTTAAATTTTCTTTTGTTATCAAGCAATTAACACCGGAAGAATTTATTCTTTTGAAATCCTGGTCAAAGTACGTTCTTCCCAAAAATCTCCCGGAAAAAGGCAGCCAAGAGATTATCCGTATTCTTGATGAAGCACGCCCGGAGGAGGTGGAAAAAATGATCTCCAATGTAGAAAGAGTAATTAAGAAGTCTATGGAAGACGCTAAAATCGAAGGAATTGAAAAAGGAATTGAAAAAGGAATTGAAAAAGGAATTGAGAAAGTTGCCAAACAAATGCTTTCCGAAGGTGAAGATATTAGGAAAATAATAAGATACACCGGTCTTTCCAGGGAAGAAATAGCAAAACTTCAGTAAGTTCGAAAGCATATTTTCGTAAAGGAAAACTTTCTTAACTTTTACAACCTCTTGTCCTTCCGTTCCCATATTGGTACCAGCCTAATAGATCCTCCCGGGCCCGCAACGGCCTGAGAGGATCTCTTACACTGAGGAAGCAAGGGGTAGGAAGCAAGGGGACGTTATTTTTGCTTCCCTTCCCTTATGCTGAGAATAATCCGGTTAATAACACTGATCCAAGCGGTCATTTTGTACCGCTTTTAGCGGGTGGTGCAGCGGCAGTATCAGGAGAAGCAGCAGCAATTGCAGCTTTGGGAACAGCAGCAGTAGCGGCAACTGTAGAGCTTGCTGAGGAAGTCAAGGCAGCTTGGGATTGGTATTGGGCTAAGTATGACATGCCTGGTGATAATGGTGTAACAGCTAAAGATTTAAGAAGACTTTTTAAAGATGAGATAGAATCCCTGGGGGGTTAAGAGGGAGTAAGAGAATTGAAAGAACGAACAGGAAAATCAAAATCCGATTTATTTGTACTTAAAGGAACAAAAGAAATTTATAGTATGCCTAAAGAAAAAAAAGAAGCCCCGCCTCAGCATGTGATGGATCTCCTGTAAAATAAGGATGGGTGTTTAAGTTATTGGCTAGGAAAGATATCAAGCCTATAGAAGAAGGAAATGCTAGATATATTAATGAAGTATGCAATTCAATTTCGATTGCTATGTTTCAATACGAGCAAATAACATGTTGCTATTCAGAAGAACCGGTATATATCAGGTTGCGACTAAATAAAAATGAAAAATTAATAACGTATCAGCAGATTTTAAGATTTCGCTATATTGTTCCTAATGACAGAATAAATTCCTGGATGATATATTCTGGCGATCGGGAATGGCCGTTTAAAAATAGTAAGCAATGTGGTTTAATAATAAGAAGCGTTATTTGGGACAGAAAAAACGATACAAAATTAATTATTAAGGGCAATCCAACTATTAAAGAGCGAAAAAGGTGGCCAACAATATACATTAATAATATTTATTTAAGTTCTGGTTGTATTAATGGACTGATTGGTTAGATCTTGAGGTAATGTGGTGGTACGATTGGGGGCAGGTTATAACAACTTGGTCCCCATACCAAATGATGAACAATGAAATAGAAATGCTAGTAATTAGGTTAAATGATCTATTGGAAGAATATAAAAAAACAATGAACACGAAAAGATATATCAAATGGATTTGGATTACCTCATTCCTACTGAAGTATTTAAAAAATATACACAGGGTTATTAGCAAGGTATAAGGTAATAACCAGGCTGTTATCAGAGCACATGTTTACCTGTATTAATTGATCTTCCGCGTTGTAAGTGTAGCTGTTTTCATATACCAATTTCCTGTGTTGGTCATCTGACAGGCCTTCCGCCTGATCAAAGCCTTCTTTAGCAAGGTAAAGATTAAAGCATTCTGCAAGATCAGGATTTTCACGGTCCATCTTCGCATAGCGCTTTATTAGATAATGGCTGAAATCAAGATCGAAATCCAAGCGGCTGCGCATCCCGTCAAAATATTCCTGAACAAAGGTCATCATAAATTCAGATGCGGTGTTCTTCTGCATCTGCAAGAAATTTAGAAAATATCCCTATGACCCCGTGGCTACCGCGAAGATCCAGGGACTCTTTTTTTTGATGTTGCGGCGGGGCAGTCATTTCTTTTCCTTTCCAGGCATATGAGTTTTAAAGGGTCCGGTGAGGAGGGGAAAAAAGATGTTTTTTATAACCGATAAAATTGTTGCGGGCATGGCGGGGGTCCGGATTTTATCCGCCACCATCGAATTTACCGCCGCCATGTTGATGCTTAAATTCGGCAGGGTGGAAACTGCTTTTAAAATTAACTCGCTCCTGGCCCTGGTGGGCCCCACGGTTTTATTGACTGTCACCGCCCTTGGCCTGGTGGGGCTGGCCGGAAAGATTTCTGTCAGCGGAATGTTTACAATTATTCTGGGAGTGGTTCTGATCTTTGCCGGAATAAATAAACTTTGAAGCCCGTTCCGGGAAAAATCCCCTTTCCCCCATCCCGCGCCCCGGTCCGGTTCCCGCAAACGCCATTTTACGTGAACCCCGCGGTCTTCTTTTTGCAAAATAATCCCTTTTGCGATTGACATTTTCTAGTTTTTCCTGTAGTATTTATGTAAACATACCCTTCAAATCGGTCCTGTGAGGCCGGTAAGGATCATAGAAAGGTTTTTTGACGGCCAACTATGCCTGCTTACCGGTGGTATGCAGGCGTTTTGTTGCATGGGGGAGGCATTATGACCAGGGAAAAAGCACAAATTTTGGACAGGGATGGGATTCGTCGCTCCCTAACCAGGATTGCTCACGAAATTATTGAGCGCAATAAGGGTACCGGCAACCTGGTCCTGATCGGCATCCGCCGCAGGGGGGCGCCCCTGGCTGAGCGCCTGGCCCGGGAAATCAAGGAAATCGAAGGACTTTCCGTACCCGTGGGCATTCTGGACATTACCCTTTACCGCGACGACCTGTCAACCCTGGCTTACCAGCCCCTGGTACGCTCCACCAATGTTCCTTTTCAAGTTTCGGGGCGGATCGTGATCCTGGTGGACGATGTCATTTACACTGGCCGCACCATCCGGGCCGCCCTGGATGCGGTTATGGATTTGGGCCGGCCCAGGGTCATTCAACTGGCGGTGCTTATTGACAGGGGGCACCGGGAGCTTCCTATCAGAGCGGATTATGTCGGCAAAAATGTTCCTACTTCCAGCAGGGAGGAAGTTTCGGTGCGTCTGCAGGAAATCGACAGCGAGGAAGGGGTGGTTATCCTTGAATTGCCGGACTAAAAAGAGCTGCTGTACCTGCGCAGTCAGGCGCCTGCAGTGACATGAGCTGAATATTCACCGGAATGCGGGCTCTACACCCGGCTGAAAGTTGTTAACGGGCCGCTTCCGGATTGGGTTCCACCTTTAAAAACGGTTCTGTGAGGCCGGAAAGGGAGGGCCGCTAATCGTTTTCCCTTTTCAGGCTCAGCCCGGCAAACCGGGCGGGGCTTTATTTTTATCCCGGCCGCGCGTTTTTGGCCCCGGGAACGGATAATAATAGAATAAAGTTTAGACGGCCTTGTTTTTTAAGGGCAGCCGGGGGTTTTTAGGACGGGTTGCAAGATTGTTTTTTGACCTGTAACGCGTATTACACGCTTTTCATAAAAGCCTGGGAGGGGAGTAAATGGTCCTCAGCAACAAAGACGTTATCGGCCTCCGCAACGTCCCGGCGGAAGAGATTAAGCTTATTCTGGACACAGCGGAACCGATGAAGGAGATTATCCAGAGGCAGATTAAAAAGGTGCCGATTCTAAGGGGGAGGACGGTGGTTACGGTTTTTTATGAAGCCAGCACCCGGACCCGGACCTCCTTCGAATTGGCGGCCAAATACTTGAGCGCCGATACGGTGGGTATCGCGGCCGCCACAAGCAGCATCAGCAAGGGTGAAAGCCTTAAAGACACCGCCCGGACCATAGCCGCCATGGGGGCTGATGTGGTGGTGCTCCGGCACTCCATGGCAGGGGCGGCGGAACTGCTGGGAAAGACCGTTAATGCTGCGGTTATAAATGCCGGGGACGGCGCCCACGAGCACCCCACCCAGGGGTTGCTGGATCTTTATACGGTAAGGGAAAAGAAGGGCCGGCTGAAGGGGCTGAAAGTTGCCATTATCGGCGATATACTGCACAGCCGGGTGGCCCGGTCGGATATCTGGGGTTTTACCAGGATGGGGGCCGAGGTGAGGCTGGCGGGACCGGCCACGTTGATGCCGCCCTGTATCGAAAATACAGGCGCGGTAGTTTGCGATACCCCGGAAGATGCGCTGGAAGGCGCTGATGTGGTAATCGTCCTGAGGATCCAACTGGAAAGGCAGCAGGAGGGTCTGTTTCCGGGCCTGCGGGAATATGCCGGCCTTTTCGGGATTAACCGGGAGCGGCTGAAGCTGGCTGCCCGGGACGCCCTGCTGCTGCATCCAGGTCCTCTGAACCGGGGGATCGAGATTACTCCCGACGTTGCCGACGGACTTCAATCTGTGATCAACGAACAGGTTACCAACGGAGTGGCAGTGCGGATGGCGCTGTTGTATCTTTTGATTGGAGGGGGCGCATCAAGTGAAACTGCTTGTTAAAGGCGGCATTCTGCTGGATCCGCTGACCGGGGAAATGGCCGGGAAGGACGTCCTGGTATCAGGTGGTAAAATTGCCGGGACTGGAAGGGATCTAAGTCCCGGCAACGCCGTTGAGGTGCTGGATGCCACAGGCAAATACGTTGTCCCGGGGCTGATTGACATGCATGTCCATCTGCGGGAGCCGGGTTATGAAGCCAAAGAAACCATCCTTACCGGTACCCGGGCTGCTGTACGCGGCGGTTTCACTTCTGTGGCCTGCATGCCCAATACCAATCCCGTTGCGGATACAGCGGCCCTGATCAAGTATATTTTACACAGGGCCGGGGAAGAGGGCGCTGCCCATGTCTTCCCTGTGGGTTCCATTACCCGGGGCAGCAAGGGGCAGGAACTGGCCGAAATGGGGGATATGCGAAAAGCTGGCGCAGTGGCTTTTTCCGACGACGGAATGCCTGTGGCGGACGCCGGCCTGATGCGCAGGGCTATGCAGTACGCCCGGATGCTGGGGGTTCCGATCATCTCCCACTGCGAAGAGCTGGAACTATCCTCCGGCGGCTCCATGCACGAGGGCTATATGTCCACTGTGCTGGGCTTAAAGGGGATTCCAGCCTCATCCGAGGAAGTCATGGTGGCCCGGGAGATCCTGCTGGCCGGGGAAACGGGCTGCAGGGTGCACATCGCCCATGTGAGCACCGCGGGTTCGGTCCGCCTGGTGCGGGAGGCCAAGTCCAGGGGGGTTCCGGTAACAGCGGAGGTTACGCCCCACCATTTCACCCTGACCGATGAAGCCGTTGCCGGCTATAACACCTCAACCAAAGTAAATCCGCCGCTGAGGACCGCCGCCGATGTGGCCGCGATTAAGGAAGGGCTGGCTGACGGGACAATTGATGTTATTGCCACAGACCATGCTCCGCACACTGTGGAAGAAAAGGACGTGGAATACGACCGGGCGCCCTTTGGCCTGGTGGGTTTGGAAACAGCGGTGGGCCTGGTCTGGACCGGACTGGTGGAAACAGGTGTGCTGACGCCGCTTCAGGCCATTACAAAAATGACACTGAACCCGGCCAGGGTTTTGAATATACCCCGGGGCGCCCTGGAACCGGGGGCAATTGCTGACATCACAATTATAGATCCGGATTTGACCTGGACGGTGGACGCCAACCTGTTTGAAAGCAAGGGCAGGAACACCCCCTTTCACGGCATGACGCTTAAAGGCCGGGCCTGCGCCACAGTGACCGGCGGCCGGGTCCGCAGGTAAAGCAGATCAGGGTGGTTCACTGGTTCACGGGGGCTTGCCGCACATTATTGACTCAATCAGGGAAAATGAGATAAACTTTGTTATTGAGATCTTGAAAAACGGGGGGCAGTTTGTTGTCATTAATTACTAAGGCAGTGGTTTTGAAACAAATAAAACTTGCGCCGCCGTACCACCGGTTGACCCTGGCCGCCCCGGCAGCGGTCCGGCTGGCCCGGCCGGGTCAATTCCTGCATGTGCGCTGCGGAATAACCCTGGATCCCCTTTTGCGCAGGCCTGTCAGTATTCACGCGGTGGACCGGGAAAGGGGAGAGCTGACCCTGTTATACCGGGTGACGGGCCGGGGCACGGCCCTTCTGGCGGAAAAGAAAAAGGGCGGCGCCGTGAACATCCTGGGTCCCCTGGGCAAAGGATATACCATGCCCCTGGATGCCGGAAAGATTGCTGTGGTAGCCGGCGGCATCGGCATCGCCCCTTTATTCTTCCTGTTGCAAGAAACCGGCGCCCTGGGCCAATCAGCCCTTGTTTTTTGGGGGGCCTCCACCGGACAACAGTTTTCCTTTCCCTCGGCGCCGGGCCGGCATACCGGCGGGGGCAGTTCAATTCTCCATGAAATGTGCGGACTGGGCCATCAAATCCTTCTGGCTACCGACGACGGCAGCGCGGGCTACCACGGTACAGTCACGGATTTGTTTGAACTATACCTGAACAGTCCCGCCGCCAGGGAGGAGATCCATTCCCGCTGCGAAGTGATTGGGACGACCGGCGGGCAATCCGGGAAGGACGGAGAAACCGGCGCTTCTTGCGGCGGCAGTCCCGAAGCAATGTTAAATTTGACTGAAAACGCAAAGACTGAAACCTTTGCCCGTGTTTACGGGTGCGGTCCCGGGGGGATGCTGAAGAAACTCTGCAGGATTATCCGGCAGGAAGAGATCCCCGGGGAGATCTCCCTGGAGGAGAGGATGGGCTGCGGTGTGGGCGCCTGCCTTTCCTGTGTTTGCAAAACCAGGGAGGGTGAAAAGGACGGATTCCGGTACGGCAGAGTGTGCGTAGAAGGACCTGTTTTTGCCGCCGGGGAGGTGGTTTGGGATTGAATAAAAAAACTTCAGACGGGACAACCGGGAAAAAGCCGGAGCTGGCTGTAAACATAGGCGCCCTGGTGCTGAAAAATCCGGTTACCACCGCTTCGGGAACCTTCGGCTTCGGGCCGGAATACGCCCCTTACCTGGATTTGAACAGGCTCGGCGCCATCGTTGTCAAGGGGACAACGCTGCAGCCCCGGCTGGGGAACCCCCCTCCCAGGCTGGTTGAGACCCCCGCCGGCATCCTCAACTCCATCGGCCTCCAGAACCCGGGCGTGGACCGCTTCATTGAGGAGTACCTGCCCTATCTGGCGGACTATGACCTGCCGGTTATTGTGAACATTTCCGGGGACACCGTGGAGGACTATGCTGAACTGGCGGGAAGACTGGATCGCGCGGCCGGTGTGGCCGGCCTGGAGGTCAACATTTCCTGCCCCAATGTCAAAAGGGGCGGGATGCAATTTGGCAGCGATCCGCACACGGCCGCCGAAGTGACCCGGGCTGTAAGGGGGAATACAGATAAAACCGTAATTGTAAAGCTGTCTCCCAATGTCACGAGCATCGTTGAGGTGGCGGGGAAGGTAGCGGGGGCCGGGGCTGATGCCCTTTCCCTGATTAATACACTGCTGGGCATGGCCATCGACATCAAGAGCAGGCGCCCTTTGCTGGGCAACATCATGGGCGGGCTCTCCGGTCCGGCCATCAGGCCGGTGGCGGTGCGGGCGGTTTGGCAGGTCTACCGGGAAGTGGATCTCCCCATCATCGGGATGGGAGGTATTGTTGCAGCCGAAGACGCTCTGGAATTTATCCTGGCCGGGGCCACGGCCGTGGCTGTGGGCACCGCCAGCTTTATCAATCCCCGGGCGGCAGGGGAGGTGCTGGAGGGAATTGAACGCTACCTCAGAGAAAACCAAATCCGGGGGATCCGGGAACTGGTAGGCGCGGCCCACGGGGCCTGAATTTACAACGCCCGCACGAAGGGAGTGCCGGAGGAAGGCCGAAGGGATCAGGACCTTAGATGTTCCGGCCCTTCCCGGTGATTCCCGGGGGCACTCAAGGAACTGCGCCAAACCGGCGAAAAGAACCGGACGCGAATATTGCAGCCCCGCCCTCCGGGTCCAAAGCTACCAATTGTGCCACTTTTTGTTTCATGCCGGGGGATACACCAACAAATCAGCGCCTGTTTTACCGGTTGTTCCGGCAGCCTGCCAGTTCCCGGCTACACCGGATCCATCGTTTGGTGCGGCGGGGTTTTTTGCTGTCCGGGCACACAAGCTTGGGCAGGGTTTTTTTCTGCTTCCCCCCTGGCATTGGGAGGGGGCGGAATCCAGCGCTGTTTTAAGGAGAGTGATTATAAAAAGTGCTAGCTTTAAAAAACCCGCTTATTATTGCCCTGGATGTCGACACCCTGGAAGAAGCGGAGATCCTGGCAAACAAGCTTTATGCGCACGCCGGCGCCTTTAAGGTAGGTTTGCAGCTCTACAACAGCGCGGGGCCGGAAGCGCTGAAAAAACTTAAACAAAAGGGAGTACCAGTTTTTGTGGACTTAAAACTGCATGACATACCCAACACCGTTGCCGCGGCAGCGAGGGTATTAACGCGTTACGGGGCTTCCATCCTGAACGTGCATGCGGCGGGGGGAAGCGCCATGATGCGGGCGGCGGCGGAAGCCGTCCGAAAAGAAGCGGCGGGGAACGGGATCGGGCGTCCCCTGGTAACGGCGGTAACCGTCCTGACTAGTATTGACCAGGAAATGTTCAATAACGAGATGGGGATTCCAGGTCCCTTGCAAAAGCAGGTTACCACCTGGGCCCTGCTGGCCAGAGCCTCCGGCCTGGACGGGGTGGTAGCCTCGCCCCGGGAGATTACGGCCATCAGAGAGGCCTGCGGTCCGGACTTTGTCATTATCACGCCCGGCGTGCGTCCTGCCGGTGCGGCGGCAAACGATCAGAAACGGACCATGACCCCCGCCGAAGCCATGAAACTGGGTGCTACTTACCTGGTTGTGGGCAGGCCGGTGACGGCCTCCCCGGATCCGGTGCAAGCCATCCGGGAAATATTAAAGGAAATCAGCCTTTCTCAAGTGAATTGATTCAAGAGAAAAAGATTTAAGATGCAAATGATTGGAATACACAGATTCTCAGAGGAAAAGGGAATAATATGATCATTGACGCGCACGCCCACATTTACCCGGACGCCGTGGCAGAGAGGGCCATCAGCACCATTTTAAAAAACGCGGGGGGACTGGTGGATGCCTATACCGACGGGACCTATGATAATTTACTGGCTTCCATGGATCAAGCCGGCATTGACTTTTCCCTTGTTTTACCTGTGGCCACCAATCCGGGGCAGGGGAAAGGTATTCTGCAATGGGTTCAGCAGCTGCAAAACCGCTCCAGCCGGCTGATTTTTTTCAGCTCGGTCCATCCCGATGATCCGGATTACAGGGATTTGATCAAAGAGACTAAGGAATCGGGAATCCAGGGTCTCAAGTTTCATCCTGCTTACCAGGGTTTTCCCGCTGATTCAAAGAAGGCTTACAGGGTTTATGAAGAAGCCTTGGGTAATGATTTAATCCTGTATTTTCACGCCGGTCGTGATTTGAGCCTGCCGGATTCCAGATTGGCGACCATTGAGAGATTCTCCAACATCTTAAAGGACTTTCAAGGCTCAAAAATAGTTCTGGCCCACGCCGGTGGCGACGGCGAATGGGAAAAAATACTGGAATTGTACGGCGACAATAAATGCTATTATGATCTGGCTTTTGTCCTGGAAAAAATGAAAAACGATAAATATGCCCGGGAGCTGTTTCGCCGGAATGAGGATAGATTTTTCTTTGGTACGGACAGCCCCTGGAAGGAACAAAAAAAATATGTGGACTCAATCAAAAATTCGGTTGCTTTAAGTCAGCAGCAGAAGGATAAATTGTTTTATAAGAATATTTTAAGGCTAATTAAAATTCCGGGTTGTATGCCGGATTAAATCGCCCTTTTGTTACGCCTCGTCCCTCCGGCCAGTTGCCGGTTTCGCGGCAAGTGGCAGCATTGCCGCCGGCAGGACCGGCTATCTTCCTTTTTAACACCACGGTCCTTCTACAGTACAAACCAGCATCTTGAGTTGACCAGTGCCCTGCTGTTAGAAGCGTACTGGTCTTCTAAATTTTAAAAAGAGGGCTCATTGGAAAACTAAAACTCATTTTTACACGTCTAATACTGTAGGATCAATACTCATTTCCTAAAAATAACATTGCGTATATATTGTTAAAATTTGCCCGATGGATATGGTAATGACCCCGGTTGTTCTTGTGGATAAATGACCGCCAACGCGCCTGGCTAAGAGATCCAGGGGCAAGGGCTAACCCGGCGGGGTTGCTGGTTTATTCACGACAGGTAAAACTAAAGCTGGTTTCCAAGGCGATGTTAAAAGCAAACTAACTAATTGCTTAACAAATCAAGAAGGGGTGATTTAAGTTTTTTTTTAAAAATATTTTGTTTTAATGGGGGTGCAACTTTGAAAAAAGTAAGTCGTTTTTTGTTCGCAGTTTTGTTTTGCTGCCTTATTTCAGCCGCGGGAGGGTGGACAGGAGCGGAAGGGGCCGGAATTGACGCTCCGTCAAATCTAATGGCAAATGCTGTTTCTGCCTCCCAAATCAACTTAACCTGGACCGACAGATCCGATCAAGAGTATGGTTTTATCGTTGAACGAAAAACTTCATCGGGGGGATTTAGCGAAATTGCTTCCCTTGAGCCGGACACAACGGCCTTTGCCGATACGGGTCTGCTTTCCGGCGTTACTTATTCTTACAGAGTTAAGGCTTATTATAGCGAGGGGGAATCCGGTTACTCCAACGTTGTGAGCCTGTCCGCAGGTGAAGCCGTGCCCGAGGCGCCCGGCGGCCTGACGGCAAAGGTTGTTACTCCCTCCCGGATTGACCTGACCTGGACGGACCGTTCACACAATGAGAAAGGGTTCAAGATTGAAAGAAAAACATCAGGCGGTTTTTACAGTCAAATAGCAGTGGTGGGGGCAAACGCCACAACTTATACCAGCAGCGGGCTGGGCGCCGGTACCAGGTATGAGTACCGGGTCTGCGCCTACAACGATGCCGGGGATTCAGGCTATTCCAACGAAGCCGGCGCCGTTACGGGGGAAGCTATGCCTGATGCGCCCGGCGGCCTGACGTCAAAGGCTGTTACCTCTTCCAGGATTGACCTGACCTGGACGGATCGGTCGGATAATGAGAAAGGGTTTAAGATTGAAAGAAAAACATCAGGCGGTTTTTACAGTCAAATAGCAGTGGTGGGGGCAAACGCCACAACTTATACCAGCAGCGGGCTGGACGCCGGTACCAGGTATGACTACCGGGTAAGGGCCTATAACGACGCCGGGGATTCAGCGTACTCCAACGAAGCCGGCGCCGTTACAGGGGAAGACACCACCGTGCCCTCCAAGCCGGTGGACCTGGAAGCTGTTTCCACCTCAACTTCAAAGATCAAGCTGACCTGGGAAGACAGGTCGGACGACGAAGACGGCTTTAAGATTGAGCGGAAGAAATCCGGCGGGAGCTACAGCCAGATAACCACAGTGGGAAGGAGTGTTACCAGCTACACCGACAGCGGGTTGGCCGACGACACCCGGTATTACTACCGGATAAGGGCTTACAACGGCGCCGGTAATTCAGCATATTCCAATGAAGTCAGCGCCGTTACAGGGGAAGACACCACCGTGCCCTCCAAGCCGGTGGACCTGGAAGC
>CAZCGU010000017.1:11732-55714 GCA_964498525.1 uncultured Pelotomaculum sp.
GCGCCGTTACAGGGGAAGACACCACCGTGCCCTCCAAGCCGGTGGACCTGGAAGCTGTTTCCACCTCAACTTCAAAGATCAAGCTGACCTGGGAAGACAGGTCGGACGACGAAGACGGCTTTAAGATTGAGCGGAAGAAATCCGGCGGGAGCTACAGCCAGATAACCACAGTGGGAAGGAGTGTTACCAGCTACACCGACAGCGGGTTGGCCGACGACACCCGGTATTACTACCGGATAAGGGCTTACAACGGCGCCGGTAATTCAGCGTACTCCAATGAGGCCAGTACAACCTCGGATAAAGAAAAGACAATTATCAAGCTGATCATCGGCGACCCTTCCTATTATGTCAATAATAAAGTTAAGACTATGGATACGGCTCCCTTTATCATGGGGGACCGCACCCTTCTTCCCATCCGCTACGTTGCCGAGGAATTGGATGCCAAGGTGGATTGGGATAACCGCGAGCGGAAGGTCACGATAGCCATAGAAGGAACCAAAATCGAACTCTGGATCGAAAGAAGTTACGCTATGGTAAACGGCCTGCAAAGAGCTATTGACAAAGATAATCAAAACGTTAAACCCATAATAGTGTCCCCGGGGAGGACCATGCTGCCCTTAAGATTTATTGCTGAAAACCTGGGCTGCCGGGTTGACTGGGAGCCCGGCCGAAGCGAGGTAACGGTTACTTATCCGGAGCCGTAACTATCATTTTTGTCAGAAGGCGCGGCTTATTTTTGGCGACAGCAAGTAAATGGATGAGAGGAGAAACAATGAAGCTAAAAAACCTGGTTTTTTTACTGTTGATCGGCGCTGTAATGGCCGGCGCCGGAACGCTGGATGCCGGCCAGTCAACACCCGTGGTGAAGTTGGGCAATGAGCGGTTGACGGCCGAGTATCACTATTTGATTAAGGACAAGAAAGTTGGCCTGGTTACAAACCAGAGCGGGGTAACAAGACAGGGAAAAAGCACAATTGACCTGCTGGCGGAGGACCCCGCCACCCGGCTTACGGCGCTCTACGGCCCGGAGCACGGCATCGACGGCGCCGCCAGGGCCGGTGAATATGTAGAATCATACACCCATAGCGAACTGGGCATTCCCGTATACAGCCTTTATGGCCAAACCAGGATGCCCACCGGGGAGATGTTAAAGGATATTGATTTGCTGCTTTTTGATATTCAGGACATCGGGGCCAGGTCCTACACCTACATGTCAACGTTGAATTACTGCATGGTTGCGGCCCAAAAATACAACAAGCCCATCGTGGTGCTTGACCGGCCGAACCCGGTGGGGGGAATAATTGCTGACGGACCGGTGCTGGAGGACCCGTTCAAGACCTTTGTGGGTGTTGACAACCTGCCCATGTCCCACGGTATGACTGCCGGGGAACTGGCCCTGTTTTTTAACCGGGAGATTGGCGCCGATCTTGTGGTGGTGCCCATGGAAGGCTACACCAGGGAAATGATTTTCCAGGATACGGGACTGCCCTGGGTCCAGACATCCCCCAATATTCCGGATCTTGATTCGGTTTTCGGCTACATGGCCACCGGACTGGGGGAAGGAACAGGCGTCCATCAAGCCGATCAATTCAAGTGGATCGGCGGCAAGGGCATCGATTCCCAGAAATTTGCGGATCTGCTGAATGAGGCGGGGCTGCCCGGTGTGGTTTTTATCCCTGAAAACAGGGGGGAGGAAGGGGGAGTCCGTTTGAAAATTCAGGACTATCACGCCTTCAACCCGGCCAGGACCGGTATTTACGCCCTGGCTTACGCCCGCTCTTTAAACCATTTTGCCGTTCCTAAAAGCGGTCAGACAGTGGTCATGTTTGACAAAATTATGGGGACGGATAAAATCGGACAATACCTGGAGGACGGACTTTCACCCCGTCAAATAGAAGCAAACTATACCCCGGGCCTTAGCCAGTTTAAGAAGGAAAGGGAAGATTATCTGATTTACGGCGCCAGGGACGACCAGAGGACTGAATCGAAAAAAACTGATGAGCAAATCACGGTCCTGGTTGGTGGAAATATGGTGACTTTTGATTCCGCACCTTACATTGACGAGAATAACCGGCTGATGGTGCCGCTCAGGGCTATTGTGGAGGCCCTGGGCGCCGATGTCCACTGGAACCCTGCCGCCAGTTCCATAACTATTTTAAAGGAGGATACAACCCTGTTTTTTAAGATCAACGAGCTGTCGGTTGTGGTTAACGGTAAGACAAAAAAGATGGACACCAGCCCCGTTATCAGAAACGACCGTACCATGATTCCGGTACGCTACGTGGGTGAATATCTGGGTGCCGCGGTCCACTGGGACCAGGAGGCGAGGTCGGTGACGATCGATTAAATCTCCTTCTCTCATATGCCCCAAATCAGTCAGCGGGAGGCCGTATAGGCCTTCCGGCAACGCCCGCGGAAACATCGCGGGTTTCCCTTTACCCGAAGTATTCGATCTGCAATCAAAACCTGGAACAGTTTAGCCCCATTATTTTTTAAACTGTGGCGCTTAAGTAATAATTACAGGGGTAAATAATACAATTGGCATCCATAAAATTATATAATGTTCTATAGTTCAAAGGATCTAACCGATTATCAGAACGCTTTTATCAAAATCTCTTAAACCGGAATCCGAACCCGAATAATTTTTTAAAGGAAGACCATGAAAACAAACTTTGTTGTTTTTTTAACTATCGTTTTTACCCTTTACGGCGCCATCAATTTTTATATTGGCCTGCGAGGCTGGCAGACCTTCGGCAAATTTATGCCGCCGGCTTGCGCCGGACTTTACTGGGCAGTCTTTGTATTTCTGGTTTTAGCCTACCTGGCCGGGAGGCTGGCTGGAAAGTATTTACCGGCTGTCATAGCCGACGGCTTGACCATAACGGGGGCCTACTGGCTTGCGGCCATGAATTATTTCTTCTGGATCCTGGTTTTAATTGACCTGGCGGGCCTGGTCAACCGCATGTCAGGCTTCCTGCCGGAGGGCGTCAAGTTGCCGCCGGGCGCCGCGGGTCTGGGCGTTGTGCTCCTGGTTGCCGGTATCGTTATCTATGGCGCATGGAATTCCAGGAATCCGCAAATCCTTCATTATGACCTGACAATTGAGAAGAGGGCCGGCGAACTCAGCCGGCTGCATGCAGTGGTGGTTTCCGATATTCACCTGGGAGTTATTGTTCATAACGGAAGACTCAAAAACCTTGTCGATATAATTAATGAGCTGGATCCGGATCTGGTACTTCTGCCCGGTGACGTTATCGACGAAAATATCGGTCCCTTTGTGGAACAAAAAATGGGGGACAGTTTAAGCCGCTTAAAGCCCCGTTACGGTACCTTTGCGGTGTTCGGCAACCATGAGTATATCGGCGGGCATTCCCAGGAAGCTTTAGCCCGGCTCAGCAGCGCCGGTGTAACCGTTTTGCGCGATCAGTACCAGGAGGTGGCCGGAAGCTTTTATGTAGTGGGGCGGGATGACCCCTTTGGGGAACGCTTTGGCGGCAGTCCCCGCATGGAACTGCAAACCCTGTTGAAGGGTGTGGACATGTCCCTGCCGGTGATTCTGCTTGATCATCAGCCCTATCAACTGGACGCGGCCCGGGACGCGGGTGTCGATCTGCAACTCTCGGGGCACACCCACCTGGGGCAGCTTTTCCCGTATAACTTCATAACCCGGAAAATATTTGAGGTGGACTGGGGTTACTTGCGCAAAGGAGACTTTCAGGTTATAGTTTCCTGCGGCTTCGGTACCTGGGGGCCGCCTATCCGGGTTGGCAACCGGCCGGAAATCATTGACATCATAATTAATTTCAGTAATCCCTCGCAAAAAAAGCTGCCGGGTTAACCATGCAAGATGCCCGGGGAACTTGAAATTTTCAATCTGGTATAAGGAACCGTTTACAGCAACCAACAAAAAGAGGTGTTTTAAATGCTGACAAAGGACGAAATCCAGTCTATTTTTGAGCGCACCGGAGCCCTTCTCAAGGGTCATTTCCTGTTGACTTCGGGCCGGCACGGTGACCAGTATTTCCAGTGTGCTCTGGTTTTACAGCATCCCGGCTACACGGAAATGCTCTGCCGGGAACTGGCCGCCCGTTTTAGCGGTGAGGGAATTACCGCTGTGGTTGGCCCGGCCCTGGGCGGCATCATCGTATCCTACGAGACGGCCCGGGCTCTGGGCGCCCGGGGCCTTTTTGCAGAAAGGGAGAACGGGGTAATGAGACTCAGGCGGGGCTTTTCTTTAAAGCCCGGGGAAAAGGTGCTGGTGGTGGAGGATGTGATTACCACCGGCGGTTCAGTCCGGGAGGTTATTGAGATGGTTCGCAACCTGGGCGGCGAAGTGGCGGGCGCCGGCGTACTGGTGGACCGCAGCAGCGGCGCGGCAAAGCTGGGCGTGCGCACGGAAGCGCTATTGACCACGCAAGCTGTTTCCTGCACACCCGGGGATTGCCCCCTGTGCAAAATGGGTATCCCGGCGGTGAAGCCCGGCAGCAGAGAGGTTTAAATGGCTGTTCAGGAGGAAATGCCCTGCAAAATAGTTGGGTTAGCGGTACTGGCGGTGGGAAACCTGGAAAACCCTCAAAAAATAGAGGGACCGGCTTGAGGTATTAAAGTGCCCCTATGAGGGGCGGGACCGTGGCGTCTACAGTTGCCGGGCACACATATAGCGGTAAATAACAGGGCCGGCCGGCACTGCCGGCGGGAAGCCGGGCTGCCTTAAAAAAGCAAATGGCCCGGCTTAAGGCATTAAAGGGCCTCCTTATCAGAGCCCCCCCCGGTCGGGCTCTCCAGGAGTAAGTTTTTCTGCCGCTTCCCTGTCGGGGACGGCTATGATGGTTTTCTGGTTTTCGTAGATGACCATACCGGGCCGCGCCCCCCTGGGTTTGCGGACGTGTTTCTTAAAGGTATAATCCACCGGCACTTTCTTTGAGCCCCTGGCTTTGCTGAAAAAAGCCGCCAGCCCGGCAGCCTCTGCCAGGGTTGAAGGGGGCGTCTCTTTTCCCTCCGTCCGGATAATAACGTGGGCTCCGGGGATCTCCCGGGTGTGCAGCCAGATGTCCTCTTCCCGGGCCATCCTAAGGGTCAGGTAGTCATTCTGCCTGTTGTTTTTACCGACTAACAACTGAAAGCCGTCGGAAGAGCGAAAGGAGCAGGGTCTTGGAATGTGCCTCTCCTTTTTTACCTTTTTGGCCCCCGGCCGGGGCGGCGGAGGTTTCAGATAACCCTGTTCCACCAGTTCCTGCCGGACTTCAGCCAGTTCACTGGGATCCCCGGCCTGCTCCAGGGCTATCCCGACCCCTTCCAGGTAGTCCAATTCCTCCCGGGCTATATCGATCCTGATCCCCAGGGCAAGGCGGGTTTTTTTGGCTTTATTGTATTTTTTAAAATAAGCCTGGCAGTTTTCCGAGGGAGTGAGATGAGGATCCAGGGGGATGGCAACGGGAGGACTGCCTTCCTGATAATAGTTTTCCAGCACAGCTTCCGTACAACCTTGTTTCAGGCAAAAAAGGCTGGCGGTTAGCAATTCCCCATAAAGTCTTAATCTTTCGGCCCCGGCGGTTTCGGTCAGACCTTCCGTATAAATATTGAGTTTTTTTTCCAGACGCGCCGACTCCTTGTTCAGGAGAGATGAAAGATTTTTTTTCTCCTTGTTGAAAAGCAGGTGCTGTTCCCGGGTGGTATAAAAAACATCGAGCAGAAGGTTCATTTCCCCGTGTCTTTTGTTCCATCCCGTATATTCCAGAGAAAGGGCGGCAAAATCCAGGGGCTCGCCTTCCGGCCCGGTAAGGAGACAGGGGGTGAAATTCCCCCGGGCGGCAGGACCGGTCACCCCCTGGAGGGCTTCCCACAGGGTTCTCAGTTCGTAATCCCCGCAGTGGTCCAGCCGAATTTCCAGCGGAAGATTAGACCTGTAAACAATTTCCCTGCAGGTGACAGTGCTGAGTCCTTCGAAGTTTTTCTGCAGCAGTCCCACCAGTGTCATATCCAGGGGGGAGTTAAGGCAGGTCAGACGGAACTGCTCCTCATCCGTGTTCAGGGGGTTGATCTTGCTCTGGGCAGGAGGGGCGAGATAAGGGCGGCCGGGTAAGACTTCCCTGTGCCTGCTGACTGCGTGGGAGTAGCGTTTAATGCCGTCCATAATAATACCCGTGGAAGCGTCCACCAGCAGGATATTGCTGTGTTTGCCCATGATTTCGCAGATTAAATGCTTTTCCGAGGGGTTGCCCAGCTCGTCCCGGGATTCCGTCCTGATGATTAACACCCGTTCCAGCCCGGGCTGTTCAAAATGAAGAATGCGACCGCCTTCCAGGTGCTTGCGCAGCACCATGCAGAAAAGGGGCGGGGTAAGGGGGTTTTCCCTGGCCGTATCTGTCAGGTGAATTCGGGCGTTTTGGGCGTTGGCTGACAGGAGCAGCCGCTGCCGCGTCCCGGGCCGGTGCAGCATAAGGATAAGTTCGTCTTTATGGGGTTGGTAGATTCTCTCAATTCGGGCGCCGGCCATCTTGTTTTCCAGTTCGTTTTGAACCGCTGCCAGGACAAGGCCGTCAAAGGGCATGATATTTCCTCCAGGTTCATAATTTATAACTCAATTAGTTTTCCGGTAGTTTTCGATCTCGGCCATTTCTTCCCTGACCAAATCATCCACACCGGCCAACGATTCCAGGTGATGACGGAGTTCGTGCACGATGGTGTCCCACAGTTCTTCCTCCCATTCCTCGTGGCTGCTGTCTTCCAGAAAACAAACGAAAGAGCCGTAATAAAGGATTATTAAGCAGCCCAGGATACCGTCTTCCACGTATTCGCCCATAACATAAAAATCCCCGTCTTTTTTTACCTCGGGCATCATCAGGAACCCGCCGTTCAGTTCCGCGCAAAGCTTTTCAGGTATTTCATCGATCAAAGCCGTTGCCATGGATTCAAACTCCTCCAGGGAGAGGGTTGCCTTCCTTTTGGGCAGAATCCGGTATTTTTTTAATCTGGCTTTTTCACCCACTTTTTAACACCTCCGCCGGGTTATAATGCGGGAAAGGGTTGTTGTCCGCCATTGGCAAATGCCTTTTGTGTTATTTCATAATATAATTCTAAGGTTGAACAAGTCAAGTAAAGTAAACAAACCCGGAATTGCCCCACCCCTAACCCCAGTCAATATTGCGGGCTTAGCTGGTTTGTTTTTTTGGTCAAAATAGACTATACTGGTTTTAAAGCGCAGATAATCAAGGAGTTATCAATGGAACTCAGCAGGCGCCTGGCCGCGCTGGCGGCTTACGTGCCGGCCGGCAGCGCTGTGGCCGACATCGGCACCGACCACGCATACCTGCCAGTCTACCTGGTTAAGACGGGCGTTTGCCGGCGGGTTATAGCCACGGATGTGAGGGAAGGGCCGTTCAGCTCGGCAAAGGACAAGGTCAAAGGGTACGGACTGGACGGCCGGATAGAACTCAGGCTGGGGGACGGTTTGCAGGCGCTAAAACCGGGTGAAGCCGAAGTCCTGGTGCTGGCGGGGATGGGTGGAAACACCATAAGGGAAATCCTGGCGGCCGCTCCCCCGGTTTTGAATCAATGTACCAGACTGGTTCTCCAGCCGATGGCGGACGCCGGGGATTTAAGGATCTGGCTGGCCGGGCGGGGCTGGAAAATCTGGAACGAGCAGCTGGTGAAGGAAGACGGCAGGATCTATGTTATCCTGGCCGCTGTCCCCGGTGAGGAAAGTACGAAGGATGAACTTTATTTGGAATTGGGTCCCAGACTCATCGAGAAGAAGGATCCGCTCCTGGCGGTTTACCTGGAAAGAATAACGAATAAATATGAAAGGGTCCTTGCGGGTCTGGCCGTTTCCCAAAGCAAGCAGGCCCAGGCTAAGAAAATCATGATCATAGAAAAGCTTACACGGATGAGGGAGTTGGCCGATGCCTGTAAAGTGCGGTGAGATCTTTCGTTTAATAGAAGAGATGGCGCCTCCGTACCTGGCGGAGAACTGGGATAATTCCGGTCTTCAGGTAGGAGACCCCCGGGTGGAAGTGGAAAGAGTTATGCTTGCCCTGGACGTTAATCTTAAGGTTGCCCGGGAGGCAAAAACAAGGGACTGCCGGCTCATCGTCAGTCACCACCCCCTGTTGTTCAAGCCGCCGGGGTCCATCCGTTTCGACCGGTCTGAAGGAGAGCTCATTGCTTACCTTGTGAAAAACAATCTTCACGTCTATGCCGCCCATACCAATCTTGACAACGCGGCAGACGGGGTGAGTAAGGCGCTGGCCGAAGAGCTGGGGCTAAAAAAACTGGCGCTCTTAAGCCAATCGGGCAGGGAGCGTTTTTTGAAACTGGCCGTCTTTGTTCCGCCGGAGCACGGTGAGGCCGTCCACAGCGCCATGTCCGAAGCAGGCGCCGGTTGGATTGGCAATTACAGTCACTGCGCCTTTTTAACTCGGGGCGCCGGAACATTTAAGCCCTTGCCTGGAACCAATCCCTACATTGGAAAAACGGGCGTTTTGGAACAGGTAGCTGAAATTAAAATTGAAACCATTCTTCCGGACAGCAAACTTGAGCCGGTTTTGCGGGCCATGCTGGAGGCGCACCCCTACGAAGAGGTGGCCTACGACCTGTACGAATTGGTTAACAGCGGACCTGCTTACGGGGCGGGGCGGGTGGGGGAACTTGCAGACACCATTTCATTCCGCCAGTTTGCGGAAAACGTTAAGTCCGCCCTGGGACTTCCGTCCCTCCGACTGGGGGGTTCCCTGGACGACCCCGTCCGGAAAGTTGCCGTATGCGGCGGTTCCGGGGCTGATTTCTGGAAAGATGCCCTGCGGGCCGGAGCAGACGTTTTTGTTACGGGTGACATGAAATACCATACAGCCCAGGACATGCTGGCAGCCGGCCTGAAATTTGCCGACCCCGGCCATTATGGCACAGAGGTCGTTGTTTTGCCGGTGCTCCAGCGGTTTCTGGCGCGCCGCTGCCTGGAAAAGAATATGGATGTGGAGATTCTTTTGGCGCAAACAAACACTGACCCCTTCGCATATCTTTAGGATAGGAACGTTTCCTATCCTTTATTATTTATTGAGGAGAGATTGATATGCCTGAATTAAAACCTTTATGGGAAGTCCAGTTGTTGGACGTACAGAGAAGGGCGCTGGAAATAAAGCTCAAGGAGGGGCAGATATCCGGGGACCTGAGGGGCCTCAAGAGTGAAATAGAAAAAGACCGTGTTGTTTTTAATAAATTAAAAGAAAAATATAAAAGCCTGAAAAAAGATTTGAGGGCCAAAGAGCTGGACGCCACTTCGGCAACTGAGCAAGTCAGGAGTTTGGGGCAAAAATTATACGGCGGGATGATCACCAATATTAAAGAAATCAATACCAGCAATAAAAAGCTGGACAGCCTGAAAAGTATGGTGGACCGCACCGAAGAAGAGATCCTGAACCTGATGGAAGATGCCGGGGAAATAAAGGCAAAATTAGAAGAGATGAGTTCCAGGCTTAATTCCAAAGCGGAGAACTACCGCAGAATGCATGGCACCTACCTGGCCAACCAGCAAAATGTTAGGCAGCAACTGGCCCAGATTCCGCTGCAAAGGCAAAAGCTGCTGGATAAACTGGATGTGGATTTATGGAACAAATATCTGGAGATGAAAAAAAGATACAACGATCCTCTGGCCAGGGTGGAAAAGGGCAACTGCATGGGCTGCCGGATGGGTATTCCTTTCAACGACATGAGGCTTTTGAAACAAGGCGAGGGACTGGTTTACTGCAGCAACTGCGGCAGAATTCTTTTCTGGGAAAGATGAAGTTTAGCCGGCGGGGCGAGACGTGCCCAGGGCAGTTCTGCTTACATCCGCTGAGCTTTCGTTAGTCCGGCCATCAATGCCGGATGCCCATGCCGCTTACGCGGCGCCGGCAAAGGATTAAAAAACTTGTTCCCGAAGTCTCATGTTTAAAATTCACGTTTTGTTCCCCTTGTTTGCGCAAATTTCCGGAAAGGTGATATAATGTTACATAGGTATCAAAACTAAAAAATTCTTAGTGAGCAAATCAGGTGATCGCGGGCGCCGGGCCGAAAGGTGGCGTCTGAGGAAAGTCCGGGCTCCGCAGGGCAGGGTGCTGGGTAATACCCAGTGGGGGCGACCCCGAGGATAGTGCCACAGAAATGCAGACCGCCCATCCCCTAAAGGGATGCGGCAAGGATGGAACGGTGCGGTAAGAGCGCACCAGCGGGCGGGCGACCGTCCGGCTAGGTAAACCCCACCCGGAGCAAGACCGAATAGGGGAACGCTGGGGCGGCCCGTCCCGTTCCCGGGTAAGGTCGCTTGAGGCGGCTGGCGATAGCTGTCCCAGATAGATGATCACCCGCGACAGAACCCGGCTTATCGATTCGCTCACGTTGCAATTATTAAAATACGCTTGGAATCAAGCGTGTTTTTTAATGTGCCGGGTTTTTACGGGATGAGCTGCTTGCCACGAAAGCGTTGGATATGGTCATCTCCCTGAACAACGGGCAGATCAAGGGGATGGAGGAAGTGGAGAAGATTAAGGAACAGTACGGCCGGAGTTTGGTGGATTGGATGAAGGAAACCCTGGCAAAATAATGGCAGACTTGCCGGAAAAAAGCGCATTGTCCAGTCCGGTGGGGCAGGAAAAATCAGTCAGACAGAAACAGGGTTCTTCGGAATGTTCGTCGAAAGGACCTTAGGGAAGTAAAAGGCGTAAACAGTTACAAAAGCTGTGGAAAAGTTTTTTGGAAAAGGAACTGCCAACTATTAAAAACCTTTTGAAAGAGGGGGATGTTTAGATGAGAATTGAAGATTTTGCCCGCCAGGTCAAAGAAGCATCCATTAAGCTGGCTGCCCTGAGCGGGGGCCAAAAAAACAAAGCCCTGGCTCAAATCGCCAGGTCCTTAAGCGACCGGGAAACTGAAATCGTCAAAGCCAATCAGGAAGATCTGGAGAGGAGCGCCGGGGAAAACCTGCCGGAGCCCCTCTTGAAACGGTTAAAGTTTGATCAGCCCAAAATAGCCGATGCCATTGACGGCATTAAAAGCCTGATCGGACTGGCCGACCCGGTGGGCAAGACGCTGCTTTCCACCGGGCTGGACGAGGAACTGGAATTGTATAAAGTGACCTGCCCCATTGGGGTCATCGGGGTGATCTTCGAATCCAGGCCCGATGCCCTGGTGCAGATCTCCACCCTCTGCCTGAAGAGCGGCAACTGCGTAATGCTGAAGGGCGGCTCCGAGGCTATGGAAACCAACCGGATCCTGGCCGACATCATCATCAGGGCCACAGACGAAGCTGGGGTTCCCGGCAACTGGCTGAAACTGATGGAAACCAGGGCGGAGGTCGGCGAAATGCTGAAGATGGACCAGTATATCGACCTGATCATACCCCGGGGCTCTAATGAGTTCGTCAGATACATCATGGATAATTCGCGGATCCCCGTCCTGGGCCACGCGGACGGCATTTGCCACTGTTACGTGGACGAGAGCGCCGATCCGGGGATGGCCGTCCGGATTGTCGTGGATTCCAAGACCCAGTATGTGGCTGTGTGCAATGCTGCGGAAACCCTGCTGGTGCATGAAAAAGCCGCGCCGGACTTTTTGCCTGTTTTACAGGAGGAAATGGTTAAAAAACAGGTGCAGTTAGCCGGCTGCCCCAGAACACGGGAAATTATCGCCCTGGATCCGGCTGCGGAAGAAGACTGGGGGACGGAATACCTGGATTACAAGTTATCAGTCAAAGTGGTGGGCGATGTGGACGAAGCTATCGACCATATCAATCATTACGGCTCCGGCCATACCGACAGCATCATTACCGGCAGCAAGGAAAACGCCGCCAGATTCCTGGCCCTGGTTGACTCCGGCAACGTCTTCTGGAATTGTTCCACCCGCTTCAGCGACGGATTCCGCTACGGCTTCGGCGCGGAAGTGGGCATAAGTACAAATAAGATCCATGCCCGGGGTCCGGTGGGTCTGGAGGGCCTGGTGATTTACAAGTACAAGTTGATTGGGAACGGCCATATCGTTGCGGAATACTCCAACAGGGAGAAGACATTCAAACACAGAAAGCTGGAGAAGGAATTTCCGTTATAGAAATATACGGCGCAAAAGGGCGTTCCAGAGCTAAGGGACGTTCTTTTGCCCTTTCCGAACTGACAGTACATCACCGTTGTTGCTTTCGTTGACATCAAGTTGCGCTGAATCTCCTGTGGCCGGCGGGCCGTCTGTAGAACCGGGAACACAGAGCACATCAAAGGGAAAAATAAATTCCGGATTGGGAATATGCCGGTTGGCGGCAATCAGCTCTTCTTCACTGATTTTAAATTGCCGGGCAATGGTAAACATGGAATCGCCGTATTTTACTTCATAGCTTCCCTGGAAGTTCGCCGGACAAGCCGCCGGTTTGCGAAATCCCGGCGCACATAGAACATCCCCCGGATAAAGTACATCCGGATCGGTAATATGGGGATTTGCTGCTATCAGCTCATCCCTGGTGGCGCCGAAATATTGGGCGATAATGGACATTGTATCGCCGGAAACAACAAAGTAATGGCTTATAAAACCTTCAGGACAATCTTGCGGGTAGCGCGCGGACATTTCAAGCACCTTCTTTTCCTTTCAATCCTGAATAATCCCAAAATAATCTTGGTAGTTTAACCCGGGCCTGTTCCGTATTAATATATGCCGGCAGGCGCCGGCAGGTTTAAGATGTGTTAAAAAGTAAGTGCCGCACTCCCCTAATACATAAGAATTGTTAAAGGCGGTACGCTATGAAAGTTGCCTGGGCCTTTGTTTGCGGCACCTTGACGAGGGGTTTGGGCAATCACTCCGTTATCAACCACTTTGTTAAAAGGATGCACGGATGTATTATTTTCTTTTTGGGGGGAATGTTATTTTAACAAAAACCAAAGATCTGAGGGATGATATGGATATCCAAAGGGCACAGCAAATATTGAATGCGGAAGAGACCGTCACTGTACTGCACCGCGGTTCGCCGATCTGGATCGAAAGCGTAGTTTTGGAGGATAACGCGGCAATGGTTAAGCCGCTCGACGGCGGGAAAAGGGTTACAAAGGCGCCCGTGGCCGAGCTGATTGAAGGTTAAGAATCGCGCCCCCCTGATTAATCTCCCTGATTCCCGAAATAAAAGAACTTCGGAGGTAAAACCCCGAAGTTCTTTCCAGCAACGGCGCGTTATTTAAGAGTGATTCATTCATATAAACAGCTAACCAGCACTCCAATCGGCTGGTTTAAAAGCGATCGACACATCTTTTTCGTAAACCAGGATCAAGCATGTTTTAACTTTAAACTTACCGTGAATTTATGTCACTAGAAATCTGTTTTTCCCTTTAGATTTGGCTTTATAGAGCTGCTGGTCCACACTTTTAATTAATTCTTTAGCGGAATCGCCCTTCATTTCTCTGATTCCGCCGCTTAAAGTAATTCCCGTCCCATTTTCAAATTCCGCTGTTTCAACAGCCACTCGAATACGTTCAGCTAAAAAAGCGGCGTCTTTTAAAGTTGTGCCAGGCATGATGATAAGAAATTCCTCTCCGCCATATCTGCCGATAATATCTGTCGCTCTACACGTATTAAGAAGAATTTGTGCTACTTTAATAATAATTCCGTCGCCTACCAGGTGCCCATATTCATCATTAAAATGCTTGAAATCGTCAATGTCCATCATGATAACCGACAAAGGATATCCGATGCGCTTTGCTTTATCGATCTCTTCGCGAAGCCTCCTATATATATACTTATAATTGAATAACATGGTCATGGAGTCCCGGACAGCCAGATCTTGCAGCTGAAGGTTTTTTTTCATAATTATTTTTTTATCAATAAATGAGTTGACCCTCATTCTAAACACCATTCTATTAAATATCCAGGCGATAATATTCATCATAAAGGCATTTATAGTTAAGATTCTCACCGCATTTATATTGGTCTGGTAATATGGCAAGAGAAAGCAAAAAAATAAATATACAAGAAAGTACATGATAAAGCTTTCCAATGGCCGCATATAAATGAAGGCGGCAATGGCGAACACAACAATTATGTAAATATGTATGGAAGCAAACTGATCCTGGGGAATAAAAGCTAAAGCGCAACCAAAAACAAGAGTTGTAAGCAGGTATACATATTGGGCAACTCTCACAGCGATATTGTTGACCGCATTAATTCTTTTGTAGATCATATATAAAATGGGTAGCATAATTATGTTAAACAGAATGAAAACAATTACCACGCCTTCTGTATAACATATTTTACCTTTAAAAAGAATGGTTATTGCTGTTTCGGCAATTATAAGTATTGTTGCAGCAATAATTAATCTTAACTGGTTCTCTCTATATATTTCACGTAAAAATTCTTCTTCGTTTTCTTTCGGCAGGTGGGTCTTGATGTTTTGAAAAAAATTCATCATACCAACCACTCCAATTTTTTATTATTATCAATTGACCCATTGTTGTTTATAACCATAGGATCAGGGGATCTGCCAGTTTTGCTCGGCGAAACAATTAACCCCTCCGCCCGCGAAGCCGTGACGGTGGCACTGCAACGGCAAAACTAGGTTTTATTGCCTAAGACAGCCCATTGCTGAAGGCCTACCCCTGTTCCTTCTCCTTTTTAAACCAGCGTAAGGGGTTAAAGTATTTCCTATATTTCATAACCAGTTCCCTGCCAAGAATAAAACCGCCGGCCCAGAATGATATTTCTCCCGTTATAATCAGGATTGTGGAAACTACTGCCTTTGTACCCACAGGATAGGGGATAAAAGGAATAATCAGCAGACACCCGTAAAGAACAAACGAAAGTGCAATCAGAATGATGCCGACTGCGCGGGATTTCGGTTTTTCCGCCGGTTTTGTATCTTGATGAATCTTTTCGTTGTTATTGTTTGCGATTGCGCAAATCTCCGGTTTCAAAATTAAATCATCTCCTCTGTTCATTATACTTAACATGCGCCGAATAAGACAGACTGACCTTGTGCGGAATATATGTTTGTAAAAATTAAATGCCTTTACATAACCCGCTACAGCGTTGAAAATGTAATCCGTTTTGCAGATGAATTTGTCGAAGTATGCCGGAGTTTGCTTCCCGGACAGAGGCAGGATCGTGCTATGGTTGGTACAGCCCGGGGTAGGGGTAAATATTTATAAGAATTATCTCGTCGTATACATGGTTTATGGTGGGTAGGTGTATATACTGCAGGTTTTTAGCACTGCCAGGTTCTTTAGGATGTAAAATATTATAGGGGGATCCCGAAATCCAGGTTGAAAATCAATTGCAGCATATATTCACTTTTTATAAATCTTCGTATTTGTTGTATAATTATGGTGTGCCGTGATAAGGTCGTCAAGCATTGCACGTTGTTCACCTGAATACGGTTAAAAACTAAGATCTAAAAGGAAGCGGAAGAGGGGTTGTTTTGGGTCCCGTTGACGAGTTGCTGAATTACGGTAAAATATTTGCGGGATTTGGTGGCCCCCCGGCGGATTTCGCTGCCATGCTGGGGTACGGTTGGTATGCTGTATGCCTTTTGGGGAAAAGGTAGGTGCATACCGCAGAAGATCAAATCAGTATCCTGGAATTTGCCGTTTGCTAAGGGTTTGGCTGCAGGTTTGGGGAGCTTTTAAATCCATTGAAACTTTATGATCTGAACGTTATTGATATCACGGCCTGGAAAGGGCAGCACGATGAAGTGGTGGCCAACGTCACTGGTGAGCCGGACTTCGGGTATTGCCTGTATTGTATTGATGATATTTGTCCGGATTTGTACGGGGTGAGAAAATAGTTGCCTTTACCAAGCGTTTAATGATAATGGACTCCCTGATTGGTAATATAAAATCTGTTGCCGGAAAGTTGAAACATGGTTACAGCAATTGCCAGTGTATATAAAGGAAAAATTGTTACCCGCAGTTGCTAACATGTCCTGAAAAGTTGAGTAAAAGTAGAAAGGTGAAATGGGGAAATGATGTATAAGGACTTAGTTTGTCATATATTATTATACCTCCCAAAATTGTTATTATATTTATGCCTTGCTATTTTTATACTAATTTTTTACACCTCTCATATGACCGCTATGAATTCATTTTTCATGTCAAGGTTAACAATTTGCTTGAACGTTTTAATGATATTTATTTTATTTATTTTAACTGCTTGTGTATCTAATAATAAATACATTTCTCGTTTTTCGTTTATTATTGCATTAGTTGCTTTGGCCTTTTGTATTCGACTAGTATGGATTATTAAAATCCCAACTCCAATTGAGTCGGATTTTGCATTGATGTATAATGGTGCGTTGTATGTGGCTAAAGGTGACTATTCCTTTGTTCAGCAATCTTACTTTACAACATGGGTTTATCAACTTGGATTTACCATATATGAATCATTAATAATTAGAATTTTTCATGAAGGAACAATGGTACTGAAATTATTAAATATTTTATATTGCATTGGAATTACTGTTATAATTTATTTCATTGCATCAGAAGTCTTTAACGAATGGTGCGGTCGCATTGCGAGTGTTATTTATGCTTTAAATATTCCTAATATATTATATGGATCTGTATTAACTAATCAGCATTTAGCAACATTGTTTTTCTATTTTACGTGTTATTTATTAGTTTCCAAGTATTTTAAACATAAGTATATATGGATTTTTGCAAGTGTTACGTTAACATTGGGAGACATTATTAGACCTCTGGGTTATTTTTTTTTATTAGCTGTAGCAATTTATTTCGTTATAAGAGAAATCTCTACAGCTAATAAAACAGATAAATTCAATACCGTCAAGAAAATTCTTGGCATTGTAGCATTATTTTATATGTTTCATTGTATAATCAGCTATTCATTTATTGCTAGCGGAGTAACAAAATATCATCTAGTTAACCGAGACCCATTGTGGAAGTTTGTTTTAGGTTTTAACCATGAGACTTCTGGTAATTATTCACAAGCAGATGTTGATTATTTAATGGCTATTGAAGACATCTCCCAAAGACAGAATGAGGAACGGATTATTATTAAAGAAAGAACAGAGAATAAGGTGAAGTTATTATATTTATTATGCAAAAAGTTTTCAATTATGTGGGGGGGGGTGGATGCATCAGGATATTGGAGTCTTAACGCGCTAAACAAGATAAATCTCGAAAACACTTTGATGAAATACGAACGTTTGATATATATAACAACGGTGCTATTTGGCATAATTGGTTTAATATTCTTAATTATGAAAAACAACAATAGCTATCATTATTTACTCTTCTTGCTTCTAATTATTGGGTATATTATCATTCACCTTTTTATTGAAATTCAAACAAGGTACCGATATGATATTATTCCAAGCTTTGCTATAATACAAAGCTACGGTGTATATACAGCGTATAACATTTACAGTTTTATTGTGAAATCACGAGTTAATTGCAAAATGTTAAAAAATAAATCAGACTAAGAGGTTAAATTGATATAATGTGTAAAATCTGGTACTAGCGACATTCATTTGGCATGTTACATCCTGGCCCTTTATTGGACAACAGAGCTACAAGGCTATCCTGTCGGGGGATGCGGAAAGGCACTTCTCTCCTTCATTTATGGCAATTAATATCTCAGGATCATCTTAGCGGGGAGCTAGGCAAATGGTTTGGCAAGCGGCGGCAGGGCCAAACCACCATGGTGAATATACCCCGGAAAAAACTGCCGCATGTTATCCGGGCGACCGGAATTTTCAATTTGATTTCCTGGCTTCAAGGGTTGTTATAAATTCGCCGCGTTAATCAGAATAAACTAATTTTTTCTCCGTACCTGCAGGACGGAGATTTTTGTTTTTTGGCCGGTTTTTAACCAGGTCTGACCCTGTAATGTATAGGGGACACAAAATGGCAGAAAATATGTAGCATAACAGTATATCAGGGAGGTAGTTTATGCACCACAGGGTTAGGATTCACTACGATAACAAAAACGGTTTTTTAAAGCCGGTTATGTGGGTGTGGGTCAGTGACGGGGCCACCCTGGAAAGGGAAGTAAAGCCGGGCGGTTTAGATGACTTCGGGGTTTATTACGACCTGTCCTACAACCGCAGCAGTTTCAACTTTATTTTCAAGGATGGAAAAGGGGAAGACGTTCCCTGGGAAGAGGAGAAATTCAACAGATCCTTTCACGCCCATCTGGGGGAAGAAATCTGGTCCATGGCGGACAGGCACAATATCTACAATGTTCGCCCGGCGTCCCCTGTGGGCAACGTCATCGATTATTACCGTCAAATCAGCCGCCTCGTGCCCGGGGACAATTATTACCTTCCCAATACCGATGTTTCCGGCCTTGGTATAACCTCCATGCTGGGGGCTAATATCCTCACTGATGGGTCCGTCCTTTTCGGTTTTTTTCACCCTTACGCAGCAAGGGTCTACCTGGTGGGGAATTTTAACGATTGGCAGTGTCCGGCGCACCCTGTGCCGCAGGGGGAAAATTTTATTCCCATGGAGCTTTACCGGGGATTTTACTATCAGCCCAATATCTGGCTGGCGCGGCTCAGCGCCGGAATTAAACCCGGTTTCCCCATGGAGTATAAGTTTTATCTGCAGGGCGGCGCGGTTGAAAATGAACGGTTTGTGAGCGACCCCTATACCAGGCTGTACAGTGATGATTATAAATACCGCAATGCCGTGGTGGTGGATCCGACAAAATTTCAATGGACCGACCAGGACTGGAAAACACCGGACATCAAGGATTTAATCCTCTATGAATTAAATGTTTACGGTTTTACCGACAACGATACCGGGCTTCCCGAAGATATCCAGGGAACATTCCAGGGTGTTACGAGCCGGATCAAGGACGGTTATTTTGATAAATTGGGCGTAACCGCCCTGGCCCTGATGCCGACGGCGGAAGTCCCGGTGAAAAGAGGACTGGGTTACGAGCCGTGCTCCTTTATGGCCGTGGAAAAAGACTTCGGCACTCCGGACGATTTCCGGGAAATGATAAATGAAGCTCACCGGCACGGTCTGGCCGTACTGATGGATCAGGTTTTCAACCATACTTCGAACGATTTCAACCCCCTCTGGAATCTTATTGACGACGGTTCCAACTCCGGCGGCTTTTATTTCGCCGGCGAAACAATGTGGGGAAATAAAGTGGCCACGGGGAAGGACGAAGTGGACAATATGCTTATTGACTCCTGTAAAATGTTTATTAAGGAGTACCACATCGACGGGTTTCGCTTTGACGCCACCCACAGCTATTTTTTAAACCACAAATTAATGCACCGGCTGACCCACGAAATCAAAGACAGGGGTTTCAAGTCCGACGCCATTATGATTGCCGAGAACCTGCCCAACGAAAAGGACCTGAATATTGAGGGATATAACGGCTATGCCCAGTGGTCCAACTTTTTCCACGATAAAGTCAAGGCCTTGCTGCGGGAAGGTGTGTTTGAAGGAATAGGCAACGAACCGGATAACCTGGGCGATATGATCTATTTCAGCAAGGAAAGTTTCGCGGATCACACCAATAACGTTATAAACTATTGCGAAAGTCACGACGAAAACAGCGTTCAGTTTGAGGTGGCCACCGGCGGGGAGCATTTGCGGGATCCGGAAATCAAGGAAAGAAAGGCCCGCTTGGGACTGCTGACTACCATGGTAGCCCTGGGGCAGCCCATGATTTATATGGGACAGGAGTACGGCGTGGAGAGGGAAAGAAACAGGATCAAGGTAAACTGGAGCAAGTATGCCGGGGACCACAACGAATTTTACCGGTGGGCCAGGTGCCTGATTAACCTCAGGAAAAGATATGAAGCGCTGAGGATAAACGGCTATAACCCTGTTGAAGATGGCCGGTTCGACTGGCTTTTAGGTCCCTGGCTGGAGCAAAACAGGGGCGAGGGAAAAAGGGTCCTGGGGTGGAAAGCAAACAACGGAGCCGTCCCGCCCGAGGAACTGCTGGTCATGCTTAACTTTGAAGGGCACGATGTTCCCCTGGATGTTCCCTTTGGCCCGGGTCGCTGGATCAAGCTGGGCGATATCCGGGAGATCAACGACCTGCCCCCCGCCGGCAATAGGGACCCGCTGGACCCGGACAATATCGTCGCCGGCGGAGATGGGACTGAACAGCATTTTGTGCTGCCCCCCTATAGCGGTTTTATCTACAAACACCTGACGGCTTGAGCAGACGGGGGAGTAAATATCGCTTTTTTAGAAAACACAACCCCGGCTACAATTCCTTATGGCCTTATTAATCTGGCTACAGCGAAAGGATCCGAACTAATTACGCTCAGTGCGAATAATTCCATAGCGCCAAAGTCGGCCGTGCGGTTAAAAATCTCACCCCTGTCCACCAGGCGAACCAACAGGGGGTAGTTTTCCCAGCGCCGGCGGCTGTCCTCGCCGCCTTCTTTCAGGGGGGGCAGGTAAACGGCCGCGTTGAAACTTTGCAGGCAGGTTTGTTGTTTTAGCCGGTCCAGCACACGGCCCGCCGCCCGCCCGGCTTGCCCGAGCCGGTCCAGAGTCACAGGCCCGGGGGGGAGTAAAATCCAGATCTCCTTTTCCTTTATGGGGGTAAGTATTGAGAGGAAACGGACTTCGCCGTCTTCCCAACCCAAGCCCAGGGCTCTGTACAGGGTATAAAGATCCTGAAAGTAGTCACTGCGGTAATGCTGCGCATAACGAAGACTGCAGTCCAGCAGCTGTTCCACCTTGGGATAAGGGCGTTTTTGGGCAACTGTAAGCTGAAGGTGTCCGTGCAGGATGGAAGAGCCCGCCGGCCAAAGGCAGTTCCAGATCAAAAAGGGGTAAAGCGCCGGGCCGCTTTCCGGCGCGACCCCGGTTTCAACCGCCTGAAACCACCGGGCGGCCACCCGGAAATAATCCTCCGCCATATCTTCGTTAAACCCCAGGGGGTGATGCTCCCGGGATATAATCAAGCCGTGGTAAGCGTCATACTTGGCCAGGTTGGACGCCGTAAGGCAGTATTCTCCCCGGATGCGCCCGAACAGGTCTTCTGGGGTGCGGTCCTCCGGAGAGCAGAAGGGACAATTCTTCCGGTGTTCTTCTACCAGGGAGTCCAAATCTTTTTCCCGGAAGCAGTCCGCAGGCCGTTTGCTCCGGAGACTGTTAAAAAGCGCCCCTTCACCGGTAATCAGATTGGCCGTCCGGATAATCTTCTGGTTTTCTACCTCCGTCCTGTTTCCGAACCTTTCTTCAACCCAGTACCGCAGATCCGGAACCAGTTCAAGTCCGCCGTGCAGGACGTCCGACTCATAGATTCTGCGCCACAGCGTGTTTTCCCGGCAGGGCAGTCCCCCCGCCAGCCGGGGCAGTTCAAAAATGGACATAAAAACTCCTTTTTGTTCAACCGCCATAGGGCGGGCAGTGGGTTTAAAAGTTACCTGATCTATGGATGCCTGTGTCTTCCCCGGTTATTTATGGGCTGTGTTCCGGCAAAAACCTCCAATCCCTCACCGAAGGAAATTCAGGTAATAAAGATGCTAAAAATCCTGAAAATCCCCGGCATTAGCTGCGGGGGGCCTCAATATTGCTATTATCCTCATTGCTATTATCCTCGTTACTCATATTATCTTCATTTATCACATCCCCCAGTGCCGTTGAACCCTCATTTTCCCCGGGGTCATTTTTTTCCTGAACGCTTTCTTCCACAGCATCATGGCCAGTCTGGCCCTTTTGGTCTTTGCTTAATAGGATCAAACAATTAGATATTTTATGGTTAATTATGCCGGCTCCCAATAAAATAACAGCAATGCCGCCGTAAACGGCGATTGATTGAAACAGCCCCGGCAGTAATTGGGTTTGGACCAATTGTTTGATAACTTCAGCAGCGGGATAACCCATCTTCACATAATGCTCAGCATTATCATTATAAATTATAATGGTGTTGATTAGGGACGCTAACGCCAGAATGGCTGTAACAGAAAAAGCAACATACAGAACAATAGAACTGACAGGTGTTTTAATCTTTTCCGGAGCGATTTGTTTTTCTAGTTCCAAAATAACGTGTCCTCTTTTCCGCCTCTACAGGCTGTAATATAAATCCCCTGGCTTTAATTCACCGGCAGCTGTACAACTGACGTTGCCGGCAAAACTAGTTTAGCGGCCAAAACTTAAAATATCCTTAAAGCAGGTGTTAATTTGTTAGCGGGATATAGGGGCGCAACCGAATCAAGGGCTGTTTCCTTTACTAAATTTATATTGTTACTTAAATAAAATACGAATTTTTGCGAAGAAGGATAACCGGATTGATTCGTAGAAATGATATCTCTTAACACCTGTCCCGCTGGCAATAAATGTATCTTATAAAGGCTATGAGGCAATTAGCGTTCAGCGCGGCAGTAAAATAATATAGATAAAGGTGGCTGGCTGTGACTCAACTATCCGATGCAGGTCAAAAAGTTTTTAACGCCCGTTACGCTTTAAAGGACGAAGAAGGCAAGATCATAGAAACCTTTGAACAAGCCGTTTACCGGATGGCCCGGGCAGCGGCGGGCGCCGAGAAGGAAAATCAAAAATACTGGGAAGAAAAATTCGCCTCTGTAATGGGCGAGCTTATTTTTGTTCCTTCAACTCCCATTTGGGCCAACATGGGCAAACCCGACCGGCCCTGGCAGCCATCCGCCTGTTTTGTCCTGGCGGTGGAAGACTCGCTGTATTCCATGTACGAAACATTGATGTCCACCGCCCTTGTTTTCAAGTCCGGCGGTGGCGTGGGGTATAACTTCAGCGCCATCAGGCCCCGGGGGGCTTTGGTGCGTTCTACCAAGGGCAAGGCTTCCGGCGTGGTTGAGCTGATCAAGCTGTACAACGCCTCGTCCAATATGGTCATGCAGGGGGGCGTGCGCCGGGGGGCTTCCATAGGTATTCTGAATATAGACCACCCGGAAATCATCAATTTCATCAACGCCAAGCTCCAAGGCGATCTGACCAACTTCAACCTGTCGGTTGGAATTACAGATGCCTTTATGGCGGTCCTGGAACAAGGTGGGGAATGGCCCCTTACCTTCAACGGCCGGGTGCACGAGATGATTCCCGCCTACGAATTATGGGAGTTAATAGTGAAAGCGGCCCACTCCTGCGGCGATCCGGGTATTATTTTTATCGACCGCCTGCAAAGGCATAACCCGGTGCCGGAAAGAGTAATCAATGCCACCAACCCCTGTGGTGAACAACCTTTATGCCCGGGCGAATCCTGTCTTTTGGGAAGTATCAACCTGGCCCGGGTAATCACAACGGAGGGCCGGCTCAACGTTGACCTGTATAATGATGCGGTATCCACCGCCGTCCGCTTTCTGGACAACCTCATCGATGTCGCCGAATACCCGCTTCCCCTGATAGCGGAGGCAACCAGGGCCACGCGCAAAATTGGCCTGGGCTTTACAGGCCTTGCCGATGCCTTAATTATGGCCGGACTGACCTATGATTCCCCGGAGGGCAGAGATTATGCCGGGAATATCACAGAAATGATGCAAAAAGTTGCCGGCGCAACTTCCCGGGAACTGGCGGAGGAAAAGGGCTGTTTTCCGGAATGGGAGAAAAGCGTGTATCACCCCGAAGAGAAGCGGAGAAACGCCACCTGTGTGACCATCGCTCCCACCGGTTCGGTAACCACCATGGCCGGCTGCGAGGGGTACGGCATAGAACCGGTTTTTGCGGTGGCTTACAAGAAGTCGACCAATGTGGCCGGGGATTTTGAAGTATTCAGCCCGCTGTTTCTGGAGGCCTGCCGCAAACATGGGGTTGCTGAGGATGTTCTGGGGGAAGTGGCCCGGCGGGGCTCCTGTCAGGATGTTAAGGGCATCCCCGGGGAAATAGCAAGAATTTTTAAAGGGGCCCAGGAAATATCGCCCGAAAATCATATCCTGATGCAGGCTGAAGTTCAAAAGCATGTGGATAATGCGGTCAGCAAGACCATCAACCTGCCCGGGACCGCCACCATGGAAGATATTAAAGAATGCTACAGTAAGGCGTATGAACTAGGTTTAAAAGGTATTACCGTTTTCCGGGACGGCTGCAAAGATGGTACGATAACCATAGGCCGGAAGGAAGACCCTGCCGGGGAAAAAGTGTTGAAGCGCGGTGAAATACTGCCCAGACCCAGAAGCGCCCACGGTATGACTCACCGTCTGGATACCGGCTGCGGCAAACTTTATCTTACCGTTAATTACCAGCCCGGCAGCGGCGAAATTTTAGAGACCTTTATCACCACCGGCTCCGACGGCGGGTGTCTGGTTTATACCGAAGCCACGTCCAGGCTGATTAGCCTGGCTATCCGCGGGGGAATACCTATAGAAGAAATCATCGAGCAATTGCAGGGCACTCATTCCTGTCCGTCTTACATGCTGGCCAGGGGCAAGGGCAGAAACCTTTCGCCCGGCAGGTCCTGCGCTTCGGCCATAGCCAACAAGGTAGCTAAAATTAAAGAGGAGCTGGATAAAAAATACAACGGGAATAGCGAACAGGATGAAATGTCGGCGGATAATACCATGCTGTGCCAATGCGGCCAAAAGCTCGAGCAAGCCGAAGGATGTTTGATCTGCAGAAGCTGCGGTTTCTCCAAGTGCTGAGCTGATTGCACGTTCATGGCAGCGCCCTCGACTTCCCCGGGTTTTGCTGGTGTATTTTCCCAAAAACCATTGCGAAGTGATTTCGTTCTTCCTGCTTCCTGCCCTGCCCAGGGGCGGCACGGGCCTTGAAATCAGGGGGGTGGCGGGGCAAGATTCCGGCGCCGTATAAAATTGCGTTTATTGTAGCAATATTTAGTGACAAGTGAAAATAAATATTATTTGTCTAACTCTTGGACTTGACGGCATCTTGTAATAAAATGATGTAGATTGAGTTATCCATATTGAGCATTAGGAAGGGAGGTTTGGCTGGGATTGGGTTACAAACTGATTATAACCATTGTAAACAAAGGGAAAGCGGAAAAAGTTGTGGATCTGTCCCATCGGGCCGGAGCTGAAGGAGGAACCATATTTTTTGGACGCGGCGCCGCTGTCCGTTTATTATTGGGGATTAGCATCGAACCGGAAAAAGAAATTGTGATGACTTTGATTGAGAATGATAAAGTCCAAAGTGTATTTGACACTATTGTGAAAGAAATGAGTTTAAACGAACCCAATAAAGGGATTGCTTTTATCATTTCCCTTGATCAAGTGGCCGGCCTCAACAAGGATTACCGATAAAGACGCCGGTTCCGGCCAAAGGGTGGAAAACAGGTAAAATACACGCAACAGCCGGAATAATTGTTGAGGAGTAACAAAGGAGAGCAGGGCTGCCCGGACTTTGATGGAGCCGCTCCTCCGGTAAGTTTCCCCTTGTCTTTCAGCAGCCGCATTATACAATATTGGCGTTGCTGTTGACTGACGTTGCGCATAGGAAACAAAAAATCAAACATCAGCAGGCTGAAAAGCGGCCGATAAAATCCCACGCTGGATTTCCTGCACAAATTGGCCCGGACCTTGGGGAAAAAGACTTACTTCGACACAAAATAAACCCGATGGAGTGGATAAAAATTATGAAGGAGCCACAACAGTGGTACATGTAGAACAGAACGCAGCCAACTGGCAGGTTATTGTAGCAGCAGCCATTTTCCTCATCAGTTACGCCTTTATTATTTCGGAAAAAATTAACCGCTCCATTATCGCCACGGCAGGTGCGCTCATGATGGTGATATTTGGCATTGTGGATTTACATACGGCCTATACGGAGCATATTCACTGGGCCACCATTTTTCTGCTCTTCGGCATGATGATTCTGGTGGGAATAACCAATAAAAGCGGTGTCTTTCAATATATTGCCATTCGAACAGCTCAAAGCGCCAACGGTGATCCCGTTAAAATAATGGTAAGGCTTGCTTTGCTGACAGCAATCGGCTCGGCTTTTATTGATATTGTGACCATGGTTTTATTGATCACTCCCATCACCATAGCCATTACCCGGCTATTGCACATGAATCCCGCCCCTTTTCTCATTACGGAAATCATAGCCTGCAATATAGGCGGAGCAGCCACCCTGGTGGGGGATCCGCCGAACATTATGATCGGCGTGGCGGCAGGCATTTCATTTAATGAGTTCCTCATTCACATGACGCCGATTATTATTGTCATTTTGCTTGTTATTATCGCTTATTTGAAATCGTACTATAAAAAACATCTTCACGTAGATGAACAATATCAACAGGGTCTTATGGATATTGATCCGAAAGACTTTATTCGGGACTCAGCGCTGGCTAAAAAATCCATTTTCGTCTTTGCCCTCACCTTACTGGGTTTTATCCTGCACCAGTTCCTGCATATGGAACCGGCGGTGGTGGCTTTAGCCGGCGCTACCCTGTTAATGCTCATCGGGATCAAAGAAAGCGATTTGGAAGAAGTGTACCATTCGGTGGAATGGGTAACCATTTTTTTCTTTGTCGGTTTGTTCGTACTGGTGGGAGGTATGGTGGAAGTGGGCATTATCAAAAAAGCCGCAACCTGGATGATAGAGGTTACCGGCGGCAACATAACGCTCACCTCCCTGGCAGTGCTGTGGGGCGCCGGATTGGTTTCCGGATTTGTTGACAATATCCCGCTGGTGGCCACCCTGATTCCCATGATTCAGGATATGGGGGCACAGCTGGCATTGCCGCCGGTGGAACTCTCCACTCTCTGGTGGTCTCTGGCTCTGGGCGCTTGCCTGGGCGGCAACAGTACTTTAATTGCTTCTTCGGCGAATCTGATTGTAGCCAACATAGCGATTCGGGAAGGAGCCCCCATTTCCTTTGTGGATTTTCTAAAAGTGAGTGTTCCGGCGACTTTAATCTCCCTGGCTCTGGCTTCCGTGTATGTATACTTCGTTTTTATCAGGCTGGGTTTTGCTTAGGCTAAGGGCTCAGGCTTAATAGATTTCTACCTGTTCGTGGATGGATGGGCAGCCTTTTTAAAACAAGACCATCGAAATAAGGACCTGTGAATAACAATAGGCTGACTCTTTTTCCAAGAGTGGCCAGTCTTAAAAAAATGCGGCTCTGCAGTTGAAATAATCTGATGCAGGGCCGCTATTTATCTGTGGCGTAAGATTGTTTTGTATTTATTGGTCTTTGTTTTCTGAACCCTCAAGTTCGGAAAGTCTCTTTTCAATTGAAGACAATTGTTCCTTCAGGATCTTTGCTTCACTTGCCAGGTAGGCTTTTTCATCCACCGGTTCAAATTGTCCGGGAACAGGGGCGTATTGCTGTGCCCCGTACTGGTAACCCCAGGGGGAGAACTGCCTGCAAAAACGTCCCCTGAATCCGCGTCCGCGGCCCTGACCGAAACCTGCTTCCTGACCGCGCCTGAAGCCATAACCAAAAGACGGCCCCGGATTCATATAACCGGGTACTCCATAACCGGCGCAAAAGCCGGCTCCCCTGCCACTACGGGCGCCCAAGCCAGATGGTCCTGTCCTGTCTCCTAACGGCATGTTGTTACCTCCTTTTTGATAGCTTATTTTGAGGCCAACTTGGCAACCCTTAAACCCAGTTGGATCATCTCCTGTTTCTGCCGGGCCCCGCCCAGGGTGGGGGCCCCCATCCATGTCTGTGGCGGTTTTGATGTCTCCTGCCACAGGAAGGACAAAACTGTTCCTTTATCCTGTTTTCCTCAATAATTTTTTCCCACTCGCAACCACAGGACTGACAATACCAGTGGCCGATAAGCTGGTGCTCCCCGTAAGTTATCCTTACCGGTTTCCCTTCTATGATGGCAGTGGCAAGCTTGATTCTGGCCGAATTCAGAATCCTTTGAAAGGTACTTTGGGCCAGTTTCATGTGTTCAGCTGAAACCTGTTGGTCCAGACCCAAATAATCCTTAAGCCGTAAAGCCTCCCATTCGTCAACGTTAATGATTATTTCGCCGGGTTCCGGTACCTGGCCACCGCCGGGTTTAAAATATGTTGCGGTAGGGAAAAAACCAATCCGGCGCGGTTTCCGCGGTCTGGGCAATTTCACACTCATCTCCGTTTCCTGTGTAATCACTGCCGGGGTAATGGGTATATACCCGATATCAATATACAATAGTTATGGGTATATGTCAATAACATCTAAAAGAAAATTTTGTTTGGCAAATAAAAAATGAGCCGGCACACCTGTGTAGTAACAGGAATTTTTAACGGGAAAAGCGGGGTATCCACGGTAACGGACAAAGTATCAATAGTTAAAGTTTGCCGGCACTTGCGCCTGCGAAGGAAACATAATCGTACAGCACAATTTGCTGCACTGGCGCTCACGGGTCTGAGGATAATGGCTTCGATAGACGACCTGGCCGGTAAGAATGCGAAAAGAATTAAACAGATAAGGCGGGGACTTTCCATGGTTGTGTTTTTTTGTAAGATGTATGGTATAATAAAAAACAAAGCAAATCCACGTTAATATTTCCTTGTGTCTTATGACGGGTTAAATGTTGTGAATAACATAGCAAACCAATAATTCAAGGAGGAGTTGATGCAAGTGAAAAAACATGTAAAAAACAATGTGTCCTGGATAGGTAAAGTTGATTGGGAGCTGCAAAACTTTCATGGCTACGAGTATTCCACTCACAAAGGCTCAACCTACAATTCTTACTTAATTCAAGAAGAAAAAACAGTGATAATTGATACTGTTTGGGCTCCTTTTGCCGAAGAATTCGTTGAAAACCTGGCTAAGGAGATTGATTTAAACAAAATTGATTATGTTGTGGCAAATCACGGGGAGGTTGATCATAGCGGGGGGCTTCCCGCCTTAATGAAGCTAATTCCCGACAAACCAATTTACTGCACGGCAAATGCTGTTAAATCTTTGAAAGGTCAGTACCATCAAGATTGGAATTTTCATGTGGTTAAGACCGGGGACAAGCTGGATATTGGAAACGGTAAAGAGCTGATTTTTGTGGAAATGCCGATGCTCCACTGGCCGGACAGTATGGCGACATATCTTACCAGGGACAATATTCTGTTCAGCAACGACGCTTTCGGCCAGCACTACGCAACGGAAAAACTGTTCAACGATCTGGTGGATCAGTGCGATTTGTTCAATGAATCCATAAAATACTACGCCAACATTTTGACCCCCTTCAGCGCCAATTTAAGGAGAAAACTGGATGAGGTTATGTCCTTACAGTTGCAAATCGACATAATCGCAACCAGCCACGGGGTTATTTGGCGGGATAACCCGATGCAGATTGTTGAAAAATACGCCCAGTGGGCAAATGATTATCAAGAAAACCAGATTACCATTATTTATGATACGATGTGGAACGGCACTAAAACACTGGCTGAAAAAATCGCGGAAGGAATCGGTCTGGTCGATAAGGATGTAGTGGTTAAAGTTTACAACCTGGCCAAGAGTGATGATAATGACCTGATTACCGAAGTCTTTAAATCTAAAACCGTAGTCATGGGATCCCCCACCATTGCCAGAAGCATTTTGCATTCGGTGGCAGGCTTCATCCATCTGATGTCGGAGCTGAAGTTTAAAGGCAAAAAGGCTGCGGCCTTTGGTTGTTACGGTTGGAGCGGAGAATCGGTGAAGGTCATCAATGAATTAATGAAAGGCGCGGGGTTTGAAGTAATCAGCGATGGATTTAGAAACCTTTGGAACCCGGATGACGATGCTCAAAAAACAGCGATAGATTTCGGCAAAACAATAGCAAAGGCATAAGAAAAGCAAGTACGTAGAAAACGCTTGCCCGGTAGCGCCCTACCCCGTGGGCCGGGCTTCAAGACAGCGCCTGGATGCGGTATTTTGTTACAGGAAACAATCAAATGATTCAAAAAACCTTTTATGTCTGCCAATACACCTGAAAAAGGTGTATTTTTTTAGGCCGCTGGTTTCCGTCAAGGGCAAATTTAGTAAAATGTTTGTACGGTGGGTTAAGCACGCGTAACTCATTCAGTCAGTCTAATCCAGTTAAACAAACCCCGACGGTATGATGTAAACTGTTCTGCATCCGGGAGATGATGTTTTAGCCGGACATGTATTAAAAACCGGTTTGGCCGGCAAATATTAATAGCTTAATCAAGCATAAAAAATGCAGGAAGAATACTTGTGTGCTATATTTGCCCGCTATTTATGATAGTATGATATAACTGGAATTCCCGGCAGTTCGTAGTACGGCATAAAGTAAAACTTTTCTTCTTTGCAGGCGCAATGTTTGGACAAGAGAGGAGAAGAAAGATGATGCAAGGCAAAGCTTCACATAATTTCATTATCGATGCCCTTATGTTTCTTACAATGATGGCGCTGGCGGGAACGGGATTTTTAAACCGCTATGTGCTTCTGAGTGGCCAGGCCGGAAGAGAGATGTACGGACAAAAGGTGGAAATGGGCATGCTGGGGATAAGCAAGCACACCTGGCAGGATATTCACCTTTATTTGAGTTTCCTCCTGCTGGGCTTTTTACTGCTCCATATCCTGCTGCACTGGCGGCAGATTGCTTCCCTTTACCGCCGGTTAATCCCGTCAGATAGGGTGCGGCAGCGTGTTTTAATTATTTTTATGGTAGTAAACATAATTCTGGTGATCTTTCCTTTTATTATTCCACCCACTGTTAATATTGGCGAGGGCTTCAGGCGGAGGTAGTTTTCGGAAGGTTGTCTTTTTAAAATCCCGGGACAGCAAGAAATGGGGTGTAATTCCGCTTAGCGGATTACACCCTTTGATCCGGACATCATTTTGGCTTGTACTGTTCCTGTTATCTAATATTTACGCATAATATCCGCGTGGTATTCCTGGAGGGATTTGATGCTTCCGTCCGTATAGTTGTTTTCTTTATAGGCCGCGATGCCCCGGGCGCTGGCCAGGGCGGCAGCCGTGGTGGTGATGTAGGGGACGCTGTACTTTATAGCCGTCTTGCGGATATAAGAGTCGTCATATTGGCTGCTTTTTCCGGATGGGGTGTTGATGACCAGGTTGATCTCCCCGTTGGTAATGCCGTCGACAATATTGGGACGGCCCTGGGCCAGCTTTCTGATCACCTGGGAGGGGATCCCGTTCTCTTTCAAAAAGCTGTGGGTACCGTCCGTCGCCAGTATTTTAAAGCCAAGTCCGGAAAACTCCCTGGCAGTATCCAGAACAAAGGGCTTGTCCTGATCGAACACGCTGATCAGGACGGTTCCGGATGCGGGCAGGGGAATCCGGGTGGCTTCCTGGGCTTTGTAATAGGCCAGGCCGAAGGAATCGGCAATACCCAGTACTTCACCGGTGGAGCGCATTTCAGGCCCCAGGATGGGGTCCACTTCCTGGAACATATTGAAGGGGAAAACCGCCTCTTTTACCCCGAAATGGGGGATTTCCCTGGAAATCAGGGTGTTCAGGGAGGATTTACCCCCTGTGGCCTCAGCCAGCATGATTTCTGTGGCAATCCTGGCCATGGAGACATTGCAGACCTTGGATACCAGGGGAACGGTTCGGGAAGCCCTGGGGTTGGCTTCCAGAACGTAAACCATGTCGTCAGCAATGGCGTACTGCATATTCATCAAGCCCACCACGTTCATTTCCCTGGCAATTTTCTTGGTATATTCAACAATGGTTTCCACATGCCTTTTGGGGATACTGATGGGCGGAATGACGCAGGCCGAGTCCCCGCTATGGATGCCGGCCAGCTCGATGTGCTCCATTACCGCCGGGACAAAGGCGTCAGTTCCGTCGGCTATGGCGTCTGCTTCCGCCTCAATGGCGTTCTTTAAAAACCTGTCTATTAGGATGGGCCTTTCCGGTGTGACTCCCACTGCGGCAGCCAGGTATTGGCGGAGCATCTCCTCATCGTAAACAACTTCCATACCGCGGCCGCCCAGGACATAGGAGGGACGGACCATTAAAGGGTAGCCAATCCGACCGGCAATTTTCAGGGCGTCTTCGATGGTGACGGCCATGCCGGATTCGGGCATGGGAATCTCAAGTTTTTCCATGATCTGGCGGAACCGGTCCCGGTCTTCGGCCAGGTCAATGGTATCCGGGGAGGTGCCGAGAATTTTCACCCCGGCTTTAGCCAGTTCCCCGGCAATGTTCAAGGGTGTTTGCCCGCCGAATTGAACGATTACACCCAGGGGTTTTTCCTTTTCGTAAATGCTCAGCACATCTTCCACCGTCAATGGCTCAAAATAAAGCTTATCAGATGTGTCATAATCGGTGGAAACCGTTTCCGGGTTGCAGTTGACAATCACGGTTTCATATCCCAGGTCGCGCAGGGCAAAGGCCGCGTGAACGCAGCAGTAGTCAAATTCGATACCCTGGCCGATCCGGTTCGGCCCTCCGCCCAGGACCATTACCTTCTGCCGGTTGCTGGACGTGGTCCGGTCCGGAGCGTTGTAGGTGGAGTAATAGTAGGAGGCGTTTTCCACCCCGCTGACCGGGATGGCTTCCCATCCTTCCCCAACCCCCAGGGCGGTTCTGCGCCGGCGAATTTTTGTTTCCGGCAGATCCAGAAGCAAACCCAGGTAACGGTCGGCAAAACCGTCCTTTTTAGCCCGGATTAGCAATTCGTCCGGAAGTTGTCCCCCTTTATGTTTGATGATCGTCTCTTCCAGCATCACCAGTTCCCGCATTTGCTGAATAAACCACGGCTTGATCTGGGTGATCTGGTTAAGATGCCGGATATCGGCGCCTTTGCGCAGGGCCTCGTACATGATAAACTGGCGTTCGCTGGACGGCACCGCCAGAAGCGTCAGCAGCTCTTCCAGGGGGAGCCGGTTGAAATCCCTGGCGAAACCCAGGCCATAGCGGTTGATTTCCAGGGATCTGATAGCCTTTTGAAATGCTTCCTTGTAGTTTTTGCCGATGCTCATAACCTCGCCCACGGCCCGCATCTGAGTACCCAGAATGTCCCGGGCGCCGTGAAACTTTTCGAAGGCCCAGCGGGCGAACTTTACCACCACGTAATCCCCTGAAGGGGTGTACTGGGCCAGGGAACCCCCCCGCCAGTAGGGAATCTCGTCCAGGGTCAGACCCGCCGCCAGCATGGAAGAAATCATAGCAATGGGGAAACCGGTGGCTTTGGAAGCCAGGGCGGAGGAGCGGGAAGTGCGGGGGTTGATTTCAATAATAATCACCCGGTCCGTTTTAGGGTCATGGGCAAACTGGATATTGGTTCCCCCTACCACGTCAATGGCCTCCACCACGGCGTAGGCATACTTTTGCAGCCGCTGCTGCAGCCCGGGGCTTATGGTCAGCATGGGGGCAGTGCAAAAGGAATCGCCGGTATGCACGCCCATGGGGTCAACGTTTTCGATATAGCAGACGGTGATCATCTGGTTTTTGGCGTCCCTTACCACTTCCAGCTCCAGTTCTTCCCAGCCCAGGACCGATTCCTCCACCAAAATTTGACCCACCAGGCTGGCGGCGATTCCACGGTTAGCAACAACCCTCAATTCTTCAACATTATAAACCAGCCCGCCGCCGGTGCCCCCCATGGTGTAAGCGGGGCGGATAACCACCGGATAGCCGAGGTTCTGAGCAATTTTTTCCGCTTCCTCAACAGTATAGGCCGGTTCGCTGCGGGGCAAATCAATTCCCAGCCGGTTCATGGTTTCTTTAAAGGCGATTCTGTCCTCCCCGCGTTCAATGGCGTCGACTTGTACGCCGATAAGTTCAACTCCGTATTTTTCTAAAACACCGGCCTTATGCAGTTCCAAACTCAAATTTAGACCCGACTGCCCGCCTAGATTCGGCAGCAGGGCGTCGGGCCGTTCCTTGGCTATGATGTTGGAAAGGCTATTTAAATTCAGCGGTTCAATGTAGGTTACGTCCGCAATTTCGGGATCCGTCATAATAGTAGCCGGATTGGAATTAACTAAAACGATCTGGTAACCCAGTTTTCGCAGGGCTTTGCAGGCCTGGGTGCCGGAATAGTCGAATTCACAGGCCTGCCCAATTACAATGGGGCCGGAACCAATTATTAATATTTTGTTGATGTCGGTTCGTTTTGGCATATTAGTCCTCCTGCTTAAAGTATGGAATCTAAAATTTCCTTCTATACAGGATTAAGGCTTTATCCAAAAGTTAATTATATCAAAAATTTTTTAATATGTAAGTTAAAAAATTATAAAATTTATCAAAAGAAAAATCGTTTAACGTAAGACTGGAATCGGCAAAAAATATCCTGAAGGTTTTTAAGGGAAGGATGAGTATAAAGGTTTGACTAAAGCAAAGAAGGATCTATAATTACACTGATATAATGGCAGCATTGACCAGGCCATATTGCCCGGGCGGGACAACGCTTTTTCCAAAAAAATTCATGTGTTTTAGGAGCGTTCCCAGTTGCCGCATACTCGCAGGGAAGGAAGTAAAAATAATGATTTTGGGGTTTGAAACGTGCCCTACGCCGCAGGCTGGAAGACCGGTTCATTGGTTTGTTTTTCACCGGGAGGAACTGCTGGTGCGCCTGGAGGGTGGTAAGGCTGTCATTCCATTTAGCGCTGACATTCCGGTTCCGGGACCTGAACTAATCCGGAAAGTCTATTTGGGCCGGTTGGACGGAAGCCCGTGTTACGCCGCTGAAGTTTCAAGCGACCGGCGCCCGTTACCTGGCACGCAGTTTTTGGGTTTAAGAAAGCTGTTCGGGGTGATGGACGAGGGCCTTTTTAAAATTGTGGGAAGGGCGAACCAGCTTCTGCATTGGGACAGCACCCACCAGTACTGCGGCAGGTGCGGTGCGCCAACGGAGTTAAAGAAGGATGAGCATGCCAGGTACTGCCCCGTTTGCGGCCTGACCGGCTATCCCCGCATTTCCCCGGCAGTAATCGGCGCTATCACCAGGGGTAAGCAAATACTGCTGGCCAGGCGGACCGGTATGCAATACTTCAGTGTAATAGCCGGGTTTGTTGAGCCGGGCGAATCACTGGAGGAGTGTCTGCGCAGGGAAGTCCGGGAAGAAGTCGGAGTGGAAATCGCGAATATCAATTATTTCGGCAGTCAGCCCTGGCCTTTCCCGCATTCCCTGATGGTCGCCTTTACCGCCAGTTACGCCGGAGGAAAAATTATCGCAGACAAAGTGGAAATCGAAGAGGCGGGGTGGTACGCGGCAGAGAATCTGCCCGGCCTGCCGCCTCACTTCAGCATTGCCAGAAAGCTCGTCCACTGGTTTGTTGAAAATTCTGCTGAATAGAGCTGTTAGCCGGAAGACAGGCCACTACTTCATGGGGATTAAGAAAAATTTTTAGGGGTATTGCTGTTCGCGGTGGTGAAAGACTACTGAGGTGCAAACCTGTCACTGTATTGTGCGCTTGCCGGGGGGGTCAAGGGGCGGAATTCCTATACTCCTTTCTTATGCTCTGGCTGGTCTGGAGCGGGGCTCGGGGGGAATTATACGGGGCCTTATATTATGCGGTAATATTTGCCTTTATCGGACTGTTAGGAGCAGTTATCGCTTATCTAATTTACAGCATGTTTATAAAAATATTTTCCAAGAAAAGAGATTCAGACATGTGAATCGAAAGGAATCATTAGGTGCGTCCCCGTGATTTCTGCTGATTCTTGATTCCAAGTGTTACCATAATGCGTTCAGGGAAATGGATAATCCCGCAAACTCCGGATGTTAGTTAATTATCCACCTGAAAATACTGATAATGGAATTACATAATAATACCCGTCAGTGGATGCTAAAAGGGCATATTACCAATGAGTGGTTTCAGGAGTAAAAAGAACTTCTTAAAACCTTTGCCGCCTAAGCCCTTTGAAATTGTTAGGCATGATTCGAATGTGATTGGGATGTCTACTCGCACTAAGGTTGGACGGAATGATCCATGTCCATGCGGTAGTGGTGAGAAATATAAAAAGTGCTGCGGCAAATGAATACAATGCCCCAAGACCCTGCCAGATCCTGGGTGCATTATTTTTGCCTGCTAAAAAGTATATGATTGGCTCGGGGCTGACGCACTATGGGGACAAATCGAGGCGGCTATTTTAAATCCTGAGCAAGAAACGCCAGTATGTAACCTTTAAAATCTTCCAGGTCGCCAAGCTTGGTTTGAATAATATTATAAACTCTTTCCGTATCTACTTCCCAGTAGACGTGTACCAGACGGTTCCGAAAACAGGCCATGTTAGTTAATACACCGGCAAAGTCATTGGGCAGGATGTTGTGTTTGCCGAGAATATTGAAAATATCCGAGTAATCTTGCGGGGCTTCAAAGTTATGGGTGGATATAATATGATTGCCAATATTCAACGTGGTTTCAATAGCCAGCTGCAAAAACCTTTCTGCGCTCCCATAGTTGCGGGGATCTCCGGAAAATTCAGCCAGGCTGAGGTGGCTGAGCTGCTTCAAAATACCAAGGTATTTGTCAAGCATCTGAAGTTGTTTTTCTATCTTCTGGAAATTAACCATTCCGTGCCGCTTCCTCTTTGATCCTTTTCAAATACTCCTCGCGGTATTCACGATAAATTGGCAGGCAGTCTATGTAATACTTTCGCACGTACTCTTCAAAATCACACTTTTTTTCGTGGTTGTTGGCAAAAAGCAGCATACCGCTGGTTGCGCTGTACTGGATAGGCAGGGGGGCTTTATTTAGGACTACCAGGTCAATATTGCCGGTTTTAAATATCCTTTGCAGTTCTCCCAGCAGGTTCATTTCGATCCTGAAGGAATCCATGTCCGCTAAATCGCCATCCATTAATATACCAATATCTACGTCGCTCAAAGGAGTTGGGTGTCCGGAAATTTGCGAACCAAAAGCGTAGGCGGCGATGACTTTGGGAAAACTTCCCGACAACTCTGCAAGTTGAGGGAGCAGTTTTTCAATTTGGATATTTAAAGGTTTTTGAATTAACATAATTCGCTCACCACCCGATAATGATATTTTGAGTATAACAAACAATAGATCAATTATCAAATATTTTCCAAACAGTTTAAAAAGGAGTCAGGCTTGAATAATTTACTTATTTTGAAGTGATTCCAGGGATTTAAACGGAGACGCGGCGTTCGTAAAGAAGTAACGTTTGTTACTTCAGAAGAACCGTCTTGACACGGTCCGGAGGAAAACGCCATGAATGAAGTTTGGTTGAAGTGCGCGGTAATTAGTGAAAATACGGTCGGGGCTTCATGCGGTATAATGGTGAATGGGGCTTGGCCATTTCTATATTGAAGCAGGCGGAATAAAAGTCTTATTTGACGCGGGTGAAAGCGGTGTTCTGCCAAACAATGCGGATATGTTCCAGTTATAACCTATGTTCAAGAAAGCATTGCGCCTGAAATGATGGGCAAGGTTTTTTTCCTTTTGATGACAGCCATGACTCTTTCCATGCCGATAGGATTGCTTGTTGCGGATCCGGTTGTTGAAGTTATAGGTGAAAATGCATGGTTTTTCTGGTCGGGTGTTGCGCTGATAGCAGACGCTATTTTCTTCCGCCTTCTGACACGGCGCTATGACAAAGTAACAATGAGACCGTAAGTGGATTTATGGTACTGTTAAGCAAGTTGCATAGTATAAACTTTATTTCCAAACTCTGGAGGCAGTCGGAGGCTGTAACATGGAAAACCAACAGTTCCCGAAAAAAAAGGATAAGGTCAAACTGCAAATAAACGGGCTTACCCACGCCGGCGAGGGCGTGGGGCGGCACAACGGGATGGCCGTATTCGTCCCCGGCACAGCGCCGGGGGATACGGTCCTGGTTGAGATCACGGATACAAAACGGAACTACGCCCGTGGAAGGTTGCTGGAAATACTGGAGCAGTCTCCAAGTAGGCGCCGGCCCGAATGTACCAGCTACGGCGCCTGCGGCGGCTGCCGGCTGCAGCATGTTGATTACGCCGAGCAGCTGAGGCTGAAAACAACGCTGGTCAGGGACAGCCTGGCCCGCCTGGCCGGTCTGGACGATGTTAAGATCTGCGAAACAATTGGCATGGATTACCCCTGGCACTACCGCAACAAGGCCAGTTTCCACGTACAGGAGTGTGGCGGTGGTTATGAGCTTGGCTACTACGAGGAGGGATCCCGCACCCTGGCCGGTTTTTTCAAGGAAGGCGAAAGTGCAGGTGCGGGCTGCCTGCTGGTGGACAGGGATTTAAACGGGGTTGCGGCGTTCGCAAAGAAACTGCTTAATAAATACGGCGGTTCCGCAGGCGCCAGGAAGAGCCGGTTTTTTCGCCATGTCGTCCTGCGCAAAGCTTTTGCAGGCGGTGAAATAATGGCCGTGCTGGTGACCAGGAGCGGGCTATGGCCGGAGGGTAAAAATTTTGCCGGTGAGCTCATGTCCGGTTATCCCGGGCTTGCCTCCGTGGTGCGCAATATCAATAACAACACCTCCGGGGCAGTTTTAGGAAGGCAAAACCACACCCTGGCCGGTCGGGATTGCATAGTGGACCATTTGGGTGTGCTTAAACTCCGGATTTCACCTTCTTCCTTCTACCAGGTAAACCCGGTCCAGACCCTGGTATTGTATGAAAAAGTGCTGGCTTACGCGGGGTTGACCGGGGCGGAGACGGTGGTGGACGCCTTCAGTGGTGTCGGCGCAATCGCCCTGTTTTTGGCCGGGCTGGCCAAAAAAGTGTACGGCCTGGAGGTGGTTTCCCAGGCGGTGGAGGACGCCCGCCGGAATGCGGATTTGAATAAAATAGGCAATGTTGAATTTCATACGGGAGAAGTAGAAAAGCTCCTTCCGGAACTCGCCGCCTTGGGACTGCGCCCGGACGTGGTGGTGCTGGACCCGCCCCGGGCCGGCTGCGGCCGGGAAGCCCTGGATGCGGTAGTGGAAATGGGGGCGCCGCGGGTGATCTATGTCTCTTGCGACCCCGGCACCCTGGCCAGGGACCTTGGATATATTACCGGCAGTGGTTACCAGACGCTGGAGGCACAGCCGGTGGACATGTTCCCCTGGACACGGCATGTTGAGACGGTAGTATTGATAACAAGGGTGGATTGACTAGTGTTCGAAAAACCCTTATATATCAAGGCTTTTGGCACATATGGGTATGAAACCCATTATGTAAAATCGTAAAAATATCGCTCCGTGGGAACAAGTCCATAAAGGCAGTTTTTAATAGTCAAGTGTTCAGGTTAGATGCCGGTGCTTGCTGACAGAGCAGGTTAGATGTCAGCGTTCGCCAGTGGTCAGGTTAGATGTTTTTTCGGATATTTTTGAGGTTGTGTGGTCAGGTTGGATGTTAGGTCGTCGCAGCCTTGTATTTCAATGTAAAATTGGAGTTATTTAGGAGGGAGCCATGCAATTTGACAGTATTGAACGAAATGGAATAAGAATTGCCATTGTTGTCGGCGAAGAAAAGGTGATTACGGATACACAATCCGCATTAGATTTGCTGGCAACGGCGTACTACGAAACCGGTTCGAATAGAATTGTTCTTAGTAAAGAAAATATTCTTGATTCCTTCTTTATCCTGAGTACGGGACTAGCCGGCGAAGTCTTACAAAAGTTTGTTAACTATCATACTAAAGTTGCAATATATGGCGATTACACAAAGTATACGAGTAAACCGCTAAAGGACTTCATCTATGAATCGAACAGGGGAAGTAATATTTTTTTCCTGCCGACGAAAGAGGAAGCGATAGACCGGCTTCTTCTAGGAATTTAGGCCCGCTCCCTTCTTTCTCTGACTTGAAACATCGTGGCCCACAATGCTATACTAACAATATCATTGGAAAAACGGGGACGTATAACTATGTACTCAGTTCGTTTGCGATAAGCCCACAACGAAAAAGCGGTGATTTAACCGTCCACAGTGGCGGGCTTTTTGTTGTGCTTATCCTTATGAACTGACAGCGACGGAAGAGGCGATGTGTATCCAGGTTGCCCTTTTCCTCGTGCTATTGTTCTTGATGGGCAGACCGAAGTCCGACGGGCGGACGGGGGTCTGCTTTTTGTATGCTCAATAACCAAGGATAAATCCCCATAAAAGGAGTAATTGTGATGGCTAAACAAATTGCAAACTGGAAGCGGTCCTTTTTTACGATCTGGACGGGACAGGCCTTTTCGCTAATCACCAGCGCTGTCCTGCAGATGGCCATTGTTTGGTATCTCACGGAGAAAACGGGATCGGCCATGGTGTTGGCTATGGCCACGCTGGTCGCCTTCCTGCCCCAGGCCGTCTTTGGCCCGATGATTGGGGTGTATATTGACCGCCACAGCCGCAAAATGATCATGATTGGTGCTGATCTGGCAATTGCTGCGGCGGGTACGGCCCTGGCGCTAGTGGCCTTTTATATGGAACTGCCGGTATGGGTGATCATGGTCGTGCTGTTCATCCGCAGCATCGGGACGGCGTTTCACTTCCCGGCCCTTAACGCAGTTACCCCGCTGTTGGTGCCCAAGGAACACCTGACTAGATGCGCGGGGTATACGCAGTCGATTCAATCAGTCAGTTTCATTATTAGCCCGGCCCTCGCCGCTCTCCTGTATTCCATCTGGGATCTGAACGCGGTGATTGCCGTTGACGTGGTCGGCGCTTTGGTGGCCTGTATCGCCGTTGGCTTGGTGGCGATCCCAAAACCGGAAGCCGGCGGGCAAGCCGAGCGGGGAAGCGCCTTTCGGGAAATGAAAGAGGGGTATTTGGCGCTGCGCACCGACCAGGGCCTGTTTGCGCTTCTTTGGATCGGGGTTCTATTTGTGTTGATTTTCATGCCGATCAGCGCCTTATTCCCGCTGATGAGCCTGCAGTATTTCGGCGGCACCGTGGCGCATGCTTCAGTGGTGGAAATCGCTTTTTCGGTCGGCATGCTGTTAGGCGGGTTGCTGCTGGGAGTGTGGGGCGGTTTTAAGAACCGGGCCCTTACCTTGGCTACGGCCATTCTGCTGATCGGGTTGGGCCTTACGGTTTCCGGTCTGTTATCGGTGACTATGTTCGCGGGCTTTGTGGTCTGCAGCGCCGTCATGGGTTTTGCGGGCCCCTTTTACAGCGGCGTTCAGATGGCGCTTTATCAGGAAAGAATAAAACCGGAATATTTGGGGCGGGTGTTTTCACTGCACGGAAGCGTGGTGTCGCTCGCAATGCCGCTGGGGCTGTTGTTTTGCGGTGTCTTTGCGGATCAGATCGGTGTCAGCCGCTGGTTCCTGTTGTCCGGGGTCATGATGCTGGGTGTTGCCGCCCTGTGCCTGTTGGTACCTGCGGTGCGAATGCTGGACCGGGCGGAGACTGCCGCCTCCCCGGAGAGTGCGGACCTATGCTGACCCGGCTCCTTCAATAATACGAATAATTTTAATATTAATCGACTATACTGTGCACGGATTGTCGGATGGATAAACGCATCCTTTGATAAAATTGACGGCGAAAGGAGGTTGTTCGGTGGATTCGTTAAGTAGAATGAATAATGCATTGGCCTACATTGAGGAGCACTTGACCGAGGAGATTGATTATAGCAATATTTCCAAAATCGCCTACTGCTCGGAGTATCATTTCAAGCGGATGTTTTCTTTTTTGTCCGGCATAAGTTTGTCAGAATATATTCGGCGAAGAAGACTAACGCTAGCCGCGCTTGACTTGAAAGATAGGAGCCTGAGGATCATCGATGTAGCCGTCAAATACGGTTATGGTTCGGCAGATTCATTTTCCCGTGCTTTTCATTCCTTGCATGGCATTCTTCCGTCCGAAGCAAGGGGCAGGAATACGCTACTAAAGGCTTATCCCCGAATGACCTTCCAATTGTCAATTAAGGGAGGCAGCGAAATGAACTATCGTATTGTAGAAAAAGAGCCGTTTAAGCTAGTAGGATTTAAGAAGAGAGTTCCAATTATTTTTGAAGGTGTCAATCAAGAGATTGTCAAAATGACTGAATTATTGACCCCGGATATTGTTAAGAGATTAAAATCGATCTCCGATGTAGAGCCAAAAGGGATCATCAGTGCTTCCACCAATTTTTCAGAAGGTAGAATGGAAGAGAAAGGTGAACTGGATCATTACATCGGGGTCGCGACATCAGGTGATAAAGCAACAGAATTTGATGAATTAGAAATCGGGGCCGGTACCTGGGCAGTTTTCGAATCCATTGGACAATTCCCGGAAACGCTGCAAAACGTCTGGGGGAGGATATACTCTGAATGGTTTCCATCTTCAGGATATGAGGCAGCTGAAGGTCCTGAAATTTTGTGGAACGAGAGTCCGGACACTGGAAATCCGAAGTATCGAAGCGAAATCTGGATTCCAGTAAAAAAGAAATAACATCGGAGGGTTGATTATGCCAGACTTCACATCTGAAGAGTTGAGCGAAGCGCATCGTGCATTGCTGTCCACGCTCCACAAGTGCGAGAAAATGGATGCTGCGAAATTAGGCAAGTCACAGCAGACTCTTCTCGAACGGCGAATCGCCGCCCTGAAGGTTGCACTGACACTAATTGAGCAGCAACAAGGCCAAAAAGAGCGGGGAGAGAAAACGCTATGAAACCGCGAATATTTACGACTGCTTTTTCAAAAGTATACCCGTTACTCGTCCAAAAAGCGGAGAAAAAGGGTCGCGAAAAAGAAGAAGTTGACCTGGTCATTTGTTGGCTGACTGGATATGACGAGCATGGATTGCAGGCCCAAATCGATAAAGGGGTTGACATTGAAACGTTCTTTGCCGAATCCCCGCAAATCAATCCAAACACCCATAAAATCACCGGAGTAGTCTGCGGCGTTCGCGTCGAAGAAATCGAAGACCCGATAATGCAGAAAATCCGTTGGCTTGACAAGCTGGTGGACGAATTGGCAAAAGGCAAGTCAATGGAGAAGATTCTGAGGAGTTGAGTTTTTGCGTTACTCAAGCCAAAAGAAGGCACCCTACGATCATGAATTTAGCAGAGTGCCTTTTATCTTCTTACCCGTATTCATCCACATCCACCGTCAAGCCAGACTTGAATTCCACGGTAAATTTGTCTTCGTAGACGGTGACTTTTTCAATCAGCCGCCGGACAAGCTGCTCGTCATATTCGGCGAGGGCGGTGGATTGCTTTTTTAGGAATGTGCTCATATCAGCAATGCGCTTTTTAAGTTCATCACGGTTGACGTTTTCAACCTGCAATTTTTGCTTCTGGTCACGCAGGCGGTGGATCTCATCACCGACTTTATCATAATCCGCATTGGAAGTGGCCAGCTTCAATAGTTCCGTTTGAAGTTCTTCCAGCCGCTTATCAATATCGGCTAAGGTCCGGTCATTTTCACGGGTTAGAACAGTTGCGATGTTCTCCTTTAGTATGAATAGGAAAGCGTCCCTTCCCCTCAGGGTATTATTGATGGCGGTGACCAGTACCTGCTCGATGGTGCTTTCAAGCACCGTGCGGGCATCGCAGAAAAGGCCAGTGTTCTCCAGTCTGCTTACGCAGCGCCAGACGATGGATTTCTTGCCTCGGTTGTTCCAGTGAACCCTGCGGAAAACCTCGCCGCAGTTGCCGCAGATAACAATCTGAGCGAAGCAGTGGTTGCTGCTAAAGGTTCGGCTCTTTCCGTTTGGGCTGGTGTGCACAATACGACGGCGGACAAGCTCCTCCTGCACCTGCATGAAGATTTCACGCGGAATAATGGCTTCATGGCTGTTTTCTACATAATATTGCGGAACGATACCGTTATTCTTGACTCGCTTTTTTGTGAGAAAATCTACGGTATATGTTTTCTGTAAAAGAGCGTCGCCGATGTACTTTTCGTTTCGCAGGATCTGATTTATGTTGCTTGTATGCCAGCGTTCCCTGCCGGCACCGTTTAGGATACCGTCCGCTTCCAAACCACGAGCTATTTTCAACATACTGGCACCCTCAAGGTATTCCCGGTAGATGCGTTTGATGATTTCAGCTTCTTCGGGAACAACCACCAGACGCTTGTTTTCATCCTTGGTATAGCCGAGAAACCGAGCGCAGTTGACTTGAATTTCACCCTGTTGGTAGCGATATTGTAACCCCAGTTTTACGTTTTGGCTTAGTGACTGGCTTTCCTGTTGGGCAAGGGATGCCATAATCGTGAGCAGAACTTCGCCCTTAGAATCCATAGTGTTAATATTTTCCTTTTCAAAATAAACGGGAATGTTTTTCTCCTTGAGCTGACGGATATATTTCAAACAGTCCAGTGTGTTTCGGGCAAATCGGCTGATGGA
>CAZCGU010000018.1:0-54122 GCA_964498525.1 uncultured Pelotomaculum sp.
TTGATGGGCGTCTCTTTTTTCAAAGGTCATTTTCAATGATTACAGGAATGCTCCCAACTTCTTTTTTCCTGCGCTGCTGGTTATACTTACTACCCTGTTTTACACCGCAGCTTGAAACCATTCTTCCTCCGGTGCCGTCGGTTTGCACTCTGTTCTTTAGTTAACACCGCATTTTAATACTGCTGGTCGTATTTTTCCGCCAGTTCCTTGACCAGATCAAGCGCTTCCTGGCCAGGCAGGCCCTTTTCCTTCATACTTGCCACATACTGTTCCTGAACCGGGGTGACATAGTTAACCCAGCGGTCCGCTTCCTCCTGGGGCAGGTCGATTACTTCCATGCCGCAGGTTTCGACGGCCCACTTCAAGGCGGCTTCATTCTGTTTATCCCACAGGCCCATAGCCACTTTTTCGAAATATTCGTCATTGACCTTCTCGATGGCCGCCCGGACTTCCGGCTCCAAGGAGTTCCATTTATCAAGGTTCATGGTAACAAAGAATAAAGTATTGTACAAAAATGGTGTTTTGGTCAAATATTTTGTTACCTCGGCGTGCTTCCAGCCCTGCAACACCTCCACCGGGGAAAGGTTCCCCTGGACGACTCCTTTGGATAGGGCTTCGTAAGCTTCCGACTGGGGCATGGCAACTGGATTTGCACCCAACTCCTTCAGCGTTTGAGCGCTGAGGCCGGTTGCCCTGAGGGAGAGTCCCTGAAGATCTTTGTGACTGCGGACCGGCACCTTGGTAAACAAATCCCCGGAACCCGTGGTGAGCACCATCATCAACTTGGTGTCCTGGACTTCCGCCGGTTCTAACTGCTTAATCCCTTCCCAGGCAACTTTACTGGCCACCTTTGAGTTCTTGTAGGTAACTCCGGGCAGTTCGAAAGCTTCCAGCACCGGAAAGCGCCCCCTGGTATAGGAGAAGCAGGAAAGACCGAGATCAGCAATCCCGTTTACCACCCCGTCGTAAATCGCGTCCGCCTGCAGCAGGGTCTGATTGGGATAGCTGGTAATCTTAACCTTGCCCTTGGTGGCCTCCTCAACAGCCTCGGCCCAGGGTAGGATCAATTCCATTTCAGCCGGGTGGGACCCAGGGAAAAAGTGCGCCAGCTTTAGTTCAACTACGGCTTGACCCCCGTCCTTTGATTGGGGTGATGTTGAGCAACCGCAGAAGGAAAACAGCAGCAGCGCTGCCAGGACTAAAATACCCGCCATTTTACCTTTGGATAACCCGCCTGCCTTGCTCCAAATCTTTGCTTCCATTACTCTTAAACCTCCTTTTTTAGAAAACAAAAAAACTCCCGTAGGAGTTTCAAGAACTGCGGCCACAGCACTTAACCGGCAAATAATAATGCCTTATTAAAGAACTGGTGAAACACCGCGTTTCTTGTACCTACCGTCCTGCCGTCCTGCCCTTTGGGTAAAAACTTACCTTCCTGCTGCCATCCTGCCTGGTGCTGCCCTGCGTTAATAAACCGGTATTTAATAAGGATAACTCCATATTTTCTTCTTCTTGACTATATTTATTTCGCTGCTGCTTAAATATTTCCTGCCAAAGAAGAAAATTTATTTATAAAATTTTTTGCAGGCATGTCTGTTATTTATTGGCGCTTCGGTTCCAGAACAGAGAGGCGTTGCGGTAAATGGATAACCGGATAAATCACCAAATACTTGTCACCTTCAACTCATACCACAATTATCAATGCGAAGATTAATTGTTGCGATTGTAATATTGATGCGGGTATTTAAACCATATCCAACTTTGCAGCGAAGATCCTGCATATCAAATCTGAACCAAATTGGTTCCTTCAACTTCTAACCCTTTCCTTATTATTAACTGGTCCATAAATTACAACTTGATTTGGACTCAAAATGCGATTATAGTTTAACCTGCCCGAAGATCCCTTAATAAGTATTAACTATTTTATAATGAGGGGGAATTTTACTCAATGCGGAAATTTGTAGTATTAATCATGACTCTTTTGATGTCACTTACCCTTTCTGCCGCAGCCTTTGCCGGTCCCATGGTAAAAGGAATCACAATTTACGGCAACGCCCAGCAAGGTTCCATTAGTGACGGCACCCGGGGTTATTCCTGGTACCGTTCAGACGCTAATCCCGGAGATCCGGTTGTTATTAAAGACTTAATCAACCATTCCAATAAGGTTGCGGTAAAGGGTATCACTTGCCACCCCGGTAATAAGACGGTGAAATGGCTAAATTGCGGCGATCGGAAAGGAATGGTTCCCTGCAAATACAACGCCGTGCAGATTTTTCCCAACAACCATTTCCACCAGCAGGGTGAGTGGCTTTACTACATCGACGACAATGGCGTCAAACACAGCTTCTATCTTGACCCCAACCTGGAATACGAATGGCACCATTACAAGGACAAGGATGGTGTCACCCAATACTATTACGAAATAGCAGGCTGCAAAATTTAACTGCGAAAAAAACGAAAATACAGCAAGCAAAACGACACTAAATTTTGGCCCCTGCCCGGTGACATCCAGGGCAGGGGCTTTTAGCGTACCCGCGTGATCCTCCGTTTTTCAGCTGTATTGAAAACCTTGGAAATCAGGGGGGCTCAATGCTTTAGAGCAGCATTTTCAACTTTTTAGATCCGGTTCAAACTCACTTTCCCCGTTAAAAGGAGTAATTGCCCGGGGATCCTTGCGATCAAGGGCGGAAAGGGTTTCATCGAGACGGTTGCGTTTTCTGGTGGCAGGCCGCCCCGGCGCCAATTCCCCCGGCCGGCCGTATTTTTTATGGACTTCCGTAAGTTCCCGGGGCGAGAGGTGGTAACTGTTCGTCATTTTGTATTTATCTTGCTCATTGCGCTCCACAACACTCACCTCACCGTTGTTTTGTTTTATTTGTATCTGTTTTAGACCTTTTTCATGCCTAAAAACGCAAGCCAAAGGTGGTACCCTTTACCATCACTAAATTAAAAGCCGGGTTCTAAATCCCGTTCCCGCAATAAAAACCCCCGAATTATTATTATAGCAAGTTTGTCTGGTATATTTTTTTATCTTTTGATAGAATTTTAATGTTAATTCAATTATTCAACTTCTGAGGCAAGTATCTCAAAAGACAAAGCTGCAAAACATGGATTATAGGGGGAGGTGTTTTGAGGTAACAAATCAGGGTAACGATCCGTTTTACTTGAGGTGCCGGTTTGAAAAGGAATCAGGTGGCCCGGCCGCGCCGGTGAGATTAATACCCTGCCCGTCCCTGGCTTTTTTTCAAGCCGGCGCTTCGAAGATGGGGTAAACCCAAACAAGAATAACCGAAGAACAAAAGGAGGTAATTTTATCGTGACAGCACAACGGGTTATCGGAGATGTAATGGAACAGGTTATCAAAAGGAATCCCAACGAACCGGAATTCCATCAGGCGGTTTTGGAGGTGCTGGAATGCCTGGAACCGGCCATTGAAAAACACCCGGAATTCGAAAAAACAGGCATTCTTCATCGAATGGTTGAGCCGGAACGGCAGGTCATATTCAGAGTACCATGGATTGACGACAACGGCCGGGTGCAGGTCAACCGGGGTTTCAGGGTTCAGTTCAACAGTGCCATTGGCCCCTACAAGGGAGGTCTGCGCTTTCACCCTTCCGTCAACCTGGGGATCATCAAGTTTCTTGGTTTTGAGCAAACTTTAAAGAATTCCCTCACCGGTTTGCCCATTGGGGGAGGCAAAGGCGGCAGTGATTTCGATCCCAAGGGAAAATCGGATTTTGAAATTATGCGTTTCTGCCAGAGTTTTATGACGGAACTATACCGGTATGTGGGCGCGGACGTGGATGTCCCGGCCGGTGATATAGGCGTAGGCGCCCGGGAAGTGGGTTATATGTACGGCCAGTATAAAAGGATTACAACCCTCTACCACGGTGTTTTCACGGGCAAGGGGCTATCTTACGGCGGCAGCCTGGCCAGAACCCAGGCCACCGGTTACGGACTGCTCTACTTCCTGGAGGAGATGCTGAAGGATTACGGCCGGACCATCAAGGGTAAAACAGCGATTGTTTCAGGTTCCGGCAATGTGGCTACCTATGCGGCGGAAAAAGCCCAGCAAATGGGCGCCCGGGTAGTGGCTATGTGCGATTCCAACGGCTACATCCATGACCCCGCCGGCATTAATTTGGATACCATTAAGCAAATCAAACAAATTGAAAGAAAAAGAATCAAAACCTATCTGGAACACCATCCATCCGCCCAGTATTGCGAAGGCTCCAAGGGAATCTGGACAATTAAGTGCGACGTTGCCCTTCCCTGTGCCACCCAAAACGAACTTGACGGGGAATCCGCCGGAAGCCTGGTGGCCAACGGTGTAATGGCGGTGGCGGAAGGCGCCAATATGCCCTCCACTCCGGAAGCAATTAAAGTGTTCCAGGACAATAAGGTCCTTTACACCCCGGGAAAGGCCTCCAACGCGGGCGGGGTGGCCACTTCAGCCCTGGAAATGACCCAGAACAGCATGAGACTTTCCTGGACCTTTGAAGAAGTAGACGCCAAATTGAAGGACATTATGGTAGGAATCTATCGTCAGACCAGCCAGGTGGCCAGGGAATACGGCTTCGAGGGAGACCTGGTTAAAGGGGCGAACATCGCCGGATTCCTCAAAGTCGCCGACGCCATGATGGCCCAGGGAATTGTCTAAAAGCCGGCCAGTTTTCAGGAAACATTCATAACAGCGGGCTGCAACTACCACAGTTATTAAATTTAGCCCAAGAATTACTTCCAAGATTAAAAGAACAGTCCTTTCCCCGGAAGGGATTGTTCTTTTGTAATGCTTTTTTAACAGCGCCAGTCAGACATCCATGCCGCCAGGGCGGCGCCATCAGAGGATGAAAACTGTACTTTGAGGCCAGGCAAGCGCATCCATAAAACTACAGCAACAAAATTATGACAACAAAAAAACTGTGCCTCAGGCTGTATATAAGCCGGAACATAATGTGAAGCCGGGGCGTAAAGCCCCGGCCTGGTAAAAAACCAACTAATTGCTGCGCAGGAATCGTAATATGGTTTCCGCTGCTTCAGCCCTTGTTACAACCCCTTTGGGCTCAAATCTTCCCTCCACCGGTTCGATCAGGCCGAGGGCCGAGGACAGAACGGTATGCCCTCTTAAATGCCCGGTGATGTCTGCGGCGTCCTTGAAATCAAGCACATAGATGTCACTAAACCGGGCCACTTTATAAAGATCCATGGCATGGATGATATAGCGCGCTAATGTCTCGCGGCTCACCGGCGCCCCGGGGTCAGGTTTTTCCCCGGTCTGAATAATACCGATCTGGGCGGCCTTCTCGAAATAAATCTGGTACCAGGGCTCCCCTCCCCTGGGAAGCAGCCCGGTTGATTGGTCAAAACTCCTTACCAGCATGGCAATCAATTCGGCCTGGGTCACCGCGTCATCCGGCTTGAACTTGCCGCCATCCTGCCCCACGATACCTGCGGCGGCCAGCAGTTCAACCGCCTCCCGGGCCGGATGCCCTTCAAGATCACTGAATTCCACTTTTTGGCCGGCCGGGGAAACAGGATTCCCTTCAGCGTTAAGGGCCTTGCCGGTAAAAGCATCCAGCATTTCGAAATTGAGGCCGGCCTGATAGTAAACCAGGTGGATTTTGGCCTCCTGGTCCGGACTTTTCCGGTACATCTCCCGGGGCCACAGCCTGAGATAGCCTACCTTTAAGGGCGCTTCCTCCAGGTACTTACGAGCCGCTGCTTCCTGGCTGAGGACACCCCGGGGGTCGGGAAAGTCCAGATCCCACCAGTTCATCTGGTACATGGTAATCTTACCCGTGGCGCTGTTCACATTGACATAAAAACCGTTGTCCGGAAACTTCACATCTTTAACCACCCGGGTATACCTGATTGCGTAAAAACTGGTAACCGGTTCCTCCAGGGGGTTCAGCATGAGACCCGGTACAGGCTGAAGTGATTCAAAGAGCACCTGTCCCCACCTGAACGGCTGGTTTTTCTTGATAAAATCTTCCGCCATGCGGCGGGCTTCAGCCTCGCCGTACTTGACCTCCCGCTTTGTATAGTCCTCATAAATATCTTCGTAGTGGTTAAAGGACGTCAGGTCACCCTTGACGGCGTCAATGGTAACATTCAGCCCGCCGGACGTCTTGTCCGCCGGCTGCCAGCTAAAATTCCAGGTTTTGTTCTTCTTAAACATGTAATCCTGCTCCAGCCTGCTGCTGGTTAAAGTATAGCCGGCAGGGATCTCCACTAGGGACTCTGCCTTTGCCAGGGCCGCTTCCCTGGTCAGCAGGTTCTTAATTTCATCCACTGCCACTTCCTCGGCCGGGTTAAGCCGCACATCCTGGTTTTTCATGGAGTATTCCGGCCTCGCTCCGGCGTCACCGCCGCCGCCCATTCCGTAATAATAGTAGTATTCCATTTCCTGATTCAACAGCTTGCCGGTTTGGGCGTCTATGAGCGTCAGCCGCAGTTTATCCGGCTGCCTGTAAACCAGCTTTACTGGCACGTCCGCGCCATAGGGCGCGTAAGGGCGGAAGTAGTTCAGTTCCGGGGCCGCCTCAGTTAAAAAAATCTGCTGGGCCTGGTCCGGGCTGATTTTAGCCGCCGGCGGCGGGAAGCCCCCGGTGTCCTCCCAGTTCAAATCAAACCGGACAACCTCGCCGGTATCCCCGTTTACCGCCACGTTAATCCCGTTTTCGGGGTAGAGTACACCTTTAATAACCCTGGCGTAGTTGAAATTATACTCCACCGCTCCCCGCTGCTTTAAATATAACGGCGGTATATAGTCACGCCCCGGCTGCAGGGTGGTATCTTTAAAACGCTCGGGCTGCAGCTTTTGCATAAACGCCGCGGCGGCGACCTGGGCTTTTTCCCTGGTGTATTTGGGTAGCCCCCGGTACATGGTTCCAGCAGCCGGCGGCAGCCACTGGTACATACTCCAGACTTCACCCGTATCACTGTTGACCCTCACACTCATCTCGCCGCCCTCCATGCTGCTCCGGTACCACCGCAACTCCCAGAAAGAATCCTTGTCCGCTTGACTGAAACCAGTAGAAAACTGATCCAGTTCCCCGGGGATCTGAAAGGCCTGCCTGGCAATCTGAATAGCCTGTTCCAGGCTAACAGCGGCCTGCTCCCCGCCGTTCGTTGATTCTCCGGTATCAATTGCCTTTTTTTCAACCACGCTTTCTGTTTTATTGTCCGCCGGCACGGACTCCGCCCCGGCCACCCCCTGGCCGGTAAAGAAGAGGCCCAGGGTTAAAAAAAACACAACAATTGCAGCAACCAAACCCCGCCAAACCATTTCCTATACCTCCCTTTCGTCTACTGTCTGATTAGTAGGGTACATTACGCAGGCGCGGCGCAGCCCTGGTCACAATAGCGGCCAACTCGGCCCAGGTGGCTTTGTCCGACGGACGCAGCAGCCCCCCTTCATCGCCCTGGAAAAGGCCCAGACCGCAGGCAATAGCCGCATAGTTGCGCGCCCTGTCTGAAACCAAACCTGCGTCAGCCGTTTTCAGCTCGATCTTGACCGGCATCCCGGCAACTTCCCCGAAACCCAGGGCGCGCACCAGCCAGACAGCCAGCTCCTCCCGCTGAATAGGCTGCTCGGGATGGAAATCACCCCCCTTTTCCAGCACGCCCCTGCGCACCGCATTTTGGATTAATCCGTAGTCCGGATCATTTGGATTTAAATCAATAAAGCCCGCCTCATCAAAGGTATCTCGCCGCTCCAGATCATACAGCCGGCCGGATGTGCCCATAAGCACCCGCAGGGCCTCCCTGCGGCTAACCGGCCCGTCCGGCTCGAATCCGTCAGCCGGCAGCAACCCGCTGCCGGCCAGCAGGGACAGGGGCGCGGCGGCCCAGTGTTCCGCCGGTATTTTATGACTGTCTTTTTTCGGCAGGGCCATCATCTGGTTTAAGACAACGGGTTCCCCTGTCCTGGCGTCTACGACCCACTCCTGGTAGGCATCAAATGCTAAGATCAGCACCGGCTTCTTGCCTGGCCGCGGCTCCTGCTTTTCCAGCGGGAAAGAATAAGCAAATTTCAAACGGTTATTTTCCAGGAACAGTTTTTCTGCTTCCTCCTTGCCCATTACATCCTCCGCAGACGGAAACCGTACCCTGTGCCAGTTGCAGTTATAGTTTACGATTTCACCGCCACCGCTCACTCCAACTGTAATTCCATCCCCGGGAAACACTATCCCGTTGACCAGCCGGGCAAAACGGAAGTTGTGGAAACCGCTGTATTTGAGATAAACCTGGTCCTGCCGTTCCTCCACCACCTGTCCCAGTTTCGCGGGATCCACCAGGCGGATAAATGCTAGAGCCTTTTCCAGTGCGGCCTCCCGGTCAATTTCCGGCTGCCCGCCGGCGTCCGTCCCGGGTTTGCCGGATTCGTAATTATTATAGTTGCAAATTTCCCCCGTGTAGACATTGATGCCCACATCCTGCTGCCGGCCCTGATAACCCATCCTCCACCAGTCGCCCTCTTTTAAACTGTAGTTCCAAAATTCATCATTGAATACCCCGTCGCTGGTACCACCGCCGCCGCTCTGGACCACTTCCCCCGCCAGGTCTATCTTTTTGAAAAATTCCTGTGCCGCCCGCAGCGCCTCGGCCTGGCTGATCTTTTGAGCCGGGCCGGCGTCAGCGCCTGGTCCGGCTACTTCCGCGCCGGCGCTGCCGGCAACGGGTTCGGGCAGGTTGCTAAAACGCCTGTACTGATCAAGGGGCAGCGTATCCCCGTCCATGGTGATGGCCATACCGTCGGCGGGGTCTATTTTTAACACTCCGGAACTGTTTAGCTGGTAAACCAGGGTGGCCTCCGGCAGGCCCGCCGGACCCGACTTGGCCTGGTCAGTAATCTGATAGGACAAATAAAGGCCCGGTTCCTGCATGATTTTGCTTTCCCAGCCCCGGGGCAGCGTTCCGGCCCGCGGAAACAGGGCGTCCTGCCGCCAGTTCACCGAGAAATTCACCAGACGCCCGCTGTACGCGTCAACCCCCACGCCAATGCCGTCTTCCAGCACCGGAATACCATTTTCAAGCCGGGCCCAGTAAAAACCGTACTGGTTCATCAGTGTGCCGGACGGCTGATAGAGATAATCCCTTGTCATCAGCCGGGTCCGGGCAAACTCAGCCGGGCAGGTTTTTTTGGCAAAGGCCTCCGCCTTTTGCCGGGCCGCTTCTTCTGTGATGGGAACGGTACCCTGCTCCAGGCCGGTGAAGGGACCGTTGTAGTACATTCCTTTGAGCGCCCCTGTTTGGGCGTTAATGTTAATATTTAAGTGCTCCTCCTGCCCGCCGCCGGAGTAGCCCGGCCTCTCCCGGAAACCGATCCGCCAGATCTTCACGCCTTCCCAGTAATCCTCCCCCAGTTCGAAGTCCAGATCCCTGCCTGCCAGCAGTTCCGGGAAAAGCTCCCTGGCGATTTGCCCGGCCTCGTCCTGGGAGATGGCCGGTCCGGCGTCCTCATACCCCTGGCCGGGACTCTCCTTCTGAACCGGCATTTGCTGCACGGTACCGTAAACCCCGGCGGCCCCGCAGTTTCCTGCCATGGCCAAAAACAACACCAACGTTAGCACACCCAAAACACACTTTTTGATATACGTCACCCCCTATTATTTTTAAAATTGCACAAATAAAACAATGCCCGCGCCAACGCCCATGTTTCATGTCATAAAAAAAGCACATTGCGAAGATTAATATGATTTAATAGACAGCCGGGTATTTTTTACCCGGGATATGTTTTTTTAAATGTTGGACGGACCATTTTAACATCTTACTTAATAAGACGATAATGGAAGCAATCAGGTTCTTGCAAAGGGTAAGATCCTGCCCCATAATTTTTAAATAATTTAAATACCTTCAGGATGAGGTTATAAACGCGGCCTTCAACCCATATCCCATGGTGTTAATCATTTATATTAGATCTGCGTACTGTTCTTTTTAAATTTGGAGTCCTTTCTTTGCTCTGTTGCCTGTTTATCGACAGTTATCAGTATTTTTATTACATCACCTTCTCTGGCACCCTTGGGCACGAGAACTTTGGGAATGTGAAAAATTCTCCGGTTCAGCTCAATCAAAGCATATTCCCCTTCGAAACGGTCAATTACGAGCTCGAGCACTGGTCCGCCCCCTCTTTATTAAAACTTCATTTTAAACAGGCAAGGTTATTATACCATGGGAAACTAATATTTCCCTGCAAAAAAAAACACACGGCAAGCCGCGTGTCCGGGACGGCGAAAGGCCGGGAATCAGCTGGTTCCTGACAGGCTCCACCCGGGGCCGGGGCAAACCGGACAGTTTTAACCAGAAAAGGCAGCCGGCGCAGGGCGTCTACCTTTGTCCCCTGCCCATAACATCCGCCTGTTTCAGGTTAAAATTCGTCTTTATTGCCCGGCGCCTCTTTCCAAGGGGCATCTTGATTTGTTATAGTGATCAACGAAGGCGTCCGGTTTTGCCGGTGAATTATGTTCAGTCATCTATCCGGTGTGTCTTTTTGATAGAAAACTTTTTGCAATTCTATTGAGGGAAAAGGCGGTGTTTGCTCATTAATATGAACATGGATCTGGCCTATTTTGAAAAACTATGGCAGCAACCGGAACCGGATCTGGTTATGTGCCAGAAGCTGTGGGATTTTCGTGCCGGGGACTTTAACGAGCACCGGAGCAGCGACGAAGGAAAAAAGAAAATAAGGAAAGTGCTGGACTTTTTATTAGCCCATAAGCTGCTGCACCAGGGCAGTGTGGTGCTGGATATTGGCTGCGGCCCCGGCAGTTACACCCTGGCCCTGGCTCAAGTGGCCAAAAGCGTGGTGGGGTTGGATATCTCCCCCAATATGCTCGTACATGCCAGGGAAAAAGCTGCCCGGGCCGGGGTGCTAAATGCCACCTTTGAAACTTCCCCCTGGGAAACCCTGGACCTCAAGGCAAAGGGGCTGGAAAAAAATTTTGATCTGGTATTTGCCTCCATGTGCCCGGGGATTAACAGTAAGGAGACCCTGCTCAAAATGGTGGCGGCCAGCCGGGGGTTTTGCTTTTTAAGCAGCTTTGCCCGGCGGGAAGATAGCGTCAAAGATCCGTTGGCGCGAATCATCTTCGGTGCCGGGCCGGGCAGTAAGTGGGGTAAAAATATTTACAGCATCTTCAATATCCTCTGGCTTTCCGGCTTCTACCCCAGCCTTTGTTACCATGACTCGGAATGGACCAACCTGTGGGAACTGGAAAAGGCCATGGATTATTTCAGCCTCCAGCTGGCCGGACGCGGGGAGCTTAATACAGAACAGTTGGCCAGGATGCGGGATTACCTGACCGGCATAGCCCGGGACGGAATGGTTAAAGAAGAGGTAACCGCCAGGGTAGCCTGGCTATACTGGCCGGTCTAAAGCATCTGCTTATTTTTCAAAGCGAAGGGCTTCTATGGGATCCAGGCCAGCTGCTTTTTTAGCGGGATAATACCCGAAGAAAATCCCGATGGCCGCGGAAAAACCCGCGGCTAATAAAATGGAATAGAGCGTAATATAAGTGGGCCACCCCGCAAATTTCGAAATCGTCCTGGCCACCGCGGCGCCGGTGGCAATTCCCGCAAAACCGCCCACCAGACAGAGCACGACGGACTCGACCAGAAACTGATTGCGGATATTGCCTTCCGTGGCCCCCACCGCCATACGCAGGCCGATTTCCTTTGTTCTCTCCGTAACGGAAACCAGCATGATGTTCATAATCCCGATGCCGCCCACCAGCAGGGAAATGGCCGCTATGCTGGCCAGGAGCATCGTCATAGTACCGGTGGCTGTTTCCGCAGCTTCCAGAACGGAGGTTAAACTGAGCACGCTGAAGTCATCCGTTTTTGAGCCGGTTATGCGATGTCTCTCCCGGAGCAGTTCCTCTATGCCGTTTTGCACGTAGGCCATGCTGTTCTGCGTTTCTGTCTGAACATTGATGGTGCGGACATGGTTTACACCCAGCATTCTCTTTTGAACCGTGGTGATTGGCACGTAAACAACATCGTCCTGGTCCTGGCCCAGCATGGCCGCGCCTTTGGGGGAAAGTACGCCCAGGACTGTAAAGGCCAGTTTATTGATTCTGATGGTGGCTCCCACCGGATCGGTACCTGGCGGGAAAAGGCTGTCCGCCACCGTCCGGCCCAAAACCGCCACCAGGCCGGCGCTTTGCACGTCGTCATCGTCAAAGAATGAGCCCGAACTGACGGGCCAGTCCTTGATTGCCTGCAGGCCGGGCGTGGTGCCGTTGGCCTGGGCAGTCCAGGTTTGGCTTTCGTAAACAATGGTGGCGCCGGTACTTAATTCGGGCACCGCGCAGGTTACCATGCCCAGCCCGGCTATGGCTTCGGCGTCTTCCAGGGTAAGGGTGTTGACATTTCCCGCAGCCCCCCTTACGGGTCCCTGTCCGGCGCCCGGGAAAACCATGAGCAGGTTTGAACCCATACTGGAGATTTGATCGGAAATTCTTTTGCTGGCCCCCTGCCCCACGGAAATCATGATAATCACGGCGGCCACCCCGATAATGATGCCCAGCATGGTCAGGGAAGATCTCAGTTTATTGGCTTTGATCCCGTTCAGAGCTATTTCAAAGTTGTTTGTGAAGTTCAAATAAACGCTCCCCTTTCTTCCGGCAAGGCCGCCAGGTCTTCGGCAGCGTTTCTGTGGTTCATTACAGGCGCATCCTCTGTAACCCTTCCGTCTTTCAATTTGATTAACCGCCGGCAGTAGAGGGAGATATCCCTTTCATGGGTAACGATAATCACGGTTATTCCCATTTCAAGGTACAGCCTTTGGATTACTGAAATTATTTCTATACTTGTTTTGGAATCAAGGGCGCCCGTGGGTTCGTCGGCCAGAATCAGGGAAGGGTTGTTCACCAGAGCCCGGGCGATGGCGACTCTTTGCTGCTGACCGCCGGACATCTGAGCGGGATAGTGTTCCAGATAATCAGACAGTCCCACCCAGGCCAATGCTTCCCTTGCCCTTTCCGCCATTTCTTTTTTCCCGGCTCCGGCGTAAACCAGCGGAAGCTGAACATTAGCCAGTACGGTTGCTCTCCCCAAAAGATTAAAGCCCTGGAAAACAAAGCCTATTCTTTTGTTGCGGATATAGGCCAGCCGGCTTTTGTCCAATTGGGAAACATTCTCCCCGCCGAGGTAATAAATACCGGCTGTGGGCTTGTCCAAACAGCCTATTATATTCAGCAAGGTGCTTTTACCGGAGCCGGAGGAGCCCATGACAGCGACCATCTCACCCTCCCGGATGGTCAGGTTGATGCCTTGCAGGGCAAAGACCCGCGTTTCTCCCAACTGATATATTTTTTTAACATTTTCCAGCACGATTGCTGTCTTCCCGGACACAGCGCGTCACCACCCCCCTATTTTAGATTCTGCCAGGTTGTGTAAATTATGCCGCGCTGCCCGGCTACCTGCGCATCATAACTCCTCCCCCCATAAATGGAGCGCCGGCATTCTGGCCCTGGGCAGCCATTGAACCGCCGGCGCCCACGACCACTGTATCCCCTTCGTTAAGTCCTTCTAAAACTTCATGATTACTCTGGTTTGAAATACCCAGCAGCACCTGACGGGGCGCGGGCTTGCCGGATTGATCCAGGACAAGCACGGCGGCCCTGCGTCCACCGATGCTTTCTTTTGCTGTTTCAGCGGGAGCATATCCGGCAGCGCCACCGGAATCCGCTCTGTTTTTACCTGATTCGGCCCCGCTGCCGCCCGGGCTGCCCCCCGGACTGCCGGCGCTCCTATTTTCATCCCCGGCCGGCGGCATGACACCGGCGCCCTGACCCGTTTTGTTTATGTAACCGGCGGCGTAAGTAACTGCGCCCTTGGGTATCATCAGGGTGTTTTCGTGTCTGTCAACAATAATGTTTACGTTTGCAGGCATCCCGGCTTTTAAGCCCTCCTGATTCTCGTCCAACTGAATGACCGCGTCATAAATCTGTACATTGGAAACAGTGTAGGCCTGGGGAGAAATGCTGTTCACCCTGCCGGTGAAAGTTTTCTCCGGATAGGAATTAACCGTAAATTCCGCCTGCCGGCCCACCGCCAGGCTGCCGATATCGGCTTCGTTAACCTGGGCTTTGACCTGCAGGGCTTCCGAAATAACCACAATAAAGGCGCCGCTGCCGCTGGTACTGTTGTTATTTGCGGTGGCCCGCTGGCCCTCTCCGCCATTGACCTCGCTGACAATCCCGTCAATGGGGCTGGTCATCTTTGCACCCGCAAGGTCTTTTTCCGCCATGCGCACCTGGGCGCTGCTGCTTTCCACCTGGGCGTCGGCTGCAGCGATATCCTCCGACCGGTTTCCATCTCGAAGAGACTTCAGGGCATACTCGGCCTGCCTCAGCTTCCCTTCCGCATTAACGCAATTGTTTTGCGCCGTATCTAAATCCGCCTGGGAAAGGGCTCCCGCTTCAAATAGTTTTTGATTGCGCTCAAGGTCGGCTTCTGCCACGTTATACGCTTCTTCTGCCAGCGTTACGTTTATCACCGCCTGGGCAATTTCTTCCTCCGTCGCGCCGTTTTTCAAAAGTTCAAGTTTCGCGGCGGAGCTTTTAAAACTTGCCCTGCTCTGGATTAGCTGAGCTTCTAAATTATCGCCTTCCTGTTCGGCCAGCAACTGCCCGGCAGTGACATGATCGCCAACCTTGACGTGAATCTTTTTTATTATTTCGGCATTTTTAAAGCTCAGGGATACCGTGCTGACCGGCTCAATTGTACCGGTGGCCGGAATACTGTTTGTAATCGCGCCTTTTTTAACGGTACCGGTTATGTAATTTCCCTCCGCCTTTTTAGCTGCCCCCCACAAAAATTGGTAACCTGCCAGGGCAATCACCGCAACCGCGGCCATGACAAACAGAAGTTTTTTCCGCTTAAGCAAGCCAGACAGAATTGATGCTTTTTTTAAAACTGGATCCGGTGTGTTAGGCAAAGCCTCTCCCTCCTGACCATTGATAGATGGCTCTAGTTCTATGAATTCAGTCATTTCAATATATGATTCGCCCAGCAGCAGGGCCAGGGCCAGACCGGAGTTGTCCCGGGTCGCCGCGCCGTCCTTGCTTCGATAAATACCGGCCATGAATTACACCTCACTTAAAAGCGGTGTTCTGTTCAGCATTTACAGGTTATTCTTAAATAGTAAACCAGCTAGATTAAAAGAAGCTTAAAAAATACTGGAAACTTTCCCTTGCGTTTTTTACTAGGCGGCATCAACCGCCAAATAGTTGGCTGCGTAGTTTTATTTAACAACACCAGGCTCCGCCCCCTCCGCAGCTCCGCAGCCATGTTGAGAAATAATACCCGGGATTCCCTTTTAATCCTTATAATAACAAGAAGAAGATCCTTTTAAAAGGATCTTCTTCTTGCAAAAACGCCGCAATCTTATCAAAAAAAGCTTCTCGGCTTTTTTGCGTCGCTTAAAGGATTATTCAAATTTCCGGACTAAAGTTTTTATCTTTATTACCAGAGTCGGGCCCGCCGGCCAAGCATTCTGCGCAATGTGATAGCTCATATTTATTTTGTTGCCCTTATACTGGGGCTGTTTTGCAGTTTCCTATTATAAACGCCCCGGTGGGGCCGGCGGGGGTTTCACCCCGGTTGCGCCGCCCTGAGCATTAACCCTGAAATTATCCTGCCGGGGAAGTTTTAGGCCAAATCAAAACGATCCGCATTCATCACCTTATTCCAGGCCGCAACGAAGTCCTGGATGAACTTCTCCCGGGAATCGTCGGAGGCGTAGACTTCCGCAATAGCCCTCAGCTGGGAGTTGGAGCCAAAGACAAGATCTACCCGGGTGCCGGTCCACTTCAGTTCGCCTGTCGCCCGGTCACGCCCCTCAAACACTTCTTCATCTTCGGAAGCTGCCTTCCAAACTGTACCCATATCAAGGAGATTCACGAAAAAGTCGTTTGTAAGCGTTTCCGGGGACATGGTAAAGACACCGTGCCGGGATTGTCCGTAGTTTGCGTTTAAAACCCGCAGGCCGCCGACGAGTACCGTCATTTCCGGAGCAGTCAAAGTCAGCAGCTGCGCCCGGTCAACCAGGAGTTCCTCCGTCCTGACGGAATATTTTGTTTTGAGGTAGTTGCGGAACCCGTCTGCTTTCGGTTCAAGCACCGCAAATGATTGCACGTCTGTTTGTTCCTGCGAGGCATCCGTGCGTCCGGGGAGAAAGGGAACAACCAAATTAAAGCCGGCATTTTGGGCCGCCCGTTCGATACCCGCGCACCCTCCGAGGACAATCAGGTCAGCCAGGGATACTTTCTTTTTACCCGCCTGGACGCTATTAAACTCCGACTGGATCTGTTCCAGGGCCTGAAGTACCGTATTCAGTTGGTCCGGTTGATTCACTTCCCAATCCTTTTGCGGCGTCAGACGGATACGCGCCCCGTTTGCCCCGCCGCGCTTATCGGAATCGCGGAAGGTCGATGCCGAGGCCCAGGCTGTCGCCACAAGCTGAGAGACCGATAATCCCGAAGCCAATATTTTACCTTTGAGCTCAACGATATCTTTTTCGTCAACCAATTCATGATCAACAGCAGGTACGGAATCCTGCCAGATTAGTTCCTCGGCGGGGACCTCGGGTCCAAGATAGCGAGAGCGTGGTCCCATATCGCGGTGGGTCAGCTTAAACCAGGCGCGGGCAAAAGCATCCGCAAATTCCTCCGGGTTTTTCAGATAGCGCCTCGCTATCGGTTCGTAGATCGGGTCCATCCGCAGGGAGAGGTCCGCCGTGGTCATAATCGGGGCATGCCGCTTGGAAGGATCGTGCGCGTCCTCCACGGTGTCCGCCGCGTCCGGGTCGGCGGGAATCCACTGCCAGGCTCCGGCGGGGCTTTTAACTAAATCCCAATCATATTTGAACAGTGTTTCCAAATAGCCCATGTCCCATGTGGTGGGTTTCGGCTTCCAGGCGCCTTCAATACCGCTGCCAATCGTATCTCCGCCTTTACCGCTTTTAAAACTACTCTTCCAGCCAAGTCCTTGTTCCTCCATGCCGGCGGCCTCCGGTTCAGGGCCCACGTGGGTAGCCGGGCCCGCGCCGTGGGTTTTGCCAAATGTATGCCCTCCGGCGATAAGCGCAACGGTCTCCTCATCGTTCATAGCCATGCGGGCAAAGGTCTCCCGCACATCATGGCCGGAAGCGCGAACAGTCGGTTGGCCATTGGGACCTTCCGGATTCACGTAAATCAGCCCCATCTGTACGGCGGCAAGGGGATTTTCCAGCTCCCGTTTGCCGGAATGGCGCACATCACCAAGCCACTCGCTTTCGGAACCCCAGTAAACGTCTTCCTGGGGCTCCCAAACGTCCTCACGTCCGCCGCCAAAGCCAAACGTCCTGCATCCCATCGATTCTAACGCACAATTTCCAGCAAGAATCATAAGATCGGCCCAGGAAATTTTTTTGCCGTATTTCCTTTTGATGGGCTCCAGCAAACGGCGGGCCTTGTCGAGGTTCACGTTATCCGGCCAGCTGTTAAGGGGCGCCAAACGCTGGGTTCCATCCCCCGCACCGCCGCGTCCGTCGCCCATTCTGTAAGTTCCTGCGCTGTGCCAGGCCATACGGATGAAGAGGGGTCCGTAGTGACCGTAATCGGCGGGCCACCAATCCTGGGAGTCGGTCATCAACGCGTACAGGTCTTTCTTCAGCGCAGCAAAATCCAGTTTTTTAAATTCTTCGGAATACTTAAAGTCCCCGCCCAGCGGATTGCTCAAGTTTGAATTTTGATGCAGAATCTTCAGGTTCAACTGATTCGGCCACCAATCTTTGTTAGAGGCGCCGCCACCGGAAACGGTTTTTCCCACACTTCCCGCCGCTTTGTTTTCCATTTTAAATCTAACCCCTCCTCTGTCTGTTTTTTATTTTTAGAGGCATTCAGGACAAATGCCTCTAAAATATACGTTTTTTTCATGAATTTTGAAATTTTTCAGATCTGTTGAGGTCAACCTGTCCATGTCAACAGCAAAATCACAGATTTTACCGCAGGATTCACACTTGAAATGCCCATGGTTTTGGGTGGCGATGTCGTATCTCGTTTCACTGCATTCAATGGCAATTGCTCTGACCAAACCTGCTTCTACAAGTATTTTTAATGTATTGTAAATCGTTGTTTTCGACAACGTCGGTATGTCCTCCAGCAGGTCAGTGAATATCTTATCCGCGGTTGGGTGGCAATGATTTTCAATAAGATACTCTAAAACCTTCAGCCTCTGATAGGAAAGGTGAATATTTTTTGATTCCAATTCTTTTTTTAAATCTTCAAATAAGGGTTTTATCCAACTCACCACCTGATGTTAATGAGTATAAATTTGAGTCAAGAACAATGTTGTAATGATTACAACTTTATTATATTTACTAATACAAGCCCTTGTCAACAGAAATATTGATCTTTTTAAGAAATTAAAGAAAGGGGTCTGGCGGTGCGTATGGAACGTTTCCAGCTCCCCTTCCGCTGTTTTCAGTTCACCAGGCGTCCCAAGGGAACGGCCTGGTTTGCTATCCAATGCCCACAAATATAAAAAACAGGCCCCTGGCCTGTCCAAGCAACATTAATATCCGGTCCGGTCAAGCCGCTCCATTATGTGATCTCCAGCGCAGCCGGCGGCATGGGCGACTATCCCCTGAACCGATATTTTAAAAAAACCTCCATTCAAACAGCTAAAGCGGCCCTTGTTTTTCTATTGGGAAGAATCTTTCCAACCGGGTATTAATTTTAGAAAAGTTTTCATCACAGGCGAACCATTGCATCTGTCTGCTGTTCTGGAAGTATCAATAGTTTCTGCCACCCCGGCGCGTTATCTTAAAATGGAGTGGATTTTTTCAGCTTTCCTTCTTATCTTCTTTTTCCCGCGTTCTTTATTCGGCCAGCTTTTCCCGCAGCATCGCGTTAACCACACCGGGATTGGCCTGGCCCCTGGTAGCCTTCATCACCTGTCCCACTAAAAAGCCGATGGCTTTTTCCTTGCCGGACAGAAAATCAGCCACTGATTTGGGATTTTTGTCGATAACTTCGGCAATTATCCGGTTTAATTGGCTTTCGTCGGAAATTTGGGACAGGCCCCTTTCCATTACGATCTGATCCGGTTCCTTGCCTTCCTCAAACATAACTTCAAATACCTCTTTGCCCATCTTATTGCTGATGGCTCCCTTTTCAATCAGTTTCAGCAGGGAGGCCAGTCCGCCGGGGGTAACCTTTGCTTCACCTAACTCCAGATTGCGGGCGTTCAACAACCGCAACAGCTCGCCCATGATCCAGTTACTGACGGTTTTAGCGTCGGTGCACTTCTTTAAAACAGCGTCAAAAAACTCCGCCAGGGCCAGGGAACTGGTAATTACGCCGGCATCATAGGCCGGGAGCCCGTGTTCCTCAACCAGGCGTTTCCTGCGGGCGTCGGGCAATTCCGGGATAGTGGCCCGGACCTCTTCAATCCACTGGGCCGTGAGCTCGACGGGGGGCAGCTCGTACTCCAAAAAACACCTGTAATCCGGGTTTTCCTTGCTGCGCATGGTTACGGTCAGCCCCAGGTTTTCATCCCAGCCCCGGGTTTCCTGGATAACTCTTCCCCCCTCTTCCAGAACAGCGATCTGCCTTTCCATCTCATAATCAATGGCCCGCTGGACGGCACGGAAGGAATTCATATTCTTTATTTCTGTTCTAACGCCCAGGGCCGTTGTACCGGCCGGGCGTACCGAAACGTTGGCGTCACAGCGCAGGGAACCCTGCTCCATCTTGACGTCGGAAACGCCGGTGTATTCCAGGATGGCCTTCAGCTTTTCCAGGTAGGCTTTGGCCTCTTCGCCCGAACTCATCTCGGGTTCCGATACTATTTCTATGAGGGGGTTCCCGGACCGGTTATAGTCCACATAGGAACAACGGGAAGTTGTAATGGACCCGCCCTGGTGAGTAAGTTTCCCGGGATCCTCCTCCATATGGGCCCTGGTAATGTTAATCCGTTTGCTTCCGCCATCCAGATCCAGATCGAGATATCCCCCGGTGGCTATGGGCCGGAAAACCTGGGAGATCTGAAAACCCTTGGGTAGATCAGGGTAGTAATAATTTTTCCGGTCAAACCAGGTATAGGTTCCTATTTCGCAATTCAGAGCCAGGCCGGCTTTGACGGCCAGCTCTACAGCCTTTTTATTTAAAACGCCCGTACTGCCGGGAAGTCCCAGGCAGACGGGACAGACCTGGGTGTTGGGCTCTTTGCCGAATTCCGTGGAACAGCCGCAGAATAATTTCGTGTCCGTTTTTAATTCCACGTGGACCTCCAAGCCGATAACTGCTTCGTATCTGCTCATCTTGACCCCCCTGTAAGTATATTGCTAACGGGACAAGCCCGGTTTTAGCCGGTTTGTTTCAAACTTTGCTCCAAAGCATAGCCCACCTTGAGCAGGGTGCCTTCGTCAAAATGCCGGGCAATAAGCTGCAGACCCACGGGGAGTCCCTCCACCAGGCCGCAGGGCAGGGACATGGCGGGCAAACCTGCCAGATTGGCTGGTACGGTAAAGACATGGGACTGATACATGGCCAGGGAATCCTCCGCTTTTTCCCCTATTTTAAAGGCAGTTGAGGGGCTTACGGGTGTTAAAAGGCAGTCGAATTCTTCCCATACCCCGGCAAAATCCTCTTTCACCAGGGTCCGGAACTTCAGGGCTTTGACGTAGCAATCCTTATAGTTACCGGTACTCAAGGCATAGGTTCCCAGCATAATCCGCTTTTTCACCTCGGCTCCGAAGCCATCGCCCCGGGTCTTCTGGAACATGTTCAAGATATCGGCGGCGTCCGCCCGCAGGCCGTACCTGACCCCGTCGTACCGGGCCAGGTTGGAGCTGGCTTCGGCGGAGGAAATAAGGTAATGGGCCGGCAGGGCGTATTCCGTATGGGGCATGCTTGCCTCTTCACAGACGGCGCCCAATTCCTCCAGTTTACGAACCGCTTCCTGAAGCTTTGCCGCCACCCGGGGCGCCAGACCCGCCCCGAAATATTCCCGGGGCAAGCCAACCCTGAGCCCTTTGACATAACCGGCCGGATCCTCTTTAAGGGCGGGCACTCCCACGGAAGTTGAGGTGGCGTCCCTGTCATCCCGGCCGCAGATGATCTTTAAGATTGGGGCCAGATCCGCCACCTCCCGGGTAAAGGGCCCGATTTGATCCAGGGAAGAGGCATGGGAGATCAAACCGTAGCGGGAGACACGGCCGTAAGTGGGTTTAAGTCCCACAACACCACAAAAAGCAGCCGGCAGGCGGATCGAGCCTTCCGCATCTGAGCCCAGGGCAAAGGATGCTTCCCCCGTGGCTACGGCAGCCGCAGCCCCCCCGCAGGAACCGCCGGGAACGGCCCCGGGGTCAAAGGGGTTTCTGGTAGTTAAGAACGCTGAGTTCTCCGTTGAAGCGCCCAGGGCAAACTCGTCCAGATTGCACTTGCCGACAACTATAGCGCCGGCTTCCTTCAACCTTTCCAAAACGGCGGCATCATAAGGCGGAATGAAGCCTTCCAGCATTTTAGAAGCGCAGGTGGTTTTTACTCCCTTCGTACAAATATTGTCGGTTATAGCCACAGGAATTCCCGCCAGGGGGGAGAGCTCTTCTCCCCGCCCCCGTTTCTGATCGATTGTCCGGGCCTGGGCCAGGGCTTCCTCTTTTATAACTGTGATCAAGGCGCCGATTTTATCTTCCATCTGACTGACGCGTTCCAGGCAGGCACTGGTTAACTCCTCGCTGCTGACCTCTTTCCTTTCCATGAGTTCCCTCAGCCGGCGCACCGGTAATGTATGTAGCTGCATATTATACCTCCTGCTTAAACAATACGGGGAACGACAAAGGACCCCTCTTCTACTTCCGGCGCATTGGCCAGGACCAGCTCTTTAGACAAACTCCCCTGGGGCCTGTCCTCCCTAAGGATGTTCACAAAGGGAAGGACGTGGGCAGCGGGCTCTACAGCGCTGGTATCCAGTTTGTTCAAGAGCTCCAGGTAGTCCAGGACGGCATTAAGGGATCCGGTCAAGGCGGCCAGTTCACCCGCCTGCAAATCAAGCCGGCTCAAAAAGGCCAGTTGTTCCACATCTCTGTCGCTGATTTTCAATATACACACATCCTTCTTTGTTTGAATCCGCACTTTTCAATAATTGTACAAACATTATTATATTAGAAAACAGGCATTCTAGCAATTATCACTAAACTGCCTGGCAAAACAGCAACCGGCGTTACACCCGGCCTATAAGTAATTACCGGAAATGCAGCCGGTATCCCCACTGGCAAGGGGGAATAGTAGGTATTCCTTCTTATTTTCGTGCCGTTCCTGTGGTTATCCCCCCGCGGAGAGACGATAATTTGCGAAGGCATCGAGATGTATCCCCACCGGTTGGAGGAGATTTTTGCTGCGGCTGCAGCCGAAGCTATAAAACTGGCCGGGCGCTTTTAAGACGGTCCTGGGTAAACAGTAGCCTCCTGGTTCTCTTTTACGGCATCCCTTTGCTTCATTTGCCGCACCCCATCAGTCCCATAACCAGGGCTACCATACCGGCGGCAATAAGAGGACCTACCGGCACGCCCCGGAAGAAAGCAACGCCCACAATGGTGCCCACCATAAGCCCCACCATCACCTGGGGCTGGGAAGTCAGGAAACCGACTCCCCGTCCCCCCAGATAGGCCACGAAAATACCCGTGGCCAGGGCCACCAGCCCGGTGGGGCTGGCCATGGTTTTATATAGCTCAGACCAGCCAACCCCCCCCCGGGCAAAGGGAATCAGGATGGCCAGGGTGATAATGCCAATGCCCACATTGAGGGCGTTTTTTTCCAAAAAGGGAAACAGCGCCTCGTTGGGCAGAAGGCGCAGCACCAAAAGCGCCCCCGCCGCCGCAGCCACCACATAATTCTTTCCAACAATACCCAGTAAAATTATGATCAAAAGCAGAACACCTGCTTGTCCCCAAGCCGTCAAAAAACTACCCCCCTGAAAAACCCGTGTCCCCCGCGCCGGCACGGCCGCTTCGTTGCGAATCTTGCACAACACGAATAACGCGCCCGGCCGCTAAGAGCGGTCCGCCCCGGCGCATAGCTCATGTTTTTACACGTCAGTTTTTCGTTCTATGCTTTTTGCTCTATTTCCGTAACGCATTCTGTTTTGATTTTTCCCACCAGAAACTTCAGGGCATCTATAACATGGGGTCTGATATCGCCACCTATCAACACATACATGATATCATCTCCAACCACCAGATGCCCTTCATTTAGCCAAACTTTTACGCAGTAGATCCCTTCCATCTTATAAGTTTCCGCAATAACGCCCTCAACTTTAACCGCATCATAGGAAAATTCCATTCCCTTTACCAGGGTGCCATCATCAAATCCCTGGCGAACTTTGGCTTTAGGCGTTTGGCGTACAACACCATTATGGATTAAAAACATCCCTACTTTGGAAGCAGTGGGATCCGCTTTTACTTCCTTGAGCCATTCATCGATAGATGGCGGTGTTTTTTTATTATTCACGGGTTAATACGCTCCTTTTATAATATTAGTTGTCCCCGCTGTTCAATGCCGCCGGCAGGTGTAGTAGGCACTTATTAATAGGCGCCAAACCCAAAACAAACGCAACGGCTAAACCACTGGGGTATTTTTCCCCACGGCAAGGCTTCAACCGGGACAACCACCGTTGTGACTTGTATTCTAATGGATCCAATACTTTATGCCATAGAAACAAAATCAGGGAAATAATTATCCGTCCAATATAACATTATCCTAGCGGGAACAAAAAATTGCAATAGCTTCCCCACTTCCAACTTCACCGGAACCTAATCCGGACTTTTAAGTCACCGTAAAATTAAGCAACTATTCAGAGGCGTCGGCGTGATCATGTTCAATGCTAGCATGTCCAGAAAAAACTAGCATATTTATTCCCTGTTCCTAACGCTAACAAGTTGTTCCGGCGCCCTTTGCCAACGATATTGCAATTGTAGATATCCAGGCCAGGACTTTTAGAGGGGCCCCTTTTTATTTTTTATGATGTGCCGGATCGCGTCCAGGGGGTGATAAATGATCATCCTTGGCCCGGCGTATCTCATTATCTTCTTAACTTTTTCCCGCCGGCCAGGTTTGTAGCAATGCACCGGGCATTTTTCACAGGTAGGCTTATCTGCCCCGAATTTACATAAATTCAGACGTTTACAGGCATAGTTAAACAAGTCCCGGCAATCTTCACAGGGAACTTCAGCACGGTGGTGCTGTTTTTTGCAAAACAGGGTAATCATCTTTCGCAGGGTTTCTTTTTCCCCTTCGATGACGTTCTTTGGTGAATTCCTAACTTCCCGGCTCATATCACTACCCTCTGTCACCTGTCCGGTCCACACCCCCCTGATAAAAAATTAACAGGCGCCGGAAACTTGCGGGAAACCTTTTAGGCTGTCTGCCGCCTGTTCATTGATGCGTTCCGGTTCATGTGAATTAAATTTTCCCCCGTACCACCAGGGGTAAAAAACATTACTTCCGGGGATTCCCCCTAAAAAAAGATACTACAATACCAACCCGCCTACTGGTTATCCGGCAAAGGGTTACTCTCGTAACTGGCGATGCCCTTTTCGTAGATATGGCGGATCATTACCTCTATTTCGGTGTCTTTGATGGTCAAATCCTTAATTTCGTATTTCTCCGCAATCCGGTTGATTAATTGGGAAGCCGTCGTCACCTCCCGGCTAAACCGCAGCCACTTGCGGTTACCCTCTTCTTTAATCAGATGTGCGCCGGCTATGGAAAAGCTGCCGGTTTTTCCTTCCAGGTCGACAATCAGGACTCGTTCCTTGCCGAAGAGTTCTTTAATCAAAGCCAATTCCCCGTCATACATAACCTGGCCGTTGTCAATCAAGATCATCCGCCGGCAAAGCTTTTCGATATCGGACATATCGTGGGTGGTCAAAATGACGGTGACACCCCGTTCCCGGTTGATTTCAGTAATAAACTGGCGCATTCGCTCCTTGGCCAGGACATCCAGACCAATGGTGGGCTCGTCCAAAAAGAGGATCAAGGGGTCGTGCAGGAGAGAAGCGGCAATATCCGCTCTCATCCGCTGGCCCAGGGAAAGCTGGCGCACAGGGGTGTTAAGAAACTCGTCCAGCCCAAGAATATCTGAGAAGACAGCCATATTATGATCATAACGATGATCGGGAACTCGGAACACCTGCTTTAACAGCAAAAAGGACTCAATTACCGGCAGATCCCACCAGAGCTGGGTTCTCTGGCCGAAGACCACCCCGATTTGCCTGGCGTTTTTCTGCCGTTCCTGGTAGGGAATGAGGCCGTTGACTCTGATCTCGCCCGAAGTGGGAACAAGAATCCCGGTCAACATCTTGATTGTGGTGGATTTACCCGCTCCGTTGGGACCCACGTAGCCCACCATTTCCCCCCTGTTAACGGCAAAGGAAACGTCCCGCACAGCTGTTTTGGTCAGATAGTCCCGGTGCACCAGACTGCGCAGCGCACCCCACAGACCTTCCTGCCGTTTGGCAATTTGAAATTTCTTATACAGGTGGCTAACTTCAATTAAACTCATAACTGCCTCCGTTTTTAAGAGCCGGTGCTTTTGTAGCGGTCCAGACCCAGCAGCCAGAAGCGAAAACACAACCAAAAGAAAATGCCGCCCACCAGGGGGCTTAAGGCTCCCCAAAAGGGCGCGAAAATCCGGCCCGTTTTCTCCAATAAAATCAAGGCCGGCAGGTAATTGACAAAGGCAAAGGGCAAGATAAAGACAACCAGCAGCTGAACCAGACGGGGGTAGATGGAAAGCGGGTAATTCATGAGGTTTTTCAGGGGCCACATAATCACCCAGTATAACCGTTCCGAACGGGTGGTCCAGAAAGCCACAGCGGATATGGCCACCAATAGCCCCCCCTGGATCAGGGAACCGCCAATTACCGCCCCAAGAAAAACAGCCCATTGCCAGGTCCAGTGCAAATTAAGATTGCTGTAAGCCAGGCCCACGGCGGCGATACTGAAAAGAAACTGGCCCAAGGCTCCCACGTCAAACTTCATGGCCATAAAATGAAAAAAAGGGTGGACGGGCCGGACTAAGAACCGGTCAAAGGTGCCGTTGACAATATATTGATCAAGGCTGCGAAAATGAAAGAAAAAAATCATGCATACGCCCCAGGACAACACCGCCAGGGCAAACAAGAAAATCAGCTCCCAGAAAACCCAGCCGTCCAGCGCCCCAAAGGAAAACAGCAATACCCACATGGTCACGGCTGTTCCGGCATAGGTCATGGCCCAGCCCAGGATGTTCATGACAAAGGCGTAGCGGTACTGGAGCTGGGCGCGGATGCTGGCGTCCACCATATATAAATACATGACGATGCCCCTTATTAAGGACTTCACCAAAGCGCTAGCCCCCCTGAATGACGATTTTCGCGGACGCCCTGTGCCACACCAGGCGCAAGATTAAGAAAGAGATCAAAAGCCAGGCTGCCTGATTAAGAAGGGCAATGAAAATACCCGGTCCCGTTAATTGACCCACAAAAATGGAGTTGGGTGTAAAAAAGATCGCCTGAAAGGGCAAGTAACGCGCCACTTGCTCCAACCAGGCCGGGAAAAACCAGAGGGGAACCAGGGAGCCGGAAAAGAGGGAAATGGAAAAATAAAAAACATCTTCTACGCCGCCGGTTTCGATCAGCCAGAAGGTAAACAATCCAAAGGTCATTTCGATACAGAAGCGAATCAGATAACCCAGGACTGCTGATATTATAAATAGACCAACCTGGGCAAAAGTCAGGGACACCGCCGGTTTTAAAACCAGAAAAAGCACTGTGTACAGGGGCAGCACGGCAGTAAGGATATAAAAAAAAATGCTGCCCAAATCGGAAAATAATATCCTGGTGGTGTAATCATAGGGCCGGAGCATTTCCATGGCAATATCGCCGGTACGCACCCGCTCCTGGATTTCCCACAGCTGTGTGCCCGCGCTGTGGATCCCCTGCAGCGCCTGACTGATCATAATGTAGCCCAGCATGGAAGGGAAGGATACACCTTCCACCGTTTCCTTCCCTAAATACAACGCGTACCAGATAAACCCCCACATGAAAAGAAACATGATGTTGCCGGCAATTCTTGTCCAGACATCAAAACGGTAGGCCGCAGACCGCTGAAAAGAGATGCGGGAAAATTCCCGGTACATTTTAAAAGTTCCCATAGTCACGCCTCAGGATTAAAACTTAAACCGCCGCGGGGGTACACCGCCAGCAGCATACTGGCGAATACCAGAACGGAGCCGGCCAACTCCGGCGGGGTCAGTCTTTCCCCCAGGATAATAAAAGCCAGCAGCAGGCAAAAAACCGGTTCGGCGGTACTGATCAAGGAAGCCCGGGAAGCGCCGATTTTTTGCACCCCTTTCAGGAAAAACAGCACTGCCAGGAGGGTATTCAACACCGCCATGGCTAAAGTGACTAAAATTTGCTGCCCGGTCAAATGCAGAAAAAAGCCCAACTCGCCATGATACACAGGGGTTAATATCAGCACCGCCAGCAGGGATATGGTTGCTGTAATAGACAGGGCCCCGTTGTTTGCCAATGTCTTCTGGCCGATGAGACTGTATAAAGCATAACAAAGGCAAGCCAGCAGAGCCCAGGCAATCCCGCAGCCGGGCAAGGCCATTTCCCCGCCCAGGAGGCCCGAGATTAAAGATATGCCGCCCAGGGCCAGAGCCAGTCCCACAAACAACCGGGGGACAAATTTTTCCTTAAATACAAACAGGGATAATACCGCCACTATAACCGGGTGGCTGAAGAAAATTACCGTGGCTATACCGGCGGGTAAGGTTTCCAGGGCAAAAAAATAAAATAGACCGGAGCCCACCAGACATATCCCCTGGACAATCACCAAAGGCGACAGGGACAGCAGCCTGCCTTGCCTGAATAACTTGATAAACCCGCCCAAAATGATAAAAGAAAAAAGGTAGCGCAGCAACAGAGTGCTGCTGGGTCCTAAACCGGCAGCGTAGGCTATTTTGACCAGGATGGGGAGGGTTGCGTACATTAGCGCAGAAAATAAAATAAAAGCGGATCCCCGCAAGTTATTAGAGCCGTTTTTGAGCATCCGGATCAGGGTGTCCCCGCCTGTATTTTTTTGATTTCATCAAACAGGTTTACAACCATTAATACCCCTCCAAACGACCTCATGATGTTAAATATACGCGGGTTATTTTCAAGTTTAAATAACCTTGCTTAAAAAGGATTTGGTCCTGGCATTTTGCGGGTTGTCAAATATTTGCGCCGGTGTTCCCTCTTCCATTATTATACCTTCATCTATGAAAAGGACCCGGTGCCCCACTTCCCGGGCAAAGCCCATTTCATGGGTTACCACCATCATGGTCATGCCTTCGTGGGCCAGATCTTTCATTACTTCAAGTACTTCGCCTACCATTTCGGGATCCAGGGCCGAGGTTGGCTCATCGAAAAGCATCACCTTGGGCCGCATGGCCAGGGCGCGGGCAATGGCCACCCGCTGTTTCTGACCGCCGGATAATTGGCTGGGATAAACATCGTTTTTATCCGTTAAACCTACCTTGCGCAGCAGTTCTTTGGCCACCCGGTCGGCTTCTTCCCTGGAAACCCCCTTAATCCTGGTGGGGGCAAGGGTTATATTTTCCAGGGTGGTTTTATGAGGAAAAAGATTAAACAGTTGGAATACCATCCCCACCTGCTGTCTAATCTTATTGATATCTGTTTTAGGTGAAGTAATTTCTTCCCCGTCTATAAATATCTGCCCTTTGTTGGCGTGCTCCAGTTGGTTAACACAACGCAGCAGAGTGCTTTTGCCTGATCCGCTGGGACCGATTACGCAGACCACTTCCCGGGGAACAATACGGCAGTGGATGCCCTTTAATACCTCAAGTTTGCCGAAGCTCTTGTGCAAATCAATGACCCGGATCATTCTGTCGCCATCCTCCTTTCTATGAAATCGCCCAATATGGCCAGCAGCTTGGTCATCATAAAATACATGATGGCCACTGTTCCCCAGATCCAGGCAGCCTCAAAATAGGTGGAATATAACAATTTTCCCCGCATAGTTAGCTCCTCGGCGGATATTACCGCCACCAGCGAGGTATCCTTTAGAACGGCGATAAACTCGTTAAGCAGCGGGGGTATAACGATCTTGTAAGCCTGGGGCAGTATTACATGGGTCATGGCCTGGCGGGTATTCATGCCCAGGGAGCGGGCGGCTTCCATCTGCCCCCTGTCCACCGCCTGGATGCCGGCCCGGACAATTTCCGCCGTATAGGCCCCGCAGTTAAGGGAGCAGGCAATCACCGCGGCAACAAAGGGGCTGTCGGTTTTAATTATAAAGGGCAAAACCCCGAAATATAATAACAAAATTTGGACAAAAAGCGGCGTCCCCCGGAAAAAATCAATATAGGCAGTAGCCACAAAGTATAAGATCCGGTTTTTTGATAACTTGAATAAGCCGGCAATTAAACCTAAAACCATCCCAAACAGTACCGACAATACAGTAATCTTTAAAGTAAGCGCGGCCCCTTCAAGTAAATAGGGGAAATGACTAATAACTACCTGAAGTCCATTTATTGCCAGAATGGACTCTAGCGACATATGCTGGCTCCCCCCTTAATTAAACAAGCTAAAAGCGCGAGATATTAAGCCCGCGCTTTTAAATAGCTTGAACCTCCATAACTATTCCTGTTCGCCAAACCACTTTTTATAGATTTTATCATATTCCCCGCTGGCCATTACCTTGTCCAAACCGGAGTTAATCTTGTTTAGCAGCTCCGTATTGCCTTTCTTGACGGCGATACCGTATTGATCGTCGGCGGCAAAAACTTCGCCTACCGTTTTAACCTTATCCTTACCCTTGGTCTGGATATAGTAAGCGGTGATAGGCAAATCGTTGATAACCGCATCCACGCCTCCCTTTTCCAGTTCCATAAAAGCTTCTCCCACTGAATCAAAGACCTTGATGGTTGTTTTGGGATCCTTTTCTTTTATTTTGTTGGAAGCATCCAGTCCGGTGGTGCCGACTTCAGCAGCCAGCCTTTTCCCTTGCAGATCCTCCAGGGTGCTGATACCTTCCGTATTCTGGCCGACGGCAATGATTAAACCCGCCGTGTAGTAGGGCTTGCTAAAGTCAACCGCCTGAAGCCGTTTTTCATTAATGGTCATCGCCGATACGGCGCAGTCCATATTTCCAGCCTGAAGGGCGGGGATTAAAGCATCAAAGCCCAGGGAATTAATCTTTACTTCATAACCTTCCGCAGCTCCGATAGCCTTGATCAGGTCTATATCAAAACCAACATATTCACCCTTTTCGGTAAACTCCATCGGGGGATATGTAGTTTCCGAGGCCACATTTAAGACTGGTTTGGCTTTATCGGCGGGAGCCTTGTTCTCCCCAGCCTGACCGCCACATCCTGTGACCGAAAAAGCCAGCCCCAAAATCAACATCCCCGCAATCAACAACCTTACGATTCTTTCCAACAATCTCATCCCCTTATCATTTTTTGATCCGTTACATAAAGTAATTATACCTTTAATTAGTTAAAGGAACAATAACATTCTAAGAGGCGGTAAACATTTATAGGGGTGGCGGATATAAACATTTTTTTGCCCGGGGCAAACCCCTTGAAATATAGTTAATTTCTTGTTACTGTTATGTAGTTGCGGAACTTAACTTACCAGCAAGACTATAAGTTTTTAAAAAGAGGTTGTTTTATGACCGGGAGAATCAGCCGCACCTGGGCGGATCTGAGTATGGTATTGGTTGCCGGTATCTGGGGCGCCACTTTTGTCATCGTGAAGAATGCGTTGGCGGACATCGGTCCTTTTTTGTTTGTAGGGATCAGATTTTTGCTGGCTTTTCTGGTTTTGCTAACCTTTTCCCACAGAGATATCTTAAAGGTGCGTTTTTCCACTTTGACCACCGGCTCCTTGTTGGGCTTTTTTTTATGTATCGGGTATTCCTTTCAGACCATGGGTCTGCGGTATACCTCCTCATCCAACGCCGGTTTTATTACCGGGGTATCAGTGGTTTTGGTGCCGATAATCTATGCGCTGATGAATAAGGAAAAACCCGGTTTAATCACCAATCTGACGGTTATTACGGCAGCTCTGGGCTTATTTTTTATTTCCGTCCCCCCCGGTTCTTTTACCTTAAGCTACGGTGACTTTCTAGTTTTAATCGGCGCTTTTGGGTTTGCCTTTCATATTATTTATGTTGACCTTTATTCCCATAAATTTAGCGCTATAGCCATTACCGCGGTGCAAATCTTTTTTGTCGGTCTGGCGTGCACAATCATAGGCTTGATTGTAGAGCCAATACCCCCCTATCTTTCCTGCAATGCCCTGTGGGCTATTGTTATTACCGCTGTCTTTGCCACTGCCCTGGCTTTTTGGCTGCAAAATTACATGCAGAAGTTCAGCACCCCCACCAGATTCGCGGTTGTTTTAACCGCTGAACCGGTATTTGCAGCGCTGGCCGGTTATTTTTGGGCCGGTGAGCATTTGGGCCGCCTGGGCTTAATTGGCGCCGGTATGATTCTTGTGGCTATGCTTATTTCTACATTGTTTAATAAATCCTGACTGCAAATCTTTGCGGTTGTAACCTGATACATTTCCTGCTGGTTTGCTTGAGGCAATTTGGCCTGCTTCTTTGGCCCGCGTTGTCGGTATCGCCTCGGAATTTCACTCCCCCCGCCTTTTTCTTATACCTTCTTAATTTTTATTTATCGAAACTTTCAATTGCTTTTTTTTATTTACCGGGTGGCCGGGAATAAGTGAGTTAAAGCTTCCTGATTCATGGGGAATCACTGTAATTAGATAAAGTTTTTAAAGGGCCTGCTTGACAGTACTATCCCCCAGTATCCCTCTTTATCTCTGGGTGATCCCCGGGCGACTGAACGGCTTTTAACAGACACGATAATGACCGGGCATCCTTTTTTCCCGGGCTGCTCTCTACGCCCGTCATGACATCGATAAAGCCTGCGCCCGTCTGCCTTAATACGTTGCAAACATTACCGGCATTTATGCCACCTGCAATAATAACCGGCTTTGAAGACAGGTTTATTATCCGGGAGCAGAACTCCGGATCCAATCCGGTACCATTGGCGGAAGCGTTTGATGGCCCCCGTGAATCTGCCAGCAAGCCAAAAACGCTGGTCCCGCACAGTTCCTCAATGATTGTTTCAATATCTCCTGTTCCAAACTGGAGAATGCGATCCTCCATTTTGAAGGGAACTGTTTTAATAACATCTATATTCAGTTTCCGTAAGGCATCTGAAATAATTATGGTTTCTTCAAGCGTTTCTTTATAATGAAGCTGCACCAGGGACGGACGCAGGCAGGCTGCCAATTCGATTATTTTATTCGGGGAACCGCCGGTAACAATGCAGCTTTCCCAGGGGGACTGGATTATGTTCAATAACGGCAACGCCCCGGCGCGGCTCAAGTTCCAGGGGACCGGCAGGGGGTATTCCGTTACCAGGCCGAGAATATCAACTCCCGGCTTCATGCACAACCGCACATCTTCTTCGCTTTTTAACCCGCATATTTTAACTTTGACGCTTCTCATTAAATGCTGTCTCCCGCGCCCCTGCCAAGGGCCATATAGCACTGGCGCGTATTTTCCGCCTGCATGATTGCCGTTCCAATAAGTACCGCATCGGCGCCCGCCCGGACTGCCGCCCGAACTTGGGCCAGGGTTTGAAGGGAGCTTTCACTGATCAGTATTGCCTCATTTGGCTTGTATTTGGCCAGCTGCCCGGTAACAGAAACGGTCCCGTCATCCCTTTCCAATTCGAGTATATTGCGATTATTAATGCCCACAAGTTTGGCGCCTAATTTTCCGGCCAGGATCAATTCCTCTCTCGTATGAGCCTCAACCAGCGGTTCCAGTTTAACTTTCAAAGCTTCCTCATACAGCTTCCCCAGTAAGGAAAATGATAGTCTGGCGCAAATAAGCAGGATTGCCGCCGCGCCGCAATCCTTTGTCGCCCTCACATCATCAGCGCACGTTATAAAATCCTTGCGGAGCGTGGGTAGCTTTGTTAACGCCGCAATCCGCTCCAGGAGCCCGAGGGAGCCGCCAAAGTTTTTTGATTCGGTTACAACCGACAGCGCGGGCGCACCAGCTTCAGCCAGCAGCATGGCCATTTCCGCCGGATCTCTTCCCCGCAGGAGATCGCCCTCCCGGGGGGAAGTGCATTTCAGATCGGGGATGACAGGAATGAACCCAGCCTGTTTTCTTGCCCTAATCGAGAGGGTAAATTCCCCGTTCATTGTCTTGCTCCAAATGAGTTGGACATTTCCTGCAGCTGATTGAGTTTTTCCGCCGCGACGCCGTTGTCGATCAGCTTGCCGGCGAGGGTTATGCCTTCTTCGAAGCCCGTTGCTTTGCCTCCCACAATCAATGCGGCGGCGGCGTTCAGTACAACCGCATTGCGCCTGGGCCCGGTTATTTCGCCCGAGAACACACCACGGATCGTTTTCGCATTTTCCCCGGGAGTACCTGTTTTGATTTCTTCAAGTGTGCAGCGCTTCAGGCCAAAGTCCTCGGGCTGAATCTCATAAGTCGTGGTTTCACCATTTTTTAACTCGCTTATTCTTGTTTTGCCCAGCAGGGAGATTTCATCCAGGCCATCCAGGCCGTGCACAAACATGGCGTTGGTGTAGCCCAGCTCCCTGGCCACATAGGACACAGTGTCGAGAAGCTCAAGCTTATAAACGCCAAGGACATGCCTGGGCGCAAAAGCGGGGTTGATTAAAGGACCAATGATGCTGTAGAAGATGGTTTTAATACCAAGATCCGTTTCCGCGGGCAGAACCTTGCACATTACCGGATGGAACAAAGGGGCGTAGATAAAAGCAATGCCGATATCCTCAATTAGTTTTTCAGCCTGTACGGGTGTAAGGTTTATGTTGACGCCAAGGGCTTCCAGCACATCGGCGCTGCCGGACAGGCTTGATATGGAGCGGCTGCCGTGCTTTGCAACGGGAATACCCGCCGCCGCGGCAACAATGGCTGTTGCCGTGGAAATATTAAAAGTGCTGAGGCCCCCGCCAGTGCCGCAGGTATCCATCAGATCCTCTTCCACCCCGGGCTTGAGGGGAACGCAGTTTTCGCGCATGGCCCTGGCAATGAAGGCTATTTCCTTAAGAGAAGCGCCTTTCATCAGAAGCGCGACCTGAAAACCGGCAATCTGCACATCGCTGACTTCATTGTTGTTTATAGCCCCGATGAGGTGAAATATTTCCTGTTCAGTCAGTTCCCGGTTGTTAGTTGTTTTATGCAAAATACTCTTATACATGGTTGTGTCCCCCTTGGAGATTTTTCCCTTGCCCCTGAGTCTGTTTAAGGGCATCTTCCATACCTCTTTTCATGCCGCGCACATATTCCGAGACAGGTTCAACGCTATCCCGGCCGTATTTTGCCACCAACTTGACAATGGCGCTTCCGGCGATGACGCCATCCGCCAGCCCGGCCATACCGCCGGCCTGTTCCGGTGTGGAAATGCCGAAACCGACGGCGCACGGGATAGTGGTAACCTCCCGGACACTTTGAACCATTTTGCCAATGTCCGTTGTTATCTCGCTCCTTACACCGGTCACGCCGAGGGAAGACACGCAATAAATGAATCCCCTGGCTTCCCTGGCAATCATGGCAATCCTTCCTTCCGAGGTGGGGGCAATCATAGAAATTAAATCGATTCCGTGGAGCCCACAGACATCATCCAATTCATCTTTTTCTTCCCAGGGCAAATCGGGCACGATGATGCCGTCGATGCCGCATCCGGCACACCGGCTCAAAAACTTTTCTTTCCCGTAGGTGAAGATTGGGTTGAAATAAGTCATGAACAACAGCGGCACATTCGTTTTTTGCCGGATTCTTATGACCGCGGCAAAAAGTTTATCGGTGGTGCAGCCGTTCCTTAACGCGCGTTTTCCGGCTTCCTGAATAACGATTCCTTCTGCCACCGGGTCGGAAAAGGGGATGCCGATTTCAACCAGATCGGCGCCGGCTTCCGCCATGGCGGGGACCAGCTTCACCGTGGTATCCAGATCGGGATCGCCCCCCGTGATAAAGGGAATGAATGCCTTGCCACCGGTAAAAGCCCTGGTGATTCTACTCATATAGTGATACCCCCTTGTATCTGGCAATTGCCGCTACGTCTTTGTCGCCCCGCCCCGAGAGGTTTATGACGATGATTTTGTCCTTCGCCAGCGTGGGCGCCAGTTTCTTGACCCAGGCTACGGCGTGGGCGCTTTCCACGGCGGGTATGATTCCTTCCACGCGGGAAAGATATTCGAAGGCTTCTACAGCTTCAGCGTCCGTAACCGGCACGTACTCAGCCCGGCCTGTATCGTGGAGGTTTGCGTGTTCCGGCCCGATTCCCGGATAATCAAGACCCGCCGAAATGGAATAAACCGGTGCAATCTGGCCGTATTCATCCTGGCAGAAATAGGATTTCATGCCATGGAACACACCGGCTGTGCCGTTGGCAATGGTTGCCGCGTTCCTGGGGTTGTCTACGCCAAGCCCGGCGGCCTCGCAGCCGGTAAGTCTTACCGTCGGGTCCGGAATAAACTCATAGAAGGCCCCTATGGCGTTGCTGCCACCGCCGACACAGGCGACTACCACATCGGGAAGTTTTCCCTCGGCCACCCTTAGTTGTTCTTTTATCTCCCTACCTATGACCTTTTGGAAATCCCGGACGATGGTCGGGAAGGGATGCGGCCCCATGACCGAACCCAGGACATACAACGTATCATCCATACGCGCCGTCCACTGGCGCATGGTTTCGTTGACGGCGTCCTTTAAGGTCATTGTGCCGCTGGTGACCGGGTGCACTTTAGCTCCCAGCAGTTCCATGCGAAATACATTGAGCGCCTGGCGTTCGATGTCTTCCCTGCCCATATAAATTTCGCATTCCAGATCCATCAAGGCGGCAGCCGTGGCAATGGCAACTCCGTGCTGACCGGCGCCCGTTTCGGCAATTACGCGGGTTTTTCCCATGCGTTTGGCCAGCAGCGCCTGGCCCAGGACATTGTTGATTTTGTGGGAGCCCGTGTGGTTAAGGTCCTCCCGCTTGAGGTATATTTTGGCGCCGCCCAGATCCTTTGTCATCTTCGCCGCATAATACAACATCGACGGCCTGCCGGCATACTTTTTCAGTAAACCATCCAGCTCATTTTGAAAATCCAGGTCATTTTTATAGAACTCATAGGCTTTTTCCAGTTCCTGAACAGCCCTCATCAGTGTTTCAGGCATATACTGCCCGCCGTATTGGCCGAACCTTCCTTTTTTCACATAACACGCCCCCCTTATCAGGTTGTTAAAAAACAAAAAACGGTACTCAAACGAGTACCGGAATGATACTTTTTCCCGACTCATCTCAGCTCTGCTCACCTTAACCCTATCTAACTAATCTCATCTCATTTAATCTGCTAACTGACTGCCTCTATGGATTTTAACTTATTTTATAAAATTACACGGCGGCTGTCAATTTAATTTATGCCGGCATCAAGAAAAGAATGATCCCAAGCCGGGGAAAATAGTGATTCGCCCGGGCCGGATGAAGAGCGGTGTCAAAAGTGGAGACCACCAGATGAAAAATAGCCCATGAAGGCCATCTTTTTTTCTGATGTGTACTTAATACCTTATATCGTCCTTATAATCTTGAAACGCATCAATCAATTTACTAAAATGTTCATGGTCAATCTTAGCCCAAGCAGCATCTTCCTGGTTAAATGTATCAAAAAAATATAAATCATCAAAGTTCAATTTTCTTACATCTTCGTAGTCACCAGAGTATACAACTTTTTGCAATCTGCTCCATTGTATTGCACCTTTACACATCGGACACGGCTTGGAGGTGGTATACAGTACACATTCCCGCAAATCCACTGTCCGCAGAAACTCGCAAGCCCTGCGTATCGCAACAATCTCTGCATGAGCGGTCGGGTCATTTCGCAACAAAACTTCATTATGGCCTTGGGCTATCACGGTTCCGTCTTTTACGATGACAGCTCCAAAGGGGCCGCCATGCTTCATCGAGATTCCCTTCAATGCTTCCTGATAGGCTAGCTCCATAAATTTATTCATTTTATCCCCCCTTTGCAAAGAATTGTTCGATACGATTTTAAAATATCCAACACCTTGCTTAACTCCTCTATCTTCCGTCAGGCAAAGCCCGATGATTCAGCCTCGATCTTCTGCCTATAATTATTAATTTTTCAGCAAAATATTCATATCCGCCTTGTTGTGGCCTTCATACTAATTAAAACAACTTCTCCACCCCCCCTCCTCGATCACTTATTTCCATTTCAGACAAGCGTTGTACGGCCTTGGTGGGAAAATGGACATAGAACGTGGTCCCTTCTGTGCTGGTCTCATAGTCCATTCTGGCATTGTGACGGGCGACGATGCTGAAGCATATCGCCAGGCCAAGGCCAGTACCGGTGTCCTTGGTGGTAAAAAACGGAGTGCCTATTTTATCAATTATTTCGCCGGGTATGCCCGACCCCTGGTCCTTCACCGCTAAAACCACATCGTCTTCATCCACGAATGTCTCCAGGGTCAGCGTTTTGCCGGGTTCCATAGCCTGCAGGCCGTTGTGGACCAGGTTCAGGACCAGTTGGCGTATTTCCTTCTCGTCAATCAATAACCTGGGGGTTTTCCTGGTTTTCAGATGGACGTACTTGTCAGTGACCAACCCGTCCGCCTGGAGTAGCGGAAGTATTACCTTGAGGATTTTATTCAGGTCCTTTTTCTCCAGGTTTACAGCTTTGTTTCTCGCCAGGGACAGGAATTCGGATATAATAGAGTTTGCCCTGTCCAGTTCCTCAATCATTAGCTCAAAGATTTCCCTGTCCCCGGCGTGCCTTTCCTTCTTCCCGAGAAACTGCAGAAATCCCCTTACCGTAGTCATGGGGTTCCTGACTTCGTGGCCTATCCCGGCTGCCATTTCGCCGACCAGGTTCAATCGGTCCAGGCGGGTTATTTCGGATTCCATCTCCTTTATTTTGGTAATATCCTTGAATATGATTATTTTTTGTTTATTTAGGCCTATTTCTGCCACTTCCATGGAGAATAGCACATTTATTAACTGTCCTGATTTGGATTGCAGGACCATTTCATTACCCATCAAATTACCGCTTTTATGTTTTTGCTCCTGCTGCTGTAAATCCATGAGGTAATTCAATTCCTGCAGGGTGCGCCCGATCACTTCTTCACGGGCATAACCCAGAACCTCGGTAAACCGCCGGTTTACATCCACAAATTTATCTGTTTCCTGGTTAATGATGATAATCATATCGGGGCTGTTGTTAAAAATCATGCTGAAATGTTCTTCCGACCGGCGCAGGGCTTCCTCCGATTTTTTTCTTTCAATAACATCGGCTGCCTGATGGGCCAGCAGGTCCACCAGCTGCAGGTCGTGTTCCTCTGGAATATGAGGCGAACGGAAATGGGTAGACAGCATCCCCATCAATCTACCGGAGCGGCTGACCAGCGGAGTTGACTGCACGGCCCGCACCCCCGCCGCCAGCAGAACATCCAGGGCAGGCGTACCGGCAAATATTGGGCTGCGGGTGACATCCTCCACGATCACCCGCTCACCCCGGTGCAGGGCCGTCCCGCAGGTAGCGGTTCCATGGCCAACAGTGGTGAAGAAATCCAGGAAAGGTTGTTTGAAACCGTGGTGCGCCATGATCCTGAGCAATCCCGATTCAGCATCCAGTAGCTGGATATTGCCCATATCCGTGCCGGTAAAGGAAATAGCCATCTCGAGGATTTCATTAAGTATGGCAGACAGATCGCCATTGTTAACATATAAGGTGCTGATCTTGTCCAGGCGGTTCATGGCGTGTTCCTTCTCGGCCCGCTTCTGTTCGGTGATATCTCTGGCAATAGCTACTGCACCGATAATGTTGCCGTCGTTATCACGGACCGGGGCGGCATTGACCTGGCGGTGTCTCAACTTATTATTAACGGGTGTGCGGATAATCTCTTCATGGTTAATGATTTCTTCCCCTTTTACAGCTCGTAACAGGGGAGCCTTGGCAACGGGGAGGGGATTGCCATCGGCACAAGTAATTTCCAGGGATGCCAGTATTTCTGCCGCATTCAACCCCTGGTAACTTGAATTGAATTCTTCCCGGGTTGATTGGTTGGTGATGACAACATTTCCGCGGTTATCCGTAAACCAAACTTCGTCAGGTATATTGCTGATTAAAACTGATAATCTGTCTTTTTCTACTTGAAGGGCGTTTAACAACACCTGTTTTTCTTCTTCCACCCGCTTGCGCCTGGTTATGTCCGCGTGCATGGCCAGACTGCCCCGGTATCGGCCCCTGCCGTCATAGAGGGGGGTTGCGTTGCACAACGTCCAGACAATGCTGCCGTCTTTATGGCGCAATTTATGTTCTCGGGTTATATTTACGCCGGCAGCGAGTCCCTGACGGGCTTCCAGGGCCTGTTCAGCCTGGTCCTCTGCCGTAAATTCCAATCCCATCCGGCCCACGAGCTCATTTTCGGTGCAGCCCAGCATATGAGCCATTTGTTTATTTACAAAAACTATGCGGCCCCCGGCATCACTCTCAACAATTCCTTCTCCTGCAGTTTCGATAAAGCCGCGGAATCTCTCCTCCGATGCGCGCAGGGCCTCCTCGGCTACTGCCCGCTTCACCGTGGCCCAAATGCGCTCGGCGATATCTTTTGCCAAAGCTACCTGGGCTGCGGTCCAGCTGCGGGGGCTGGCTTGCGTTATACAGAGAAGGCCGACGGGCTTTTCATCCTTGATTACCGGTATGCCAAGATAAGAAATTACCTTCAGCTGAATACAGAGCTGCCTTAACTCCTTATCTACCAGCCCGGTGGTTCTTACATTTGGAACAATAATGGGCAGGCCGGCATCTACGAGGGATTTATGGACCGGGAGGCTGTTCAGCGGATACACCCCCACTATTGATGACAGATCACCTCTCGACGCGTCCCGGCGAATGATGACCTTGTCATTCTCTATTTCACAGTAGTAACACCGGTCCGCGCCAAAATATTCCATAACTGCGCGGGCAACGGCGCCCTGGATTTCCACCGGATCGGATAACGGCCGCACTGCATCGCTGAGATTCAGCAGGAATGTCTGCCGTTCCTCGCTTTCACGCAGGGCCTCCTCGTCTCGCTTGCGCTCAGCGATATCGTTAAAAAGGATGCCCACTTGCCGCTGCGCTGGCTTACCGACACGGAAGGCGTATACGTCGTAGTAGAAGCCAAGCGCATCAGCAGGATTCTGGAAACGGGCAGGTTCCCCAGTGAGAGCAATACGCCCATAAATGTCGAACCAGTGCTGCTCGTGCTCAGGAGCCATTTCCCGCATACAACGTCCTGTTGCATCCACAAGCCCCGTTTGCCGTTTGAAAGCCTGGTTCATTTCGAGGAAGCGGTAGTCAAGGGGTCGATCATTGTCGTCAAACAAGACTTCTATAACGCAGAATCCTTCATCGATCGAGTTGAACAGGGTGCGGTATTTTTCTTCCGACGCGCGCAGGGTCTCCTCGGCTCGCTTGCGCTCGGTGACGTCATGGCATATGGTTATGAATTCGTTTGCGCTGTCCAGGGCAAATACCTGGACAGCGTACCACGCGTCCTGGCTGCTGTTGTGTTCTTCTGTCGCCAGCATCCGCCCGGTGCGCACCACATCACCGCATTTTCTGATCCAGCCTGGATCGTGACGCGGGAAAAGACCAGTAAATCTTTGACCTGTAACCTGTTCCTTGTTTAATCCCAGCGTCTTTTCCATTGCGGGATTTACATCCAGAAATATATAATCTGCCGGGGCGCCGTCCCTGTCAAAGATCATCCTGGCATAACACATCTGATCGGGGCTATCTTTCCAGATCCTTATAAACAAAGATGCCATGCCCTCACAGGTATGGTTTTCGATGCCGGCTTCAAAGATCTCCCTATTCAATATTCCTTCCCACCTTCTTCCCAGTTTCCAACAGGTATAGCTGTTTTCGCCGAAGAAAATTCCTTTCCCTTTAGAGATAAAATCGTATAATGTCGTATGCAACAAATAAAATTCACTCGGGATCGAAGCCGGGTATCAGGTATTCATTTTCAGCAAAAAAGAAGGCTGGGAAGCCCATGGGCAAAGGGACAAGGATACGTCCGAGTCCCACTCGATCTCCCCCGGTATCCAGTAACTTTATTCATAAGGGATCCATCACTTTACTTTGTTACATGCTTTATTATTTACGCTATAAAAGCAACCACAAAAGAATTGTTTACTGTGTTGCCAAAGGACTTCCGTAGCCATGCCTATGACCGAGGAAGTCCTTATTTAATGTGTTTTGCCCCGGCAGAATTTTGGGCGGTTTGTTAGCCTTAACCTAACTTGACAATATTAGTGATTCGTTTAGCCAGACTAAATCCCCTTTCTTGGCACCGGTTGCAGACACATCCAAGTAAATATTAAATTTCAAGAAGAGCCTGCCCCAATACAAACCCACCTCAATAATTAACCTACTGAAAAGGGTGCATAATTTAAAAACTATTTTTATTTATCTTCTCAGTTCTAAGGTTCCCGCCAACTCTGGGTATTAGTTCTACTGTATGTCCGTTATATGCGTTACCGGACCGATAAAAATCCATTTTTGCATCAGCAATATAATAAGATGTATTTGGGCCAAACAAATAATCTGGCCCATACCATGTTTTGCCTGTAGCGTATTTAAATTCATAATTACCAAGTGGCAATTTTACACTTGCTGACTCGCCGGAACGTATAAACATAGTTAAGACAGTTTCTTTTGTATCCCAGTCTGCAACTTTAACAAAATAATTTAAATCACCGGATTGAGTTTTTACACCCAAAGGAGCTATGCCTTCCCCGGTAAAATACTTATATGTAATGCCGCTTTGGGGTAAGGGCTTAACGGGTTGGTTGAAACTTATACTACTTTCTTTTTGGGGTAAATTTTGTTGTTGGCTTACCTTTTTAGATGCACTGTTTGGGGCCTGAGGAAGTTTAATAACATAATAGATACAAAATGACAGAAATATTATTAAACAAACCCCAAAGATATTTTTTAAAGTAGTTTGGTTCATCCTATTCACAACCTTATAAATACAACTTACTTTCCCATTGTTCTCCACACAGGTAGAAAAATCCTACCATTAGAGGAAGGATTTTACCGATGAGATTTGTTTTTTGAACACCAGTGATGGGAATGCTTTCTACGCGAGTGCTACATATAGTAATACTCATAGGCTACACCGGTTGACTTGCCGCAGCGGTATCGGCTTCACAGTCCAAAGGACTTCCAAAGCCATGCCCATGACAAAGGAAGACCATTACCACTGTGGGGACAATAAATGAATGGCGGGCTTTCAAAAATGGGTATAAGTTCACCCCATCTGAAATATACGCAGAGGCGGCGCGGCCAGCGTTCCACTGCCTTATACCATATCCGGCAGGATCGTGCCGCAAAAATCCTTATTAATTTTTGCCAGGAAAGTTCGGAAAAGTGTTTCTAACCGGGTATGCCAGGTATTACTCTTCTGGATTAGGGCTTATTTAACTGAAAGTATCCAGCAAGTTTTTCCGTGCGTATATATTAAACCATTGGACTATATGGTAGAATTGGTAATAATATGGCTCTGCATTGCAGTTAAAATAATATTATATAAGGACCGTTGCTAAAAGGACGACTGCCACCAAAACAAACTGGCAACAGGTTAAAAGTGTAAGCAGATGCAAAAGGAGGCCTGGTAACACCCCAAATAATTAAATAACGTGCGTATCGGAGTGTAATAATTCATTAAAAAAGGAGGCAAATGAATGAAATCTATTGTAATCCCCTGGCAGCGGAAAATCCCGTTACTGATGCTGGCGCTGTTATGCCTGCTGGCGGTCATGATTATCTTTTCCCCAGTGGCGGATGCGGCGGAAAATGAGGACACGGTGCTGGTATTTACCATTGGCAGCAGCATTTATACTGTCAATGGCGCACCCCAGATCATGGATGTCAGCCCGGCCATTATTGAAGACCGGACCTTGCTGCCCATCAGGTTTGCCGCCACCCCCCTGGGCGCTGAAGTGGGCTGGGAAAATGAAACCCGAAAAGCAACCGTGTTGTTGGGCACAACCTTCATGGAACTGTGGATCGGACAAAGCAATGCGATGATCAATGGAAACGTCGTCCCCATAGACGTCGGCAACCCCAATGTTAAACCCCTGATCATCAGCGACCGGACCATGCTGCCCCTTCGCTTTGTTACCGAAAACCTGGGTTGTGAAGTGCAGTGGGAACAGGCCACCCAAAGGGTAACCATCATCAAAACCGGTTCTGCAACGGACGCCGGCAAAATACCCGGCATCAGTGTGGATCCCGGTAAAATATCTGATGTTAAGCAACCGGGCATTGACCCCGGTGATATTAAACTTTCGGACGAAACATCTGATTCCGGCAAGGACACCGGTAAAATACCTGACATCAAACTCCCGGGCATTGACCCCGGTGATATTAAACTTTCGGGCGAAACACCGGATATTACCGATATTATTAAAATACCAATAACACTCCCTGAAATTTTTAAAATTAACGATACGGCTTATTATGAAAATTACTACGGAACCATATTGACCACTGACGCCGGAAGACTTGCCACTCCCAGTAAAACATACCAGTGGGGAGTAACCAATGATAAAGACATGAGCCTGCAGTATTTCACTTTCTTTTTGAAGCCGGACGGCAAGTATGAAAAATTCCGTGCTTCGTTTTTCCTTGACAGCAGCGCAAAGGCTGACCTGGTAATGAATTTAAGAAAGGAAACAAAGGACGGCATGGTCCTTAAGTCGCTAACCCTAAAACCCGGTGAAACTTTAGAAAACGTGACCGTAGATATCGGCGGTGTTAACAAGCTGTGCATCGAATCCGAGATAAGGATCAACCATGGCGTTGTTAAGAAAATAGTGGTTGGGGAGCCCGTATTTATTAACAGCAACATCAATCCGTAAAGGACTGCCTTCGTTAGGGCGGGGGCAGCAGGGGAACAACCCGCCACAAATTCAAACAGGCCAGGACAACAAAGGAGGCCCCGGCCGCTGCCCGGAAGACCCAGTAAGAGAAAGCAGACATAATGTTTTAAAGTTAACATTATGTTCTAAAGCGGATCGGCACAGGCTTATTCCGTCAGCGGATCGGCATTTAAAAAGAGAAAATCACTTGGTCGCAAGGAGGGTAACACCAATGAAGCCTATTGTAACCTTCTGGCAGCGGAAGAACCCGTTACTGTTATTGGCAATGTCGTGCCTTTTGACCGTCATGATTATTTTCTCCCCTGTAACCGCCCAGGCTTTTAACCTGCCCATTGACCCATCGAAAATAACCACGACATCCGATCCTGGTGACCTTTCGAAAACAACAGGCGAAGCGGCGGGCACGACGAAAAATGCGGACACGGTGCTGGTTTTTACCATCGGCAGCAACACCTATACTATCAATGGAGCACCCCAGATCATGGATGTCAGCCCGGCCATTATTGAAGACCGGACCTTGCTGCCCATAAGGTTTGCCGCCACCCCCCTGGGCGCTGAAGTGGACTGGGAAAATGAAACCCGGAAAGCAACAGTGTCGTTGGGCACAACCCTCATGGAACTGTGGATCGGACAAAGCAATGCGGTGATCAACGGAAAAACCACCCCCATAGACGCCGGCAACACCAATGTAAAACCCCTGATCATCAGCGACCGGACCATGCTGCCCCTCCGCTTTGTTACCGAAAACCTGGGCTGTGAAGTGCAGTGGGAACAAGCCACCCAAAGGGTAACCATCACCAAAACCGGTTCTGTAACGGGCATCAGCAAAATACCCGATATCAGTATAGACACCGGTAAAATGACCGACATAAAACTTTCTGGCATTGATCCTGGCAAGATCACCCTAAAACCTGATCTTACCATCCTTAAATCCGATGATACCACTGTGCTCAAAAATACCTGGGCAAAGGATCAAAAAGGAAAAGAATACCCGGTAACCCTAAGTGAAGCCAATATCCCCGTGGTCATGCGAGTCGGCTGTGGTTATAATGTCTTTGACAAATACGCGTCGGTTGATTCTTTAAAAGAACAGGTTTTAGACACGCAAAAGCTCATCCAGGCCCAAAGAATGGTGCGGGTTTATTACGACCAATATGATTCCGCCTCCATCGAGGAAAGATCCATCAAAGAATACAGTGAAAGCATGTCGGTCAATGCCAATGCCGGAGGAAGCTTTATGGGCTTTGGCGGCTCGGTAAGTACGCATTTTGCCAAAGGTTACACCCAGAGAACTGATCAGTATTTCGCCACCCACAGCCACATTAAAAAAGTGTACGGCGTCTATATCAAAACACCTGCCGCCGACAATTTAAAGAGCTACCTGACCAATGACGCCAACTCGTGGCTGAATAATAAGAGCATTTCCGCCGCTGATGTTTTTAACACCTTCGGCCACTACGTCCTTGTGGACACTATTACGGGAGGCCGGATCGATTACAGTGTTACTGCCAACTCCACGGCCTCTACCAATTTCGAAAACTTCTCCGTAGCTGCCAAAGCAGAATTTAACGCCGTAATCTTCGGCGCCAGCGCCAGCGCCGATTATGCAAAGATCAAGAACAGAGATGAATATTTTTCAGACAGGGACACCCAGTTCCATAGGGATGGCGGTGCCGGTCTATACGAAGTTAATCTCTCCGATTCCAACGCATTGATTAATTGGGAAAACACCCTGGAATCCCGGGGGACGCTGGTCGATTTCGGCAAAAAAACAACCCGGGCGCTCATCCCGGTTTGGGAATTCTGCAACGATTCCAGCAGGAAAGACTACTTAAAAGCTGAATTTGATAAGATCAATTTGGCGGAAAAAAACAAGTGGCCGGTGGAAAAATACGTAACAATGATTCGTTTTGTAGCGCATAAAGACAAATGGGAGGCACAAAAAATGTGCCCCGGCGATTACCAGTTGCGTGATATCAATTTGAATGAGGGCGCCGGTGGGGACTATATCTACTTGACCTTTTTACGGACAGAAATAGCAGATTGGGCCTTTCCACCGATTACTGATTTGTTTATGGAATACTCGGATAAAGAACAGCATTGGGATAACCACACCGAATGGAGGAACCACAACGCCAACAATGCTTTGTTCCAGCGGGAAGATTTAGGGCTATGGGACGGCTTAAACCGGGGTGCGATAATTGACCCGTTCGATAAGAAAAAACGCAACTATGTCTTTCTATGTTCAACCAGTGATAAAACCTTACCGCCTATAAAAGATCTGGTAGTTGTTTTAGATAAACCGGAAAGTGCCTACCCCGGCTGGGAAACCGTTTGCTGGCAAAACACCCATACCCCGGCCAATGTTAACGAAGGCACATTTATGGGCAAACCGGTTTATATTAAGTTCCGCCGGTAACGGTTAGCGCAGGTGAAAGCTAACGCGGGTACAGTTGGTGCGGGTAAAATAGGTACCGGTAATGGCTAATACAGGCGCGGCGTGGGGGCCCGTCCCAGGATTGCCGAAAAAGACTAATTGTCACCCTGAAGGATTATTTAACACCACTTCAGAAGGGCAAGCAAGGGGTTACCGCTATACGGCAGTCCAGGATTCGTCCCCCCGGCGCCGCACTGATCACAGGGGCCAATGCACCAACGTTTTACCCCACTATCTTAACGGCATTATCCCTTATCGCTAAAACCAGCTCCACAATCCGCTTTTGTCTGGCCCCGTATGTCAACCCAAGCCTTTTGACTGACACACAACATCAGGATCAAGCTAAAACAAAACCAATCAAATTAAAATATTCTTTGTTTTTATTAACGCAACTATTTCTTGAGAATTACCAAAGCATATACATAATTTATCAACTCATTTTTGGTTTTTCATATAGCAATCTCCAGGCCGATGGGGCAATGATCGCTGCCCATAACATCTGAATAAATTTGCGCATCCTGGATCAGACCTTTTATCCGTTCCGATACAAGAAAGTAATCAATACGCCAACCGACATTTTTTATACGTGCGTTAAACATGTAGGACCACCAGGTGTACGCCCCCTCTTGATCCGGATTTAAATGCCGGAATGTATCAATAAATCCCGCTTTTAATAACTCTGTCATTTTTTCGCGTTCCTGCGGGGAAAATCCCGCGTTGCGCTCATTGGATTTCGGATTTTTCAAATCAATCTCCCGGTGAGCCACATTCAAATCTCCACAGACTATCACCGGTTTTTTTGCATCTAGATTTTTTAAATGGCGGCAAAAATCATCCTGCCAGATCATCCGGTAAGCAAGCCGGGTCAGTCCCCTTTGCGCATTGGGAACATACGCGTTCACAAGATAGAAGTCAGGATATTCAAGAGTGATTACGCGTCCCTCCAAACCGTGCTCTTCTTGGCCCAGATCAAATGATACAGAATTTGCTTTGTTCCTGGAGAATACAGCTGTACCTGAATAACCCTTTTTAACGGCGCTGTTCCAGTATTCCTCGTAGTCTTCCAGCTCAATGTCCGCCTGCCCCTGCTGCATTTTTGTTTCCTGCAGGCAGAATATATCGGCTTCCACAGACCGGAAGAATTGAATAAATCCTTTATTTATACAGGCACGCAAACCGTTGACATTCCAAGAAATGAGTTTCATGAATTTCTCCTGTGCTTTTTTGTCCGGACAACATTTTGTCTGGCGGGTATATTATTAAATTTCGCTTCACAACAGGATGATCCTTTAATTTTCGCCTGAAACTAATCAGGGTGTAAAAGATTAAAGCCATATCACTGTATCGGCGCCAATCCCATAATTAATCCTCATATACGATAACCGCTGCTATGGCGCCGTTGTCCGGTCTGCCCCGCAGTTGACGTTTTCTGCAACAAGTCTTCATGGCACAAAGGTCCGGTCTTGCTGGGATTACCGGACCCAAGAAGGATAATATCGCCAAAAAGTTGAATATCCTAACATATCGCAATTTCGTTATTAATAGCATAAGGGGTGGGTTTGATGCTGGCCCAAAACTATTACCGGTATAAGCAATACTTCGATCAGGGCGGTGTTATTTTCTCATTTTCCGGATTCATTTCGGAAGAGATTCTGTTTGCGCTGGGAGATGCGCTGAGAAAGAAGCTGTCCCTGGAGGATACGGATGCCAACACGATCAAGCGCGTGTTCTCCGTATTTGTTGAACAGGTGCAGAATATCATCCGCTATTCTATTGAGCGTGTCGACTGCGTAAACAAAGATGCGCCGGCCGCACTGAGCTCGGGTATTATTATTGTTGGTTTCGAGGACGGACAGTTCTATGTGGGATGCGGCAATACAGTTTACAGTGATGATGTGGCAGGCCTGCGGGAAAACCTCGAGATTCTCAGGAAACTGGACAAAGACGAACTCCGCGCTTTTTACCGTGAGAAACTTAAAGAGGAGACCGACGACTCGCGCCAAGGGGCGAACCTGGGCCTGATAGAGATTGCCCGGCGTTCTAGCGTGCCCATCGAATTTGAATTTCTGGATATTGATGCAAACAAGGTATTCTTCTGCATCAAGTCCTACATATAGAAGCGAGGTAATAAGAGTGGAGAATATTTACATCGCGCCTTCCGAACGGACGCCTGAGATAGATTTTGATTTTGTGAACGGCAAACTTAGCATAAAAGGGGAAGCCTACCCCGAAGACGCTTCAAACTTCTTTGGCCCGCTGCTGAGTTCGATTCATAAGTATTTGCAGACCAAGCCGCAGCGCGAGGTAATGCTGGATATTCATCTGGAGTATTTTAACAGCAGCAGCGCTAAAGCATTGATGAATCTCCTTAAGATCATGGATGAATCAGTTGAAGCAGGCGCCCGGGCAGTTGTTCGCTGGCATTACAACGAAAACGACGAAACTATGCAGGAATTTGGCGAAGATTTTTCAGAAGATCTTCGATTTCTTCGCTATGAAATGGTGAGGATAGGTTAGTGGAATACAGTCTCTTTGACCATGAAAAGAAAGTGATTGAGCGGGCTGAACAATTAGTAGCCGGATTGGTATGCGATCCGGAAGAAATTAAAGCATGCCTGGTCAACCTTATTGATACATTTCGCCAAAGCTATCGGGAACAGCACCGCCTGATCCGAGTGAGCGACCGCCAGCAGGAGCAGCTCCGGCTGGTCAAGGAAGAGCTGTTGGTCAAAACCAAATTATTGGAACGTCAGGCGAACGCTATGAAGACGCTCAATGAGGATTTGGCTTCGGAAATTGCTTTTCGCAGGCGGGCGGAAGAGGAATTGCGCATCATGGCCAATACTGACGCGCTGACCGGCGTAAACAATCGGCGCAGGTTCCTGGAAATATTCGAAGATGAAATCCGGAGGGCGAAAAGAACCGGCCATCCGCTCAGTTTCATGATGCTGGACATTGACCGTTTCAAAACTGTGAATGACCAATACGGACACGCGGTCGGGGATCAAGTTCTCCGCCATTTCGCCGGCGTCTTGCAGGGCAGCTTCCGGGAAATCGATGTGATCGGCCGCCTGGGAGGGGAGGAATTTGGCGTGATATTGCCCGATACTTCGGCTCAAAACGCTGCAGTTGTTGCCGAACGCCTGCGGAGCATTGTTGAAAGCCGGGAAATCAAAGCGGCTGGAAATACGTTTTACATCACGGTTAGTATCGGCGCGGCGCAAATGAAAGCGGGAGAATCCGGATATCAGCTGATTGCCCGGGCCGATGCCGCAATGTATGCCGCTAAACAGAGCGGCCGCAACCGGGTCGAAATGGCTTAACACGACTTTCAGGAGGTGGGCGTAATATGCTCGGCAGCAGATTGGTTGGCATAATGCTGATTCTGACGCTGGCGCTTCTGCTGGCGTTTACCCCAACCGCCCGGGCGGATGCAGCCGAAATGCGCATCGGTGTTCTGGCTAATAAAGGAAAACCGGCGGCAATCAGTACCTGGCAGCCTCTGATTGATTACCTTGGAAAGTCGATTCCCGACCAAAAGTTTGTTTTGGTTCCTTTGGATTTTAATGAGTTATACCCCGCGGTAGAAGAAGCGCGGATTGATTTCGTCATTACCAATACCGGACAATACATAGAACTGGAGTCGTATTATGGGGTTTCGCGGATCGCCACTTTTCGAAACGCCGGTCCGGGAGGTTTTTATACCCTCTTCGGCGGTGTGTTGTTTGTTCGCGCCGACCAAAAGGATATTCATTCTATACGGGATTTCCCCGGTCACAAGGTTTTGTCCGCCGATGAAAAGACGTCATTTGGCGGATGGCTGATGCAGCTGCGGGAGATCAAAGCTCAGGGGGTCGATCCCAGCCAGTTTAAAGAACTAAAGTCCACCGGGAATCACGAAGCGGTGGTCCTGGCGATTCTTGCCGGAGAGTCCGATGTCGGAGCGGTTCGCACTGATATCCTGGAGCGCATGGCCGGGGAGGGGAAAATTGATCTCAGCCAATTACGGATTATTAATGAACAGAATACTCAGGGTTTCCCGTTTCGGCACAGCACCCGGCTATACCCCGAATGGCCTTTCGCCAAGTCCGCCCATACGGACAGTGTCATCGCCCGGCAGGTTGCCATCGCGCTGCTGACTCTGCCCGAAGATTCCCTGGCCGCCACTGCCGCCCAGAGCGGCGGCTGGACTATCCCCGAGGATTACAATCCGGTGCACGAGCTGTTCCGCGAGTTGAGGCTGGGGCCTTATGAAAATCTGGGTGATATCCACGCGGTGGATGTCATCAAGAAGTATTGGCCGATTATTCTGCTGTCGTTGCTGCTGCTGCTGGTAGCCGGTACGGCCGCCGTGTGGATTTCCATGGCCAACCGCCGTCTGGGAACGGCATTGACCGATCTGCATCAAACCCATAGCGAGCTGGAGAAGGCCAACGGATTGCTGGTGGAGAGCATACAGTACGCCCGAATCATTCAGAAATCCCTGCTGCCGGATCCGCAGGTGGTGCGTGAAGAGGTTGCCGACCTGGCGGTTCTTTGGGAACCGCTGGACGTGGTTGGCGGCGACTATTACTGGATGGGCCGAATCGGTGAGAAAATCCTCATCATGGTGGCGGACTGCACCGGGCATGGCGTGCCGGGAGCCATGGTAACCATGGTCTTAAGCGCCAGTCTGGATTTCATATTGCATGAGGGCGGATTTTCTGATCCGGGGAAGATTCTAACCGAAATCGACCGGGTGGTGCGCGGCAGGCTCCGCCAGGATGCGCCGGATTCGACCTCGGACGACGGATTGGAAGCGGCGGTCTGCGTCTATAATCCGAATACCGGCCTCCTCTCCTTTGCCGGGGCCGGCTTGCCGCTGCTGTGGGTGAAAGACGGAAATGCGTCGTTGGTAAAGGGTGAGCGAGCCTACCTGGGATATCGGACGCTGAGGCCAAAAGGCTCCTTCAAGGTTCACGAATTTACGGTGGAAACCGGTATGACCTTTTATATCTTTACGGATGGTGTCACCGACCAGATGGGCGGCACGCCGAGACAGCTGTTTGGGCGAAACCGCCTGGTGAATTTAATCGCCGGACTGAGCCGGCTGCCGCTGGCGGAGCAGATACCGGCAATCCGAGATCACCTGCAATCCTATCGCCGGAATGAGAATGTCCGGGATGACATGACCATGATCGGTTTCCGGTTCAAATAGCGGGCTACAGGAAGACAAAATAACCATTTCATTCCATAAACTTCAGCAAAACGATTTCATTTTTCAATACAACCAACTTTTATTTTGTAAGCGGGAAAGTTCTTTTATTTTTCCGCCACTCCACTGTTATTTGTTTTGCACACTACCTTGACAGCCACAGTAATATATATTACAATGTACTTGATTCAACGAAATAAAGCTGATGGCAGAGAGGAACAATAGCAGTGAAATTAAGCAAGGCAACTATGCAATGGATGCGCTTTTTGCACATATTGTCGGTAAGTATATGGTTTGGGTCAGTGGTATGCATATTCTATTTGGCCATAATATGCTTTTTCCAATTAAATGATAATGACTTTCTTACTGTCGCTCCATTGATACCGAAGCTGTATCAGAGAGTAATTATGCCAGCAGCCATATTTACAATAATTCAAGGGGTTATTTACGGGCTTTTTTCCAATTGGGGCTTTTTCAAGTACGGCTGGCTGATTATCAAGTGGATTTTTGTCCTGCTAATTGCACTGTGTACAGGTTTAGGAGTTATCAGTCAAATGTTTTCGGTACTCGCAAAAGCGAAGACTGCGGATTTTGCAGGCGGATTTGCAGACGGCGGACTTGTGCTGCTGTTTATTTCCTTGCAGATTTTGCTTATGCTCACTATATTTGTATTGTCCATTTTTAAGCAGAGGACATTCAAATCTACTACTACTTTTTTAAAAACTTCTCGTTATGATTCAAAAACATCCAATTAATTAATTTATATCCCCTTTAGGAAGGAACCGTGTAAAGTGATCGGTACAATTTCAAACGACCTTATTCGTGGCCATACTGATACCATTATCTTGAATATCCTGCGCCAGGGTGACAGCTACGGATATGAAGTATATAAAAAAGTAATCGCCTTGAGCGGCCACCAGTATGAACTGAAGGAGGCAACTTTGTACACAGCTTTTCGCCGTCTGGAGCAAGATGATTTGATCGCTTCCTATTGGGGTGATGAATCCCAAGGGGGTAGGCGTAAATATTACCGCATTACCTCCAAAGGCAAGGAAGTTTATGAGCAGAACATAGTAAACTGGAACTTTGCCAGAGAAATTTTAGATAGGCTGATTAAAGGGGGTTTTGAAGATATCAAAGAATGATAGTTTCATAAGCACCAATAGGAAAGTTGCAAATTATATTGACAACCTGTTCTCTAACGTGGGTGCCAGCCAACATCTTTTTGATCTCAAGGAAGAGCTGGCAACCAATCTAAAAGAAAGAATTGCCGATATCAAATCCCGTGGCACTGATGATGAGCAAGCTTTTAAAGAAGCAGTAATTTCAATGGGCGATTTAACCGGCTTGGTGGAAGATATGCGCAGGGTCGGACAAGATACTGCAAAACAAGGAGTGTATTCAGCCATGACAACCCGCATTTCTGCTGTCGGTATTGTTGCCGGGGTATTGTTGATATTATTTGGCATATTCACTGTAACCATGCTTTATTTCATGAAAATGGAAGCCGTGCCGGTTGCAGGCAGCTCCATCTTCATTGTTGCAGGCGGAGCTATATTAACTTACAGTTTACTAACCAGGGAAACCCGTCACAAATACGCCATGAATAGAATACGCGCCGCATTTTATGCTTTGGCAATCGGACTAATCCTTTTCAGCATATTCACATCATTTACAACCCGTTTTGCTACCGGTGAGATTTTTATAGCCATTGGTTCCCTGATGGTATTCTCTTTGCCGGGTATTGGGTTATTTTTGCTGCTGATATTGACCGAAACAGACCGCAGTAAATAAAAGGAACCTGCTGACACCGTTGCAGAGAATACTTAATTATCCATTAAAAAAGAACCTTTGCCCTGTCGTAAGTTACCTTAGTAAAGAAGAAATGAAGTTGATTGTTGATTCTTGACTAAACTAATGTTCCAAATCAAACGGGCAACGGGGACAGCTTTATATTCGATCTTGGGTCCGGCGTATCGGCTAACAATGTGGCTATGGGAATATCTTATTCACGCATAGACAAGGTGTTCCTAACTCATCTACATACCGACCATATGAGTGACGTGACCACCATTTCAATGGAATGGCCAGCACGTCAACGCAAAAGGGATCGCCCCCGCGCACGCGGGGACCATTAGCCAATAATGTAGAACGGCACTTTCATAGCGGCACAAACGACAAATTAAAATTCCCATGAAACCTGCTAAAACAGCACATAATTATTCGCTGCGGCACAATATTATCGTGAAAACTGCACATTTTAATTGTCTTTACTAAAATAATCACATCGGCATTCCATAAAAAGAAAACTACCGGGCAACTATTACCCGGCCATGGGTGTTCTATTAAGACCCCAAAACACCATCAATAACCAATAATTACACTTAACCCCTGGGAAAAACTTTTGACGAAAAAGAATAAATACTTCCCCGATAAAGCAGGATTGGCCCT
>CAZCGU010000019.1:0-52907 GCA_964498525.1 uncultured Pelotomaculum sp.
AAGGATTTATTTGGTTGTCCCTAGCTGATTTACTGCGCTAAGTGTAAAAGCCGGGTTATAGCATGGCGCCACAGGGGTGTCAACAGGAAAGCTGTGGCGGGGGCTTCCTTTGGCGGAAACGGCTTGAGGTCTTTATTCTGTTCAGGACACGTTCCCCCTGTTTAAATCTTACACTCACAATGTGTGGCCTGGCGCCAGTGTTTGTTCAGCCACAAGATCACCCTGGGATATTTCTATGAGCGGGGCTACGAATTGTTGACATTTACGGCGGGCAATTCACTTAAAAACTTTTCTTTCCCCGGTTGGGGTGAAGTTTTTATCAACCTGATTAATATACCAGGTTATTAAATACCTGGTTTTAGGCAACATAATAATCCCGGAACGAACGGGGCAGCCCGGAAGATTAAGAACCCGCCCCGGCGCCAGTTGCCACTGGCCTGGTCCCCTTTTCCATTTTCGCCTCCAGGTAAAGAATCAGCACCGGGCCGGTGATCACCAGTTTTACCCTGAGGCTGTAGCTTGTCCCTTCCACCTCGACAACCCTGCTGTCAACGATCTGGGGAATGAGAAGATGATTGAGTTTCTTTACCTCCTGGCCCTTTACCGGCCCCAGCCACTGCTGCACCTGCTTATCAATGGCCAGGGTTACAGCGTTTTCTTCCAGCCGGGTCAAGTTGTCCCCGGTAATGCTGATTTGTGTTTCAATGCTGGAAACCACTTCCTTTTCCCTTTCGCCCATGCTTTCCCTTAAATGCTCCAGCTCCTCCTGCATTTGTACCTGTTGCCGGAGAAGGAGTTCGTTTTCCTGGGCCAGCTGATCAATCTGACTGCCGATGTGAACATTTACGAACACGCCTCCCGCCAGCATACCTAGAATAAAAAACACCGCATAACGGATCCTTTTGCCATTCATTTTTCGCCTCCGGCCACGGCCAGGAGCATCAGATGCCCCAGATGGGTACCGGCCACAGCGCCGGCAATATAAAAGACCTGTTTAATAACAGCAGTCATTTCCCCCTTTAGAAGCCCGGACTCCAGGATTTCAATGGTAGAAAAGGTACCGCCCAGGGCCGCAACCACCGCCCAAATCCGGATCTCCCTGGCCAACCTGAGCATCGTTGCCAGAGGTGGTTCCCGGATCATTACAGCTGCCAGGGAACCGATCAGGGCGGCGCCCAGGATCACACCCATGGCCGTAAAAAAGATAATAACGAACTTTTTTTCAAAGGTCATCTCTATCCCTCCCCCCGCCGGAAATGCCTGGCTCATGCCAAACTTGCCGTTCTTGCCCCAAATAATGCGCCGCCCCTGGCCCGGCCGGAAAAACCGGCCGGCTTTTATTAATGCTGTCCTTTGATAAGGCGCGGCACCTTTTAGGGCTTGTATATTTTTATTAGCTGCCATAATAAATATTACCCGGGGGGAAGCGGCTCCCCGAAAAAAATCCGGGGCGGGGTCCCTTGGCCCCACCCCGGATCCTCTGCCCGGAATGCTATTTTCATACATAAAAGGTGCTTTATCCAGGTCCGCCTTACATGGTCAGCGTACCGTTTTCGGTTTCAATGAGTTTCAATACATTTTCTTCCCGTCCGTTCTCGGCGTTCACATAAATCAGATAGGTCTCCTCCCCCAGCCGGCCCTGAAACTCGTAAGTCAGCTTTTCCTCCGTTGCTCCCAGGGGTATCAGCGCCAGTTTTCCCCCTTTCACTTCCAGGCGGGGATTAATGACCGCCCTGGCCTGTTCCAGGGAAATCCTATGCCCCGGCAAATCCCGCTTCCGGTGTGACATCAGGTAACCGGTTGCCTCAGCACCGGTTACCTCCCCGTTATCCAGGGCCACCGTAACCTTAACCAGGTCCGGGTAGAGGGTGGCGCCCTCCTGAACCGGGGCGAAGTTAAAGGTGACGGCGTTTTCCCGCTGCATAAAATAGGTTGAACTCATCTCGCCAAAATCCCGTTCCTTTAAAAACCGGGCCGCCTTCTGCCGGGCCTCGTCAATGCTGATTGTCTGTCCGCCGGGAAGCCGCGGCTGGATCATCCAGATGACCCGGCCTCCCTGCCTGGTCACATCCAGCTGGGTTCTGGCACCGGCATCCCCCTCACCGGAGGATACCTCCACCCGGTAGGCCGGAATACGGCCGTTCGTTTCACCGGTTACAACTGCCCGGTAATTAAGATCCGGTTGTTTGTCCACAAAGGCAAGGGCCCTTTCCGCGGCCTGGTTCCGGTCTACTTCGGCCTGCCCGCTTAAAACTTTTGGTTCTGCTTTTTCCAGGTGCTCCGAAAAGGGTCCGTCGTAAATCAAGGTGGGGTAATCCTGCATCCGCTGGTCCAGGGCCTGCAGGTCGCTGCGGGTGGCGCCGCCGGTGGTCTCCTGCAGGTTTTTGCGGACCTGCCGCACCAGCTCGCTGAAATAAAAATTATTCTGGGCTACCTTGTAGCTCATTCCCTGAAGTTCCTGGTTAAGGCCCAGGGACTGATGGTAAAGGTTATTAAGACTGTCCCACTGATCTGTATCGATTGCCTCTCCGCGGCTGATCTGTCTGGCCAGGCTGTCAGCGTAATCCCCCACCTGGGTCAGGAATTTGGAAGTCTGGTTCGCCAGGGCCTCGCCCAGGGGCAGCTGACTCAGGTTTGACTGGGCGAAGGCAGCCTGCTGACGGAGGTCCATAAGGAGCGAAAGATCCAGGCGCGGGTCGGCAACCACCATGCTCTTGGAAAGGAGCACTTCCAGGTTCCGGACCTCGTCAGTGAGATCAAAAAAAGCCCGTTGGTACTTGTTGTCCAGAAACACCCGGGTATTGTGATTGGCCAAACGCTGGGTGTTGCCCCAGAAGGCCACCGCCCCAATGGCCAGGATTCCCAGGATCGCGGGGACAAACCATCTTTTCACAAGCAATCCTCCTTTAACGTGCAAAGACATGATTCCCTATGGTCGTAACAATGCTCCTGGACCACACCCAGGGGTTGACCGGCTTGGCCGGGTTCCAGAAAAAAAGCGCGCCGCCTGTGGGGTCATAACCGCCCAGGGCCATTTCCGCAGCCCGGATGGAATCCTGGGTGAGGGGCCGGTAAGCCTGCCCGTTGCTGATCGATTCAAAGGCGTAGTCCTGGTAAATAACGCCGCTTAAGGAACGCGGAAAATCAGCGCTTTTGGTCCGGTTGGCAATAACCGCCCCCACCGCCACCTTTCCCGTGAAAGGCTCGTCCGCTGCCTCCCCTTCAATCACCCGGGCCAGCAGGGTCAACTCGTCCCTTCCCGTGGTTAACCCCCTGGAAACAGCAGGGGCAACCTCCGGGACGCTTAAACCCATTGCTGCCAGTGTTTCCGGGCCCGCTGCACCGCTCGGGCTAATCCCGTTGTTTTGCTGAAACTTTTGCACGGCGCGGTAGGTCTCGGCCCCGTAGCTCCCGTCCTGGGGTCCGTTGTAATACCCCCATTGGCTGAGTCTCTGCTGCAGACGCAAAACATCATCGCCGCTCCTCCCCCAGTAAAGTGAAGGGCCCTGGGCCACCGCCTGCCGCCATTCCAGGGAAACCCCGGCAACGAAAAGGGCCAACAGGCAGGCTAAACAAAAGACCAGCCTATTTAAAGAAAATCCCCTTGCTTTAATCATGATCACCTCCTGGCAATTTATATATATTTTTTCTTCTACTCCACTTTTTATGTAACAAAATTTAAAAACAAAAACCCGCCCCCTTTTGAGGACGGGTCCGTGCCGGTAAATTGACCGCTTTTTTAAGTTTTAATTTTCCTCCGCCAAAAAACCGGCCCCCCGGGGAAAGTAGCCTCTCCCGGCGGTTTAAACACATCCGGTGGGCTTGGGCAAACCGGCAATTCTACAGGCGCCTTTGGCCGGGCCCGTGGGGAATAACTCATAAATCCGTTTCAGGCTGAAGCCGGTGTCTTTACAGAGCGCACGGATCATCGGGGCAATTTGATTCTCGGCGTAATACTGGTGCAGATAGTTAATCACTTTCCAGTGTTCCCCGGTTAAATCGGAAATCCCCTCCTTCGCCGCAAAAACGCGGGCAACCTCTTCAGTCCACTCTTCGGGTTCGATTATGAACCCGTCCTCATCAAGTTCAATTTCCTGGCCATTGACATGCAGATAATTCACTTTGTGCACACCTCCATCAGGCAACTTTATATCTAAACGCATCCCGGAGGATATTTGCTGTGAAGAACAAGAACCCGGGGGATCTTTTAAACCCCTGCGTTAAAAAATAATATCACTTCCGGTCTTACCAGTCAACGTGTCCCACGCTGTCCTTCACTATTTGCCGCTCATCAAATTCTCAGTATGTTTCCGGCCTGTTGTATTCAATTTCAGTAATCTCAAACTGGTACCAGAGAAAATCCCCCGTATCCAGTCTCCAGACAACTTCCCCCCTGGAAGGTACCCGAACGCCGTTGAATTCCCGCTGCTCCTTAATCAGCACTGTCCAGGATTTCAGCAGATATTGGCCGTTGAACTCCCCGTACCTGTCCGCGGTAAAGCTGACAACCTCTCCCTTCCCGTTAAAGGTAAACACCCCCGCAGCGCTGATCCCCCCGTAGTCCATGGTAACCCTGGCTGAATTTGCTCCGGCTTCCTCCCACTTCAGGTAAGGGCTCAGGGCGGCAGACGGGAACCAGACTGTCTCAGCCAGATACCGCAGCAGTGTGCCCTGGTCGACTTCCTTCCCCCTGGCATCCGCAACTTTGAGCAACGAAAAAAGTTTTATAAGCATGTGTCCCCGGCCATTACTGTACATATCCCTGCCCGCAAAGAAGATCAAGGGCGCCATTTTTACCCTGGCCTTCCAGATGAAACCCGGTTTAGCCACTGTAAAATATTGTTCCACCCGGGCAGGCATCCAGGTCCCGTCCTCTTTCAGCCTCAGCCGGGCATTTTGCTTTAAACGGACGGTGTGGGTTCCTGCCCGGCCAGTCACCCCGGATTGGATCAGCCATTTTTGCACAACCGGCGGCAGGTTATTTAAACCGTCTGCCCGGATTATTCCATTCTCCCTTGAAATCTTGCCCTTATCCAAAGCTGCGGCATTGGCATGAAAGAGCTCTTCAACTTCCTTTTTCACACTTTGATTGAAGCGGAAACCGGCAAAAAAGGAAACCACCGGAAAAAGAATTATAACTGCCCCCAGAATAATAAAGACTGCCAGCGTTGCTTTAGGCATATCAGCAACTCCTTGCCGGCCTCCCCGGCTGTTTTCAACTATTATTCCTTCTGCTTCTGTTTTTATCTTACTTGTGGTATGGCTCATCCCTCATAATCTTAAACCAGCGGTAAATCTGTTCCAGCAAGATCAGACGCATAAGTTGATGCGGAAAGGTGAATTGGGAAAAGGTTAGCCTCAGGTCAGCACGACGAAGAATATCCGGGGATAATCCCAGAGAACCCCCGATGACAAAGGTAACGTCCGCCCTGCTTTCCAGGGCAAGCCCCTTGAGAAAACCGGCCATCTGCCCGGAGGAAAAACCTCGCCCTTTTAAGTCCAGGGCAACCAGGAAGGTGCCCGGGCGGATCCTTTTGGCCAGGCGCTCCCCCTCCCTTTCCTTGATTTTTTCCCGGCCGGAGGGCGTAAGGTTTTCCCCGGCGCTTTCATCGTCCACCTCCACTACCTTAACCCTGGCATAGGGAGTAAGTCTTTTCAGATATTCAGCCGTTCCTTCCGCCAGGTACCTTTCCTTAAGGCGGCCCACAGCCAGCACTGTTATCCGGAACATTTCCCACCCCCATAGAAAAAGCGTGTTCCCACGCTTATTTTCTCCAGATGGACGCTCCCAAAGACTTCAATTTATCTTCCAACCTGTGGTAACCCCTGTCTATGTATATGGCGTTGCAGATTTCTGTTTCTCCCATGGCCATCAAGCCGGCCACGATGAGGGCGGCTCCGGCGCGCAGGTCGGTGGCCTTGACCTGGGTACCCTGTAAGGCAGATACGCCCTCAATTACCGCCAGCCGTCCCTCAACTTTTATCCTGGCGCCCATTCGCTTCAGTTCGTCGGCAACCATAAACCTGTTTTCAAAAATATTTTCCACGATCATGCTGGTGCCCGGCACCACCGCGAGCATAGCCATCAACTGGGACTGCATATCGGTGGGAAAGCCGGGATAAGGCATGGTTTTGATGTCAATGGAGCGCAGGGGCTTATCGGCCCGCACCCTTAAGGTATCCTCTTCCTCCAGCACCTCCACATCAGCCTCACGCAACTTGGCGCTCAACGGCTGCAAGTGAATGGGGATCAGGTTTTCCAGGGTTACATCCCCCCCGGTGGCCGCTGCAGCCACCATAAAGGTGCCTGCCTCGATCCGGTCGGGTATGATTGGATAGCGCACACCCCCGTCAAGCAAGGGAGCGCCGTCGATTTTTATTACGTCGGTGCCGGCGCCCCGGACTTTGGCGCCCAGGGTATTCAGGAAATTTGCCAGGTCGACAATCTCCGGCTCCTTGGCCGCGTTCTCAATGAGCGTCTGGCCTTCGGCCAGGCAAGCCGCCATCATGATATTTTCGGTTGCACCCACACTGGGAAAGTCCAGGTAGATTCTGGCTCCTTTCAGGCGGCCCCGGACCCTGCCGTTAATGCAGCCGTGCTCCAGGGACAGCTCCGCCCCAAGTCCGGCCAGCCCCTTAAAGTGCAAATCCATGGGCCGGACCCCAATGTTGCAACCGCCGGGCAGGGCTACCCGGACCCGTCCGAACCGGGCCAGCATCGGCCCCAAAAGCAGGTTGGAAGCCCGCAGCTGTTTAACCAGCTGGTAAGGAGCCCCGGTATTCGCTTCTTCGGGGGGCTTAATCCTCAGGGTTTCGGAATCTTCCCACTTTACTGTGGCCCCGAGGTTGTTGATGATCCCGATCATTATCCGCACGTCCCTGATCTTCGGAACGTTTTCCAGCACGACCTCGTTCCTGGAAAGAAACGTGGCGCACAAGACAGCCAGGGAGGCGTTCTTGGCGCCGCTGATTCTTATCCTGCCGCGGAGGGGTTTACCCCCCGCGATAACAATCTTGTCCATTAATGTCCTCCTAAAAGACTAGTGGCGGCAAAAATTTAAACCCATAAAAACTATTCGTGTTAAATGTTTTTATTCCTGCCCGCCAATCAGGATTATAAAGCACCGGAGGATTTCTTTTTTGGCCCGGACAACTTGTGCCCGGTTAAGGCCCTGCTTACAGGGAAGAAAAGCTGGTTTTCTTCCCTTTGTCTGTTTGCAATACCCATGTTTGCCAGTTCGCCTCGAACTGATCTTCTTCCAGATTCAGCACCTTCCCGGCGGCCCGGCCGAAACTATAACCATGACTCAGTTCTTTAATCAAAAGCCCCAGGGCATCCTCCCCGTAATGGCTGACAATATACTGCACTGCGGCAAGGGATTGGTTGTAGGCGCGGGTCTGATCGGGCAAATTATCGAAATCCCGGTTCAATTCCCGCATGGTATAAAAGGGCGGTTGCAGTGACTGCGACGGCTCGCCCAGGGTGAAACCCGTCAACTTATACTCCTCGTACTGGGCCACACCCTCGGTAAACCAGCGGGGATAGTTGCCTCCCGTAAGATAATCCACCATCAAGTGGGTCAGCTCGTGGGCCATCGGCCCGGAAGATATAAAGACTTCCCTGACCCGGTCCGCCTCTGATTCTGTTACCCAGGCCCCGGGTGAAAGCACCCGGATAACCCCGGCCCAGTAAACACCCATGGCGCTCTCACTGGCTTCCCAGCCAAAACTCTGATTGAGCTCTTCTTTTGTAGCATAGAGGATAATGGGTATCCTGCCCCGGGGTTTACAGCCGAAATCTTCCGTAACAGGCTCGTAAAACCTTTCCGCCGTTTCCAGGACCAACTCCGCCTCAGCCCGGTCTTCCGGCCTGTACTTGACAAAAAAATGCTCGGAGGTGAGTTTGGACATGTGCCGGGAACCAACTACCGCATGGATCTTGACCATTTCCCGGATGGCTCCGTAGCCGTAGAATCTTATGCCGGCGGGAATGCTCCACAGGATGGGCAAAAGCAGCACAAAAATCGCCGTTATAATTTTGGCCAGACGTTTACTGTTGAAATTTGGAGCAGGGCCGGAAACATTTTTAATGTTGTTTGGCGCCCCGGTTTGCATAAATTACCTCCCGCCGGTTAATCAATCAGTCTAATTATAAGACGGGAGGCAAGCCCTTTCCTAGCGGAAAATACTTCATAAAAAGACCCGGGAACGGGGCAGCGGATTCCCGCCGCCTGGCTCCCGGGTCTTTTAACTGCAGGCAACAATCTGTTACTGCCCAGCGGCCACCTTCCATTCTTCAATGGCCTGCCTGGCCTTTTCAACGTCCATTCCTTCCCCGGCCAGGGAAATGAACTTTTCCATCTCTGCAATGGCCGCAGGGTAATCCTGCTTGCCTGTACCCAGGACAATGCTGTACAGGTAGTGAGCGCCCTTATTGCCGGGATCCCTTTGGATTATTTCCTGCAAATGCGCTATGGCCGGGTCATACTGGCTGCCGTAATAATAAAGGGTAGCCAGATTAATCCGGGCTTCCGTTTCAGCCGGGTCAAGGACCAGGACCTGTTCGTAAGTTGTTATGGCCTCCTCGTGCCGGCCTGTATAAATATAAGTTTCAGCCAGTTCCAGCAAAAGATTCTTATCCCCGGGATTTGCCCGGGCCCTTTCTTCCAGGCCGGCAAGCTGCTCCTGAAGTGTCCGGGATGCGGCATCATCCCCGGGAACCCCGCCGTTGCCCGGCTGCTTTTGGAACATACCGGCTATTGGAATAACCAGACCGATGGCAATCAGGATAGTAACTGTAATAAAAAGAACCCTGCGCAACTTATTTTTATGGACGGACTTGCGAATAAACAAACCTATCACCTCAAGGATATTATAGCACCGCCAGACCGGTTGGCAAGCATTTTTACATGGAAAGACGGGCCTGGCAATTTCTGTAAAATCTTTTTAAAAAAGCCGCCCGGGCAGCACCCCGGCGGCACAAACAAACCTGAATTCCAGCCGCTTAACGAGCTTTGCGACCATTCATTTAAGGCAAATAGTTAGCCGGATTGCGCGGGGACCCCCCGATCAGGACTTCAAAGTGAAGGTGCGGTCCGTCGGCGCGCCCCGTGGCGCCTACCTGTCCGATTTTTTCACCACGCTCTACCTTTTTTCCGTTTTTAACATCTATTGACGAGAGATGGGCGTAGCGAGTTACCAGACCCGACCCGTGGGATATATCCACGGTATTGCCGTAGCCCCCCTGCCAGCCGGTAAAAATAACAGTCCCCCCGGCGGCGGATTTAACCGTACTGCCGTAGCCGGCGCCGATATCCACACCCTCATGCATCCGCCCGCCGCGCATGCCGAAGGGGGAAATAATTCCGCCGGAGCAGGGCCGGTCCAAACGCACCGAACCACCCCGGGAAGCCAGCATGGTCAAGGACCCTTTAGCCACAACCTCTTTTATGGGTTCACTGATGAGCTCCTCGGCCAGAACCTCTCTTTCCTTTTCCAGTCCATTCTCCCGGACAATGCTGTATGTAACGGTTCTCTTGCCTGGTACGCCCTTGCAGATAATCTTCTGCTCCCCGAACAGGAGGCTGTCGTCTTTTTTGACCTCTACCGGGTAAGGTATATCCTCACCCACAGTCACCTGGCGGGTGGTCACAACGTTGATCAGCGGGGATTCCTTACTTAAGCACAACACCTGATCAATGTTCAAGCGTTCCGGATTCATACCGGGATTAGCCAGCACAATTTGCTCCATGTCCATCCTGGCAGCCCGGGCTATATCCCACAGAGTGTCGCCTTCCTTAACCTTGTACTCCGTGATCTGGTTTGTTCCCAGAAGAACATACTTCCGTGCCGACTCCAAATCCATAATGCTGTCGATGCCGGCGATTCCTTCAGCCAGCTCGATTTGCTCCTTGAATGACGGCTCTTCGCCCGGTTCCAGCGGGTAGAGCCCTTTCAGCCAGGCCAATAATTGCTCGGCATCTTCCTTTTGCTTCAAAAAAACCCCGGCTTTTCCGTTTATCAATATGGATGCACAGGACGCCTCAAAGGTAAGGAATTGATCCAGCCTGTTTTTTAAAGCTTCCTGCTCCAGTATTTCCCCTTGCCCGGCACGGACCCCCCTGTAGGAGATTTCCCCTGTTGCAACCACGGGGCAACCGGCTTGGTCCGATTTGCACCTGGTCAATTCACCCAGGGCCTGTTTAGCGCTTTTCTGGCCATCTGCAACAGCAATCATTTTACCATCCATATAAACAGCGCAGGCATTTCCCCCGAAAACGGCGTAGGCAGAAAGGGCAAGAATTAAATAAAGCGCAACTCCCAGCCCAACCCGCCGCCAGACAGACTGTCCGGACAGCCACCGCCGCAAAAAAGCGATAAAGGCAAACTTTCCTGGCCCCGGAAGGCGCCGCATTCCTTCAAACCCTGGCGGCAAAATCGTCAACTCCTCTCAGTAAACGGGCTTATGGCGTTGAAGCCCGTAAAAAAACACGGGACTTCACGAAAAAAGGAAAAAACACTCGCTTATTATAACATAATGAAGCCAGGGGGGTAAAACGGCTTTTTTCGTAGCATATCCACCAAAATAGCCCGAAACAGCCGCGCTGAGGAAATAATTCACTTGTTTGGTAAATAAACGACCTTCCGGGAAAAAGCACGGTTTCATTAAGAAACAATGTTATTGCTGCCCGGCTTCCTTCACCTTGAGGTAAAGGGCGCATTCCAGCCTTTTTTGGATCAGGCTGCAACCCTGTTCATGGGGCTTGTAAATTGATCCGCTGGCCGCCTCGGCATTGGCGTGGCAGCCGCCACTGCAGTAAAATTTAGCCCAGCAGCCGGCACAGCCTTCCTTATTGTAAATATGCGCCCGGCGAAAGGCAGTCACCAGATCCGGCCTGACCCCCGGGTTAAACACATTGCCCATCAAGTACTTGCTTCTGCCGACAAACTGGTGACAGGGATATAAATCTCCATTGGGCGCAACGGCCAGGTATTCGTACCCCGCGCCGCATCCCGTAAGCCGTTTGGGCAGGCAGGGCCCACCCTCCAGATCGATATTGAAGTGAAAAAAATCCAGCGGCTCCCCGGCCTCCCTGCGCCGCAGCAGTTCCCTGGTTAACTGCTCATACTGAGAAAAAATCCCGGGCAAATCCTCCCGGCGGATGGCGTAGGGCGCCTCCTCCGGCGCAACCACCGGTTCCACCGATAAGTGTTGGAACCCCAATCCGGCCATGTGCAGAACATCATTACTGAAATCCAAATTGTGCCGGGTATAAGTGCCGCGAATAATATAGTCCCCGTTTGGCCGGGAGTCCACAAAACTTTTTATACGGGAAGCAATTATTTCGTAAGATCCCGCCCCGCCCGGAAAGGGGCGCATTTTATCGTGTACCTGCTGCCTTCCGTCCAGGCTCAGCACCACGCTAATGGCTCGCTCATTGAGAAATTGCGATACTTCTCCTTTTAACAAAAGGGCGTTGGTGGTGACAGTAAATTTGAAAACCTTACCCCTTTCCCTGGCCCTTTGTTCCCCGTAAAGTACCAACTCCCTCAATACTTTAAAATTTAAAAGGGGTTCCCCGCCGAAAAAATCAATCTCCAGGTGTTTTCTCCCCGCCGAGCGCTCAATCAGGAAGTCTATGGCCGCCCGGCCTGTTTCCAGCGGCATCAACTGCTCGTCTCCGCCGAAACGCCCCTGCCCGGCAAAACAGTAACGGCAGCCCAGGTTGCAGGAATGGGCCAGGTGGAGGCAAAGCGCCTTGGTTACGGTTGCCGCGGGGGGAATATACTCCCCCCGGAAGGGATCGGGACTGAAGAGCAGGCCGGACTCTTCCAGTTCTTTTATTTCATCCAGCGCCTCCACAACCTCCCGGGGATCATAGCGGTCCCGGGTTTTTTCAATCAACTCCGCCCCGGTGACCTTTCCGTACCCCTCCAACAGATCCCAAACCAGTTCGTCCACCTCGTGGACTACTCCGCTGTGAACGTCTAAAACAATTCTTGTTCCGTCAAAAATAAATTTGTGCAGCAATTACCCTTACTCCCCCCAATATAATCGGGCGGAAGGCTACCCATAGCTGAGAAGCCGCCTCCCAACACCACTGTACGTGCCATTCGTTATACGGCGGCTCCAAATTTTGCACTTGCTTCGCAGAGCAACATTCCGGCCGGGCGTACATTAAATAAGAGCCTCATCCCAACGGGACAAGGCTCTTTTTACTTCGATTGCTCCCTGACACAAAGCTGATTGCTCACTGTGCAGGAGGTTTTGCAGGCGGACTGGCAGGAAGTCTGACATTCGCCGCAGCCGCGATCCCTTTCGTTAGAAAGCCGCGCTTTATTTACTGTTTTAATATGTTTTCCCATAGAAACCCACTCCCCTTTCTCAAAAACATTATAATTGATCAGGGTAATGAACGCAACCGAATAAAAAAACAAATACCCCCCCTTTTTAGCAAAAAAAACCGGATTCCCCGCTTGAAACAGCGTTTCAGCCTGGATTTGAACAAAGCTCCGGAAGCTTTCCCGGTTCTGCGCCCCCTGATCGGGCGCCGGCCCTGGCGGTATAAGGGCTTAATCAACCCTCCCCCCGGTACATGGTTCGGCAGTGTGAAAAGCATTTATGTCCATATATTTCTTTAAAACCCCCCCGGATATACACGGGCGCCCGCCCGGTTTTCCCCCTGGCGACCGGCCTTTTTTTACTGCTCTTAACTGCAGGCAAATGGCTTTTTCCCTTTGCCGCCGCCTTTTTCCCGGTCACACCCCCCGATATAGCTGTCCTTGCCAGACCTGGAGATAAGTCGTCTAATTTCTACAATATGTATTGTTTACTCCAACGATTTTTGATAATATGAAACAGGGCGATAATAATGATATTCATAAAGCAATTAATGAGTCTAAAATTTTTTAACGGCATTAAGTTTTACTACAACTTTCTTGTTTCCTGGTTTGTTAACGGAGGAAGCTGGAAGCTGGATCGGATCGTGAAACTGGACAACCGCGAAACCCGCAAAATTGTAATCAGGCACATGTCCGCTTACGAAGAACTCTTCGGTCGGCAGAAAAGGGTACAGCACTAGCAACAGCTCTTGCCCGGAATGAGTTTTTTGCACTCACCGCATTTATTGCGGCCATCTTTGTCCCCAGGGTAAGCCCTTTTAAAGAAAAACAAACAAGCCTTCGCCGGAAGCGGCAAGGCGTTAAGAACATCCGCAGTTGGCCGGGTGTTTTGTTTTTTCTACCCTCCCCCCCAAAACATCCCTTCTCAACTAAGTTAAAACCAATCGCATAAATCTGATTAACTTTTGGAGCAACTTTTTTATTAATGACAATAAGTTGTCGGCCAGCTATGCTATACATTGAGCACAGCTTTATAGAGCAAAGGAAATCACCGAAATTTATCGAAATAAGGATAATGCAGGAAAAACAAAAAAGATAAATAAAGGGCGCATGCTATTGGTTGACGCTAAAATACATGCACAAACCGGGCATACTGGTGGTAGGGTCATCTGGGGTATCGGAAGCATAAATAGATGAGGGAGCATTTCAAGGGGGAGAGTGTGATTATGAGCGATTTAACCTGGAAATATGTCAAACCACTAGAGGACAATGATGCTGTTGCAAATTTTGCAGATAAAAACGGTTTAAAATTGCCACAGGATATTATCTCCTGTATCAAACAAAATAATGGTGGCCGGCCTAACAAAAAAATGTTTGATACAGAGGTATCGAAAGGGCGATTGATAAAAAGTCTTCTTTCTTTCAACAAGAGAGATTTAGAGACAATCTATGACATATTTAATATGCTAAAAAATGAAAACCCAGTACCCATTGCAAATAAAAACCTGGTACCCATTGCATCGGATCCCGGTGGAAACTATATTTGTTATAATACAATTAATCAGAATATTGTGCTTTGGCTGCACGAAACAAATGCCACTGAAAATATTGCTGACAGTTTCACAGCTTTTTTAAAAGCACTATATTAGTCATTTAAGGGAAGACCGCCCGACGTCAGTCTGTGGTGCTGTCATTAATCAAGAAGAAAATGGACCTTTATGGGAGTTGGTGCTTCGAGACGCATATCCGAAGTACCCCGGACACAAAAATGGGCAACAAAAAACCCTCGGAAGGATTAAGCAAATCTCCCGAGGGTTTGAATTTTCTGGAGCGGGTGACGAGGATCGAACTCGCAACCCTCAGCTTGGGAAGCTGATGCTCTACCGTTGAGCTACACCCGCCCGGCCTTAATATTATAGACTTTTCTAAAATAAATTGCAAGCCGAGGGAAACTGTTTTTATCCCTTACTATTTTTCCCTTTCCGGCCCGCCCCCTGCCCGTCTAAAAATAATCCAGGCAGCCGTCGGCTGCCTGCAAAGATAATTGGTGGTGACCCCACCGGGATTCGAACCCGGGTTACCGCCGTGAAAGGGCGGTGTCTTAGGCCGCTTGACCATGGGGCCGTTTAAGCGCCGGTGGTAATGGGTTTGAGCCGGTTTTCACCTGCAGCGCCCTCCCAAAACAACCAAAGCGTAATAATTAATTGGTGAGCCATGGTGGACTCGAACCACCGACACCCTGATTAAAAGTCAGGTGCTCTACCGACTGAGCTAATGGCCCGAAATGGCCTTACAGTAAAACATATTACTATAACCTGATAAGGGCTGTCAACCGGAAAAAGAAGAATAATAATAACAAAAACGGACCCTTTTCAGAGTCCGCCAAATAATATCCGGAACTGGCTCACCCCGATCATGCGGGGCGTTCAACCAGCTAGCCGGCATTTTTTAAAATTGCGGCCCACCCCAACCATACAGGGCGGTCCAAACAGTTTTTGATAGTGACAGGATCGCCCTAATCATAAAGGGGGGCAGCCAGGATCGTCTGGGAGCGCCTGCTCCCCACACCCACCAGGGCGATGGGCGCGCCGGAAACCTCCTCGATCCGCTCCAAATACTTCCTGGCGGACAGCGGCAGGTCCTCCAGGCTTCTTACTCCGGTAATGTCCTCCGGCCAGCCCGGGAATTCCTCGTAAACCGGCACGCATTCTTTTAAAACCCTCAAGCTTGCCGGGAATTCCTCCATCAATTCGCCCCGGTAGAGGTAGCCGGTGCAGATCTTAACCTTTTCCAGGCCGCTTAAGACATCCAGCTTGGTGATGGCCAGGTAGTCCAAACCGTTAATTCTCACGGCGTAGCGTCCCACCACCCCGTCAAACCAGCCGCAGCGGCGCGGGCGTCCTGTGGTGGTGCCGAATTCGCCGCCCCGGTTCTGGATGAAAGACCCCATGTGGTCACTCAGTTCCGTGGGGAAGGGGCCTTCCCCCACCCGGGTGGTATAGGCCTTGGCCACACCGATGACCCGGTCGATCCGGGTCGGTCCAATGCCCGCCCCCAGGCAGGCCGCCCCTGCTGTGGGGTGGGAAGACGTCACATAGGGGTAGGTACCGTGATCCAGGTCCAGGAGGGTGCCCTGGGCCCCTTCAAAGAGCACGTTTTTGCCCTGTTTCGTAGCGTCGTTAATAATTATGGACACGTCTGCCAGGTATTTTTCCAGGGTTTCAGCATATTTGGTGTAAGCCGCCAGGACACTGTTCAAATCAAGAGCGTCACTGCCGTAGACCCTGGTCAGAAGATGGTTCTTTCCTTCCATGTTGCGTTCCAGAAGCCCCGCAAATACTTCACGGTCCACCAGGTCAACCATCCGGATCCCCTCCCGGGCTGATTTATCCATGTAGGCGGGACCGATGCCCCGGCAGGTGGTGCCGATTTTGTTTTCCCCCTTGCGCCCTTCCTCCGCCTGGTCCAACAGCTGGTGGTAGGGAAAGATCACGTGGGCCCGCTGGCTGATTCGCAAGTTTTCCGTGTTAATGCCCCGTTTTTGCAGGGACTCCAGTTCTTTAATGAGAACCTCCGGATCGATTACCACACCGCTGCCGATTATACAAGTTTTCCCCGGATAAAGGATACCGGAAGGAATCAAATGCAGCTTGTACTCGTGCTCACCCACTACAACCGTATGGCCGGCGTTGTTGCCCCCCTGGTAGCGGACAACCAGATCGGCCTTTTCCGCCAGAAAATCAGTTACTTTCCCCTTGCCCTCGTCACCCCACTGGGCGCCAATTAATACCACTGTAGACATCTGGATACCCCCTACAATCAATTGATCCTTCCCCCGGCCGCCTTGCCGAAATCACTCAAGGAAAACCGGGGCCTTACACCCGCCTGGCAATCTCTCTGGCCGCCAGGACCCCGGCCACAGAGGCCTGGGCCAGCCCCCTGGTGATACCGGCTCCATCCCCGGCGGCAAAAAGGTTTTTAACCTGTGTTTCCAGGGAATTGGACAGGGCCAGCCGGGAGGAATAGAATTTAACTTCGACCCCGTAAAGAAGCGTATACCTGGAATATACCCCCGGCGCAATCTTGTTCAGCGCTTTGAGCATTTCCACGATTCCCATCAAGTGGCGGTAGGGAAATACCAGGCTCAAATCGCCGGGTGTGGCCTCGTTCAGGGTCGGAACCGTCATGCATTTGGCCAGCCTTTCCACGGTGGAGCGGTGACCCGACAGCAGGTCCCCCAGGCTCTGGATGATAACCCCACCGCCCAGCACGTTGGCCAGGCTGGCAATGTACCTGCCGTAGGCGATGGGTTCCTTGAACGGCTCGGTAAAGGTCTTGCTGACCAGCACGGCAAAATTAGTATTTTCGGTCTTGTTGAAGGCGTGGCTGTGGCCGTTAACCGTTACCAGCCCGTCGTTATTTTCCAGAACCACTTCCCCGTTGGGGTTCATGCAAAAAGTTCGCACTTTGTCATTGAATGTCCTGGAATAGTAAATAAGTTTGGCCTCGTAAAAAATCCTGGTCAGGGGCTCCATCACCGCTGCCGGCAGTTCCACCCTTACCCCGATATCCACAGGGTTGATGGTGTTTTCCAGACCAATGCGCTGCGCTTCCCGGGTCAGCCATTCCGAGCCCTCCCGGCCGGGCGCCATAACCACAAACCTGGCTTCAAAGGTTTTTCCGTCCTGACAGGTAAGGCCCCGAACCAGGTTGTCCTTTACCAGGATTTCATCCACCCGGCAGGATGTGCGCACCTCGACTCCCCGGGAGGTAAGGTGATCATGCATCCGCTGCAGGATCTCCTGGCATCTGCCGGTGCCCAGGTGTCTGATCTGAACGGGCACCAGTTTGAGTTCCGCCAGGACGGCCCGCCGCTTCATGTTCTCGATTTCCTCTTCGTTTTCCAGCCCGTAAACATGCTCCGGGGCCCCGAACTCAAGATAAATCCGGTCGATATAATTAATTAATTCGGCCAGGTGTTTCTCGCTGATGTGCTGCTCCAGGCTGCCGCCCACTTCCGTGGACAGGGTCAGCTTTCCGTCGCTGAAGGCCCCGGCGCCGCCCCAGCCGCAAACAATGGAACAGGGGGAGCAGTTTAAACAGGGAACGTTGCGCTCCCTGGCCCCGCAAACGCGTTTCTCCAGATCGCGGCCCTTTTCGAGCATTAGAATCTTTAGTTCCGGCCGGTTCCCGATCAGTTCCAGGGCCGTAAATATCCCGGCGGGCCCGGTGCCGACAATAATCACATCATAAAGTTTGCCCAAAGAAACGCCTCCCGCTGTCCTCTTAATAATTTTACATTATTTTTCCCTTGACGGCATAAAAATAACCCAAACAACACAACTGTGCCAGCTGCTATTTGAGCTATCTACCACTAACCCGGGGATATAATTGTTGTGACTGCCCATCCGGACAGCAAATATATACTACATAACTTCACAGAAAATGTCAAGTTGTTATACGGGAAAAAACAGGAATGCGCTGTTTCCGGTAAAACCATTCTTAGTTTCCCCCGGCGTCCTTCAAGTAGGGAACAAACTTCGTCAGTTCCTTCAAGAAAACCAGTTCGACACTTCCCACGGGGCCGTTCCGGTGCTTGGAGATAATAATCTCGGCAATGCCTTTTTTTTCGGACTCGGGGTTATAATATTCATCCCGGTAAATAAACATGATCAGGTCGGCGTCCTGCTCCAGGGAACCAGACTCCCGCAAGTCGGACATAACCGGACGCTTGCTCGGGCGTTGTTCCACCGACCGGCTGAGCTGGGCCAGGGCCAGAACAGGAATGTTCAACTCCTTGGCCAGCCCCTTTAAAGAGCGGGAAATTTCCGAGATTTCCTGCTGGCGGTTTTCGGAACGGCGGCCGCCCGACATCATTTGCAGGTAATCGATGACAATAAGACCCAGCCCTTTTTCAGCCTTGAGCTGTCTTGCCTTGGACCGGAGCTGCCGGATGGAGATGGCCGCGGTATCATCAATATAAATGGGGGCTTTCGCCAGCAGCCCCGCTGTCTCGTGCAGTTTCTGCCAGTCCTCCTCGTCCAGGTCCCCGGAGCGGATCCGGTGTTGATCGACCCTGGCCTCGGCGCAGAGAATGCGCTGGGCCAGTTGTTCCCTGGACATCTCCAGGCTGAAGATGGCCACCGGGATGCTGTGCTTGAGGGCGGCGTTGTAGGCAATGCACAGGCCCAGGCTGGTTTTGCCCATACTGGGCCGTCCCGCCAGGATAACAAAGTCGCTGGGCTGCAACCCGCTGCAAAGCCGGTCCAGGTCGCCAAAGGAAGTGGGCACACCGGTGATGCTGCCGCGGTTATTATAGAGGAATTCCAAACGGGAAAAGGTCTCCAGAAGAATATCCTTGATGGAAGAAAAGGCGCCGGCCACCCGGCGGCTGCCCAATTCCATCAGCATTCGCTCGGCTTCGGCGATCAGCTTCTCCGGTTCTTCCCCCTCATCGTAACCCATACCCGCAATGCGTGTGGACAAGTTGATGAGGGTACGCAAAAGCGCCTTTTCCTCTACTATCCGGGCGTAAAACTCAACATTGGCACTGGTGGGAACCATCTCTGCCAGGGAGGCCAGGTAGGCCACACCACCGGCTTTTTCCAGGGTACCCTGCTGCCTCAGTTGTTCGCTTACGGTAATTAGGTCCACGGGGTTGCCGCTCTCGTTTAAAAGCAGGCAAGCTTCAAAAATTATCCGGTGGCCGTCCCGGTAAAAGTCTTCCGGCTGCAGAGTTTTCATCACCCTGAAAACGGCTTCCCGGTCAATGAGCATAGCTCCCAGCACGGACTGTTCGGCGTCAATATTCTGGGGGGGGATTCGTTCTAACAAGGGCACCACCTTTTTTAACTGACTAAATCTTCAACACCGGCAGGGGGAAACACGTACCGGATAATTTCTTCCACGGTACTGACGGGCACCACCTGGATTCCTTTAAGCTCGGCCGGCACATCCTTCTGGTTTTCGCATGGCAGCAGAATAGCCCTAATTCCTGCTTGCCTGGCGCCGTATATTTTTTCACAGATACCACCCACGGCCCGAACCTTGCCCTGGATGGAAACCTCGCCGGTAACAGCCACATCCTGGGGTATCGGGCGGCCCTGGATGGCGCTCAGGATACTCAGGAAAATAGCCACCCCCGCGGAGGGTCCGTCGATGCGGCCGCCCCCCACCACGTTTACATGAAGGTCATAGTTGGCCGTATCTTCCCCGGTCAGTTTTCGAATTACCGAGGCCGCGTTAAACACCGAGTCTTTGGCCATGCTTCCGGCGGTATCGTTAAAGCGAATGGTCCCCTGGCCCTGGTTGCGGGCGGGAAAAGCCACCGCTTCAATTTCCAGAACCGAGCCTAAAAACCCCATCACGCCCAGGGCAAAGATTTTACCAATCTCCCGCTGGGGAGAAACCTTGCAGTTGACATAAGGACTCAGCCTGCTGACCTGAACTATCTCCAGGACATCCGGCAGGGTAATCCGGCAGTTTTCCCCGGACTCACTCCGGTAGCAGGCCAGGCCGTAAGCATCGGCTAATATGCTGATGGCCTTGCGCCCCTCAATGGTATATTCACTGATGATCCCGGGCACTTCCGGATCCAGTTCCACACCCAGTTTGGCTGCCGCCTGCTTTAGTATTTCCTGGATCGCCCGCGGGGTCAAAGGCTCAAAAAAAACTTCCGCGCAGCGGGAGCGGATAGCCGGATTGATCTCTTCCTGCTCCCGGGTGGTGGCGCCGATTAGAATAAAGTCCGCCGGCGCACCTTCCTCAAAAATTTTTTTAATATACTGGGGGGTATTGGCCTCATGGGGGTCGTAATAGGAGGATTCATAATAAACCCTTTTATCCTCCAGCACTTTCAAGAGCTTGTTCTGCAAAATGCTATCCATTTCGCCTATTTCGTCAATAAACAGCACTCCCCCGTGGGCATCGCTGACCAGCCCCAGTTTAGGCTCCGGTATGCCCGTTTCGGCCAGGTCCCGCCTGGCGCCCTGATAGATGGGGTCATGTACGGAACCCAGCAGGGGATTGGTTACCTCCCGGGGGTCCCAGCGCAGGGTGGCGCCGTTAACCTCGATAAAGGCTGAATCCCTGGTAAAGGGTGTGCCTTTGGCTTTCCTGGCAACCTCCAGGGCCAGTCGGGCCGCAGTGGTTTTACCTATGCCGGGCGGGCCGTAAAGCAGGATATGCTGGGGGTAGGGCGAAGCCAGCCGGGCCAGCAAAGCTTTCACGGCCCTTTCCTGACCGATAATCTCCTCAAAGGTGGCAGGTCTTAAAAACTCCATAGCCGACTTGGATAGTCTCTTCTGCTCCATCTTTTCCAGGAGGGCCAGCTTTTTTAAGGTACTGGCGTTTTCCGGACCGGTGTTTTCCTTGAGCACCTGCATTTTAATCTCTTTAACATATTCTTCGTGTCTTTGCTGAAGTTTTTCACTAATCTTTTTCTCCAGCTGATCTTCCACCGTGCGCCGGGCAATATTATCGGCGATTTCCTCTTCTATTTCTTCCAGAATAGCTGGAATCGCCTCCGGCTCGGGGAGGTTGTCGTAGGTGGGATCCTCGAAAACCAACCTTTGGAGGGCCAGGACTTTTTCCTCCAGTTTATCGGAGCGCATTAACTTCAGCGCATCCAGTTTGCCGGCCTTCAAAACCAGCTTATCGGAGCCGTACAGCTCGGCTAACAGGCTGTAAAGCGCGGCAACCTGGCGTTTAACCGGATCAGGTCCTTTTAGTTTGCCGGGGGGATCACCCTTAACCCCTCCAATAAATTTTTCGAGGAAAACTTTCATTTTGTGCTCCTTTCCATGTTACCAGGGGCATTTTAGTTTTTCCCCGGAGTTTACACATCAAAGGTATTTTTATTTTTACCGGTCGGCTAAAAAGCTAATCTATTCCCCCATCACCTCGACCTTAATCCCGGCCTGGACTGCAGGGTATAGTTTGGCCGGAACTAAATAACGGCCGATCTGCTTGATGGGCTCTTTAACAACCAATTTCTTTTTATCCAGCACGATCTTGTGCTGGGCTGCCAGGGCGTCCGCAACGTCCTTGTTATTGACAGAACCGAAAAGCCTGCCGCCTTCGCCTGCTTTTGTCTTGACAACAACAGTGAGGCTTTCCAGACGTTCCGCCAGTTCAACGGCATCCTGCCGCATCTTCTGCTCCCGTATGGCGCTGGCTTGCCGGCGCTCGGCTAATTCCTTGATTTTCCCCTTGGACGCCTCGCCGGCCAGACCGCGGGGAAGCAGGTAGTTCCGCCCGTAGCCCTCAGCCACGTTAATAATATCACCCTGTTTGCCCTGTCCGGGTACATCCTTCAGCAAGATAACTCTCATCCTCAACACCTCCCGGAAATCTCTAGGTTTGTAATCTTACCCGTTCCCTGGGGAACACTTGACCGTAATTTTTATGGCTTGAAACTTTAAGAATCCTATTCCGGCTTGTTTGCTTCGGGAAGGCGCCGCAGGTTGACCAGGGGATCAACCACTCCCAGGAGCAAAAAGACCAGTAAACTGAAGGGAACATATAAAACCGCCAGAAACAAAAATGTCAGTTTAACCAGCACGGCTACTTTAACCTTCCGGAAAAAATAGGCTCCAACGGAAAGACCCAGGCCCAGATAAACGTAAAAAAGAATAAACAGGATATTTTTGCCCGCCCTGGCAGCCAGTGGCAAGGTGAAATAATCCCCTGCCAGAGTTAGCGCCAAACCCGCGATAAGACCCCAGACACTGTACCAGGGGAAATAGATCCGGGTCAGGTCAAAGGCCGGCGGCAGCGGAAAATTAAAGCGTTTTAAAGCCACCCTGGCTAAAAAATAGGTTACTGCCGCCGAGGCGGCTGTAGTGATGATGTATTGTCCCGGGATCAATAATTCCATCACGCCCAGGAGCCTGTTGGCAAACTCCTCCTGCCATTCCGCAGGAACGTCATTAAGCGTGAGAGAGCCCTGATTGGCCGCCCACCACTGCAAGGCCGCCTGCCGGGCTTCCTCGTTCAGGACAAAAATATTTTCTCCGTTAACAAGGTATATTACCGCCGCCGACATCAGGGCAAGGACAACGGCGCCAAGCACGCCGGTCCCAAAAACCCCCCAGGAAGACATCCTGTTTTTGAACAGCAGGCCGTATAAAATTCCCAATATGCCGTAGGAAACAATCAAAACAAGGGTCATTACCGGATCCGAGGACAACACCGTCAAAATCAGCCCCGCCGCTGCCAACCCGGACAGTCCATAGCGGATGTCAGTCCTGAGCACAAGCAAAATCAGCGGCAGGGGCAGGCAAATCGTTGCCAGGGTGGCCAGAAAAGGCAGGTACAGGCCGGCCAACCCGGCCAGAACAACCAGAAGGGTAAAAAAACCCCATTCCGACAGGGCGCCGGCCTTATTGCTGTTCGTCAAAGGATCACCTCTTTTTGTCAGCCATGTAGCTCAAAAGAGCTGAAAGATCGCCGTACCACCTTTCCAGCTCGTGGTCTTCCTCAATACCCTGGCGCAGTCTCGCCTCCACCCTCAAGTCCAGACGGGGGAAATTAAGGCCCAGCCGCCGGCCCAGGACATAGCAGATAATAAGCAGGCTGGCCAGGGCATCCAGAAGGAGTTCTTCGCTGCCCTTCAGCATTGACTGAAACAACGCTGACACCGATGTGATCAAATCGGTTTTTAAACGGTCGATAACTTTTATATTTTTTGCGATACCGCCTTCCGGCCTGCCAGGTAACATTGGGAATCCTCCTAATTCTAATTGAACCAGGCCTTATTGAACCAGACCTTGACCTAAAGTTATTCTGCGGGACCTGTTTTTTTTCCTGCACCTAAACAGGATGAACCGCCTGTTATTTAGGCCCCTAATGGGTATGCTCTTGAAAATAAACCAGACATCCCCAAATTCCCTAACAATAGTTCCATTGTATCGTTTTAAAATAAAAAAACAAGAAGGGGAGACCTTTGGTTCTCCCCCGCTTTCTTATTCCGCTGTAAATGGTAAGAGCGCAATATTGCGCGACCTTTTTATGGCAGTAGTCAACATTCGCTGGTGCCTGGCACAGTTTCCCGAGATCCGGCGGGGAAGAATCTTGCCCCGCTCGGTGATATATTTTTTCAGACGGGGCACATCCTTATAATCAATGGCCGTCATCTTGTCCACACAAAAACTGCAGATCCGCTTTTTCCCTCTGCGGCCCCTTTCGCGTCTCAAACAACCTACCTCCTTATCGCGGCCCCCGGCAAAAAGGGGACCATTCTTCTAAAACGGTATATCCTCTTCTTCGTTAAAGCTGATCTCGCTGCCCTGACCCTGGGCGCTCCTGGTCTGGCCTGTGTTGGAAGCAGCGCCGCCTTCTTTGGGCCAATCAAGGAAACGCACATTTTCGGCGATAACTTCGGCGGCCCTTCTCCGGATACCCTGATTGTCGTCGTAAGACCGGACCTGCAGCCTGCCCTCCACCGCCACAAGCCTGCCCTTGCCGATATAATTGGCACAGGTTTCCGCCATTTTCTGGAAAACAACGATATCAATGAAGTCGGTTTCTTTTTCCCTGTCTTTGGCCTGGCGGCGGTCAACCGCCAAAGTAAACTTGGCAACGGCAAGTCCACTGGGGGTATAGCGCAACTCCGGGTCTTTGGTAAGACGACCGATGAGGATGATCCTATTGAGCATATTTCCCACCGCCCTGGTTTCTAATATTTCCTGCCCTATCGGCCGGATTCTTTTTTTTAGGAATGAATCTCTTTTTTTCTTTTTTATATATGCTATTCGTCTTCCCGGATGATCATATGCCGCAGCACTTCATCCGTAATCTTAAAAACACGGTCCATCTCTGTCGCCACTTTGGACTCGGCTTTCATCTGGACGAGGATATAAAGGCCTTCTTTGTAATCCTTAATCTCGTAAGCCAGCCTGCGCTTGCCCCACTTGTCAAGTTTTAAAACTTCTCCACCGTGGTTTTCTATAAGAGCCCTGAACTTTTCAATAATCTCCGTGTTTTTTTCTTCGTCCAGGTCCGGACGCAGAATATAGATTACTTCGTACTTGCGCAAACAATTCACCTCCTCCCTGTGGACTGTGGCCCTACCTCCAAGGATAGAGCAGGGTGGAAACACCAAAATGCAAAATTTTGACTAATAGATTATAGCATGGCGCCCTGTAAATAGCAAGGACGAACTCAATTTAACCGGTTAAAGACAATCTTTACTCATAATCCCCCGATATTCGAGCAAAATAAACAAAATACAAAATGGAGGTGACCCTTTGAACTCGATAAAACCCTTTACCTATTCAGAGCCTATCCGGGGAGTCCAGGTAAAACCCCTCACAGACGACGGTAAAAAAGTTAGTATCCTTTATAACGGCCTGTTGTCGGAAAAGGGAGCAGAACTTATTTACCTGCATTGCGGGTACGGCAAACAACAAAACTGGAGCTCCACCAGTGAACAGGCTATGGAGCGAACCCAGTCGGGCTGGGAAAAGATGATATCCATGCAGGAAGGAGCCCAGCTTAACTTTTGCTTTAAGGATAGCCAGGAAAATTGGGATAATAATGACGGGATCAACTGGACCTACAGGATTTCAGATTAGGTTTTTACCGGCTTGAGTCCGAAACTGACTATTTTTTCATGGTCCGTTCAAGAATTATTAACGGGCGGCTCCTGCGCTGCGGATCGAACCACCGCCTTAACTGATTTTTCAAATTTAGGCCGGGGCAGCAAAAGGACCCTGCCGCATTTTAAACATCTGATCCGGAAATCCACTCCGGTACGGATGACCTCCCACAGGTCGCCGCCGCAGGGGTGGGTTTTCCTGGTCTTGACAACATCACCAACAGTGTATTTGGGCACTGACAACCCCTGGTTTCTGAAACACACGCAAACCTGTTTGAAATGTTGCGTGTATCATTCATCTACCCGACTAGTAGACGTTTACCACAGAATTCGACTGCCAGGCCGCAGGCTTTCACCCCTGTTCCGGGCGGGGTTACCTCTTGTCCAAGGCGAACGCACTGCCCGGAAGAAGATATTACCTGCGCCCAAGGTTCTTTAGTTGTGGCAACTTCCTTTCTAAACATGTACCGCGCCACCCGCAAAATTCGCGACCAAAGATTTAACCTGTGCCTGGCCCGTTTTTTCGGTGAGATGCCCTTAAACCAGGGTTTTCACCTGCCTTTCCGTTATTTTTTAAGTTCTGGTCAGCAGAGTTTTTTGCTTGCCGGCCACCGTTTCCAACTTGTCATTGTTTGAATCTATGGTTTCTTTTTGCCGGGGTTTAAACCGGTTCAGCCCAAAAAGCCCAGTATCCCTTGAAGGCCATATAGATATCAGCCTTGCTGGCCACCTCAAAGGGGGAATGCATACCCAGTAAACCAACCCCGCAATCCAGCACGTCCATCCCGTGAACCGCCAGAAAGTGCGCAACGGTGCCGCCCCCGCCCTGATCCACCTTACCCAGTTCCCCCGTCTGCCAGGCAATCCCGGTCCGGTTAAAAAGCCGTCTTATGTAGCCGACCATTTCAGCGTGGGCGTCGTTTGTGGAAGATTTACCCCTGGTGCCGGTATACTTGGTCAGGATCAACCCGCCACCAAGCCTGGCCGTATTCCTTTTTTCCACAACATCCCGGTAATTTGGATCCAGAGCAACGTTTACGTCTGCGGAAAGGGCCCGTGAATTGGCCAGGATCCGGCGCAGGTTCAGCTCATTGTAATTTGGCAGGCAGCGGGAGCCAATTTCAGCTACGGCGTTGGCTAAAAACGCCGCCGTCATCCCCGTGTTTCCATTGCTCCCGGTTTCCTCTTTATCAGCCAGCACAAGTACGGCCGTCCGTTCCGGGGCAGAGGTTTCCAGGCAGGCCCGCAGCGCGGTATAAGCGCAGACACGGTCATCCTGACCATAGCCTCCCACAAAGCTCCGGTCCAGCCCGATATCCCGGGACGGCCAGGCCGGTACCAGTTCCAGCTCCGCGCTGATCAAATCCTCCTCAATGATGCCGTATTTTTGGTAGAGCAACTCCAGCGCCGCCATTTTGAACCGCTTTTTAAGTTGCGCTCCCCCGGAGGGGATACCCCCGGCCAGAACATTTAAGGTTTCGCCGGGCACTGCGTCTATCATTTTTTTGTCCATCTGGTCCTTGGCCAGGTGGGGTAAAAGATCGCTGACGGTGAAAACAGGGTCCCCGGGTTCTTCGCCCAGGACAACCCGGATAGAGGAACCGTCATTTTTTATGACCATACCATGCAGGGCAAGGGGGACCGAAAGCCACTGATATTTTTTAATTCCGCCGTAGTAGTGGGTTTTAAGCAAAACCAGGTCATCTTCCTCGTAAAGAGGTCGGGGCTTTAAGTCCAGGCGGGGACTGTCTATATGGGCAGCCACAAGATGCAGACCGGCTTCCAGGGGGGCACGGCCGAGGACAGCGGCAACCAGCGCCTTCTGTCTGATAATCATGTAAACTTTGTCCCCCGGTTTTAAATTTGAATATTCCTCCAGGGGCCGGAAGCCTGCGCCCCTGAGCAGGTTTTCAGACAAAGTTATAACTTCCCGCTCGGTCTTGCCGGCATCCAAAAACTGCTTGTATTCCTCTGCAAAGGCCATGACCCGGGCTTTTTGGGCATCGTCCAGGAGATCCCAGACATTTTGTCTGCAGTAGGACAACCGGGCGGCCGGGTGTTGATCTTTTGCTTCATTCATTCGCTTACCTACCCCTTTGTAAAATATACTCTCCAGCCTGGCAATAAGGTTTATTGCATTCTGTATATAGTATATTATTGCTGGTTAAATCTAGTCTACCCTAAAAAGCCCAAAATGTTAGCCCCGGCAATGAAAATTGCCGGGTAGGTTAAGGCTGGATTTATCAAGTTCCGCCGCCGGTTGGGTTTAATGGTTTAAAACCTTCGTGGCCTGTGAAGCGTGTCTGCGCAACCTGGTAAGGGCGGAGGTTAAAGGATTCAAAGGCCTCCGTGGCCGGTTTCTGCCACAATTCACCCTGTTCTCCTTCGGAACCACCTGGCAGGGGATATTTGATGGCCTTGAAGATCGGGTCAAAATAAGGCAGTAAAATCGAATCCTGAAAAGCCTTCCCGGGAGGCAGGGTTGTCCCCGCTGATCCGGACTTGCTGCCGGGAACAGCATGGCCCTGCTGGAAAGGCGACATCAGCGTCAGGATTACCAGCACGATGACAATTCCCCGGGCCAGGCCGAACAAGAGCCCCCCGAGATGATTGGGCAGCCCTAAAAAACTTACATTGGCAATTTTGGTTAAGATACTTCCTGCCAGGCCGGCAGCCCAAATCGTAACAAAGAGCAGGACGAGAAAAGACAGAACCTCCATAATACCGGATGCAAAAAACCCTATGAGATAATCACCAAAGGGCTCCAGCGGGTTTGGCCCGGCGGGCAGGGCAGCGGTAAGTTGACCCGGGACCAGCGTATGGGTCAGGGTTTCGCCGGCAGGCAACCATCCCTTGAATAAGTTTTCCAGCAGAGGCTGTATTTTATCCTCCATGTCCCACCGGGTAGTGAGGTAGGCCGCCAGGTCGCGATGGTAGGTAAAGGCCACAACCAGACCGATGATCATACCGGCAAGCCCCGAGACGCTTTTTAGAAAGCCGCTGCGCACACCCCGCAGGGCGGAAAGCACAAGAACAATAACAATTAACCAGTCAAGCCAGTTCACGGTTGCACGTTCCTTTCAATCAATGTTTCCTATAATATATATGAAAACCTTTCAAGTTGTGAAGTTGTTTTTGTTTCTCCGGAAGATATTGGTAAAGGGGAGCAGCAGCAAGCCCCCTAAAAGCACCAGACCGGCACAGCCGAACAAAGGATAAAGAACCCGGACCAGAACGGAAAAACTTAACCAGGAGAGGGGCAAAGCCAGCAAGCAAACGCCGATGCCGCAAAAGCGGTATAAACTCCCGCCACCGGGGGCAAGCCTGCTGGCAAAGCCGTGGGCGTCAGCGATGGCTGTGGTGAGTATGGCCAGCCAAATTAAAACTCCCAGGCTCCAGCGCAAGGCGGGCCCCAACAACCCTGTTAAATAAAGGAGGGGGATTTGGTAGGAAGCCGCCTCCGGCATGTGCGCCAACCCGGCCAGAGTGACAAGAAAAACCGCCAGACCAATTAAAAACCCTCCCAGAACACCTCCGGCAACTCCTAATTTCAAGGTAACAGAGCGCCCCAGGGAGGACAAAACCGCAACGGGCACAACCATATTGTAGGATACGTATAAAAAACCCGCTGCGACCCAGTTCCCCGCAACTCCTCCTCCAGATTCGCCGGAAACCCGGGGTATGCCGGAAAATCCGCCGGCGCCAAGGACCGCCAGGGAGATTGCAAAAACTGCCAGCAATTTCAAGGGAACCAAAAAAACATTGGCAGTCATCACTCCCTCCAATCCGCCCAGAATCACCAGCGAGGTCAAAAGGACCACCACCCATGCACCCGCCCTTACCGGCAAGCCGAACTGCTCGCCAAAAACTGCCGCGCTGCCGGCCATCATCACGCTCAAACCACCCAATAACATAAACAGGCTAAGACCATCCATCAACTTACCAAGCCGCGGTCCCAGTAAAAAATTAAAAAACTCTTTATAATTGGTGGTTTTGATCTTAATACTAAGGTACATCACCATACCGCCCAAATAGGCAAAAAGAATGGTAGCCAGCATCGCCCCCGTTAACCCCTCTTTACTATGCAGGATAAAAAACTGCATAATTTCCTGACCCGAAGCAAAACCCGCCCCGATCACAGCGCCGATGTAAGTTGTTACTATTTTAGCCAGTAGCCAGGAATCCCCCTTCAACCAGGCCATATGCAAACCCCCCGGGACAACCCCAAACTGCACTCTGCTGCAATACTATGCTTGTGCCGCAACGGGTTGACCAAAAAATTTTATTGCCCAGGAATAACTGCCCCTCCCTGTGGCAATAAATATAGTAGTTGTGTTTTTTCAGGGGGTGTGTTTAAAGGATGACCGCGTTGAATAAAGCCCAGGCTGACCTGGGTACGGAAAAAACCCGGATTACCCTTGAGGATCCCATGGCAGCCAACAAATTTGCCAGAGATCTGGTTGGCCGGCTCCAGCGGTTCGACCTTGACCAGGAAAGCCCCAAAATTCTGCTTTGTATCGGCACTGACCGTTCCACGGGAGATTGTCTGGGACCCCTGGTGGGTTCCAAGATCGACTTGCTCCAGCAAAACCTTTTCACCGTCTACGGGACCCTGGACAAACCGGTTCATGCCAGCAATCTTAAGGAAACGCTTAATGAAATCAACACGTTTCACCATAGTCCCTTTATTATTGCCATCGATGCCTGTCTCGGCCGCATTGAAAATGTGGGCAGCATTCATCTGGGCAACGGTTCCCTGCAACCCGGGGCGGGGGTTAATAAAGAACTTCCGGCGGTAGGCCAGGTCCATATTACGGGCATCGTTAATGTGGGTGGTTTTATGGAATACATGGTTTTACAAAACACCCGCTTGAACCTGGTCATGCGCCTGGCCGATGTTATCGTCAGCGGGCTGCACAAGACAATTTATGAATACCACAAACAGTACGCCCGGGAGCTTTAAAATCCCGGGCTGTCCTGTTATTTTTAGGTTTTTAAAGGCGCTGTTTTAAATCATCCAGAATCTGTTCGACCGTTTTTCCAGAAGCGTTAATAACCACGGATTTGTCCAGGATGTCCTGCCTGCCCATCACATTTTCGTCCATTCCCGTAATTACAGTGGCGTCTGTCCTTCCGGGGGATCCTGGTTTCACCACAACATACCCTCCCCTCTCCAGGGCGTTTCTGACCTGGAAAAGACCTTCTTCAACGGCTATAACCTTTTTCAAGACGAAAATCACCTCCCCAATTAGTTTGCCCCCGGGTATGATTTTAGATGTCTTGCGTTCAATCCAATACTCAAACCGGCCCCCAAACGGGATTACGGCATACATCTAACCCTTTAAGGCCGGCACTAACAAATTCGTTTTATTTCCGGAAGATCGCCCGCCGAATCCCGACACGGATAACAACCATTGGGCTTGTCCCGGATGTGGTTCCCAAGATATACTAAGAAGATAAAGTATCTTCTTACTGGAGGAATTCCAATTGCAGATAATCTATATTGACTGCACAGCCGGAATTAGCGGGGGGGCTCTTCTGGGCGCTCTGGTCGGCCTCGGCCTTGACGGGGAGCGGTTGATTGAAGAATTGCGGCAGGAAATGGCAGCTTCGTTTGATCTTACTTTCAGCCTGTCCTTTCAAAAAATTACCCGCCGGGCAGCAATCCAGACCTCCCTGAATTTCCCCGAAGACAGGCAGACATTAGCTGCCGGGGATTTTGTCAAAACCTTTTTTCCTATGAAAAGCATTGACGGTACCCTTTCTTCCTTTTGCCAAAAGGTGCTGCAACAAATTCTGACTGCCCGCTCCAGGCTGGAGGGACTTCCCCTGGAAGAACTCGCTGTTTGCAAAATAGAGGCTATTAAAATGCTTATTATAGCAGGCGGCGTCTTTACCGCCCTGGGGCAAATGGCCTTTCCCCGGATAGTAGCGGCGCCGCTTCCCCTTACCCTGTCCCCTTGGGAAGACGCCGGCGAAGAAGCCCTGGTCCTGGAACTGGCCCAAGGGGCGACAGTCTCCAGGACGTATAACCCGGATGTTTTTGTTACTCCCATGGGAGTTTCCATTTTAACGCTGATTACCGGCGAATACGGAGCCCTGCCCGGAATGCGTCTGGGCAAGACAGGTTACGGGGCGGCGAATGATGGCGGTAAGGGGGGCGGCGTACGTGTGCTGGGCGGCGCCGCACTGGTTGAAGAAGAACCTTCCATCGGCAGCACCGAGAAGATAATGGTCATTGAAACAGGCATTGACGACATGAACCCGGAGTTTTTCCCCTATATTATTGAACAACTTCTTGCCAACGGCGCCCTGGACGCTTTTTTAATTCCCGTCTACATGAAAAAAGGACGTCCGGCCAATCTGCTCAAGGTGCTATGTAAAAAGACCCGGCTGGAAGAGGTCTTGCAGATTATCTTTAAGGAATCTACCACCCTGGGCGTCCGCCTCCATGAAGAAACAAGGAGAGTCTTACATCGAAGTTTCTTTAAAGTCCCCACTCCATACGGTGAAGTAACCGTGAAGGCCGGCTTCGCCGGATCCGGCACGGAGCCTTTACAGCTGGCTCCTGAATTCGAAGATTGCAAAAAAGCAGCCTTGAAAACCGGAACTCCGGTTAAAAAAGTTTATGGAGCCGCCCAGCGCAGCGCCCTGGAAAGAATAAAGGATTTTACGGGTGAGGGCAGGGATTAATAAATTTCCGGAGTACAGGGATCGGCTGTTGTTGTACTACCAGGCAAAAATGGTTCTCGTATATAAAAACCGGCGCCGGGTTATAATAACCCGGCGCCGGTTTTTTCCAGACGTCAGTCTTCCTGAATTCCCCACGATTATATTATTACTGGCCCGGATTGTGCCGGGTACGTATTGTTCACGCTGCGCCGCACAACTGTTATTACCTTATTTTTAGCGCCATTTTTACTGCCCCTGTCCATTTGGGAACTCAAAATGTTTCACGTGAAACATTATTGTTTCACCCCCAGCAATAACTCCATGATCCTCTGCAATTCCTGCTCACCTTTAAAATGAATCTCCAGTTTCCCTTTACCCCCGGCCATCTCTTTTAGCCTGACCCGCGTACCCAAACGGTCTATTAATTCTGCTTCCACCCAGGTTCTTTCCTTTCCCCGGGATGATTCATCTCTTTTTTGTTTATCTTTTTTTTGTGCCAGGGACCGCGCCATACTCTCCGCCTGCCGTACGTTAAGATTGAAGCGGACTATTTTTCCTGCCGCTGCCACCTGTTTTTTGCCATCTTGAATAGCAAGGAGGGCTCTGGCGTGGCCTGCATTCAACTGCCCCGAAGCAAGCAAATCTTTTATTTCATTGGGCAGTCCCAGAAGCCTGACCATATTGGCCACAAAGGATCTGCTTTTACCGACTCTCCCCGAAACTTCTTCCTGAGTCAAGCCGTAATTATCCATTAACTGGTGGTAGGCAAGAGCCTCCTCCAGGGGATTCAAATTTTCCCTTTGCACGTTTTCGATTAAGGAAACGGCGGAGGCCTCCATGTCCCGGTATTCCTTGACCACTGCCGGAATCTTCCGGTAGCCCAGGGTTTTGCAAGCCCGCCAGCGCCGCTCGCCCGCAATTAATTCGTACCCGCCGGACTGGAGGGGCCTGACCACAACCGGCTGAATGACACCGTGTTCTTTTATGGAGGCAGCCAGCTCAGCCAGTTTATCCGGATCAAACAACTGCCTGGGCTGATGAGGGGCTGTGGTAATCTCATCTATATTTATTTCCTTTAAGCGTTCATTGCCGGTTTCACTTTCCTCCGCTCCTTGAATCAGTGCCTGAAGTCCCTTTCCCAGCCCCCTGCGCTGCTTACTCAACTCCCATCACCTCCCTGGCCAGTTCCCGGTAAACTTCCGCCCCCCGGGAACGCCTGTCGTAAACCATTACCGGTTTACCGTGGCTGGGGGCTTCACTAATCCGGACATTTCTGGGTACAATAGACTTGTAAACCTTTTCCTTAAAATATTTTTTTACCTCATCGACCACCTGGATGGCCAGGTTGGTTCTACCGTCAAACATAGTCAGCAGCACGCCCTCCAGGGTTAGCCTTTTATTCAAATTTTGCTGAACTATTTTAATAGTGTTCATCAATTGACTTAATCCCTCCAGGGCGTAGAACTCGCATTGGATTGGGATGATCAAGGAGTCCGCCGCCGTCAGGGCGTTTATTGTCAGCAGGCCCAGGGAAGGCGGACAATCAATGAAGATATAGTCGTAATCCTCCCTTATTTCCACCAGGGCATTTTTTAAAACAGTCTCTCTGCCGGGTATGCTGACTAGTTCAACTTCCGCTCCGGCCAGTTCAATGGTGGCCGGAATGAGATCCAGTTTTTCGAGGGCACTGGGAACAATTACATCCCTTACCTTGAGGCTGTTGATCAGGAGATCATAGATGCAGTACTCCAGCTTATTTTTATCAACACCCACCCCGGTTGTTGCATTTCCCTGGGGGTCGATATCTATCAGCAACACTTTTTGTCCCATCAGGGAAAGCCACGCCCCCAGGTTAACGGCTGTGGTGGTCTTGGCCACACCCCCCTTCTGGTTGGCTATCGCTATGGTTTTTCCGATGACACCCACCTCCCGGATTATTAAGCGCTGCAGGTAACGGAGGTTTACGTTTTCCTGGAATTGGCGCCTCCATCTCCAAATCTTACTTATTCAACATTTTCCTGTGCAGTTCCTTCTCAAAAGCAATTTGCTGTCTTGAACAATGAAATCTTCTTTCAGGAAAAACATTAAAAAACCCCTTTCAGGGGTTTCTGTAAAACAAAAATTCCTTTTTCTGGGTAACTTTTCAGCCCTACTGTTACAGGGGTTTTTTTTGCGGCACCCCGATTCGCCTCGGGTACTGTTCCGGCGTCGGCCCTGTTTTGCGGATGAGCACAAGTTTTCGTTCGTCCCCCGTAAAGGGAAGTTTTAGGCCCTGGATTTTTTCCAGACTGCCACCAAGGAGGCGCAAGGCTTTCCCGGCAAGTTTCAGTTCTTCCTCTAGTTTAGGGCCTTTCATGGCCACAAAATAGCCCCCTATCCCAAGAACCGGCAGGCAATATTCAGCCAGCACGGCGAGGGAGGCAACTGCCCTGGCTGTTACCCGTTCCCAGTTTTCCCTGTGGGCTGGGTTTCGCCCCAGTTCCTCGGCCCTGGCGTGGATAACCGTAACCTCCCTTAACCCTAAATCCCGGTTTAGATTCTCCAGAAAGCGTACTTTCTTTTCCACGGACTCAACCAGGGTCAGCCTGAGACCCGGTTGGTGGATCTTTAAAGGTATCCCGGGAAAACCCGCACCCGTGCCTACATCAAGCAATCCCATTCCGCTGGCGAAAGAAGTGACCAGGGTACAGCTCAATGAATCGAGAAAATGCTTGACAGCAACTTCCTTTTCCTCCAGGATGGAGGTCAGATTAACATTTTTATTGGCCTCGCTTAGAAGCCTGTAGTATTCCTCAAACTGTTCCGCCTGCTCCAGGGATAATTCCAATCCCATTTCCCGGGCTCCCTGAATAAGAGTTTCCTGCATTATGCTCATGCTCTGCCGGCGTCGGAAATTCCGTTTCGCTGCCGGCCGAACGGGGCTTTTTGTATAATATCCATGCCTTCCCCCTTGATTAATTCTGTATAGAGCTGTCCTCTTCCTTTTTACCACCCGGCTCCGTTATAGTTTCATCCGTTTTTTTATTCTTCCGGCGGCGCTGTTCCAGATAGATCAGTAAAACCGAAACATCCGCCGGCGTCACCGAAACAATACGGCTGGCCTGACCCACCGAATGGGGCCTTATTTTCTCCAGCTTTTCCCTTGCTTCCGTTGAAAGGCCCCTGATGCCGCTGTAATCAAGATCCAGGGGGATTTTTCTTTCTTCCAGCCGCCTGGAACGTTCCACCTGGGCTTCCTGCTTTTTAATGTAGCCCTCATATTTGATTTGAGTTTCCACCTGCTCGTATATTTCCTCGGCCAGGGAAGGATGCTCCAGGGGCAGCTGCCCAAGCTTTTTATAGGTCATTTCAGGGCGCCGGAGCAGCCCGGCCAGGGATAAACCTTGCTGGGGAATCTCGCTGGTTTGCAGTTTCGACAGAACACGTTTTACTTCTTCCGAAACAGGCACCACCGTCCGCTCCATCCTGTCCTTTTCCGCTTCTATAAGCCTTTTCTTGTCTTGAAAGGCGCGGTATCTTTCCGGCGTCACCAGTCCAATTTGATATCCTTTCTCAGTGAGCCTTAAATCCGCGTTGTCCTGCCTCAATAAAAGCCTGAATTCCGCCCTGGAAGTAAGCATCCTGTACGGTTCGTCAATCTCCTTGGTAACCAGGTCATCGATCATCACCCCTGTATAAGCCTCGGACCGGGTTAAAATAAAAGGCTCTTTGTTTTTCAGGTAATGCACGGCGTTTATTCCGGCCATGATACCCTGGGCCGCTGCTTCCTCATAACCGGAAGTACCATTAATCTGGCCTGCCGTAAACAGCCCCGGCACAGCTTTTGTTTCCAGGGACGTTTTTAACTGGGCCGGGGCGATAAAATCGTATTCAATGGCATAACCGGGACGCATCATTTCCGCCTTTTCCAGACCCGGCATGGTTCTGATCATAGCCAGTTGGATATCCTCGGGCAGACTGGTGGACATACCCTGCAGATACATTTCGGCGGTGTTCCTTCCTTCCGGTTCGATAAATACCTGATGGGCCGGCTTATCCGAAAACCGGACTACCTTTGTTTCAATGGAAGGGCAATAACGCGGTCCCGGTCCCTGGAAGACGCCGCTATAAAGAGGCGCCCGGTGAAGGTTGTCCAGGATGACCCTGTGGGTATTTTCATTGGTATAGGTTAGCCAGCAGGGTAGCTGCTCGCGCCCGGTTACACCGGACACGTAGGAAAAATTATGATTTTTTTGATCCCCGGGCTGGATCGACAGGCGGCTGAAATCGATACTGCCTCTGGCCACCCGGGCCGGTGTTCCCGTTTTAAAACGGGCCAGCTTAAGGCCCAGGCTTTTTAGACTATCCGAAAGAAGAACAGAAGGAAATTGTCCGTTGGGACCCCCTGGATAGGACAGATCGCCAATTATAATCCTGCCCTTCAAATATGTCCCCGTGGTCAGAATCACGGCGCCGGCTTCAAACCTCGCACCGTTGCTGGTCACCACGCCACCAGCTTTTCCCTTTTTAATGAAAATATCATTCACCAGGGCTTGTTTTAAGTCCAGGCCCTGCTGTCTTTCCAGCGTCCGTTTCATTCTGCTCTGATAATTCATTTTATCGGACTGGGCCCGTAAGGCGTGCACGGCCGGCCCTTTGCCCGTGTTTAGAAGCCGCATTTGGATGGAGGTCCAATCCGTATTGAGGGCGATTTCCCCCCCCAGGGCATCCACTTCCCGGACCAATTGTGACTTGGCCGGGCCTCCCACGGCCGGATTGCAGGGCATCAGCGCCACATAGTCCAGGTTCAAAGTCAGGACCAGGGTGCGGCAACCCAGTCTGGCCGCTGCCAGAGCCGCTTCACATCCGGCATGCCCTGCCCCAATTACGATAATATCGTATTTCCCAGCATTATATTCCAAGGAGGCGCCTCACTTTCCAATGCAAAAATCTTCAAAGATCCGATCCAGAAGGTCCTCTGTGGCCGTCGACCCGGTTATTTCTCCAAGGGCTTCCCAGGCTCCCCGCAGATCGATGGCAACTATGTCCACCGGCATCGCCTGCCGTATTCCCGTAATAGCCTCGGACAGGTGCCGGGAACTTCTTTCCAAAACTTCCTTATGCCGGATATTGGCAACCAGCACCGTATCCGAACCGGTAACCCGGCCTTCCATGACCATCTCAAATATTTTATCTTCCAGCTGTTCCAGACCAATTCCTTTTGTCGCAGAAATCATCAGAACCGGCCTTTCCCGGTCCAGCTCCAGGATATCGCCTTCCCTGATCTTTATATTCTCTGCCGGCGCATCTATTTTATTAATCAGGATCAGCGCTTTTTTACCCCTGATCAACTCCAGAATGGCGCAGTCTTCCTCATTCAGGCCCCTGACCGCATCAAGCACCACCAGCGCCAGCTCCGCCCTGTCCACTGTTTCCCTGGTTTTTTCCACACCAATTTTCTCAACCAAATCACTGGTTTCCCGCAATCCGGCTGTATCGATAATTTTCAGGGGGATCCCCCGGATGTTGATAACCTCCTCTATCAGATCCCTGGTTGTGCCGGGAATATCGGTCACAATAGCCCTGTTTTCCCGGAGCAGCGCGTTTAACAGGGACGACTTGCCCACGTTCGTCCTGCCGATAATTACTGTGCTTATTCCTTCCCGGTAAATTCTCCCGGTGGCGGCGCCCCTGATCATCTCCCCCAGTTCAGCCATGATTTCTTCCCCGGCTTGAACAATTGCCTGTCCCGTTGCCGTTTCCAGATCTTCCTCCGGAAAGTCAATATTTGCTTCCACCCGGGCCAACAGATCCAGGAGTTTATCCTGGATCCCGTTTATTTTCCGGGATAGTTTACCCTTCAATTGGGAGACCGCCAGATCAAGGCTGCTATTTGTTTTGGACCGGATTATGTCAATAACGGATTCCGCCTGAGCCAGGTCCAGCCTTCCGTTTAAAAAAGCCCGTTTGCTGAATTCACCCGGTTGGGCCAGGCGCGCTCCCCGGGCCAGCACTTCTTCCAGAACCCCGCGCAGCGGTATAATCCCGCCGTGGCAGTTAATTTCAACCACATCTTCCCTGGTATAGGTGTTGGGCCCCGGCATGTAGCATAAAAGAACCTCATCCAAATCCATTCCCTTTTGACCCACTATGTGCCCGTAAATAAGCTTGCGTTTTTCCTCTAAAAAATTTTTTTGGGAGCCGGCTTTGAATATTTTACCCGCAATTTTTGCGGCGTCGGGCCCGCTCACGCGCACTATCCCGATCCCACCCTCCCCCAGGGGGGTGGAGATTGCGGCAATGGTATCCCCAGTCAATACTGCACCTTCCCGTATATTATTTATAAACCCAGCGGGCGGTCTGTCTGCGCGCTGGGTTTAAATATTATTTTTTCGGCGATATAATAATCTTCCGACAGGGTTCCTCTCCCTCGCTAAAGGTGTGAATGTCGTCCCGCCCCTGTAAAACCGTATGAATTATACGCCTTTCCTGGGAACTCATTGGTTCCAGGACCACGTTGCGTCCCCGCTGCCTGGCCTTGTCGGCCAGTTTCAGGGCCAGTTTCTGCAGCGTTTCTTCCCTTCTTTTACGATATCCTTCAATATCTATAAACACTTTCTTACGAGTCTCACTGCTTTTATTTACAGCCAAATTCACCAGGTACTGAAGCGCGTCCAGCGTTTCTCCCCTTCTGCCGATTAGAATACCCAGCTCTTTTCCTTCCAGGTTAATACGCATTTCATGTTCTTTTTCTTTAATATCCATCGCGACTTGCAGTTGCATTGATTTAAAAATACTTTTTAACAAGTTACCCGCTTTTTGAGTTGGTCCGTCTTTTAAAAAAACTTCCACCCGGGCCGGTTTTCCTCCCAGTAATCCTAAAAATCCCCTGGTGGGCTCACTAATTACTTTGACCTCCACCTCTTCCCGGGAAACCCCCAGATCTTGCAGGGCCATTTCCACAGCTTCATCTATGGTCTTCCCGGTTTTTTCAAGAACCTTCAACTCTTCCCAGCCTCCCCTTTCACAACTACGGCCTGCTTGTTGATATAGTACTGCTGGGCCCAGCCGACCACGTTAAATACTACCCAGTACAGAGCAAGGCCGGCCGGGAACGTACTGGAAATCCAGGCAATAAAAACGGGCATGGTATATAACATCATTTTCTGGGTCGGATCCGTTGCCGAAGTCGTCATTTTGGATTGAAAATAGGTTGTAACCCCGGCTAAAAGCGGCAGTATATAGAACGGGTCTTTATCGCTCAGGTTCTGTACCCAAATAAAACTTGCGTGATCTGCATTCACATAGGGAAAAGAAAAAAGAGATCTGTACAGGGCAATTAGAATAGGCATCTGCACCAGTAAAGGCAGACACCCGGCAGCAGGATTAACGTTGTGTTCCTTATATAGGTCCATCATCATCTGCTGCATCTTTTTGGGGTCCTTATCCTTGTACTTTTGCTGGATCTCCTTAATCTTCGGCTGAATCTTCTGCATGGCCAGCATGGACTTCATCTGCTTTTTGGATAAGGGATAAAGAACCGTTTTAATAACAATCGTCAGCAGAATAATAGCAAGCCCGTAATTAGGTATACCGATAAGATCAGTAATATAATACAACCAATTCAGAAGCCAGGTCATACCATTTACAATGGCATTAAAAATCTCCAAACTAATATCCGCCTCCTCATCCGGCCCACCTTGGCCCAGCGGCTAATTTCTTTCTAAACAGGGTCGTAACCACCCGGATGAAAAGGGTGACATTTCAAAACCCTTTTTACGGCCAACCGTAAACCCTTCCAGGCGCCGTATTTTTCCACTGCCTGCACGGCATAATGAGAACAAGTAGGATAAAACCGGCAGGTTGGTTTCTTTAACGGTGAAAGCACCTGCTGATAAAACCGAATCAAAAGAATTAAAACTCTTTTCAAAGGGTTCATCCCCGTTTTAAATATACTTTTTTTAGAAGCTTCAATAAACTTGCTTCGAGTTCGTGATAGCCCGATCCAGTAATCTCCCTTCTGGCAAGCAGTACAAAATCAAAACCGGCGGGAAAAATCCCGTAATTTAAACGGCATATTTCTTTAAACAGGCGTCTGATCCTGTTTCTGGTAACAGCATTACCAACCTTTTTACTTACGGTAAAGCCAAATCTGGATTGCTCCGTGTTATTTTGTAAATAATACAGAACTATTAATCGATCGGCTACCGTTTTCCCATGGCTGTAAACCCTTCGATAGTCCCTGTTTTTTTTTAGGATGGTAAGATTACCCATAGGTTCCTCAATTATCTATTATTGCCGTTACGTAGCTTAACCATACCCCTACCACGTTATACAGCTAGAAAGGCCACTGTGATTTAGCGGCCTCACGCTGTTAACCTCTTTCTTCCCTTTAATCTTCTTCTCTTTATTACCTTTTGCCCGGGACGTGTCGCCATTCTAGACAAAAAACCGTGCATCTTCTTATGCTTGCGTGCCTTAGGCTGATAGGTGCGCTTCAAATACATACACCTCCTTTTTAAATTTCTTTTTAGGGTGAACCAGGGAAGCTTGTATATCAGTAAAAAGAACTGAATTTCCTTTTTCTAATACATTAACAAGTTCTACTTATTAACATATTTGTAATTTACAGTTTTACCCTTTTGACACACACTACCAATTATATAATAATCATTTTTTAACGTCAAGAAGCGAGCTGTACAGATTGTCCCCGCAATACCTGCATTAAAATGTCTGTTGATAACCCGCACAAAATTTGGTATGATTTTTACATTGGAAAATCAATGAAACACTGGCTTTTTACACAGCTTGTGGATAACAATGTGGATACCTTTGTTGATTCTTCAACCTTTAAAAGGAGATGCTTAAAGGTTAATTTGGTGTCTATAAGTATATTAATTAACTGGAGGGTATGTTTTGATAAAGAATGAGCTAAGGGAGATTTGGGAAGAAGCCCTCCGTTTGCTGGAAAAAAAATTAAGCAAGCATTCTTACGAAACCTGGTTAAAATCACTTAAACCCCTGGGGTTTGATCAGAATAAAATTATTATTGAAGTGCCCAACCATTTTTCCCGTGGTTGGTTAAATGACCGTTACGCTCCAATAATTAAAAATATTCTGGTCAACATAATAAAGCAGGATATAGAGGTGCAATTTCTCCTATCCAGCGAAATCCAAAACACAATTCCTCAGCCCCCCAGATACAGAGGGGAAAGAACCCCCGAGTTCGTTAATATTTCTCATCGCTTAAACCAAAAATACACCTTTGACTCTTTTGTTGTGGGCAACAGCAACCGCTTTGCCCACGCAGCCTGCCTGGCAGTGGCGGAATTACCTTCCAAGGCCTACAATCCATTATTTATCTATGGCGGTGTTGGTTTAGGCAAAACCCACCTGATGCACGCCATTGGACATTACACTCTGGAACACAGCGACAGGATAAAAGTGAACTATGTTTCTTCTGAAAAGTTTACCAACGAATTAATTAACTCCATCCGTGACGATAAAACAGTTGAATTTAGAAACAAATACCGTTATATGGATATTCTGCTGGTTGATGATATCCAGTTTCTGGCCGGCAAGGAGCGTACCCAGGAAGAATTTTTTCATACTTTTAATACTCTTTACGAGGCCAATAAACAAATCATAATCTCCAGCGACCGCCCCCCAAAGGATATTCCCACCCTTGAAGACAGGCTTCGTTCCAGGTTTGAGTGGGGGTTAATTACAGATATTCAACCGCCGGATCTGGAAACCAGAATTGCTATCCTGAGAAAAAAAGCCCAGGTGGAAAATCTTTACGTCCCCGACGACTGCCTTGTCTTTATGGCCACCCGAATCCAATCCAACATCCGTGAACTGGAGGGGGCTCTAATCAGGGTTATTGCCTATGCCTCTTTAAACCATGCGGAAATAAATCAAGACATGGTAGCCGAGGTCTTAAAGGACATGCTTCCCTCCGGCAAACCCAGACAAATCACAACGGAACTGATCCAGGAGGTTGTTTCCGAATATTTTAATATTCGTATGGAAGATTTTAAAGCAAAAAAAAGAACAAGAAATATTGCTTTTCCCCGCCAGATCGCCATGTACTTGACCAGGGAACTGACTGACCACTCCCTGCCGAAAATTGGCGAGTTTTTCGGCGGACGCGACCACACCACAGTCATCCACGCTTGTGAAAAAATCAATAATGAACTGCAGGAGAGTTTCGACCTCCAGGATAAAATAAAATATTTAATTGATAAAATAGAAAAACTAACACAGCCTGTTAATTAATTGTTCTTAAATCTGTTGGTTTACCGGATAAATCCTTTTTTTAATTCTTTTCTAAAAAAATTTACCCCACTTTTGCCAACAGGCTTCTTTTTAACGGCTGTCTTCCCTTGGGTGGGTTTTTCACATAATCACAGACACTACTGTTACTACTACATAAATTATATAATAATAATAATTGATAAACGTAAAACGGAGAAATGAATGAAATGAAAATTGTAACCAGTAAAGAGGTCTTGAACAACGCCATTCAATTGGTACAAAGAGCTGTTTCCCTGAAAAACCCCCTGCCTATTCTGGCGGGGATCAAATTTGAAACCCGGGATGACCATGTTTTTCTTACAGCCACAGACCTGGACATCGGCATTCGTTGTTCTTTCCAGGCCGAAATAATTGAACAGGGAAATGCAGTCCTTCCAGCAAAATATGTTGGCGAATTAGTCAGGCGGCTGCCGGAAGTACCTGTCTTTATTGAAGCGGACTTGGACACCGGTGGTGTAACAATAAAATACGGGCAATCCGAAACCAGAATTAACGGTTATCCGCCCGAAGAGTTCCCCGAACTTCCCCTGCCCGAAGGGCTCGATACTTTTACCTTGCCGGGTGAGTTGATTAAAGAAATAATCAAGCAAGTTGTTTTTGCGGCCGGTAATGATGAAAACCGCCCCGTTTTTATGGGGGTACTTTTTGAGCTGAACGAAAACGAACTGCAAGTGGCTGCCACCGACACCTACCGTTTGGCCTGGCGCCGGGTAATCCTGGAAAACTCCGGGGATACAGCAATAAATTTAATCATTCCCGGCAAAACTCTTAATGAGTTGTCAAGAATAATCAGCGGTAACGACCAGCCCATAGAGGTTACTGTTACCAAAAATCAAATTCTGTTTGTTGCCGGCAATGTGTGGCTCATTTCCCGTTTAATCGAGGGGGAATTTCCTAAATACAAACAGGTCATACCCAAAGATTATGTTTTAAAAGTTCGCTTAAAAACAAAAGAATTGCTTGATGCCGCGGAGAGGGCGTCCCTTCTGGCCCGGGAAGGATCGCCGGTAATTAAATTCGATATCAGCGGGAATATACTTATAGTATCGGCTTACTCCGAGGCTGGAAGGGTGCATGAGGAGCTACCGGTTTTTCAGGAGGGCGAACCCCTTCAGATTGCTTTCAATGCCCGCTACCTCGGTGATGTTTTAAAGGCTGTTGGATCAGAGGAAATTATAATTGAATTTACAGGACCCTTAAGCCCCGGGATTATCAAACCGGCCGGGGAAAAAGAATATCTTTCACTGCTGTTACCGGTACGATTGCGTGGGGAGTGATGACAATATAGCCCGGCGGGTTAAGGTGGAACAGGAAATAAAGTTGGACCAGTTTATAAAATGGTCAGGTGCCGTTTCCACGGGAGGACAGGCCAAGATATTGATTAAAGAGGGCCTGGTCAAAGTAAATGGCGGGGTGGAAACCAGGCGGGGCAGAATCCTCAAGGATGGGGATAAGGTTAAGGTGGGTGAGAATGATTTTTTAGTGGTTTGCCGTTAGGGGTGTTTAAAACTTGTACCTGAAAAGCCTGGAACTGATCAATTTCAGGAATTATGTCCGTCAGATAATTGAACCCTGTCCCCATTTCAATATTCTGATCGGCCAAAACGCCCAGGGTAAGACCAACCTTTTAGAATCAATTTACCTGGCCTTAACCGGAAAATCCTTTCGCACCGCCAGGGAACGGGAAGCAATTAACTGGTCCAGTCAGTTTTCCGCCATCCACTGCCACCTGGAAACAGAAACACGGGAGCTAAAAATAAAATTTCTGCTAAAACCAGGCCAAAAAAGGTTTTTAGTCAACGAAAACGTTGTACACGGTTATCCCCTGGGCTGGCCTGGAGTCGTTTTATTTACACCGGACGACCTGCTCCTGATTAAGGGTTCTCCCCAGGAAAGGCGGCGTTTTTTGGACCACGAGCTGGGCCTTTTTCAAAATCAGTACGACCATTACTTCTCCCGCTTTAGCCGGGTAGTTTTTCAGCGTAATAATCTGCTCCGGGATATCAGGGATAAACGGGCCAAAAACAGTACCCTGCAGGCCTGGAACGAGCAATTGGGCCATTATGGGGCCAAAATATTGTTTTTCAGGCTGGAATTGCTTAAAAAATTCATTCCCCACCTGCGGCAAGTGCATCTTCAGTTGACGGGGGGTCTTGAAAATCTTGAAATTAAGTACCATTCCTCCTTTAAAGCTGCAAATACGTTATCCGAAGAAGAATTATTCAATCAATACCTGGAAGCTTTAGCTGCTGTTCAAGAAGAAGAAATTGCCCGGGCCCAGACCTTAATCGGACCCCACCGGGATGATCTTTCTTTTTTTTTAAACGGCGTGGATGCAAAAACTTACGGTTCCCAGGGTCAGCAGAGGACAATTATTCTGACCTTAAAAATAGCCCAGATATTGCAGTGGAAAAATGAAGTTAATGAATATCCCGTCCTGCTTCTGGATGATGTTCTGTTGGAACTGGACCACCTGCGCCGCCAGGCTTTGTTAAACTATGTAACTGGAAACGTCCAGACCTTTTTAACCTCCACCAGCAGGGAAAATCTTAAATTTGAAGCCGGTGTCTGCAAAAATCTATATAATGTTGCAAATGGTGAGATAACTAAAGAGGTATAAACCTACAGATTTGTAACCGCCGCCAGTAATTATTTTCTGGCAAAAATAAAGTAGCTTTTATTTGTGGTTGCAACTGAAAAAATAACCCGGACGTGGTAGTGTTCCGGTCAAATTTGGGATATAATCCTTAATAAGCCCCAATTAAGAGCGGTAACAACTCTGTTTTTCCCGCATATTTAAGGCTATATTAATAAAATAAAAGAAAGGGTGTGGTATGATGGATCCCAATATTTTCCGCAAGATAAGTTACGGGTTATATGTTATCAGTTCAACAAAGGAAGGGAAAGTCAATGGTCAAATTGCCAATACGTTTTTCCAGATAACCCATGATCCTGCTATGGTCGCCATTGGAATAAATAAAAAAAATTTAACCCATGATTTCATTAAAAACAGCGGAGTGTTCTCAGTCTCAATTTTATCCCAATCGGCGCCATTGGATCTAATCGGCCATTTCGGCTTCAATTCCGGCAGGGATATAGATAAGTTTTCTTCGGTCCCGTACAAGTTGGGTGAAACAGGCGCACCTTACTTATTTGAAAACTGCATTGGTTATCTGGAAGCAAAGGTTGTGGAAAGTGTTGATACTCCTACCCATACGGTATTTATAAGCAATGTTGTTAACGCGGCCGTATTCAACGAAGAAGAGCCCATGACCTATGCTTACTACCATCTTAAAAAGAGCGGAGCCAAGGCCGCGCCGCAGCAGCCGGTGGTTGCCGCAAAAAAACCGGAAATAAGGGAAAGCGATCCTGGCAGTCAGAAGTACCAATGCTCAGTATGCGGGTACATTTATGATCCCGCGGAAGGGGATCCCGACTCTGGAATTGCGCCGGGCACAGCCTTTGCGGACATACCCGATGACTGGGTTTGTCCCCTTTGCGGAGTTAAGAAGGATAACTTCGAGCCGATGGTATAGTGCTTCATTGGGGCAGCTGGCTGTTAGGGTCAACTGCCCCCTTAATTTAATTGAGTGAATTTTCCGAGCTGACGCCGGCGCCAGGGGGACCTGTGATATTAAAAAACCAGGAAAGGTACGGTGGTTAAAGTGTTTCTGCATCTGGGGGAAAATGTTGTGGTTCCTAAAAAGGATGTAATTATGATTCTGGACACCCGGACCCTGGGGTCCCAGGCTACCCGCGAATTTATTGAAATTGCCGGGGACGAGGGTTTTATTAAGAGTATTTCCAATAAAAACAAGGAGAAGTCCTATATAATCACAAATAAAGAAATTTTTATTTCACCCATTTCCTGTAGAACATTGCAAAAGCGATCCAGGTCATTTTTTAAGATCTAAGCTTTTCCCGGAGCGGGCTTCTAAATTTGTTTATCAGGTAAAATTTGAAATTTCAGTATATTTATGATAGTATAATATTTTAGGAAAGAAGAATCTTGGTAAGGAGTGTGTCCGGCATTTGAACGATAAACTTAACAACGGCCGGTACGGAGCTGAAGAAATCCAGGTTCTAGAAGGTCTTGAAGCTGTACGGCGGCGGCCGAGCATGTATATCGGCAGTACCAGCGCCAGAGGTCTGCACCACCTGGTATATGAAGTTGTTGATAACAGCATTGATGAGGCCATGGCGGGTTACTGTGACCGAATAGATATTATCCTTAACCAGGATGATTCTGTTGCCATCATAGACAACGGCAGGGGTATTCCGGTGGATATTCACCCGAAAGTGGGCCTGCCCGCCGTGCAGGTTGCTTTAACCATGCTTCACGCCGGAGGCAAGTTCGGAGGGGGAGGCTACAAGGTATCCGGGGGCTTGCACGGGGTAGGGGTTTCAGTGGTTAATGCCCTTTCCCAGTGGCTGGAAGTGGAGGTCAGGCGGAACGACCGGGTTTATCTGCAGAAATATGAAAGAGGTGTACCGGTTACCGACTTAAAAATTATAGGGAAGTCTAAAAGCACCGGTACTAAGATAACCTTTAAACCTGATTATGAAATTTTCGAGGAACTGGTGTTTAACCATGAGACCCTGTCACACCGGTTGAGGGAATTATCTTTCTTAAATATGGGGATTAAAATTATTTTAAAGGACAAGCGCGGTGAAAATGAGGGTGAAAATGAAAGCGAAACTATTTTTCAACATGATGGGGGAATCAGGGATTACGTTAAATATTTAAATAAAAATAAAACGCCACTGCACAGCAAACCTATTTATTTTCAAAAACAAAAGGATAATGTGCTTGTGGAAGTAGCCTTACAATACACGGATGTCTATGTTGAAAACATCTATTCTTACGCCAACAACATCAACACCATTGACGGGGGAACCCATGAAGCCGGCTTTAAGGCAGCTCTGACCAGGGTAATCAACGATTACGGGAGAAAGTACAACCTGCTTAAGAACGGTACCGGCAATCTTTCCGGCGAGGATATCCGGGAGGGTTTGACCGCCATCATCAGCGTTAAGGTTCCCGATCCGCAATTTGAAGGACAAACCAAAACAAAACTCGGTAACAGCGAAGTCCGCGGCATTGTGGATAATGTTATGGGGGAAGGCCTGACGACCTTTTTAGAAGAAACCCCTTCTGTAAGCAAGCGGATTCTGGAAAAGGCCCTCACTGCCTCCAGGGCCCGTGATGCGGCCCGCAAAGCAAGGGAATTAACCCGGCGCAAGGGCGCCCTGGAAAGTTCTACCCTCCCCGGCAAATTGGCTGATTGTTCAGATCGGGACCCTTCCGTTTCCGAGCTGTATCTGGTGGAAGGCGATTCTGCGGGGGGCTCGGCCAAGCAGGGAAGGGATCGCCGTTTTCAGGCCATCCTGCCCCTGCGGGGAAAAATTTTAAACGTAGAAAAAGCTCGTCTGGACAGGATCCTGGGCAATGAAGAAATCAGGGCTATGATCACGGCCATGGGAACCGGCATCGGGGAAGAATTTGATATCAGCAAAGCCAGGTATCATAAATTGATCTTGATGTCTGATGCCGATGTTGACGGCGCCCACATCAGGACCCTGCTGCTGACCTTTTTCTATCGTTACATGCGCCCTTTAATTGAGGCCGGGTACGTGTTCATAGCCCAGCCCCCCCTGTACCGGGTAAAAAAAGGAAGGACCGATAAATATATGTATAACGACGCGGAGCTGGAACAATTTTTGCAAAAGATCGGCAGGGAAGGGATTAGCATCCAGCGCTACAAGGGTTTAGGGGAAATGAACGCCACCCAGTTGTGGGAAACAACCATGGACCCGGAAACCAGAACAGTTATGCAGGTTAACCTGGAGGACGCCATTGAAGCGGACGCCATCTTTTCTATGTTGATGGGCGACCGGGTGGAACCCAGACGCGAGTTTATCCAGGAAAATGCCAGGGCTGTCCGCAATCTTGATATATAAAAGGGTAAGAACAGAAGAATTTAATAGATAAAAACCGGGCTATACTCATTAGAAAATTCTTTTTAAGGCCGGCCCAGAGCTCTCCCAAGGCGGCCCACCTTGAGGTTGATATCCCGGGCGCTGGGGTATTTGAAGAGGAAGGAAAATAGCCATGGAAAAAGTGTTAAGTCAGATCCTTACCGAGCTACAATCTCTTAACCAGCGTGCCAGTAATATCAAAAATATCCAGAAAAAACAAGGCCAGGATATTACCGCAATCAAGAAAGATACGAAAGACATAAAGAACGAACTAAGCTATGTATGGGACGACATAAAAACAGGATATTTTGCTTGAAGCCAGTTAGTTGGTAAACAATAGATTTAAGGAGCTATTAATAGCTCCTTAAATCTATTTTAGTTAACTGGTAAAATATGGGGTTTGCAGCGGTGTGGTAGTATATTAAACAAAAAGGGGTGGGAAATAATGGCAAAAGTCACTGCTCTAAAAAAAGTGGCTGCGGAAAATAAGCCAGCTGTAACAAATAAAAGCAGTCGCTTACCGAATATTGAAATACCCGCTGGGATCATGCAGGCAGTCCAGAAATATATAAAGAACAGGTCCTGCTCCGTAAACCAGTTTTGGAAAGAGGCGGCCAGCCTGCGCTTACAGGTTGAGGACATGCAATCAGCAAGGAGAGAACTGGATCGTGTTCTGGGCCAAATTGCCTATGCGGAGAACAAGCTAATTGATTTGGAAGAAAGGGAACGGGAAGTCCATGCCAGGGAATTAAGAATGGGGGAATTGGAACTGAGCCAGGAGGCCCTGTACGAAGAAAGAATGTGTCAATTGGATCAAAGGGCAGAGGATCAGGATCGGGAATACAGGGAAAAGATGGCGCAGTTTGGGGAAATGGTTTTAAAACAAGAAGAGGAATATAACTCCCGTCTTGTGGGTATAGAATCCCGGGCCGGGGGGAAAAGCCTTCAATCCGGCCAAAATCCTAAAGAGAATCTACTGGAAAGGGAAAAGGAGCTAATAAGGCGGGAGGCCCGGATTGAAGTTCAGGAAGAAATCGCCCTGGAAAAAGAAAAATTATGGTCCGTTATGTATGATGCGGTTATTAAATTGACCAGGGTTTGTGGGGTTGTTAAATAAATAATCAATTTTAAAGAAAAGTCCAATTGAGTGCCTTGCGCCGGGGGGGCACAACCCCGGACGCTTCCCCGCCTTCTGAAGCGGCTGAAAAAGAACTAAATTTATTTCAGACGCTCCAGGACGGGATCTGGTGGAATGAATTTAAAAAAACAAACACCGGGGGCGCAAGGCGAAGGTGTAAAAAGAACAGGAAAGGGGAGATTGGAAAAATAATTTTTAAAACAATTTATAACGGGATTGACGGCCCGGCAAACAAGTTGTTCTGGCGAATAAACAATAACAGAAGGTAAGGTGTTGTCCCTTGCTTGTTTAAAGAGTGAATAAGCCCTCCACCGGCCAAAAGCCCACGGCCATAAGCGGCGCGCACAAACAAATAAAGCAGGATTTGCCGGGAAATGTTCAGGAGGAAAACCATTTAACCGGGAGGGCAGGATATGAGAGTTGTTACACATTACAGGCCGACCAAGGGTCAAAAAATTAAGTCTTTCTTGCTGACTTTAATTCTGCTGGCCATGGCCTTTCTTGCCGGAGCCGCCGTACAGAATACGGCTCACTTTTTGCAAGATTTGGCGGCGGCGGTGCCTGTTGCCCTGGACGGGATAAAAACATTCCTGCGGGAAAGGTTTGTTTTTAAAGTAAACGCAATGGCCGGTCAATTAAAATGGACTGCAGTGATCTCCCTGTCAATTTTATTGAACGCCCTGTCCCACCGGGCCAGGAGTCCTTAAAGGAAATATAAGGGACATAATTGGGAGCGATAAAAATCATTGTTGTCTCGCGGCGCCGGTCGAAGGAGCTATCGCGAAAATTTTAGCAAGAACCGGGGTTAGGAACCGGAAAAACCGGCCGTAAGTTCTACTGTTCTTTACCTTGCTTAGAAAGGACAATAGGGAAAATTTAAAGGGGAAGTAAGGTGATCAATTTGCTTGCCTAAACCCCCGGTGGTCAGAGGGGGATTTAAAAAAAAAAATCAAAGGGGCGGAAATAAGGCATTATTCCCGGGATCAGGTAAGTTACTCCCGGCGAGGTCCAACCCTCCAGCAAGCCTTTTACGCCGGATAATTTTAAAATCTTATAGTTTTGCCCTTGGAGCGGGACAAAAGGCCCGCTCTTTTATTTTAACCGGCACAGGCTGGCTAAAATTGCAATTATTATTTTATTCTGGTATAATTCCCTCGTAGAAAAAAAAGGGTTGACCACAATGCCGCTGGACACGGCGCCGGCAAAGGGATAAAAAATAATTATCTTGGTAGAGGTGACTTTTTTTGCCGTCCTTAACGGGTAAAGTTATTCCCATAAACATCAACGATGAAATGAAACATTCCTACCTTGATTACGCCATGAGCGTAATTGTAGGGAGGGCTTTGCCGGACGTGAGGGACGGGCTGAAACCGGTTCACAGGCGCATCCTTTACGCCATGCACAGTCTCGGGCTGACGCCGGAAAAATCCCATCGCAAATCAGCGTATATTGTCGGTGAAGTCCTGGCCAAATATCACCCCCACGGAGATGTAGCCGTTTATGACGCCCTGGTCCGCCTGGCCCAGGACTTTGCCAGCCGTTATCCCCTGGTGGACGGCCACGGCAATTTCGGCTCCGTGGATGGTGACTCCGCGGCGGCCATGCGTTACACCGAAGCCCGGATGGCCAGGATCTCAGTAGAAATGCTGTCCGATATTGATAAGGATACCGTTGACTTCATCCCCAATTATGACGAAAAAACTGAGGAGCCCACAGTTCTGCCCGCCAGGATCCCCAACCTGCTAATAAATGGTTCATCGGGTATTGCCGTCGGTATGGCCACTAATATCCCGCCCCATAATCTGGGGGAAGTAATTGACGGGGTTATAATGCTGATAGACAATCCCGAAGCGGATATCAAGGACTTGATGGGCATCGTCAAGGGACCGGACTTTCCCACCGCCGGCACGATTATGGGCAGGGAGGGTATTTGGAACGCCTACCGTACCGGAAGGGGCAGTATTATTGTACGGGCCAAAGCCAGAATTGAACCCATCAGCGGGGGCAAGCACAGCATTATTATCACCGAGATTCCCTACCAGGTAAACAAGGCCAGGCTTATTGAAAAAATTGCAGAACTGGTTAAGGAGAAAAAACTGGAAGGAATCAGTGACCTGCGGGACGAGTCGGATCGCAGCGGTATGAGCATTTACATTGAACTGAAGCGGGACGCCAACCCCCAGGTGATGCTAAACCAGCTGTACAAACACACCCAGATGCAGAACACATTCGGGGTTATTATGCTGGCTCTGGTGGATGGGGAACCCCGGGTATTGAATTTAAAACAGGTCCTTTTTTACTATCTGGAACATCAAAAGGATGTTATCGTCAGGCGTACCCGGTACGAGCTGAACAAGGCGGAAGCCAGGGCGCACATCGTGGAGGGCCTGCGGATTGCCCTGACCTACCTGGATGAAGTAATCAAAACAATCCGGGCCTCCCGGACCACGGATATCGCCAGGAAAGCCTTGATGGAAAAGTTCACCCTTTCCGAAAAACAGGCTGAGGCTATCGTTGAAATGCGCCTGCGTCAGCTGACCGGGTTGGAGCGGGAAAAACTGGAGCATGAATATAAAGACCTTATGGAAAAAATTGCTTATCTTCGTTCGGTCCTGGAAGACGAACGCAAGGTTTACGGCATTATTAAAAACGAGCTTACTGCCGTTAAGAAAAAATATGCCGATGCGCGGCGTACTGTGATCAGCAATGAAGATATCAGTTTTGAGGCGGAAGATCTAATTCCGGAAGAAGATGTGGTTATTACCATAACCAACCAGGGGTATATTAAAAGAATCCCCCTGGATACCTACCGCAGCCAGCGCCGGGGCGGGCGCGGGGTTACGGCCATGGGTACCAAGACAGAGGACTTTGTCCACCATCTTTTTATCACTACAACACACCACTTTTTCTTATTCTTTACCAATCAGGGCAAGGTATATCGCCTGAAGGTGCACGAAATTCCCGAAGCCGGACGCCAGGCCAAGGGCACGGCTGCCGTGAATCTTCTTTTCATCGGAAACGAAGAAAGGATAACCACTGTTATCCCGGTGCGCGAATTTGATCCGGATCAATATCTTTTCATGGTAACCCGCAGCGGCATGGTTAAAAAAACATCATTAAACGAATATGATACCTCCCGCAGGGACGGCCTTATTGCGATTTCCCTGAAAGAAGGGGACCAGTTAGTAGATGTTGAATTGACCAGCGGCAAGGAAGAAATCGTATTAGCAACCAGGCAGGGCAAGGCCATCCACTTCCTGGAAGAAGAAGTGCGCCCCATGGGGAGGGTTACCCGGGGTGTAAGAGGAATCAAGTTGTCTGCCAGGGACGAGGTTATTGGTATGCAAACGGTTCGCCCGGATGCCCACTTACTTGCTGTTACAGCCAACGGGTTCGGCAAGCGCACCCAGTTCTCCGAGTATCCACTGCAAAGCAGGGGTGGTAAGGGTGTGATCAATATCAGGACCTCGGAGAGAAACGGCCTGGTTATGGCGGTGGAAACTGTAAGAAATGAAGAGGAAATTATGATTATCAGCGCCGAGGGTATAATCATCAGGTTAGCGGCAGAAGATATATCAATTATAGGCCGGTCCACCCAGGGCGTCACCCTGATGCGCCTGGATCCCGGGGATACAGTGGTTGCCGTGGCGAAAGTCGATACGGATGAATAATATAGTCTAGCAGAAATAGTAATAATAAAATACAAAAAGTGCTTAAAGACGGCTTGACACAAACTAAGCCCTGTGCTAAATTTAGAATTGTGCCGCCCGATAGTTGCCTTAATTAACCGGGTGCACGGAACCGCCGGATTAGGGAAGCACATTTACGGCCGCAAAAAACCAGAAAATAGTACTTGACCTTACAGCGGCGGAAGTGATAAGA
>CAZCGU010000020.1:0-38177 GCA_964498525.1 uncultured Pelotomaculum sp.
TGATGTGGGTTTTGGTACGCTCAAATTTTTGCTTTGCCATTGGTTTTGCCTCCTTACTGGTAATTATAACCACCAGGATAAATCGCTTCCATAATAAACTTTTTTATGCAGAACCAGGCAGGACGATGTTTTAATTCTATGCAGCGGGGCAAATTCCTCCCGGGCCATAAAAAAAATCGACCGACGGCGCAAGCGTCCGGTTAAGGGCTGATAATAGACGGTAAGTTCATCCCGTTCCTGAATCCTGTGCAGGTTGTTGGACAGCTCTATATATTTCTTGTTGACCATGATCAAAAACTCATCCCCGCCGAAGCGGGCAACCGTATCCGTACTGCGCAGACATCTCGCCAGGCTTTGCGCCACCTCCCGGAGCAGGGCGTCCCCACAGCTGTGGCCCATGGTGTCAGCGTTAGACGGGTTTGGCAACGGTGAAGAGGGCGTCCCCACAGCTGTGGCCCATGGTGTCATTGACCATCTTAAAGCTGTCCGGATCCATGAATATAACGCCGACAAGTTTTTTATCCCGTTTGGCGAAAACAAAAACCACCTATTGATAAAAGAGATTTTATCAATAGGTGGCTAATATTTTGGTAGCGGCGCAGGGACTTGAACCCCGGACACCACGGGTATGAACCGTGTGCTCTGACCAGCTGAGCTACGCCGCCGCATCAATTTAAGGATATCAAAGGACTTGCGTCGGATTTAAAAAGGCAGGTGCAGCCGGGACAGCCCGGTGAGTGTTATCTTTCTTTATAAATCCAGGCCTGCGACTTTTACCCCCCGGTTTTTAAAATTGGAGCCACTAACCGGGATTGAACCGGTGACCTCATCCTTACCAAGGATGCGCTCTACCTTCTGAGCTATAGTGGCAGGTTTATTAATGAGGGACCCTGCTCTTTAGAAGACCATTTAGTTTTTTACGCCTTTTAAACCTTCCCCAAAGGGCGTCTTTAGAACCTTGCAAACCATAGATTAGCATATCCACTCGGTGTTTGTCAAGGAACCTTTCCCGGTATTTTATGTTCGTTCTGCAATAATGTCTCCCTGAAATATTCATGAAAAAATGCCATCCACCGGCCACAGTCATCCGCCTACGAGCCGGGCGCGGACAACGAAAAACCGGATAAGAACACGTATACGATGTTCTTGCATCCGCCCGGGCCGGTCGCAGCCAACGGGAACCGGACATACATGTAAAAAAGCACCCTTCAGGGTGCTGTGGTTTTTTGGTTGCGGGGGAGGGATTTGAACCCACGACCTTCGGGTTATGAGCCCGACGAGCTACCAGCTGCTCTACCCCGCGATATTGTATTGACGACTGGGATTTAAATTGTTCCCCAAACTCTACTATATCATGAAAGACGTCTTCGGTCAAGTTAACCGTTCATCCTCTTATTAACACTGGTGGAGGGGGCTGGATTCGAACCAGCGAAGGCGTCGCCGGCAGATTTACAGTCTGCTCCCTTTAACCACTCGGGAACCCCTCCATATTAAATGCACCTGTTGCTTCTTAACTGGAGCCGGCGATGGGACTCGAACCCGCAACCTGCTGATTACAAGTCAGCTGCTCTGCCAATTGAGCTACGCCGGCGCTGACACAAGCATTATTATAAGATAAAACCGCAAGGCTGTCAACTGCTTTTTTATTGGAAAACAAATCAAACCATCCCAAAAAACAACAATGCGCCATGCCAGGCAGACGAATACAGGGCAGCGAAGCAACCCAATTAAATAGACCAGGGAACCTTGGGTAAACTGCTTAACACCTCAACTGCTCAACCACGCAACTATTTAAATCTCAACCGCTTAAGCTTTCAGCCGCTAAACTTTTCCAGCTGCTTACCGCTCACTATTTAACTGCCCGACTATCCCACAATTAATTAACCACACAACTGATTAGGTTTGGTTCAAGCTTCCCTTTTTTCCAGGTAGCGCTCCAGTTTGCGTTTGACCCGCTGCAAGGCGTTGTCGATGGACTTGACGTGGCGGTGCAGGTCTTCAGCAATTTCCTGGTAGGATTTGCCCTCCAGGTAAGACATAAGAACCTTCCATTCCAGTGAACTCAGGATCTCACCCATTTTTTCCTCGATATCGTTGAATTCTTCCCTGGAGATAATCAGTTCCTCGGGATCTGTAATTTTCGACCCGGAAAGAACATCCAGCAGGGTACGATCCGAATCCTCGTCGTAAATGGGTTTATTCAGGGAAACGTATGAGTTCAGCGGAATATGCTTTTGCCGGGTGGCGGTTTTAATTGCTGTAATAATTTGCCTGGTAATGCAAAGTTCAGCAAAGGCCCGGAACGATGACAGTTTGTCCAGGCGGAAGTCCCGAATAGCCTTGTAAAGCCCGATCATACCTTCCTGAATGATGTCCTCACGGTCAGCGCCGATTAAAAAATAGGAGCGGGCCTTGGCCCGGACAAAATTCTTATACTTATTGATTAGATACTCAAGGGCGGCATCGTCGCCCCCACGGGCAAACTCCACTACATCCTCGTCAACCAGCACCTGGTAGCTGTCAAGAACTTCCCTCTGGGCCTGAAAAATCACATTATCCCCCCGCTTTGCTCAATTCCCATGAGAAAAACAAAAAACCTCTCCCTCAGAGTAATAGAATCCGGGGACAGCCGGACGGTACAATTTTCCTTTTTTTCGGGACTGGGTGTATGTCAAAACCAGTCTCTGTCAAGATTTATACTTATTATAACGAAGGGGTGATAGCTCGTCAAGGCAAAAATGGGACAGCCCCTTCCCCAAGCGGCTACTTTTGGCGGCGCAGTTTTTCCAGCCTGGAGCGGACATTGGAAACAAGCCTGTTCTCCAGGTAGCCGTCTGCCGGGGTAGCCTGCCCGTAAAACCGCTCACTCTCTTTTTTGGTCAGCCTGACCTGCTCGCGCAGTTCGCCCGGTGTCAGCCTGTACGCCCCCCGGCCAAAAACAATCGCCTGCTCGGCCTGGTCGGAAGTTGCCACATAGACTTTGCACCGTTCCGTAAGGCAACCGGCCAACCGCTCAATCAGGGCGTCGGCTGTTTCCCCCGCCTGGGTGAAGACGACTTCGATACCATCTATAGCTTCCGTGCTTCCGGCGGTATTTTTCATGTGGTGCGCGTCAAAAACCAGGATTACCCTCTGGCCGGCCAGAGCTGCGTAATCGGCCAGTATGGAGATCAGCTTTGATCTGGCGTGGTCCATGCCGGATTCGATAAGTTTCTCCAACTCCGGCCAGGCGTAAATAATATTATAACCGTCAACAATAAGCGTCTCCGTCATTAAAATGCCTTTCTTTTCTAAAACACCCTTCTACTTTAACACATCTCTCTTTCCCAAAATGCCTTGATTTTTTAAAAAAGACCTTTCCTTTCACTAAAACGTCTTCCTTCTCTGCCTCAGCACCTCGTAGGCAAACAAGGCGGCGGCAACCGAGGCGTTAAGGGAGTTAATCCGCCCGTACATGGGGAAACGCACCAGCATATCGCACCTTTCCTTTACCAGCCTGCCCAGGCCCTTGTCCTCGCCCCCTATGACCAGCGCCAGGGGACCGTCCAAACGGGCATCCCAGTATAACTCCCGGCCGCCGGCGTCGGCCCCGGCGATCCAGAGACCTTTTTTCTTTAAATCTTCCATGGTCATAGCCAGGTTGGCCACCCTGGCCACAGGGACGTATTCAACAGCCCCGGCGGAGGACCTGGCCACAGTCTGGGTCAGGGGGGCGGAACGGCGCCGGGGAATGATTACCCCGTGGACGCCCGCGGCCTCAGCGGTCCGGAGGATGGCCCCCAGGTTGTGGGGATCGTGAATTTCATCCAGGAGCATCAGCAGCGGCGCCTCCCCCGGCTGCACAGCCTTCAGGATATCCTCAACCTCTACGTATTCCCGGGCGGCCGCCAGGGCCACTACGCCCTGGTGGGCGGTTTCGGGGGCAAACTTGTCCAGGCGCTGGCGGTCCACCCTTTGCACGGGAATGTTTTCGTTCCGGGCCATGTTGAATATTTCCTGAAGGGGACCGGACTGACTTCCCTCCGCAATCAGAATTTTGTTAATGGGGCGGCCGGAGCGCAGGGCCTCCCGTACCGGGTTGCGCCCGGTGATAATGTCTTCCAGGTAAATCTCTCCTCCAAGTTTTAGTTTCCAGTTTAAGTTTTAACCCGGACAATCCTACGGGTTTAAAAATTCCTTTCTAACCTTTTCCCTTTTACCGCAGCTCATTTTGCCTTCCGGGCAGGGGCCTTTCAGGCAAGCCGGCCCCGCTTCCCTGAAGATAACCGGGGCAACCGGTTTAACCAATTTCAGCATTTCCCTGGCCAGGGCCCGGATTTCCCACTGGGCCCTGTTGCAGCAGCGCAAAGTGAAGAAATGAAGCAGTTCCCGGGCATTCATGGTGACCAGCATTTTGGTCTCCGCTGCGTTGGGAAGAACAAACCTGGCGTCCTCAAATGATTTTTCGCCCTGGTTGCCCAGTTTTTCCACCCATTCGTTGTACCAGGCCTGGATCTGGCGCATCTGGCTTTCGAACAAGCTTACGGCCCCGGGACCCAGATCCTTTATCTGCGGCGGGATGATATATCCGAAAACGCCGTCTGCTTCAACCGCAACACCGGCCCCGTCTGCAGCTGCGCCAGTTGCGCCGGCCGCTGTGGCCGCAGACGGGAAAGCTGAACAGCCGCCGTTTGCGAGGGCGCCGGACGGGTTGGCTGCACCGACTTCAGTGACAGCCGGGTTAGCTGCGCCGGCTGCTGCACCAGTTGCGGCATCGATCAGGTTGACTTTATTGACCGAAACTCCGGCCGTGCCGGCCGTTCCGCCGGCTGGTGTCGCCGGCACGTAGCGCTGGGATTTGACGCTGAAACTGGCGATGCGGTGGCGGGTAATCTGGGCCAGCAGGCTGCGGGAAACCCCTTCTATGCCGAAGGTAAAACTGGCATGCTCAATGGGGGAAAGGTGGCTTAAATCCATCAATCGCTCCAGAAAGGGCGCCTGGTCCCGGGACACGATACCCTGTTTAAGCGCTTCAATATCCGCCCCGGAATAACACAGCTTGGCCCCCATGGCTACGATTTCCTGAGGGTCGGGGGTATATTTCAGAAGCGACACGCTCAATTTTTTTTCACCCAGGAAAAACACCCCTCTTCCGTACCATGCCCGGTATTTAGGAACCTGAGTAGTTTAAAGCTGCTGCCGGGCAGTTACCCCGGGACTTGCCCGAGGTAACAATTGCTTGCGATAATGATTGCGGCTTTCTGCTTGTTGCGGCAGTGCCGCAGCAGTTCTATCCATACAACTTCAATTAGGCGGTTTCCAAATGCCAAACTACCCGGTTGAACCCGGACTGTTTTCTTCAGGGGCTTTCTTCCCCTGTTTTGAGGGCCGCGGCCAAAATGGCGTTTAAGCGGGCGGCGTCTCCTTTAAGATAGAGGTAGCCCACCAGGCTTTCCAGCGCGGTGCTGTGCCGGTATTCAAGGACCCCGGCGCTGCGGGGGGTGTGGGAGGATTTGGCATTGCGGCCGCGGCGGACCACTGCCTGCTCTTCCTCAGTCAGGGTTCCTTCCAGGGCCCGAAGTGTCCTGGCCTGGGCCGCGGCCTGGACGAATTTGACGGTCTCATCATGCAGCCGTTCAACCCGGACCAATCCTGCAGCCACAAGATGTTCCCGGACCAGCAGTTCGAAGACGGCGTCCCCCACGTAGGCCAGGACCAGCGCCGGCAGCTCGCCGGGCCGCTTAATTCTGTTGTCCCCAGTTATCAGCGTCAATTGTTCCCCCTGCATCTCCCGGGTGTCCCTGCCAAAACCGGTCCGGAGACCGGTTGTGCAGCAGGGGCAGCGGGCTGCCCTTATTCCTGACAGACGGCGCATACTACCATTTTACAACGCTTCTATATAACTTCTTTGTTCAAAAATACGCCAGGACACCTTTCAGCCTGTTAAAATTTCACCTGGATACTTCTCTTTTTAAATACACCTTGGTTGTTGTCCCTTGACAGAGAACGGAACGCTGCAACTTTGGCCGCGGAAACAGCCGGGTGCGGCGGCTTGCTACCCTTGCTTTTTCCAGCGTACTCCCTGCGAGGTATCCTCCAGGATTAGGCCCAGCTCTTTAAGGCCGTCCCGGATTCTGTCGGCGGCGGCCCAGTCTTTTTTCTTGCGGGCTGCCTGCCGGATCTCAATAATGAGGTTCAGCAATCCTTCGGTCAGGTCCGAGCTCCCGGCGGCGTCTTCCAGGAGAATCCCGCCGCTCACTGGATCAGTTTTAAATATACCTATGACCTCGTTAAAGGAGTTAAATAAAAGCATGGCTTTTTGCAGGACCTCCCTGGCAGGGGCGGGCACATTTGTCACCAGCAGCTGGACAAAGCTGTTGACCTCCCGGGCCAGGTCAAAAATAACGCTGATGGCCAGGGCCGTGTTAAAATCGTCGTCCATGGCGGCTTCGAAGGAAATTTTCATTTTATCCAGGGCAAGATTTAGCGAATCAGCCCCCGGCGCTTCCTTGCCGGGGGTGGGCGCAGGACCGCCTGCGAGGGAAGCTGCGGAACCGCCTGCGGAACTTACTCCCCTGGCGGGCGCAGGACCGGCAGCATGGCCGCCTGAAGTAGCAACAGCGAGGCCTTCATCCTCTTCCCTGGCCAGTGCTTCCGTCAGTAACCGGATGCTGGTCCTGATCCTTTCCAGACCCCGCCCGGCAGCAGCCAATTTCTCGTCATCAAAGTCCAGGGGGCTGCGGTAGTGGGTGGACAAAAGGAAAAAACGCACGACTTCCGGTGAAAATTTGGTCAGAATGTCCCGTACCAGGAAGAAATTGCCCAGGGATTTGGACATTTTCTCTTCCTTTACAGTGATGAAACCGTTGTGCAGCCAGTAGCGGACGAAGGGCTGCCCGGTGGCCGCTTCGCTCTGGGCGATTTCGTTTTCGTGGTGGGGAAAGATCAGGTCGTATCCTCCGCCGTGAATATCGAAACCGGGGCCGAGGTATTTAAGAGACATAGCCGAGCACTCGATGTGCCAGCCGGGCCGGCCGGGACCCCAGGGGCTGTCCCAGGACGGCTCCCCGGGTTTCGCGGCCTTCCAGACGGCGAAATCCATGGGGTCTCGCTTGCGGGTGTCCACTTCCACCCGCGCTCCCGCCCGCATGTCTTCCAGGCTCCGCCCGGAAAGCTTGCCGTAACCGGGGAACTTGCGCACTTCAAAGTAGACGTCCCCGTCAACTTCATAGGCAAATCCCTTCTGAATCAGCTCTTCCACCACCCGGACAATACCGGGCATGTGCCCGGAGACCCTGGGGTGCTTGTCCGCCCGCCTCACGTTCAGGGCGTCGGCGTCTTTAAAGTACTCATCAATATACTTACGGGCCAGGCTTAAAGGATCTTTCCCTTCCTCCCGGGCCCGGTTGATAATTTTATCGTCCACATCGGTAAAATTCTGGATGTAAAGGACATCATAGCCCTTATATGTCAAATACCGCCGGACAGTGTCGAAAAAGACCAGGGGCCGGGCATTGCCCAGGTGGATAAAGTTGTAGGTGGTGGGGCCGCAAACATACATTTGAACTTTGCCCGGTTCCCGCGGCTGGAAAATTTCCTTCCGCCGGGTTAAGGTATTATAAATTTCCATGCTCTTTAAGGACTCCTTCCGTCATTAACCTTCCTGCGGAACCGGACCGGCCGGGGCCCTGGGCAGGCCGGAACAGGCGGACCGGTTAATGCCCTAAGACAGGCTCCGGTCCAGGGCCCCGGCCAGGCGGCCGGCCACCCTTTCCTTTCCGAGAATGGCCATGATCTGGTTGAGATCGGGACCCTGGATACTGCCGGTAAGGGCTGCCCGTACGGGGATAAAAATTTGCTTCCCCTTGACGCCCGCTTCTTTGCCGGCTCCCTTCAAAAGCTCCCTGGCTTTGGCTGCCGTAAGGACGGGACAGTCCTCAACCAGCCTCCCCAGGGCCGCAAACAAAGCCGGTACATGGGGTTCGTCCAGTACTTCCCTGGCCCCGGCCTCCAGTACTTCAACCCTGTCGTTAAAGTAAATCCCCACGTTGTCCTTGATATCCTCCAGACAGACCAGGTACTCCCGGGCCAGGGCAACCACCGACTTCAGCCATTCATGACGCTCCGGTGTCAGGGGCGCCCTTAGATAACCCGCCTTTTCCAAAAAGGGTACGGCCAGCTCCGTAATGTATTCCAGGGGAGCCTGTCTGATGTAGTGTCCGTTCAGCCAGTTCAACTTGTCCAGGTCAAATATAGCGGGGCTTTTGGCCACCCTGTCCAGGGAAAACTGCTGTTTTAGTTCAGCCAGGGGCAGGACTTCTTCCTCTCCCCCCGGGGACCAGCCCAGAAGGGCCAGGAAGTTGACCAGGGCCTCCGGCAGGTAGCCCTTTTCCTGGTACTGCTCAATGGCCGTGGCGCCGTGCCGCTTGCTCATCTTGCTGCGGTCTTTGCCCAAGATCAGGGACACGTGGGCAAACTGGGGAGTCTGCCAACCCAGGGCGTTGAACAAAAGGATCTGGCGCGGGGTGTTGGACAGGTGCTCCTCGGCCCGGATCACGTGGCTGATGGACATTGTATGGTCGTCCACAACCACGGCGAAATTATAGGTGGGAATACCATCGGATTTGAGGATGATAAAATCCCCGATGCCGCTGTAATCAAAACTAACTTCGCCCCGGACAAGGTCTTCCACAACTATTACATCTTTATCCGGCACACGAAAACGGATTGCCGGTTTCCTTCCCTCAGCCTCCAGGCGGGCGCGTTCTTCCGGAGACAGATCCCGGCACCGCCCGGAGTAGCCGGACGTCATGGCCCCCCTGGCCAGCAGTTCCTCCCTCTCCGCAGCCAGCTCTTCCTCGGTGCAATAACATGGGTAGGCGTCCTTCTGGCGCAGCAGCTGTCCGGCGTAACGCTGGTACAGCTCCAGTCTTTCCGTTTGGCGGTAGGGTCCGTTGGGTCCCCCCACCCCGACACCCTCGTCCCAATCCAGTCCGAGCCAGCGCAAGGCGGCCAGGATATTTTCCTCCGATTCCCGGGAGGAGCGCTCCAGGTCGGTATCTTCTATCCTTACGATAAAGACACCTCCGCAGCGGCGCGCAAAAAGCCAGTTAAACAACGCCGAACGGGCCCCGCCGATATGAAAGGGGCCTGTCGGACTTGGCGCAAATCTTACCCGAACCGGCAACAAATATAGTTCCTCCTTATTCCCGCTCCATTTCGTTATTGAAAAACGGGCGCCCGCGCGCGGCTCCGTATCATATCCAGAGAACGGCACCCTTGCCGCGGATTTCCGCTATTTATGTAGCTTATTATAACACTTCGGGGATCACCGGGCAAACCATTTCCCCCTTGCGGCCTCAGACGGACCCGGGCTGTCCCGGGGTGTCCGGCGCATGGCCGCCGTCTGCGCCCCGGCCACCGGGCCAACCCCGGGCGGTCCCATATGTGTTGATCGGATAGAAACAAACAAAGGGCGTTCTGTAAGTTAGTAACCCAAGTTCCCCCATCATGGAATGTCCGGGCGGGCGGCAATTCCCCGGCCACCCCCGGGTCACGAACTCCGCCCCCCATGACCCCTTGTAAAAAGCAGGGATGTGGCGCAGGCGGCAATTCCTTCGCCCGTTCCCGTAAAACCGAGCCCCTCGGTGGTGGTAGCTTTAACATTGATCCTCCCTGGGTCGGTACCCAGCGCTTCCCCCAACCTGGCTTTCATCTCTTCCAGGAAAGGCGCCAGCCTGGGCGCCCGGGCAACGATCACAGAGTCGATATTGCCCACCGTAAAACCCTTTTGGGCCAGGATCCCCCGTACCCGGGAGAGCAGGACCAGGCTGCTGATTCCCTTATAGAGCGGATCACTGTCCGGAAAGTGACGCCCTATATCTCCCGCACCGGCAGCGCCAAGCAAGGAATCCATAATGGCGTGAGTCAGCACATCCGCGTCGGAATGGCCCAAAAGCCCCTTTTCATAAGAAATATCTACACCCCCCAGGATCAGGGCCCGTCCCTCAACCAGCCTGTGCACGTCATAACCAAATCCTACTCTCAAAACAGCTCAATCCCTTCCCAACAGCATTAACACCACCGGGACAAGGGACCTGTCCCCCTGTCCCAAAAGTGCGGATTGGCACATCCGGGACAAGGGGACAGGTCCCTTGTCCCACAAAATAATACCCCGCGGGATAAAGGGCGAATTCCCAGCCCCACCCGAAAACATCCTGTGCCATCTGCACCGGCGCTCCCAAACGGGTGGTCCACAAAAGCGTGAATCAGCACATTTGCATCGGAATAGCCCGTAGCCCATTTTAGATAAAAATATCTACACCGCCCGGGACAAAGTCCTACCCCTAAACCAGCCTGCCCACATCTTAACGAAACCAAATCTTTAAAACATATCAATATAAACAATAACGAAATAAACTATGTTTACCACGGTTTGAGGGATAACGCTCCTGCCTCACCCACGGCTTGCAATGGGACAAGGGACCTGTCCCCCTGTCCCAGGGGGTGGGGCTAGAAGATGGTGTAACCCATCCTTGACTTGATTTGTTTTTTGTCCTCTTGATCGAGGATGCTGCCTGCCAGGGCCATACTTATGTATTGTTCAACTTCATCCGGATACAGACCTTCCCTTATTACCACCAGCGCCCCCAATATGTCGACCAACAGGGGTTTTTGCCTTGTTTTTTCAAAACTTGAAAGGGGTATGTTGATTAAACCGTCGGCGATTGTAGTACGCAGGTGTTTTTTGTAGGGGATAATTTCGTGTAAAGCCTGGATACATTGTTGTGCAACGGTCTGATTCCGGTCATTTAAGCAGGACAGGTAATCCTCAATGGCGTCGTCAATTTTATTTTCGCGATCCCATCTTGTATTGGCGGCAATAAGTACAGCGCCCATGCCCTTCAGCTCTGGGTCCCTATTTTTAAGCATCTCCCGGAATACGTCCCAAAACGGGTATATGTCGTCGCTATGCAAGGAACGGTTGCGAAGCAAGAGCAGGGCCCTGTCTCTTATTTTTTGGTCTTTTTCCGCCAACCACCCCATTATTTGCGGCAGGTCATTTTTGTTGAGAATTTCCGATGCTTTCCGTACTGTACTTTCATTTATTTCCATCAGTTCAGAAACGGTGATCATTTAAATATTTCCCCCTTAAAATATCCGTATGCGGAAGAACAACAGGCGCAGTTCCCGTGTTGTTCATCATTGTTTGTCCGCTATTATTTGCCGGCGGGACCCGGAGGCCGGGCTAACGGGCAGGCGGCCCGGTTTCCATGCCGTTCATTATTGTGTGTAAGTATTATTTGCCAGCGGGACCCGGAAGCCGGGCTAACGGACAGGCGGCCCGTTTCCATGCCGTTCATTATTGTGTGTAAGTATTATTTGCCAGCGGAATCCGGGGCCGGGCTGCCGGGAAGGTGAAAGCGGTTTTCCATGCTGTTCATTGTTTATTTGCCGGGCGATTGTTAGCCGGCGGAACCAGGGCTGCCGGAAAGGGGTGTTAGACGCACCCCCTTTAATATTTGCCGGCGGGACCCGGGGCCAGCGGGGTGGGGTGGGCGAGGAGAGCCTGGGCAATAATGAGGTCCTCGGGTGTGGTGACCTTGATGTTGCGGTAGGAACCCCGCACAAGTTTGACCGGGAACCCCAGCCTTTCCACAAGCCCGGCGTCGTCAGTGCCCAGGTAATTTGCCTCCCGCGCCGCCCTGTGGGCCCGGAGGAGCAGATCCCGGCGAAAGGCCTGGGGGGTCTGGGTCAACCAGAGACGCCCCCTGGGCAGGGTCCGGGCCACCAGTTCGTCCTCATCCGCCAGCTTGACCGTATCTTTGGCCGGTACCGCCAGGGTCGCGGCGCCGTAACGGGCGGCCGCTTCCACAACCGCCAGCAGGCCCGCGGGGTTTAGCAGGGGGCGCGCCCCGTCGTGGATCACAACCAGGTCCGGAACCGGCGAAAGCGCCAGGATGCCGCTGTAAACGGAATCCTGGCGTTCTTTTCCCCCGCTGACGATTGCCTTAATTTTGGTGATTCCCAGCCCTTTTACTATATTTTCCCGGCAGTATTCTTCCTCCCCCGGACCGGTTACAACAACGATATCTTGAATTACGGGACTTGCCTCCAGCACTTTCAGGGTGTGTCCCAAAAGGGGAATGCCGGCCAGAAGGAGATATTGTTTGGGGATTTGCGCCCCCATTCTGCTGCCGGAACCGGCCGCCGGAACCACGGCCGCTGCCTTAACCAATAATATTCACCTCACCAAGATAGGCCTGTCCGGCATCACCCCGCCGGTCATACTTGGGCTTGGCAAAGATCATCCGTCCGGCGGCAGTTTGCAGAACACTGGTTACCAGGACGGGGATGGTCTGGTTCATGAAACGCTTTCCGTTATCCACAACGATCATGGTGCCGTCATCCAGATAAGCCACTCCCTGGCCAATTTCTTTTCCATCCTTGACCAGCTGGACCACCATTTCCTCGCCGGGCAGAACCACCGGCTTGACGGCGTTGGCCAGCTCATTGATATTCAGAACCTTGACGCCGTGCAGTTCGGCCACTTTGTTCAAGTTGAAGTCGTTGGTGATAATTTTCCCGCCCAGCTTCTGGGCCAGTTTGACCAGTTTGGTGTCAACTTCCGCGACATCTTCCAAGCCCCGGTTGTTGTCGTAAATCTGAACCTTAATTTCCGTGTCTTTGCGCATCTGGTTTAAAATGTCGAGCCCGCGCCTGCCCCGGTTTCTTTTTAACAGGTCGGGTGAGTCGGCAATATGCCGTAATTCCTCCAGGACAAAGGCTGGAACAAGCATGACACCTTCCACAAAACCGCTCTGACACAGGTCGGAAATCCGGCCGTCAATAATTACACTGGTATCCAGAATTTTGTAGTGGGCGCCGCGGCTGTCAGACTTGACAGCGCGGTCCTTGCCGCCGAATTTGGGGAAACTGGCAAAAAGGGTCATTAAATCTTCCCTTTTCTTGATTCCCACGCTCAGCCCGAGATAGGCCAGGAGCAAAGTCAGTAAAACCCAAAGAGCTTTGCCTATTGGTCCCAGAAAAGATAAAAGAGAGCCTATTAAATTGGCAATTATAAGTCCAATAATTAATCCCACAGAACCCATAACAAGGTCCTGGGTCGGTGTTTTTTGGATATTCTGCTCCAAAAAAACAGTAAGTCGCACTGCTCCGGTCATGATGGGCGAAGCCAGTAAAATCCCCGCCACCAGGCCAATCAGGGTTGTCAGGCCAATGAGGCCGAATTTAAACTGGCTGGGCAGGTTTGCCACAAAGGCAATGAGATTACTGTCAACCAGAAAGTACCCCAGGGCCGCCCCCAAACCGGTAAACGCCGCCAGCACAACTAAGTATACAATTTTTTTAACCACATTTTTCACCTCCTTTCATAATTAAGCTGGCGTTGTAAATATTTTTAGCATAATAGTATAACTCTATTATATTTGTTTTCTATAAAGTTTACATCAAGAAAAATAATGCGTTTTTTTAAAAGCAGGTGAAAGTAAAAAACGTCAGGTTTTCCTGACGCTCTCAAGCGAAGGCCCCGTCCACAAGTGACTGTGCCTTTTCCTCCTCCAGTTCGGTGGCCAGCACCAACTCGCTAATCAAAATTTGCCTGGCGTTTTCCAGCATTTTCCTTTCGCCGGAGGAAAGGCCCTTTTCCCGATCCCGCTTCATCAGGTTGCGCACCACCTCGGCAACCTCGTAGACATCACCGCTTTTAATTTTTTCCAGATTGGCGCGGTACCTGCGATTCCAGTTCGGAGACATGGCTGAAGACTGCTGGCGCAGGATATAAAAAACTTTTTTTACACCTTCGGAGTCGATTACTTCCCGCAAGCCGACCCCCGCACCATTATTGATGGGAATCATTACTTTCATGTCACCCACGGGAAGCCGCAGAATATAGTACTGCCGCCTTTCCCCGAGGACTTCTTTCTCCTCAATAGCTTCGATAACGCCTGCTCCGTGCATGGGGTACACCACTTTATCTCCTATTTTAAACAATGCCGTACCCTCCTTAGAATATTTACCACGTATAAATTATAGCACAAAGGTTTCACCCTGTCAAATAAACTATAATTTTAGCATAGCGGCAAGCCAGTGTCAATAATATTTTGCGGAATTTAAAACCGCCGGCGAAGCGCCGGCCTGGTCAGAATCGTACGATTGAATACGATTGAAGCGGCTTTCCAGCCGCAAAATTATTTGCCCGTCGGGCATAGTCTGGAAAGTTGAGCGCCCTCCAGGCGATTCGGGCGGCATCCTCCCGGCAACAAATTGTTTGCCCGGTGAGGCAGGGACGGGAGCCGGGCCATTGGGCGGCCCTTCCCGCAGCAGCTGCCGGCCCGGCGGGGGCCTTTAGCCGTGCCTTTCCTGCAACAGCTGTTCCCGGAAGCGGTTCAGTCCGTATTTTATGGAGCGGGCGCGGACTTCACCGATACCTTCCACTTCATCCAGTTCTTCGATGGAAGCATACAATATTTTATAGAAGGAGCCAAAGGTTTTGACGAGATTATCAATAACAGGCAGGGGCAAGCGAGGTATTTTCCCCAGGATCCGGTAACCCCGGGGCTGGACATGCTGGTCCAGAATGCTGGCGCTGCCGGGAAAACCCAGGGCCCGGGCAATCAGGGACAGATCCAGAAAATCTTCGGCGGGCCAGCTGCCAATTATTTCAAGGATGGAAGCCGGTGATTTTTCCCCCAGGCCGGTGGTGTAGTCCTGGATTACCAGCAGGCCTTCTTCTTCCACATTGGCCAGGAGTTCCTCCAGCTGCATGGTAATCAAACGTCCCTCTACCCCCAGCTCGCTGATATACCGCTCAATCTCCTTGACCACCCTTAGAACCATTTCCACCCGCTGGATAACCTTGGTTACATCATAAAGGGTGGCCGCCTCTTCAAATTCCAGGATGCTCAGGACCACCAGCACCTTGTTCAGAACCGTGCGGTACTTTTCCAGGGTCTGGATGGCCTGGTTGGCCTTGGTCAGGATAACGCCCAGGTCTTTAAGCACATACTTCAAGGACCCCTTGTAAATGGTAATAACGCCGCGCCTCTGGGAAATGGCAATTGCCAGGTTGCCTGTTTGCCTGGCCACCCGTTCGGCTGTACGGTGGCGGATACCGGTTTCGGTGGAAGGGGTATCCTGGCTGGGGACCAATTGGGTGTTGGCGGCTAAAATCCTTTTGGTGTCTTTGCTGAGAATGATTGCCCCGTCCATTTTTGCCAGCTCGTACAAGCTGGAAGGCGAACAGTCGGCGTTGATCACAAAACCGCCCTCGGTAATTTGCACCACTTCGGGCGTGTCCCCCACAACAATGAGTCCGCCGTTCTTGGCCCTCAGGATATTTTCCAGGCCTTCCCGCAGCGGGGTTCCCGGCGCAACTGTACGCAGGACTTGCAGCAGTGTTTTTTCAGCTCGATCATCTCGCAATTGTTCCACCTCAAACCTTTAAAGCCAGCTCAAGGGCGCCGGCCAGGGTGTCCGCCGTAATAATCCCCGGGTGTTCCCCGGCGGGAAGGGCGCTTTGGGCGGCCGTTAAAAAGCGGCCGAAACCCATCTTAAAAGCTTCTTTAATTCTTTTTTCCGCTCCCGTTACCGGCCGGAGCTCACCGGTGAGGCCGATTTCCCCCGCGCAGGCAAGGTCCGGATCGACAGGCTGATCCCTGAAACTGGAAACCAGGGCGCAGGCTATGGCCAGGTCCACCGCCGGCTCATCGAGCCTTACGCCGCCAACGGCATTTACATAGAGATCCTGGCTGCCCAGGTTCAGGCCCACCCGCTTTTCCAGAACGGCAGCAATCAGGGCAACCCGGTTATAGTCCACGCCGGCGGTCATCCGGCGGGGCACACCGTAACTGGTAGGGGAAACCAGGGCTTGAATTTCAACCAGGAGCGGCCGGGTCCCTTCCAGTCCGGCCACAACAGCGGAACCGGGCACATCCGGCCGGGACCGCTGAATTAAAAAAAGGGCGGAGGGGTTTGCTACCTCAACCAGACCTCTCCCGCTCATCTCAAAGATACCGATTTCATGGGTGGAACCAAACCTGTTTTTTATACTCCTCAGGACCCGAAAGAACTGGTGCCGGTCCCCCTCCATATAGAGTACCGTGTCCACCATATGCTCCAGGACCCGGGGTCCGGCCAGCGTACCCTCCTTGGTGACGTGGCCCACCAGGAAAATAGATATCCCCGTGGTCTTGGCCAGACGCATCAACTGGGCCGCGCATTCCCGCACCTGCCCAACGCTGCCGGGGGCGGAGGGGATGCCGGCCTTAAACATCGTTTGAATGGAATCAATGACCGCCACCGGGGGGGCCAGCTTCCGCAGCTGCCCTTCCACCGCGTCAAGGTCTGTTTCACAAAGCAGCAGCAGTCCGGGGGAAAGCGCCCCCAGCCGGTCGGCCCGAAGCCGCACTTGGCGGGCCGATTCTTCCCCGGAAACATAAAGCACCTTCAGCCTGCGGCTGAGCAGGTGGGCTGCCTGCAGCATGAGGGTGGACTTGCCGATACCCGGGTCTCCCCCTATCAAAACCAGGGAGCCCGGAACAATACCGCCGCCCAGGACCCGGTCCAGTTCCGCCAGTTCCGTGGGAAAGCAGTCTTCAGCCAGGGCCGGCACTTCGGTAACAGGACGCGGCAGTTCGCCCCCCGCGCTTACAGGCAAGGTTGCCCCGGCCGGACGGCTTACTTCTTCTACGAAGCTGTTCCAGGCCCCGCAGCCGGGACAGCGTCCCAGCCAGCGGGTTGACCGGTGACCGCATTCCTGGCAGTTGTAGCAAGTCTTTACACGCATTGACATATTTCCCCATGTTAAGTTTCCCTAAAATTATAACACCGGGAACAATTTCTTACAAGGGGACATAAGACGGGGTCCGCAGCCGCCTATAACAATCTAATCCCGGCTCAGGGCGCTTTGTTAAACTGGATCTTGGCTGCCGGGAATATTAAAATATTGACCGGCGCCCGCCCTATCAAAGGAACCCGGCTTGCCCAGGGGAGCAGCCGGGTTTTTGTTTGATTTACCCGAAATACAGTAGATTTTGTCTAGGGATTGCTTGCGGCCGGGGCCATCTTTTTAAAGCTTACCAGGACCAGCTGCCCGCTGTTGTTTTTATAGAAGTCAAAGATGACCGGATCGTCCTTGTTCAGGGTACCCCCGATTAACTCCACCGGGGCCAGGAAGGTCCTGGCTTCATCTCCCACCTGGATTTCGATAAAATTATTGTCAATCCGCCCGGTGTAAACCCCGGTCCAGGTTTTAAGCTCCACGCCTTCGGCGGGTTTTACCGTCTGCGCCTGTACCTGCGCGGGTGTCCCGGTTTGAGCCGTGGCCGCAACCTGGGCGGCGCCCCGGTTATCCGCATCCGCCTGGTTTTCCGGAGCCGTTCCGCCAGCGGCAGCCCCCGAAGGCTGCGCCTGGGACGGTTGTTCCGCCCCGGGCGACTGCTGCTGGGTCTGACCCGCCCGGTCCGCGGCGGCAGGATCAAGGGGCTTGTTCATGAAATGCCCTACCAGGTACACATACACCACCATGACCATGGTAATGACTCCAACTATAATGAGGATAGATTGTAAAAAGGGGTTTTTCATAAATAATTTTTCTCCTTGTTTTTAGAGTTTCGGATAGTTTTATTATACTTATTTATACCCCTTTTTTGCAGTTCTAGCCAAATTTATTTCGAGCCGGCAACCTTGTTGATGGTTATTGCCGAATCCCGCAGGTCAAGGAGCACGCGATCCCCCTTCCGGAAAGTTGCCTTTAACAACTCCTCGGAAAGGCGGTCTTCGACCAGGCGCTGGATAGCCCGCCTGAGCGGTCTGGCGCCGAAGTTTTCATCAAAGCCTTCCCTGGCCAGCAGATCTTTTACCGTTTCGGTTACTTCAATTTCAACTTCGTTTTCCTTCATCCTGTCCGCAACTTCTTGCAGCATAAGGTCCACAATTTCCCGGATGTGCTCAGGTGTGAGGGCATGGAAGACAATGGTCTCATCAATCCTGTTGAGGAATTCCGGGCGGAAGGTCCTTCTAAGTTCTTCCGTCACCTTGGATTTCATGCTATCATAGTTGGACTCCCGGGTATCGCCGGTGCGGAAGCCCAGGGTCGTTTCTCTTTTAATGGTCTGCACGCCTACGTTTGAGGTCATGATCACAACGGAATTTCTGAAATCCACGGTCCGGCCCTTGGCGTCGGTCAAGCGGCCGTCTTCCAGCACCTGCAGGAGGATGTTGAAAACGTCCGGGTGGGCTTTTTCTATTTCATCAAGGAGAATTACCGTGTAAGGCCTGCGCCGCACCGCCTCGGTGAGCTGCCCGCCTTCGTCGTAACCCACGTAGCCCGGAGGGGCCCCCACCAGGCGGGACACCGAAAACTTCTCCATGTACTCGGACATGTCCAGACGGACCATGGCGTCCTCGCTTCCGAAAAGGACATCGGCCAGGGTTCTGGCCAGCTCAGTCTTGCCCACCCCGGTGGGTCCCAGGAAAATGAAGGAACCGATGGGGCGCCTGGGGTCCTTCAGGCCGGCCCGGGCCCGCCGCACCGCCCTGGCCACGGCCTGGATGGCTTCATCCTGCCCCACAACCCGCTGGTGCAGGGTTTCTTCTAATCTCAACAACCTTTCCGACTCTTCCTCCGCCAGTTTCTTTACGGGGATACCGGTCCAGCTGGCGGTGATGTGGGCTATGGCTTCTTCGTCCACCTCCAGATCCTCTCCGCCCTTTTGCTGCTTCCAGGTTTCCCTGAGGCTTTCCAGCACAGCCCGCATCTTCTGCTCCTGATCCCGGAGTTCGGCGGCCTTTTCAAATTCCTGGCCGTTTATGGCTGCTTCCTTTTCCTTTTGCACTTCTTCCAGCTTCTTTTCTTTTTCTTTTAAATCCGGGGGCGGGGTGAGGGCTTGCAGCCTTACCCGGGAACCGGCTTCGTCAACCAGGTCAATAGCCTTGTCGGGCAAAAACCGGTCCGTGATGTAGCGGCTGGACAGTCTGGCCGCCGCCTCCAGGGCCTCATCGGTGATCCGAACACGGTGGTGGGCCTCGTATTTATCCCGGATTCCCCTTAAGATTTCAATTGTTTCCTCAACTGTGGGTTCCGTCACCATAATGGGCTGGAAGCGCCGCTCCAGGGCGGCATCCTTTTCAATATGCTTGCGGTATTCATCCAGGGTGGTGGCCCCGATGCACTGCAGTTCACCCCTGGCCAGGGCTGGCTTCAGGATATTGGCGGCGTCTATGGCGCCCTCCGCCGCCCCGGCGCCCACCAGGGTGTGCAGTTCGTCAATAAACATGATTACATTGGGGGATTGCCGGGTTTCTTCAATAATCTTCTTCATTCGCTCTTCAAATTCACCCCGGTACTTGGTCCCGGCTACCAGTGTGCCCATATCCAGGGTGATAACCCGCTTGTCCGCCAGGATCTCCGGTACATTGCCCAGGGTAATCCGCTGGGCCAGCCCCTCAACAATGGCAGTCTTGCCCACACCGGGGTCACCTATCAGCACCGGGTTGTTCTTGGTGCGCCTGCTTAAAACCTGGAGCACCCTTTCAATTTCCTTTTCCCGACCAACCACGGGATCCAGCTTGCCCTCTTTGGCCATAACGGTGAGATCCCGGCCGTACTGGTCCAGGGTCGGGGTTCCGCCGGCTTTGCCGGGGCCCGGGGCGGGACCGTCTCCCTGGGCTGTCTGACCGCCCTGGAGATGGGCCACGGTGGCCCGGACCTTGCGGTAATCCGCGCCGTAGGCATTTAAAATCTGGGCCGCTACCCCTTCACCTTCCCGGATCAAGCCCAGCAGCAGGTGCTCCGGCCCAACGTAATTGTGGCCCATTCCCCGGGCCTCATCCACGGATAATTCCAGCACTTTTTTGGCCCGGGAGGTCAGGGCCGGCTCCTGCGCCGGCTGTCCCCCGGCCGCTTCCACCATCTGGGCGACGGCTACCCTGACCTTGTCGGCGTCCATGCCCACAGCAGTCAAGACCCTGGCTGCAATACCCTGGCCCTCCAGAATCAGGCCAATCAGCAAGTGCTCCGTTCCGATATAAGGATAGGCTGTTTTTTTAGCCTCTTCCTTGGCCAGTAATAGGACCCTTTGGGCCCGTTCAGTGAATTTTCCGTACATAATTTTATACCTCCATAAAAAGGATCAAATGAAAGGATCAAATAAAAATGGTTCTTAACAAGGTACGCTGCCCAGCTCTTCGCGGATAAGCCCGGCCCGGTAAACCTTTCTCTCGGGGGGCGACATCTCCTGTCCGGAGATTTTTCTTAAAAAAGCGGGCCTTATTTTAACCATTAATTCATTCAAAAGACTTACCCCGGGACCCGGAATAATGTTCAAGGCCACGCCCAGCCTCAAGTCCGAGATAAGCCGCATGGCTTCCTCCGAGGACATGATCCGGGCGTACTTCAAGGCGCCGTACGCGCGGCAGACACGGTCCCGGACGGCTTCCGGGCTGTTCTGGTAAAGAGCCTGCCGCGCGGCCTTTTCCTGGGACAGGATCTGGCGGGTACTGGAAATAAGGTTGTTTATTATCTCTTCCTCCGACAAACCCAGGGTAACCTGGTTGGAAATCTGATACAAGTCCCCCAGGGCTTCGGTTCCTTCCCCGTACAATCCCCGTACGGTCAGGCTGAGCTTACTGATAGCGTTCAGGACCCCGTAAAGCTGCTTGGTAAGTTTTAAGGCCGGCAAATGAAGCATGACCGATGCCCTCATGCCAGTGCCCACATTGGTCGGGCAGGAAGTAAGATAACCCAGTTTCTCACTGAAGGCGTAGTCGAGGGTTTTCTCCAGGCCATCGTCAATTCTGTCTATGATCGCCCAGGCTTCCTTTAAATTAAGGCCCGGCAACAGGCACTGAATCCGCAGGTGATCCTCTTCATTGATCATGATGCTGACAACCTCGTCGTCCCGCAGGACAACCGCTCCGGCCCCGGTGTTGTTTGAAAAGTCAGGGCTGATCAGATGTTTATCCACTAGTATCTGTCTTTCCAGCGGTGTTAATTCGTTCAATTCGCACAGCTCAAGGTTGCCCAGGAGCTCCGCCGCGTCTGTATTTTTAAGGGCCAGGCGCAGGGCCTGGATGACCTCCCCGGACCTTTCCTTGTTCAGAAGGTGCGGGAAGGGTATCCCGGCCAGGTTCCGGGCCACCCGTACCCGGCTGCTGATAACAACGTCCGGGTCTTCCCCCGCGGCGTCCATCCAGTGGCTATGGGACCGGTTTACAATTTCTTTAATTGCCATCTGTCCCCGCCCCCTCTTCCAGGGTCTTTTCCAAATCCCGGATAGCGTCCCGGAACTGGGCGGCCCGTTCGAATTCCTCGCGGCCCACGGCCTCTTTAAGCTGGGATTTTAGTTTTTCTATTTCCTTCGCCAGCCGGGCGGAGCCCCCGGTGCGCTCGGGTACTTTGCCGGTATGCCTGGTGTTGCCGTGAATTCTGCGCAGCAGGGATTGCATTTTATCTTCAAATAGCGTGTAGCAATCGCCGCAGCCCAGAAGCCCTTGTTTCACAACCTGCCCCTCGGCTATGCCGCATTTCGTGCATTTTTCACCGGCGGCCTGCTGCTGGCTGTAATTGGCTCCGCCCAGCTCGTGGTTTAACAAGCCCGCCAGGAAGTGATGCAGATTCAGCTGCGGCGCAAAGCCAAACCCCTGGGGTTGGATTTCGCCGGCACAGACCTGGCAAAGATGGGTCTCATTTTTATGTCCGTTGGTAATTTCAGTAAGATGTACTGTTGCCTGCCGCTGACCGCAACGATCGCACAACAACTTAAACCCCTCCTTTATCTCCGGGAAACCCTGCCCTTTCCCCGGCCGGCCGCGTCAGTCCCTTAAAACCGACGTAACCATTGCTTTTAAAATTAACGCCCGCAGCGTTTCCCGGGAAGGCAGGCCCTGATACAAGATATCGCCGCTGACCGCCGCGATCATAATCCGCGCCTCCCGCAGGGTAATAAGTTCCTCCTCCAGCAGGCGCTTAATTAACCCCTCGGCTTCCTGCTGGGTAATGGAATCTCCTACTAATTCGCTGATGGTAAGAATCAGGCCTTTCCGTTCATCCAGGGGAATCCTGACGATCCGGATAAAGCCGCCCCCTCCTCTTCTGCTTTCCACAATGTAACCGTGTCCCGTGGAAAAACGGGTGGTTAGAACATAGTTTATCTGGGAAGGGACACAGCTGAAACGAACCGCCAGCTCGCTGCGCTGGATTTCCACGAAGTCTTCGGGACTGTCTGAAATGAGCTGTTTTAAATACCTTTCGATTAAATTGGAAATATTCGACATCCCCGGAACCACCCCCCTCCCGCCAAGCCAAACCAATAAATAATTTGACCTTGACTGACCTTAACTATATTATAGACGAATTTCAGGGAATTACAATACATTTTAATGTTTTTATTATTTTTGCCCTTTAAATCCCGGGGTAATCCTTTAAAAGCACAAAAAAGAGCCGGCTAATAGCCCAGCTCTATATCTTTATTTTGGCTCCCCGAGTAGGATTCGAACCTACAACCTACCGGTTAACAGCCGGTTGCTCTACCGTTGAGCTATCGAGGAACGGATCAACTCCACAAATACCAGTATACTATTATTTTCAAGCCTGGTCAAGCCGTTTTGGGCGGCAGGAAAAGCGCGCCCGAAAAAGAACTTGCTTTGCTAGTCCGTCAGGTCCGGAAAAGGGAGCGCGTCCACAAATTTATCGTAAAAATCCGCTCTTGACGAGAGGTCGATGTGTTCAACCCGGGAACCCAGGGAAAGGGCCCGGGTCCTTTCGGCCCTGGAGATCAGGCAAAGGATCGCCCCGTCCCCGGCGGCATTGCCGATGGACTTAATCCGGTATGGGGACACCGGGGGTAAAAGTCCGATGGCCAGGGCGCTTTCCTTTTTGACGTGGCTGCCAAAGGCGCCCGCCAGGAGAACCTCATGAATACCGCCGGCGCTGATACCCATTTCCTGCAGGAGAACCCGGACGCCGGCCGCAATGGCCGCCTTGGCCAGCTGCAGCTCTTTGATATCCTTTTGGGTTATTACGATGTCCTTGCCGGTGGCCGTAAGCCTGCCCGGCGCCAGCAGGAACCCGGCGCCGCTGCCGTTCTTGAGCAGCCTGGAGCGAAGCCCGGGATACAGCCCGGCCCTGTCCGGTTCGGATTCCACAAACCGGCCGGCTGAATCAATAATGCCCGCCTTGAGCATCCCGGCCACAGCGTCAATTAAACCGGAACCGCAGATGCCCCGGGGAGCAGTGCCGCCGATAACCCCCAGTTGAACATCCTGCCCGATAACAACAGAATCAATAGCCCCTTCAACGGCGCGCATCCCGTATTCTATATGATACCCTTCAAAGGCGGGTCCGGCTGCCGAAGAACAAACAAGGATCCTGTCCCGGTCAGCCAGCGCCACTTCCCCGTTGGTTCCGATATCCACAGCCAGACAGACGTTTTCGCACCGGTCAAGTTTTGCCGCCAGGAGCATGGCAACGGTGTCGGAGCCAACGAAGCCGGCAACACTTGGCAGGATCAGGATCCTGCCGGCAGGTGGAAGGCGCAGCCTCAATTCAGCGGAACGCAGTTCCAGGGAACGGTTAAAGGCGGGAATGAACGGCGCCAGAGCCAGATTGGAAGGTTCTACACCCAGAAAAAGATGGATCATCGTGGTATTGCCCACGACGATCGTCTCGTAGATTTCTTCATTTTGGATCAGTGCCTGGTCTTGCAGGCGGCGGATAATTCCGTTGACGGCGTCCAGCATTTTCTCCTGCAATTGATGCAGGCCGTCCTCGTTGTAAGCAGCGTGCCGGATCCTCGAGATAACGTCCGCGCCGAATACGGCCTGGGGATTGCAGGAAACGGAAATTGCCGCCACCTCCCCCCTCACAAGGTCCACCAGATAGCCCGCCAGGGTGGTTGTGCCCAGGTCCAGGGCCAGACCGTAGGCGCGTCCGCATGTGTTTCCGGGCTCAACCGCCACAATTCTGTTGCCGGCTAAAACAGCTGTAATTTTAAAGCCGGCCTGCCGCAAAAGCCGGGGCAGCCCGGCCACGACCCCCAGGTCTGCTTCAATCCCCCGCCCGGGGAGGCTGTTGACCAACCGTTCCAGGTCCGGCGTCCGATCATCCGGGGCAGGCAAACTCAGGCTGCGGTAGTACTTCCTGACAGAAGGATCGAGGGCAGCTCCGGGCGCCTGACGTTTCTGCCGGGTTTTGCTTATAACATCGTCCCTTGCACCAGAAGTCTCTATAACGAGATCGAGATCTCCCGTTACTTTTTGCCGGCAGGCCAGGACCCAGCCGGCGGCAAGTTCTTCGGGAGAGAACAGCCTTTTTTCAGCGGGCGTTATTTTTCCGGAACCGCCGGTCAGAATTTTGATCCTGCATTTGCCGCATGTCCCTTTACCCCCGCAGTCCCCCTCAATCAACACGTCTGCCAGGGCTGCCGCCTGAAGCAGATTCGTCCCGGCGGGAACCTCTATTTTTCTTTCCTGAAGCTCGAAATAAACCTTTCCCGTGGCCACTCGTTAAACCCCCTTGACCGGTTCCCAATTAAAATATCCGGTTTTAAAGCGGAACCGGAAAACAAACGGGCATAGCTAGATTTGAATGGGATAGCTGCCGTATTTTTTGATGCAGCGGCCCAAAGCCAGGACATTCTGAGGTTTACAATAGTCTGTAAGACTGTTGGCGCTGGTGATGATATACCGTCCGCCCGGGGCCACTCTGGCGATGCGGTTTCTGACTTCCTGCTTTACGTCCCGGGGCGTTCCCCTGGTTAAAGTATGCCGCAGGTCGATGTTGCCCAGAAGGCATATTTTATCTCCGTATTTTTGCTTCATCTCACCAATATCCATCCCGGAGGGATCGATGGGATGAAGCCCCTGAAACCCCAGGGGCAACAGCAGGGGCAGAAGGGGTTCCAGGTTGCCGTCACTGTGTAAAATCCAGGGTTTATGCATAGCCTGCACTACTTTTACCAGGTAAGGCAGAAAGAACTCACTGAAAACACCGGGGGAAAAGAGAGGTCCCGTATTGCAGGCCAGGTCGTCAGCTACCCAGTAAAAATCGAAATCCAGCTCATTGATATGCTCCAGCACCCTGATGGTCCAACCGGCGTAACGGTGGATTACTTCATGAACAAAATCCGGGTTGTCAACCAGGTTGTAGGAAAACCTTTCTATACCCATACTCAGATAAGTGGGAGCGATACCCGACCGGATTCTGGCATAAACGGCATAGTCCCCCTTGAAGGCCTTGAGCCACTCCCGTACCTGTTGATAAGTCTGGGGCCGGTCCGGATCCGGCAGGTTAAGGTCATTTAACCGTTCAATACCCGTGAGCAGTCCTTTGCCCACCATGGGCACACCCTCCACTGTACTTCTGGCAACCATTAATGGCGGGTAAAAATCGAAGCTTATACCACTGGGGAAGGAAAAGCCGAAACCATCCAGGCCCAGATAAGCCGCAAGTTCCCCGGGAGTGAAGTCCGGGCGTCCCATTAGTTTTAGCTGCAGCTGGAGCTGCACTTCGTGTTCCAACCAGGGAACCCGGTCGGGCTCGCCTTTGCCCAGTAAAGCGGTTAATACCCGCTCCCGCGGCGTTAATTCCATAGTTAGCACCCCGATATTCACTTGCGGTCTTCCTGTCCGGCCGGTTTCGGACAATCCCGGTACCGTAAACCGGGCCATTAAAGCTGCGGCGCAGGCTTTAAAAGCAACCGGATTTTCCCTCCGGCAACGCGAAAAAGCACCCTGCCCTTAAAGGACTGATGAAACCAAACTAAAATGCTTTGCCTTGCAAATAATTATACCCGACTTTAAATTTTTTTTCCAACCCGCCTCCCAGGATATCTGTTCAATTCTATTTTTTCGCGCTTTTCCCATCCCGGTTACCTCTCCGGATTTCACACCACCCCCCGGGTCAGCCCCAAAAACTAAACCTTTGCCCCTTTGGCGGCTACCTTCAGGTATGCCCGGAAACCACTTTGAAAGCTTTAAAGGGCTAAACCGGCGCTGCTGCAGCCCGCTGCGAAAACAGCAAAGAAGTATTGCCGGGGCCGGGGCGGGCGCGGGGATCCGCGGTTACCCGGTGACCACGTTTAAACCGCAGGATTCCAGGATCCCTCCGCACTTTTCCATCTGCTGCCGGGTAGGCGGTTTAAGCTCTTCCAGCAGATATTCTTTTCCCAGTCTTTCATATTTAGCAGAACCAAGACGGTGGTAGGGCAGGATTTGCACTAAACTGACAGAGGAACCCAGGCCGGCGCAAAATTCGCCTGTGGCCCGGATGTTTTCCTCCGAATCGTTATAGCCCGGAATAACTGGAATTCTTATTTGCAGGGGCACCCCCTCTTCCGCCATTTTTCTGGCGTTTTCCAGAATCAATTCATTGGGAACCCCGGTTAACCGCCTTGATTGCAAAGTGTCCATATGTTTCAAGTCGTAAAGAACAAGATCAACATATTCCAGAACTTCCCTGTAATGATCCCATTGGGCGAAGCCGCAGGTATCCAGGCAAACATGCAACCCCCTGGCTTTACATTGCTTTAACAACGCCTTGACAAATTTGTACTGCACCATCGGTTCACCGCCGGAAATAGTCACCCCGCCCTTTGATTTCCGGTAATATAACCTGTCCCTGTCGATTATCTTCATTATTTCAGCAACTGACATGTCCCTTCCGGTAAGGTACAACGCCTTCGGCCAGCAAACCTGGGCACAACGGCCGCAGTTGTTGCAGACGTCCCGATTGAGTTCGATGACTTGAATTTCTTTTTTTTCGAATTTGGAATATAACTTACGGCCTTTAGTCAGGGCTCCCTCGGGGCACACTTCCAGGCATTTTCCGCAACTTTCCGTACCGATGCATTTTATTTCAAACCAGGCTATTTCGTCTTCCATGGACTGGGAATCCGGACTATGGCACCACAAACACCTTAAGGGACAGCCCTTCAGAAAAACCTCTGTTCTGATCCCTGGCCCATCATGCACCGTATATCTTTGGATATCAATAATTTTTCCTGTTTGCACGTTTTCCATTAACTGTCCCCCCGAATATTCAGGTATTCCCCGGCGGAAAAAAATATGAGCCGGAGCCCGGCAGTACACTTTCAGGCCCTGCGGCTTGGAAAGTGTACTGCCGGGCAGCCGGCGGGCGCCGGCTGCCCGGGGAAAAGGCGGCGAAGGGTTGTTTTTCAGCCCCGCCTTGATACTTCGTCAGCTAAGCCATTTCGGTAATTTCCGTTCTTTCAATGATGTCCTCCTGAAGCGCCGGGTCCAGTCCCACGAAGAGGGCGCTGTAACCCGCCACCCGCACCACCAGGCCTCTGTATTTAGCCGGGTTTTTCTGGGCGTCCCGCAGAGTTTTCGAACTCACTACGTTGAACTGAAGGTGCAGTCCCTTATTATCAAAGAAGGTTTTGATTGCCGAGATTAAGTTTCTGGTGCCGCTGTCGTCCTTAACCGCGCTGGGGTGGAATTTCAAATTGAGCAGGGTCCCGTTGGAATTAATCAGGTGATCCACTGCGGCGGCGGAATTAAGTGTTGCCGTGGGGCCGTTTTTATCCTTGCCGTGCATGGGTGAGATCCCGTCAGCCAGCGCTTCGCCGGCCCTTCTCCCGTCCAGGGAGGCGCCCCGGCCGTAGCCCATGGGGATGTTGGCTGATACCGGGTAAAGTCCGGGGCTGTATGGTCCCCTGGGTCCGGTGCACTCCTCCGTTTGCTGGCAGTAGACGCCGGCCGCCCACCTGGCCAGCTCGTCGACATAGGGATCGTCGTTGCCGTAGCTGGGGGCAGCGGCAATAATTTCGCTGCGCAGCGCTTCTTTCCCTTCCCAGTTGGACTTCAACGCACCCAGGAGTTCGGCCCCGCTGTATTTCTTGTCGTCAAACACAAATTTCTTGATAGCTGCCAGGGCGTCCGCCGTGTTGCTGACCCCCACCCCCGCGGTGCCCGTGGAATTATACTTGGCGCCGCCGGCGCTAACGTCCAAACCCCTTTGGACACAGGGCTCCATGGCGCAGGAAAGAATGGGGAGAGGCGCCAACTGCATGTGGGCCAGATCAACCACGTTTGTAATTACTGCAAAGTGATCCACAAAGTACTGGGTCTGCTTGACATAAGCTTCTTTCACTTCTTCAAAGGAGGTGAAGCCCGCCAGATCCCCGGTTGCCGGCCCGGCCTGCTCGCCGGTTAACAGGCTGGCGCCGTTATTGATGGCCAGCTCCAAACACCCGGGCAGGCTGAAAAAGGGCGCGTCGCCGGTGCCGCCGGACCAGCCGTACTCGTAACCCTGGCAGCCAGGTTCAACACAGCCCACAACGGCGTAATCCCGCGCGTCCGCCAGTTCCCGGCCTCTGTTCAACAAGGCCGGAATAATTATTTCATCATTATAAAAAGCCGGCATTCCCAGACCCTGCTTCTTCACCTCGATGGCTTTGACCCATAATTCATCCGGCGTCCCGTTCCAGATTCTAATCGAAAGGGAGGGTTGGTGCAATTTGACGTTTTTCGTGGCGTCCAGGCAGATGTAAGAGAGCGCGTTGGTGGCGTCCCGGCCGTCCCGGGTCTGGCCGCCCACACAGAGGTTTTGGAACATGGGATAGCCACCGAAGGCTTTAGTGGCGCCGATGGGCCGTATTTTGTTAATTTCCGAGAGTTTAATCCACAGGCACTCCACTAATTCCTGGGCATCTTCTTCTTTAATTAAGCCGGTCTTGACGTCCCCGGCGTAAAAGGGGTACATGAACTGGTCGAACCTGCCCGGCGAAACGGAGTGCCCGCTGGATTCAAGCTGGATCAATAGCTGGAATAACCAGAATGACTGGCAGGCTTCCCAGAATGTCCTGGCGGGGTTTTCCGGAACCCAATCGCAGTTTGCGGCAATCTGCAAGAGCTCTTTTTTCCTGTTCGGATCTTTTTCAGCGGCCGCCTTTTCCCGGGCCAGCTTTGCATATCTTTTGGCGAAATCCGCCGCAGCGTCACAAACCAGGACGATGGCGTTCCAGAAATGATATTTTTCTATATCCCTGCCGTCCCTGGGTATCCCGAGCTGTTCCAGCTTTTCCAGGGCTTCCTTTTTAATCCCGGAAAACCCCTTTTCCAAAATTGTCTTGTAGTTGGGGCTATAGTGTCCCACACCCGAGATGGCCACTTCCGGTATCCCGAAGGTGTACACCCCCGAAGTTTCAATGGCCTTTTTGGATTCTTCCGGCAACATCCTCAGAATAATGTCATTGACCTTTTTGCCGTTCCAGTATTCGCTAAGACCCCTGAGGGTCTCTTTGGTCTCCTCGTCAATTAAAAACCTGTCCGCATCCCTCTTTTCAAAGGGTTCCTTTTCCATCTCTTCCAGGATCCAGTCGTAGGAAAACTCGGGGAAAATGGGCGCCGACCGTGCTACTTTGGCCTGGTTTCCGACAATCAACTCATCATCAGCAATCCAGATGGTCATTTCGTTTAACAACTTTTTAAGGGCTTTCGCCCTCCTAATGATCATCGGCTCACCTTCTGTCTCCTGGTAAGACCTGGTAACAATTACTGCGCGCTCCGCGTCTATGGCCGGTGGTGTGGCCAGATACTTTTCCTGCAGCTTATGGACCCGCTCTGTGATACCGTTCACAAGATCATCTCCTTAAATGGTTTTCTTTATTTTAAATCGAGCTGCTCCCGCCGGGGAACTCCAAGGATTTGTGATTACGGCCCCTATCTTGTCAAAAAAAAATGTGCCGGAGGTTGACCTTCGGACACACGGGTAATTATTTTTACTTATGGCAACTATTTTGACCTTTTATTTTACCGTATTGGATTAAAGGTACTGCATCCGAAAAACATGCTTTCCTCAACCCTTTCGCCCGGGGATAAAACCAGAAAATCCGGGGAATCCCAATAACCTTTCAGCAGGCGTTCCAATCGGTGGGTTGAACCCGGCTCCACCGTAAAATCCCACTTGAGCTGCCTGGCTGTTTCGCGTGCCTGAACCAGGGTTTCTTCAATCCCTTCTCCGGAATCCATGGTTTTAATAAAGGTAATTTGCCTGTAGTGACGGAACATATCGGCAAAAACCCAGGCGCCGGTTTCCTTGCCGTATTTCTTGATTAATTGCTCCCTTTCTTGCAGGGGCGTCCGCCCGTAACGAACCCAGCTGGGGGAAAGAAAATAGCTGCCGGCCCGCTCCCGCCCCGGCCCCCGGAGCAGCTGGATACAGTCGTGGAATCCGGGCAGGACAAGTCTTCCCCCGGGATTATACAAACCAACGGTGGACCTGGAGCAGAATCCGTAGGCCAGAATAATATCGCGACCGCTGCCTTCCTGCAGGATCTCCCGCTGCAGGACCTGATTTAGAAAGGCCGGCGATTCATGTAAGCCAATGGGGTAAAACTTGAGAATCAAGTTTTCCGGGGCCAATCTATCAATTTCTTCCTTCAATGATTCGCAGGCCAAACAAACAGGTCCGGACTGCCGCTTATAAACCATAGTCAATTTTCCCGGGCAAGCCGGCGGGGCTTGTGATCTGCCTGCGATATTCCCCGGGGGTAACTCCCATATATTTTTTGAACACCCGCGAAAAATACTTTACATCGTTGTAACCTACCTTTTCGGCGATGACGGCTATGGATTCTTCCGACACCCCCAAAAACTGTCCGGCCCTGCGCAGCCTTACCATGGTCACATATTCAATGAAATTACTGCCGGTTTCACTCTTAAATATGCGGCTGAGGTAACTGGGACTTAAGAAAAACTTGCGGGCAACTGCTTCCAGACTGAGATCCTGATAATAAAAATCGTTAAGATATTGCCGGATTTGGTCTATGATCCCGTTATTCTGCTCCTCCTTGCGCCCGGCCACAGCTTCGGCCATGGCAACAATCCTTTGACCTACCCAGGCCACCAGGAGTTCTTTCGTGTTATGGCAGTCCATATCCCGCCACCACCGGGCGCCGAGGGGAATTTGGGAAGCCCGGGAAGCAAGTATCAGAAGTTCAATTAAACAGTTCCGCAGCTGATCGGGATCGCCCCCCCCGGCTACCCCTTCGGCAATGGTCCGGGTCAGTTCCTTAACCTTCGGCACATCCCCCAGCTCAATTCTTGCCAGCAATTCCTTTTCAAGATGAGCAGGATAAGAGCTCTCCAGTTTTAAACCGGCGATTCTGCCATAGGGAATAACTTGATTGGCCCCCAGGGTCAGCCGGTGGCTAATTGCCTTCCGGGCCTGACAGTAGGAGCGGTACAGTTCCACGGGTTCAGAACAGAATTGACCCACTCCCACCGTCAGGCAGGCCCAGCCCGTCTTTTCCGTCATCACCCGCAAATTTTCGGCTATACTCAATAGTTGCAAGTCAGGCTCTTCTTCCAGGGAATCAATACAAACAAGAACAACAAACTCCAGACCCCCGGAAGGCGCCAGAAGTACATCATGGGGGCCCAGCAGCCCTTGCACAAGCTGGTAAACCTCGCCTAAAATCCGCTGGTTGCTTGCTTCCGTGCTGCTGCGTCCGGCATCCCCGGCAATGTCCAGCCCGGCGCACAAAACGCCGTCCGGAAAGCGCTCAATCCCCAGGGCACGGGCCCTTTCCAGAAGAACTTCAGAAGTTTCTTTACTTCCGTGGATAACCTCCGAAAAAAAATTCAAACGCAAGACCGGGATGGTGTTCTCCAACAATTCCTGGAGCCGCTTTTGTCCGGCAGTTTCGCTTTGCTGACGTTCAATTTCAGCTAAAACCCGGCTTATTTCCCGGATCATCAAATCCGATTCCACCGGCTTTAGCAAGAAGGCGTCCGCTCCCAGTTGAACCGCTTTCTGGGCATACTGGAATTCATCGTGCGCCGAACTTATAATAACCCGGGTCGCCGGCCCGTTCCTCCGGATTTCCTCAATTACCTTGAGGCCGTCCAAACCGGGCATACGGATATCGATGATACACAGATGAGGCTTCAGGCTTCTAATCAAATCCAGAGCTTCGGTTCCGTTTTTCGCTTCCCCAATCCGGCTGAATACCGGAAAATGCCGCTCCAGCAATTTCTTTATAAACATCCGCTCTATGCCCTCGTCGTCGGCTATGACAACCCTCACTAAAACACCACCTCCCCCACCTCGTACCGGGAAACTAAGTTATTAAGTTATTGTACCGGGAAACTAAGTTATTAAGTTATTGCGCCTGTTAAACCAGCTTGGGGAAGAAAAGCTGTACCCTGCAGCCTTTGCCGATTGTACTTTTGATCTGAAGGGCGCAATTCTCCCTGAAAAATGCCTGCATCCGTTTTTGAATATTGTAAAGCCCAATCCCCGTTGTATGCCCCTTGCCGCTGGGGCGCTTTTCCAGGCTAAAAATTAAATCTATTTCATCCCGACTCATGCCAATGCCGTTGTCCTCCACTTCAAAAACAATGCCGCCATCCTTGTCGTACCCGCGGATAGATATAACCCCCTTGTCAGTGGAGGGCTCGATTCCGTGCACTATGGCATTTTCTACAATAGGCTGGAGGGAGAGGCAGGGAACCCTGGCCCCCAAAATATCCTCTTGCACGTCGATGTTTACTTCAAGTCTGCCGGCGAAACGGGTCTGCTGGATAAACAGATAATCCTTAATAGTTCCCATTTCCTCTTCGATGGTCAAAGCATCTTTAGACCGCCGCAAGTTATAACGGAGAACCCGGGCCAGGCTATGGACCGTCTTTTCTGTCGTATGGGCCCCTTCTAAAAAGGCCAGGCGGGCGATGGTATTTAAAGTATTAAAGAGAAAGTGGGGGTTGACCTGGGATTGCAGGGCAAGCAGTTCCGCTTTCCGCAGGGCCTTTTCCAGTTCCATTTTGGCTTTAAGGGCGTACAGCAGGGAATGCTGCCGCTCCTTTACCTCAGTCTCCTTCTGATTGGCATAGGCCATTTTTACAACGTAGTCCCCCATTAACTTGAGCAGGCCGCGTGTGGACTCCACCTGTTCCTTGTCCAAAACCTTGATATCCAGCCGGTGCAAGCGCCGGGGCTGTTCGTCAGGGTTTTCCGCAAGATAAAAGTGCCCGCAGATGATGCTGCCAATCCGGTGGTTCTCGTAAATTAAGGGAGATGTCATTTCCACAAGACCGGCAGGGCAAAAATAAGCAAAGGGTTCGGATGCGGGGGGATTATTATTCAGCAGGGGTGTTTTTTCCAGCTGGCTTAAGATGTTTTCTTTGCTTGGCCACCTGCAGCCATGACAGTGTTCCAAAAACTCCTCCACTAACGAGGGGGGACCGATATGCTGATTCCTTTCATCTAAAATAACAACCCGCAAGCCGGTTGCTTCGGAAAAATATTTAGTTAAATGTTCCAGCTCCCCGTCATCCAGCCGGCCCCTCAGGGTAAGCTCCGATGGTTTGAAAGTCTGCCGGACACGAAGTTCTTTCAAATCCCTGGCCAGAACCCTGGCTGCCCCGACGGCTTCCGGAAAATAATAGTCAGCTCCTATTTCCCTGGCGAAGGAAGCTGTAACAGGACTTCCCCCCACGGCTATAAGAACCTTGTCCCGCAATCCCGCTTCTTTAATCACGTTTATGGTTTCGGCCATGCGGACCATGGTTATCGTCAGCAGGGCAGAGATACCCACTACCCTGGGTTCGTAATGTAAAATTGCCTCAACAAAACGTTCGTGGGATACATCGACACCCAGGTCGACAACCTTAAAACCGGCCCCTTTTAAAGTTAAGGCCAGCAAATTTTTACCAATATCATGGATGTCCCCTTCAACTGTGCCCAGGACGATGACATCCTGCTCCTCCTGCTTCATCGTCGATTGAAACATGGGCTGGAGAATATCAATTCCCCACTGTATGGCCCTGGCTGAGATCAGTACGTCGGCAACAAAAAATGTATGGCTGGAGAATTTCTGAGAAACTGTTTCCATTGCCGGCAGAAGCACCTTATGCAGGAGCTCTTCGGGACTGTGACCGTCGCCCAGGGCTTTCAGGATGGAACTCTGAACATCTTCCAGTTTCCCTTTCAAGATAGTCTGTATTATTGCTTCCTGATGCTGCAAACCCGCACCTCCTTTTGCTTAAAGCGCTGTAATGGGTTTGTAAGGAATGGCGCCTGTATTTAGTTAATTATACAGAATGAAAGCTATCATCGCAAATTGACATTCTTCCGCTTTCCACCAGAAAAAGCCTGTCTTGAACAAAAAGCGAATTTAAACCTGAGCCTCTCCCTTTCGCCGGGAGGAATCCCTTTACCGGGAACCGATCGAGGCCTTTTTTCTATTCAGGACCCCGTCGTTTCTTCTATTTAAATCTTACTCCTATTAAATCTTACACTCATCTCAGGGGGGGAAATCCCTACCAAAACAATGCTTTAATCCTGGGTCTTGCCCGGGAGGAAATCCGGTCTTTAAGATAGAATGTTAATGTTTGGCCTAAATGTGACCTGTTTTGGTTCCGGTTTGCCAGGTGTTCGGTATTTCCCGGTACTCGTTTTAGCCCAGCATCCGGTTTTACTTAATGACCGGTTTGGCAATGTCCGGTTTTATTGATGTTTTATTTTGCTCAACATCCGGTTTTACCCAACATCAGGTTTTACTTAATACCGGTTCAGTTGGATAGCTTAAATTCCAATATGGCAGGTGGAGAAATGTTCCAGAATATTTTGAGGGGGATCCTGCTGACCGCGGCTGCCGCCTCCACGGCCCACGGCATCTACCGCGGCGAGGTGCCCGAGGTTTTGCTTAAAGCGATCAATATTTGTCTGGAGTGCATCGGCATTGGTTGATCTCAAACGAAAGCTTGTTCAGCTTATTTCCGCCGTAACCTTAAACAGCTATGCCGGGGGTTTTGCCCGGGGCACTATTTACAGGGGGCCCCTCAAGCAGGTCTGCGTTCCGGTGCTGAACTGCTACTCCTGCCCTGGCGCCGTTACGTCCTGCCCCATTGGCTCCCTCCAGGCCCTGGCTACCGGCGCAACCTTTAATTTTTCCTTTTACGTGGCGGGGATTATCAGCCTGAGCGGTGTGCTGGCAGGACGGTTTTCCTGCGGCTGGCTGTGCCCCTTCGGCTTCCTCCAGGATTTATTGTACCGTATTCCCTTTATCAAATTCTGCCTGCCCCTCTGGACCCGGTATATCAAATATCTGGTGGCAGGTCTTTTTGTCCTGGCGCTGCCCGCCTTCGCTCTGGATTCCTTCGGACTGGGCACGCCCTATTTCTGCAAGTGGCTCTGCCCGGCAGGAACGCTGGAGGCCGCCATTCCCCTGTCCCTTCTGGAACCCGGCATCCGGGGCGCCCTGGGAGCGCTTTTTGCCTGGCGGCTAACCTGGCTTGCGCTGATCCTGCTTTTCTGCCTGGGGGTCCAGCGGGCCTTCTGCCGTGTCCTATGCCCGCTGGGCGCCATCCTGTCCCTGTTCAACCGCGTCAGTTTTTTCACCATCAGCCGCAATGAACAGCTGTGCCGGCATTGCGGGCACTGCAACGAAGTTTGTTATTACGGGCCGGCCCTGGCCCCGGAATTGAATCACCCCGAATGCATCCGCTGTCTTAAATGTGTGAAGAGCTGCCCCGCCGGGGCGCTCAGCTGGAATTTTAAAGGAGCAAATAAGGAGGGCGTCTTCTATGGTTAGGAATCAAATCACGGCCATTAAAAAAAACATGGGAATCTGGCTCATCCCTGGCTTGTTGGCACTGGGATTAATTCTTTTGTCCGGCTGCGGGGGAGAAAAGAACAATCCGGCGACGGTGGAACAGCAACCTGGCAGTTCCCAATCCGCCGGCAATACTGCCGGGGAACCGGCGCCTGCTTCAACCCCGCCGGAAGCGCCGGCCGCGGCTCAAAGTCAATTGGCCCGGGAACAGGCGGATAAGGATCGGAAAGATACAACCCCGGTTCCCGGGGAAGTGACCCCAGTACCACAATCCGCCCCGGCTGCGCCCCCGCAGGATGATCCGCCAAAGAAGGAACCAGCGGACGGCGCAGTCCGGGCGGAGGAAAAGACATACTCATTTAAGGCCGGGGACTATTTTCCGCCCTTTTCCCTGTCCGGTCTGAACGGTAATACCTGCAGCTCGGAAGGACTTTTTACCGCCAATAAGGTTACTCTGGTCAATTTTTGGGCAACCTTCTGCGGCCCCTGCATCAGGGAGATGCCTGACCTGGAACAGCTTCAGCAGCAGTATGCCGGACAGGGACTGGGGGTAGTGGGGATCGTCCTGGACAGCCAAAAAGCGGAAACTGCCAGGTCTATGGCCGCCAAACTGGGCACTACTTACCCCCACCTGCTGGATGACGGCCGGTTTGCCCCGTATTTTTACGCTGTACCGCAGACCTTCCTGGTCGACCGGGAAGGGAAGACCCTTGGTATCGCAACCGGCGCCCGGACCCTGGAGCAGTTTACACAAATGCTTCAGCCCCATCTGTAGCTTTGTTATCCGCGGCTTTGCCTATCTGCAGCTTTTATCTGTGGCTTTGCTTATCTGTGGCTTTGCCTATCTGTGGCTTTGCTTATCCGCGGCTTTGCCTATCCGTGGCTTTGCCTATCCGTGGCTTTGTATTTACCCACCCCGAAAAGATCTTGCCCCACACATAGTGATAAAAACATGGGGATGACGCGCCAAATCCATACGAAATATTCCCTGCAACGGTTGGCCGCAGGCGAAGGGCCGCGGGTAAAATGCCTTAATAAAAGTGCTTTACATGAAATGCTATAAAAGGAACGGTAAAGGCGGAAGATCGAAGGGAAAAATGCCCCGCAAAACGCCCCTGAAAACCCCGGCCTATTCAGAGCCGGGGTTCAGGGGCAAAGTTATTGCAACCAGGTTTTAGTCAGGCGAAGTTTTTCACAGTACAGCCCGCGTAACAGGAATCAGCCAGGTTGGGCGGCGTCCACTGCATCTCGCAACAAGTTCCGTTATCCGCCAGGATCTTAAACCCCAGTCTTTCATAAAGGGAGCGGGTGGGATGATCGTACCAGGCCACACTTATCTGCACCGGCTTGCCCTGTTCCAAGGCTTCCGCCAGGACGCCCGCGAGCAGGCCGCTTCCGATACCTTCGCCCCTATATTCAGGCAGCAAAGTCATGGCCAGAATACGGTACTCATGCTTCCCACAGTGCAAGTAGAACCGGCCCACTGGCTCCCCTTTCAGTAAGATGACGCTGAACTCCGCCCTGGGATAATTGCCCAACAGCGATTCATATTCACACCGAAACTGCTGCCGGAGAAAACCTTCCTTTTCCTCCCCGGTAAGACCTGATAACCATCCCTGGCGGGGACAACTGCCGGCGAAAAGATTAAAGATGAACGGTTCATCCGCAGGCTGCACCGGCCGTAATGCCACCTGCTTCTCATCCATGGCGCCGGAAACGCATTTTGTTAACCCTGGCCTTAGATTATATGTTTTTAACACCGTAAGCCTCCCTTCCATCCCCAGTAATTCTCTCTTTATTCTCTTTACCCGGGTGACAGAGAAACGGTTCCCCGGCACCCGGAGCTTCTTTTGGAAATTAGCCGTTCATTCCGGAAGGGCGCTTCCTTCATCCCTTCAATAGACTATACCCTGACGCAGCGGATATCAAACAAAACCAGAACCTGACCGCCACTGAGCCCTGTCCAATTTTAAGAGTTACCCCAGACCAAAGCCGGGTAATTTGACAATGGCCATTAACATGATTCAGACAATTTCCTCATTAATGCTTTCTTCACCAATCCAACATTTCCTACAGGACAAAATAAAATTTCTGAAATTTTTCACGATGGAAGAGGCCGGATTGGATCGGAAGTCGGTCGTTGGAGGTCGGAGGTCGGAATGGATCAACGACGCCATTTGCGTGTACCATAATCGGGTAGGAGGGGGCGCCTAGCCCCCGACCTCCCACACCACGGAGTATGCGGATCACGCTGACCGCGGTTCGGCTGTGAAGTAGAACAATAACCTTCCTTCTTATGACCGCCAGATTTACTTGTACAGGGTTCGGGCAGTATTGGACTTTGTTGTGTGTTGCCAACTCATCCACCTGTACCAGCCTTATATCTGATTCCTGTTCGTCGGTCCAGAATTTTGCCTCCAGCTTCCTTCAGATTCCACCTCGCGGTGGACACCCTTGCCTTTGGCTAACACTTCCTACTGCCAAGCGTGTAACGGACTTTCACCGTCAAGTTATTGCCCATGCCGGGCGCACAACAGAAAAAACCCCACGGTTTAACCGTGAGGCTTTTTAAAATTAATCTGGCGGCGTCCTACTCTT
>CAZCGU010000021.1:0-27258 GCA_964498525.1 uncultured Pelotomaculum sp.
AAATTATAAGATTTATGAAGATATTAAAAGATAATTGAAGTATATTAAGGGAGGTGTTTTGATTATGTCCCAGATCTTCTGCAGCATCAGCAACTGCCACTATTACGGTCAGGGTAACGTGTGCCGGGCGAGCCGGATTATGGTAACTTCGGACACCATGTCCCAAAGTTTGTCCCCGCATATCGACGCACCCTATGCTTCCCAAATTGCCCAAACGCCTGTTGCAAAGTCGCCGGAAACGTGCTGCAAGACATTTGTTCATAAAAATGATTTTTACCAGAATACGGATGGCATTACGATGAAATAATAGGCTTTGATATGGGGGCGGGAATATTGAATACACCTTTAGCAATTGGGAAAAGCATCCCAAAAAAAGAATCGTGGGATAAGGTTACGGGTGCTGCCAGGTATAACACCGATTTTAATGGGCCCGGACTTCTTCATGCCTGGCTCGTTACCAGCCTGTACGGGCATGCCCTGATAAAATCCATTGATAAGACCAAAGCCCTGGGAACCCCCGGTGTTCTGGACGTGGTTACGGGGGATAGCTTACCGCGGCTGATGGGGCCGGTTCTGGAAGACCGCCCGCCCCTGGCGATGGACAGGGTCAGGTATTTCGGGGAGCCAATTGCCGTTGTTGTGGCCTATAGCCAGGCTAAGGCCAAGGAAGCTGCGGGGCTGGTCAGCGTGGAGTATGAACCCCTTCCACCGGTAAACTCCATCCGGGAGGCGCAAAATAAAAAGGCGCTTATTCATGATGGGCTCGCTCATTACTGTCAGGTAAAATCCAATGAAATATTTCCCCAACCGCAAACCAACATCGCGAACCATATAAAAATACGGAAAGGCGACATGGCCAGGGGCTGGGCTGAAAGCAAAGTGATCATCGAAAGCTTTATTAATCTTCCCCAGTCGGTCCATGCCGCCATGGAACCGCGCAATGCCCGGGCGGAAATGAAGCCTGACGGCAGAGTTATCATCAGCACATCCACCCAGGGGCCCTTTGATGTTAAAAAAGAGATAAGCCATTATTTAAATCTGGAAGAAAGCAAGATAATTGTTAATGTTCCCCTGGTGGGAGGCGGCTTTGGGGGAAAAACAACTTCGCAGCTGGAGATTCTTGCTTTACTGGCAACCCGGGCTGTCCACGGCCGCCCGGTGAATCTGCTGGAATCCCGGGAACAGGACTTGACCTCCTCGCCAGGCCAGATGGGCTTTGAAGCCAGGGTAAAATTGGGCGCCGACCAGGATGGTTTTATAAAGGCTATGGAAATCACCTACCTGGTTGATACCGGGGCCTACACCGATTCCGGCACAAAAATGACGCGGGCTATAGCCGCAGACTGCACCGGCCCTTATAATATCGAAAACGTCCATTGCGATGCCTACTGCGTCTACACAAACCACACTTACGTAACCGCCTACAGGAGCTTTGGCCGTATTTCCTATACCTTTGCCATTGAGCGGGCGATGGATAAGCTTGCCTTTGCCCTTGGCCTGGACTCTCTGGAGCTAAGATTAAAAAACGCCATCAAACCCGGCCATTTCACCCCAACCTCTGTCAGGCTGAACTCCAGCAGTATCGGCAACCTTTCGGAATGCCTGGAACGGTTAAGAAAGTTGATTGACTGGGACGAAGGGGTAAGAATTGATTTGGGAAGCAACAAGGTAAGGGCAAAGGGAGTAAGCTGTCTCTGGAAAACTTCCAGCAGCCCGCCCAACGCTTCCTCAGGGGCTATTATCACCTTTAACCGGGACGGTTCCTTGAATTTAAATGTCGGCACAGTAGAAATGGGCCCGGGGATAAAAACGGCCCTGGCCCAGATTCTTTCGGAAAAACTACACATGGACATTAATAAAATTAACGTGGTTATGGAGGTTAACACGGAGGTAAGCCCGATTCATTGGAAAACCGTGGCCAGCATGAACGGTTTTATGGTGGGAAATGCGGTCCTGGACGCAGCTGAAGACGTAATCAAACAGCTCTGCAAGATTGCGTCGGTGGTGCTCAGGTGTCCCCCCGAAGTTTTAATGGTGGGTGGGGAAAAGGTGTTTATGAAGGCGGAACCTGATATCAGCATTGACTTTAAGGCGATTGTTTTCGGCTACGAATACCCCGACGGCAGCTCCATCGGAGGGGAGATTATCGGCCGGGGCAATTTCATCATGCATCAATTGCTTCCCATGGACCCGGAAACCGGCCGGGGCAGACTGGGTCCGGCCTGGACGGTGGGAGTCCAGGCAGTGGAGGTAGAGTTGGATACCAGTGACTGCACCTACAAAATACTGAAGGCCGCATCAGTTATTGACGCCGGCAAGGTATTAAATCCCAAAAACCTCAGGGGAGTGACCATGGGTGGTATGTGTATGGGGTTGGGTTACGGTTCCCGGGAAGCCAATTTGTATGACAGCGGCGCGGTAAGGATCAACCCTCAGTTCAGGACCTACCACCTGATGCGGTTTGGCGAAAACCCCGAATATATCGTTGATTTTGTGGAAACGCCCCAGGTGGACGCCCCCTATGGTATGCGCGGCGTGGGGGAGTTGGGGATCATTGGGATGCCTGCGGCCCTGGCCAACGCCCTGTCTGCCGCGGCCCAGGTTAATCTTGATTTTACGCCGCTGACTCCGGAAGCGGTCTGGCGGGCTAAAGGAGGTGGGGAAACATGATACCCTTTGATTTTGAATACTATAAACCTTCCTCAGCCAAAGAGGCTGTCAGTCTGTTTCATTACCTTGGGTCCCGGGGGAAAAAACCGGTGTATTACGCTGGCGGAACCGAGATTATCAGTTTTTCCAGACTCTACCAGTTGTATCCCCAGGCAGTCATCGATCTTAAAGGTTTACCTGAATGCAATGTGTTGGAATGCCAACAGGACCACCTGGTAATTGGCGCGGCGGCAACCCTGACCCAAATACAGGAATCCAATTTATATCCCCCGTTGAGCTGGTGCGGCGGGCGGGTGGCGGATCATACCACTCGTGGTAAAATCACCCTGGGTGGAAACATCTGCACCACAATTCCCTACCGTGAATCCGTTTTGGCCCTTCTCGTATCCCGTTGCGAAGTGGTTATCGAGGGGGCGGACGGAACCAGAAGGGAGCCCCTGGAACAGGTTTTTAACCAGTCACTCCGGCTGGCGAAGGGTGATTTGCTGCTGCAGGTCGTCATAGATAAAAATTACACCGACCTGCCCTTTTATAGCGTCAAAAGGACGGCCAACGGCAGGGTTAAATATCCCCAGGACCGGATTGGCTACCCCCTTATTTCTGCGGTGTTTTTAAAGAAGGACGATCGATTATGTGCAGCCTTTAGCGGAGTGTGTCCCTTTCCTTTCCGCTCATTTGAATTGGAAAACGTACTCAACGACAGGTCGATTTCCGTTGCGGAAAGGCTTGACAGCATAATGAAACTTCTGCCGGGGCCGGTTGTGGACGATATGGAAGGCAGCGGCAGCTACCGGGAGTTTGTGTTTCGCAAGACCATTTCAGAAGCCCTGGAAAAGTTGGAAGGAGTGGGTTGTGTTTGTTAGAAACTGCTGTAAAGAATGTTGAGAGCACCGGTTATACGGGGATGAAATTTACGGACAGGGGGCTTTTGGAACTAACCATCAACGGTGAAAAGAGAAGTGTTTTGGCCAGGCCGGCGGATACCCTGCTGGAAGTTCTGAGGGACCAACTTGGTCTTACCGGCGCCAAACCGAGCTGTAAAAACGGTGACTGCGGCGCCTGCACCGTGCTTGTGGACGGGTGGCCGGTTAAGTCCTGCCTGATGCTGGCTGTCGAGGCAGCGGGGCACGAGGTTACAACAGTGGAAGGTATTAAAAACGCCCCCATTCAGCAGGCCTTCGTGGACGAATTTGCTTTTCAGTGCGGCTATTGCACCTCCGGTTTTATCGTCAACTGTCACGCCCTGGCCCAAATCCATCCCGATGCTGACGACAATGTAATAATGGAGTGGCTGCAGTCCAACCTGTGCCGCTGCACTGGTTATGAGGAAATTAGCAAGGCTGTTCACAAAATACTGGCACCGGCAAACAAACCGGGCAGGGACAAGGGGACAGGTCCCTTGTCCCTGTAAAATGATGTCAGGGAGCTGTTCCCAAGTCCCATTACATAAGCAGCCGGTATTGGCCCCCATTTAAAGAGCGAATGGACCCAAAGGGGTAAACGGGTGGAGCTGTTTGCGGCGCGAAGCGCAGAGTTTGCCCAAGCCCGAGTGAGAGTGAGTCCAGGCGATTTCACCCCGGTAATAAGGCGCCGTGACAAGTGGGACAAGGGACCTGTCCCCTTGTCCCACTTGTCCCAAAGATTTTAGGGAAAGAAACCTTCTTTCCCTAAAATCTTTTTTAGTTGAGTTCAGATCCTGACCCAAAAACGTTGTTTGGCAATGGCGGCAATAAATTCGTTTGCGAAGTTGGGGTTGTTGGCGGCAAAAACTACGCCAGCCAGGTTGTTTTCGTTGGATGGTTGAATATAAGCTTGCCCGGTAGTGGCTACGATGCCAATTGGTAGATAGCGCTTATAAGCTTTTTATTTACGAAGCTCATAACATTTTCATCGGACTCTTTTTGATTTTTAGCCCTGCCGCCCACGACATAAAATGAGTCATAGAGAACCGAATATGTTGTAGCGGCTGATTACATCAAATATTGGAGTGTTGCTATTAATCACTCACATTTGCGGGTGTAGTTGAATAACCTGAATTTATATGGGAGTCTGCAGCGGGCATTGCAAAATATGGTGAATAGATCCTCATAAGTTGGGAGGTGTTATTTTGTCTTCATGAAAATGCCAAGAATAACAAATATTTGGACTAAAGTTTCAGGGAATGAAGCGGGGGAATTTTTTTCGCAAGTAATTATTGAATCCACCGGTCATTTTGCAACTGTAATAAGACAGGAAGATGGGAAAATTATTTTGGCAGGTTCTGGTGTGGTGGCCAATATGCCGGTTGGGGCAATTGATGTTTATGATGGACTAATTGGTGAAATATATTTAGCCCAAGAGGGCCCGGACAAAATAAGAGTTGTCATGGATAGCGGATACCCGGCGGAATTTAAGTATGAGGTCACTGGAGAACTGCCGGTAAAAATTACAATCAGCATGGAAAGAAGCTTCATCAGCAAACTTTTTCACGCCAAAAAAATAGTTATTGATCCCGGACATGGCGGGGCCGACACAGGTGGCTGCGGACCGGTCAACCTGGTGGAGAAGAATGTGGTGTTGCCGATTGCCCAAATCCTTGGAGAACTATTTAAACGATACGGGGCACAGGTTTTTTTAACCAGGCGGAAGGACCTGGCAGTTTCGCCCAGGGAGCGATGGGAAGTAGTAAGGCGTTGCCAGGCGGACCTTTTCGTGAGTATCCATACCAACGTCAGTCAGGACAGCAGAATAGGCGGAGTGGCCGTAAATTATTCTCCGGAGGACCCGGCAAGCGCCAGGCTGGCCCAGTTGGTTAAAGAGGGATTGGTAAAAAAATTAAAATTAACGGATCGCGGCATTAAAAAAGTTGAAGACTTAAACAAAATGGGGCCTGTTCCGGCCATCGAGGTCGAGGTGGTAACCATTACCAACTGGGTGGAAGAAGGATTGTTGCGTAGCCCGACCGTACACATGAAGGCCGCCGAGGGGATCTTCAACGGGGTGAAGGATTACCTGGCCGGCCAATTTGCATAATAGGGGTGATAGCGTGATCAGGGCGCGGATACCCATTCGGACACATGTAATTACCGAGCAGGACGATATCGTTGATGTTGTGAAAAAGTATACGGGGGAAATCGTTGAGTCCGGCGATATTATCAGCATTGCCGAAAGCGTGGTGGCCATCTCCCAGGGCCGGGCCATACTGCCGGACACAGTAAAAGTGGGTATTTTAGCCAGATTTCTCTGCCGTTTTCCGGGTAAAGACGGCAGCCTGGCTACTCCCCAGGCCATGCAGCTGGCCATTTCAGAGACCGGTACAGCGAGAATCCTGGCTGGCGTGGCCGCAGCTTTTTTGGGCCGGTTGGTGGGGCGCAGGGGGGATTTTTACCGGGTTGCCGGACACCACCTGGCGCTCATTGATGACGTGGCCGGAACAATGTGGCCCTTTGAGAAACATATCATCCTCGGCCCCAAAAATCCCCGGCAGGTTGTGGACGCAGTTAAGGAGGCAACTGGCGCGGAAGCAGTCATAGTTGATGTGAATGATAAACGCAACGTTGATGTCCTGGCTTTTTCCAGCGGGGTCGATGCCGGGAGCTTAATCAGGGATTTGGTTGACAATCCCTTTGGCAACGACGACCAGCAAACCCCAATTGTAATTATAAAAACCTGAGGATTTAACGTATTCCATAATACATTGCTCAAATTTGGTTTGATCTTTCATTAGTGCACATATAATTGACGGGCAGGACGATATCGTTGATCTTAAAAAAAAGTATAGGAAAGGGAGTAGTTGTAAATATGTCAGGTATTGAGGGGGTTAGCGGAATGCTGCCAACACCCAGGAAGTATTTTGTTACGGCCGGCAGTGCAGCGGGGGAAAATCACTTGAATGCCTTTGATAACGCGCTATTAATAGCGGGGATCGGCAATTTGAACCTGCTAAAAGTATCCAGTATTCTGCCGCCAGGAGTACGGTACTGTCCGGAAATGAAAATACCCTCCGGCTCCCTTGTGCCCACAGCCTATGGCTGCATTATCAGTGGTGTTCCCGGAGAAATAATATCTGCGGCAGTAGGGGTCGGTTTATCTCAGGATACCTTTGGGGTCATTATGGAGTTTTCGGGAAAAAAGAGTAAGGATTACGCTGAAAAAACCATAAAACGCATGCTGGAAAATGCTTTTGGCGCCCGGGGTATGAGACTGGAGGAAATTAAGATAGCCTCAACGGAACATAAGGTGGAGACCATAGGATGTGCCCTTGCTGCAGTAGTACTGTGGTACTAAGATCGCAACGTGAAATTACTTACCCCCAAGCAGTCTGGATGAATGTTGTAATTTCCAGTCCATCTTTTGACAATCTCATAAGGACTTCAGAGCCCGCCATATTTATCAGGGGGCTCTTTTGCTATTCGCGTAAAAGTTGAAATGATGTTTTGCATTCTATTCCAAAAACGGTGATAGTTGTAGCAACAAATCATTTTCCCGGTGAATTGTCCGCGACTTAAAATAACTCCGGCTAAGTCGCCGGTATTTAACACTGGATCGGGTACTTGAAGATCAATTATTGTTTCCATAATTATTTCGCTGCTTGTTCATATTTTTCGTAAATTGGAAAGCCTTTTGGTTTTTAGGGACCAATTTATTAGCGCTCCAATTTTAGTGCAAATATATGCCATTGTATGTAATATTGACCAAAAGGAGGATTTTTCGTTTTGACATCAAATACTAAAATTATTAAAATAATATATGAAACAATTTACGGGATAAAAATATGAAATAGTTTATGGGGCAACATATGAAATAACTTTTTAGAACAAACCCATGAAATGATTATAAAGGGGGGGTGGCTTTAAGGAAAAGATGAGCGGTTTGTACTTAGTGGAAAGAATAAAATTCAGGGAGGATTAACAAACATGAAAACAAAATTTATTGTTATCTTGACTTTGGGTCTGTTTTTATTCGGAGCCGGCATGGCTATGGCGGCAAATCCGACTGTTTTTATCAACGGTGAAGAGTTGGTTACAGATAGCGCCGCTTATGTTGAAAACGATACGCCCATGGTACCCTTAAGGGCAGTTTTTGAAGCTCTAAATCAAGAAGTGGCATGGAATGCCGAAGATCGTTCAGTAACATCGGGAAATATATTGCTGCAAATTGATAATAAGGTTGCCACTGTTAATGGAGAAAGCGTTACCCTGGATGTTGCCCCCACGATAGTTAACGACAGGACTTTTGTACCTTTGAATTTCGTAGCAGCAAGCCTGGATAAGGAAGTCCTGTGGGATGCTGCCCTGTTGCGCGCGGATATTAAGGACAAGCCAGTTGATGAAATTACGCCGGAAGATGAAAGCGCCCCGGTTGATGAAGGGACGCCGGAAGACGAAGTAACCCCGGAAGAGGAAGTAACCCCGGATGAAGAAGAAACCTTTGAAGATGAGGGAACTGCAGGGGACAATGGCACAGCGGAAGATGAAGGTACCTCTGATAACGACGACGGTGAAGACAATGGAACCCCGGAAAATGGAGACGATGAAGACGTTACAGTGGTAGAATAATCTTAAACGGCAGTTGTTTCTTCAACCAGATGATTTTCAATTCCCAATAACGGGAGGCTGAAAATTTGTTAAAATTTTAACAGCGCCGTAAATAAAAACCCCTGGACCGGGCTAAACCCGTTCGGGGGTTTTTTTACGGCGGAACGGCAAAACCATGGCTTTTAACAGACAGCAAAACGTGGCGTTCACGTGTAAACCGGCCTGATCCATCCCTGCCGGTTAAGCCCGTAATGGCCTGAATCGCAGGGGTAACAAGGGTGTTTTAAGGCCGGTTGCCGTTAGTCAGTTTTGATTTTAACGGCAGCTCAACTTGTACCGGGCGTAAATTTCAACACAGCTGGCGGGGTAATGATGTTGGGCGCAAAACCCGATAAGGCGGAAGAATCCGGGGGTTGCTGCTTTTGGTCAATACCGGATCCGTTTGGCGGTTTTTTGCCGAAGAGTTTTTAATTTAATAAAGGATTATCTTTACCCCTTGCAGAAAGATTGCCCAGTACGACAACTTTCGGGGGTGTTTTTATCGATAATCAACTGGCGCTAATTAGCGTTTCTATTCAATCTCTATTGCTGTAGAGGAGTTCACGATGAAAAGACTTTTTACTCTAGTGGTTACTTTGGCAGTATTACTTGCCCTGGGGAGTACGAAGACAGTCCAAGCCCAAGCCCAACCGGAAGATATCCAGGTATATATAGACGGCTTGCCTGTTTACTTTGATGTAAAGCCGGTAATTAAAAATGATCGTACCCTTGTTCCTTTTCGGGCCGTGGCGGAGATGTTGAACGTAAAGGTGACCTGGAACGGCGCCGAACAAACTATAGATGCTTCGGATGGGGTAATTTCCGCGGAGCTGCAGATTGGCAGCAAGACTGCATACCGTAACAAGGCACCTGTCGTCTTAGAAACTCCGCCGGTAATTATCAAGGATCGGACGCTGATCCCCCTGAGGTTTTTTAGCGAAGCATTTAACTGCAGGGTTGAATGGGATGGGGACGCACGAAGCGTGCAGATCACTTCGCCGCCCGTGGCTATGACAGTAGTTGGCTATTACGCCCTGGGTGACCGGAACACCAGCAGTTGGACAAATCTATTTAAGAATGACTATCCCTCCACCGGCAGCGGCAATACCGATGTGGTTTCGGTTTTGGCTTTGGGGTGGTACAGCCTGGATGAGCAAGGGAACCTCATAACCGGCAGCAAGTCGGGATGGCAGCTTCCAGAGGGCTGGGAAGAGGTATTGGCCGCGGCGGGTAAATATAACATTGGGACAGAAATGGTAGTTCATTTAACTGATGGCGAAGGTATCCTTTCCAACCTGTTGACTGAAGAAACAGCCATGTCCAGGGCCATAAGTGATATTACAAAAGAAGCGATCCTGTACACAGGCGTTAATCTTGACTTTGAAGGTTTGGGCTGGCGGACCCAAAATGAGGAATTGACAGCGGAACGGCAAGGCTTCATCAAGTTTGTCCAACTCCTCTCCGGGCAATTGAAAAAAGCGGGCTGCAGTTTAACCCTGACACTTCATGCCCCAAACAGCGCCTACAAAGGTTATGACTACCAGGCGTTGGGAAGATATGCCGACCGGATTATTATAATGGCCTATGATTACGGAACTGTACCGGAACCGTTGGACCTGGTAGTTGAAGCCGTGGAGTTGGCCAGGGAAGTTGTTTCGCCGGAAAAACTGGTACTGGGGATTTCCATTCCCGGTGAAACGGCGGAAAGTATTCCGGCCAAGGTGGGAGCAGCCAAAAGATACAACCTTGAAGGTATCGCCCTATGGCGGCTGGGCCTTGTTTCAGACGAGATCTGGAATGTCCTGAGAAGTACCATTGCCTTAAGGCAGTGAGTGTATTCGATTGGTTTTCCCCCTGTAAAAAATATTGATAACAGGTGACGAATAAGTTAGTTAAGCCGCGACTAATATATTCGTCATTTTTGCCGGAATTGTTTTTTTTGGATAACAATCTGCCGGAGAATGCAGTGGAGATCTGAAAGGGCCGGAAGTTGTACAGGGGATAGGCTGCTCGCGGCAGGTGAAGTTTGGTTGCGCTTTTAAGGAACCTGCTGGAACAAAAACACAATCCCTTTCCTAAAGGGATTGGCGGGGGGCGATTGGCCGGCATAATGCCCCGGCGTAGTTTAAGTTGGTCATGGTGTGAACCATTTTATCTATAACTTCGTCATATATATAGAAGCGCCTTAATCAGGAAAATTATGGGCGGTTTTTAAAGCACGGAAAAGGCAGCAGGGCGGCTTAGATTTCAATAGCCCCAAAACAAAAGGAAATAGCCTGTGAATTGGAGTAGTTTGCCTGTTTACCCCTTGTCCGGGCCGGAAAAGGCGGTGATCCCGGGAAATATCGCAACAGCTGTTAATTAAATTCAGATTGGAAAGGGAGTTTGCTGTAATGACCAAAAAAGCTTTTTTGCTGGGAATAATTGTTTTGTCGGTCCTGTCATTTTGCGCCTATGGTTTTGCCGCAACCGGCGTCCAGGGCGCCATCGAACTTGAGGGTACTGGAATTGAGGCCGCCCCTCACATTGACGGAGGGAATCTATATTTACCCCTACGGACAATTGGTGAAGCCCTGGGTTATAATGTGGGATGGTCGGAAAATGAGCATGCCATTACCATCTCCGGGGCAGAAAATAATATTATTATTGATTTAAATAACAATAAAATAAGCGCAGATGGGCATGATTATTATCTAGACAGGAATTATAAAATAATCGAAGACAGAACTTACCTGGGGGCGGACTTCTTTTCCGACAGCCTGGGACTGGAGGTCCTCTGGGACAAGAATAGCGGCCTAATCCAACTGGCCAGGGCGCCCAAAAATGCAATTTCCCTAAAAACAATAAAAGAAACTTCTGAAACGGGTTTTATCAAGATTACCTTGCAATATCCTCAGATTGACGGTTTGGAGGACCTGGCTGTGCAGGATAAAATCAATTTGGTTTTTAGTGAAGCAGCCGGGGCGGCCAGGGATGAAGGTTTGAAAAATGCCGAAGAAATGGAAGGGTATATTAAGTCCGGATATACGGGCAGCCCTAACAAGTGTGAAACCTATTTTGACTACAGGCTGAAATACAACCAAAAGGGACTGCTCAGCGTTGTGTGCATGAATTACCAGTACACCGGTGGGGCGCACGGAACAACGATGCAGAGTTCCCATACCTTTAACCTGAAAACAGGCGCAGAATACCAGCTGGCAGATTTGTTTGCAAGCGGCGCAGACTACGTTTCTGCCATCAACAGCGCCGTTAAGGATGAGATCGGGGTGAGGTTAACCACAGGGGCGCTGCCGGAATATTCAATTGAACCATTTGAGACCATCGAGGAAAACCAGGACTTTTTCCTGTCCCATGATGCGCTTGTGGTCTATTTCCAGCAGTATGAGCACTGGCCCTACGCCGCCGGCATACAGGAGTTTCCCGTTAATTTTTCAACGCTTAAAGATATGCTTGAGCCCGGGTTTTTACAGATAATGCAGGCAGCCTAGGCCCAAAAAGTTTTGTTTGTTAGCCGGCGTTAATTTGTTCCCGGCCGCTGCGGCTACCCGGGCAGGCCGCACCGCCGGAGTTAACCGGCCAGAGCCAATAATGTTGAGAATAATAGCTGATCCGGAAAGGAGTCTGTTCAAATGAATAAAATACAGGCTAACAAGCGGAGTTGTCTTCAGCCGGCGCCGAAGGTTTTAATCTCCTGCAGGGGAACAGACGGGGAAAACAATGCGCTTGTGGTTGTTTATTGCTGTAATTGCAGTTTTGATCCACCCATGGTGATGGTGGGAATTGTCCCTACCCGTTATTCCTATAAAATGATCAAGGAATCAGGTTGTTTTGTAGTCAACCTGGTGGCCAAGAACTACAAGGACACCTTTGAATACCTTGGAACCCACAGCAAACGCGACGAGGATAAGCTCACCAAAATGAATGTTAAGCTTGGCCAGGCTGTTAAAGTAAATGCGCCAGTTTTATCCGATTGTCCGGTGAACATCGAATGTACCATAGTTGATTCTGTTAAAACAGGTTCACACGAGATGTTTATAGCCCGGGTGGAATATGTTCACGCCGCTCCGGAGTATGTCAACGAAAAAGGGGATATTGATTTTTCATCCATTGATTTCCTGTAGTCTTTTATTTATATGGAATTGATTAGAAACGCTGGGAGGTTTTAACCAATGATTTTAGAGCGGATTTACGATTTAGCTTCACCCGGGCTCGCGGGCAAAAAAATAAAAGAGGTGAGGGTTGGCCTGGGATTGATGGCAGTTGAACTGGATAGCGGCTCCATAGGTGTTACCTATGTCTTAAGAAGGGAAACTGGTCATACCTGTGCGGCCCTTCCCATGGCCGGAAATCTTATTGGGATGCCCGCCGGGGAAGTTGCCGGGTGGGCTTTGCAGGGTAAAAATGTCATAACTGTTGCCATGGGCCTGGCGGTGTTAAATTCTGTCGCTGAATTCGACAAACTGGAACAGGAGCACGGTCCCCACGACTCCGATGCGGCATTTTCCGCAGAAATCCGGCCCTCGGATACAGTTGCGGTTATAGGACATATCGGACCCATTATTGCCACCTTAAATAACAAAGTCCAGCGCCTGTTAATCTTTGAACGGGGGGAGGGCGTTGCCGGCCAGGTTTACCCGGAAAGCGCCCAGCCCGAACTTTTGCCCCAGTGCCAGGTGATTTTCATCAGCAGCACATCGCTTATCAACGGAACTCTGGAGAATCTTTTGAAATATTGCACCGGGGCACGGGATGTGGTTATGGTTGGTTCCAGCACACCTTTGTATCCCGAAGCCTTCAACGGTTCCGGAGTAACCATCCTTTCGGGAACGAGATGGCTGCCGTCAAACCGGGAAGCCATTTTTACCGGCATCAGCCAGTGTATTGGAATGAAGCAACTAATTAAATACGGACAGAAAATATCGGTTAAAGTAAAGAATTAAGATCAAGATCACGGTTTTAACAAATAACACGAATTAATCGAATAAAAAAGGTGATGAGAGGTGAGCTAAATGAAAAGATTATGGTTGCCCCTTTGCGGTTTGCTGCTGCTCCTGGGGGCGACAAGCGGCTGTTCCGGCCAGCCGGGGGCGGATGAAAAGAACTCTCTCCAGCAGTCTTCTTCCCGGCCGGCGGCGGTTGCCGCGATATTTGCTAAGTATGAGGAAGTGCCCGTAAAGGTAAAGCCGGCCGTGCCCTCCTATACGGTGGAGTCCGGCCTGGGCAACATCACCAACAAGGACATGTTTGAACTATCCCCGGCGGCCAGAGAACTTCTTGCCAAAAACAATTTTGTGGTAGTTCCCAGCCAGTACGAAAAAGAGTTCTTTTCCCTGTACGAGAGAAACCGCTATGAACCGGTGCCGCTGTTTGTGACCACCGATTCCGTACTCCACAATTACCACCTGTTTTTTGATCATCTGCTGCGGGTTGTGGAGACCGAAAAACTGGCCGGGGAATTAAAAGAACTAAATAAGGCCATGCTGGCCGAGGCTCAAAAACAATATAAAGACCTTAAGGGCACCAATTGGGAAAACGCCGCCAAAAGAAATGTGAGTTTTTTTGCCGTGGCCGGCAAGCTCATGGAGCCCAATACGGAAATCCCTTCTATTGTTAAAGATGTTGTTAAAAAAGAATTGGCTCTGATTGAAAGTCATCAAGGTATCGAAGTTTCGCCGCTGATGAGCGCCGGCGGGAGTGACGATCCCCTGAACGCTCTTCAGGAAGATTATTCCCAGTACATACCCCGGGGGCATTACGAAAGAACGGAACTGCTGCAAAACTACTTTAAATCCATGATGTGGTACGGCCGCTTAACTTTCCGCTTAAAGAATGAAGATGAAACCAGGTCTGCTGTTTTAATCACCCAGGCCCTGAACCAGGGGGATAACAGGGTAAGCTGGGACAAGATTTACGCCACTACCACCTTCTTTGTCGGTAAAAGCGACGACCTCTCTTATATTCAGTATAAGGAACTGGTTGACGAGATCTATGGCGCGGACGCCTCCCTTCAGGCGCTGGTTTCCAGTCCGGAGCAATGGAAGGCATTTTTAGCGTCGGCGGCTGAGTTGGCGCCCCCGGCCATAAATTCCCTGCCTATTTTTGATGAAACCATACAGCCGGACCGGGAAGCTGAAATAAAAGGCTTTCGTTTCATGGGGCAGCGCTTTACCCTGGATGCTTCTGTTTTCCAGCGGCTGATTTACCGGGAGGTCAAGGAAAACAGCCAGGGTCAAAGAAGAATGCTGCCCAAAGCCCTGGACATCCCAGCCGCCATGGGTTCGGCGGAAGCATACTCCATTCTGGATTCCATGGGGGAGACGGCCTACCAGGGCTACCCGGAAAACATGGGCAAAATGAAAGCATTTATAGCCGGCCTGGGCCCGGAAACCTGGACCCAGAACCTTTACTGGAGCTGGCTTTACACGCTGACGCCCCTGCTTCAGGAAAAACCCGCCGGATATCCCTCCTTTATGCGCAATTCCGCCTGGGCCAGAAAAGAACTCAACACCTATCTGGGCAGTTGGACGGAGTTAAAACATGACACTATCCTTTACGCCAAACCGGTTTACGCGGAAGCAGGAGGCGGTGGGGAAATTATTGACGACCGGGGCTATGTGGAGCCTAACCCGGAGCTTTACGGACGTCTGGCCTCACTGGTGAAAATGACCAGGGAAGGCCTCCTGACCAGGGAGCTTTTAAATGAGCGGGACCAGGAGAGTCTGAACAGGATGGAGCAGCTGATTCTGGCTTTGAAAACCATCTCCGAAAAAGAACTGGCCAACACCCTTTTAACCGACGAGGAATATGATTTAATCCGCTCCTACGGCGGCCAGCTGGAGCATTTCTGGCTGGAAGCCCTGCGGGATGAAGGCATCGACCACCGCTCCGCTATTTATAACCGTCCGGCTGCTCTGGTGGCGGATGTGGCCAACGATCCCAACGGCCAGGTGCTGGAAGAAGCCACCGGCAACATCTTTGAAATTTACGCCGTTGTGCCGGTAGACGGCAAGCTAAGAATTGCCCTGGGCGGGGTCTATTCTTATTACGAGTTCCCCTGGCCCCTTAATGACCGGCTAACCGATTCCAAATGGCATGAAATGTTAAACGATGGGGAGGTTCCGCCGCTGCCCCAATGGACCGGCGCCTTTATTGCCCCCTGAAAACCGAAGGGAATTTAAAATTGGCGGAAACCAACCCCTAAGCCCTGATGAAACCTTAAAAGCTAATAAAAAAACTGCAATCAGAACAAAATAGTCACCAAAAAAAACATAAATGTAACTAAAGTTAAACATGAAACCAAAAATAATACTATTACAGGACTACAAATAGACTACGATGAAACTGGAAAAACCTTTGTTGCTCATTTTAATAACTGCAGTTATTCTTGGCGGCCTAGGCTGCCTTTTCTTTAAAATTACTCAACCGGGGGTCTTTAAAGGTTCTCCCGCCGAAGAAGACTTTGCTGCTTTCAAATTGAAAAAGCTGCAGCTGCCGGTCAGGCAGGAGCTCCTTTGCCTGGTGGCTGTGGGGGACATTATGCTCTCCCGGGGCGTGGCCGGGGAAATCAAGAAACATGGGGATGATTTGGGCCACCCCTTTTCTAGAATAGAAGGATATTTGGAAAGCGGCGATATCGTTTTCGGCAACCTGGAAAACCCGGTTACCCCGGGCCGGGAGATCATGCCGCCGGAAAGGATTCTGCGCGCCGACCCGGGTGTGGCGGCGGCTTTACAAGAAGCCGGTTTCACTATCCTTTCCCTGGCCAACAACCATATGCATGATTTCGGAACCCGGGGTTTGCTGGATACTTTTCAATATTTGGAACAGGCGGGACTTAAGTACGCCGGGGCCGGGGAAACAGAGGAGGAGGCCTATGCTGCCAGATATATCGAGGCAAAGGGGCTGAAGCTGGCCTTTCTGGCCTTTTGCGATCCCGCCCTGGCCCCCGGGGACTGTCCGGCAGGGGCCGGTGGCCCCGGTGTGGCCTGCTTTGAGGAAGAAAAGGTACAGGCCGCCGTGCGGAAGGCCCGGAAAGAGGCCGGCTTTGTGGTGGTATCCATTCACGCCGGTACGGAATATGAGCCCGCGCCGGACCTGGCCCAGACCCGGTTGGCTCGCCTGGCGGTGGATGCCGGAGCGGACCTTGTTTTGGGTCATCACCCTCATGTGCTGCAAAAGGTGGAGGAATATAAAGGCAAGTACATCTTTTACAGTCTGGGCAACTTTGTCTTCGATCAAAAGTGGTCCCGGGCCACGCGGGAGGGCCTGCTGGCTAAAATATTTATTAGCGCCGACGGTGTGGAGAAAATTGAATGCCTGCCGGTTTATATCAACGACGGGAACCAACCCCAGCCATTGGAGGGGGAGGAGGCCGCACGGGTTTTAAGCGCGCTGGCTCTGAAGCTGGAAGCGGTGGCTGTCCCGGCCTGGGATCAGGAAAGCCGGATTTATAAAGAAAACAGCAGCTACACATTTTATGCCCGGAAACCCCTGCCTGCGTCCAGGCTTAACAAAGAACAGCGCTTTGATTTGGATCGGGACGGAATCTTAGAGGTATATTCCCTGCAGAACGGTTCCTTAAAGGTTGCGGACGCCTCCCGGTCAATCTGGCAGTCCCCGGATGAATGGTGGGTTGACGATTTCTTTTTGGGCGACGCCGACAACGACGGCATTCCCGAGCTCAATCTGCTGGTCTGGAAATCGGGCAGTTTTGGTCCGCACAAACCCTTTTGGATTACCGGGGAGGACACAAGCGTCAAAAATCACCTGTTTGTTTTTAAACTGGTTGAGGGCGTTATTAAGCCGGTCTGGCAGTCATCCAACCTGGACCGCCCCAATTATGAAGCTCGCCTCGAAGATCTGGACGGAGACGGCATAAATGAGCTTGTGGTCGTGGAAGGCGACTATAACGATCCAGGTGTGCGGGAAGACGGCATCTGGAGATGGAACGGCTGGGGGTTCAGTAAGATTTTTTACGGGGAACCCCAGGATTCCGAGGCGAATAGTTTTTAGCAAATCGCCTGACAGATGAGCGAATTCCCATGTGCACGCTTCGATTTCCGGTCTTTGGCTGCGTTTTACCCTGCCTGGATATGATCTCCATTATACCCTTAAACCTTCGCATTTCAACACATTTAACCGCTAAAACCTGAAGTTTAAAAGTTTAGAGTTTATCCAAGGGCCGGGCGGAAAGGATGCTTGCTTAGCCCGGTGATTTCTTTGTTGATACGTCCAACTTTAAGACTTCAGTACAACTTGGGGCATAGGGATTCCCTAAAAGAGCATCCCGGATTGCTGTCAGTGCCGGGACAGAATTCTTCTTGACCGTAGGGATGCAACCTCTGGTCCGGCAAAAGATCCCGGTGTGCGCCTTGCAGGGACCGGAAACCACCGGAGATCTTCTGCCGGACTTTGGTCATGCGTATGTCCCGTTCCGCCTGGTTGTTGCCGAAGGGAATGCGAGAATCATACATGAAGTTCAGTGTCTTTCTTCGATGTTTATCAAGACGCTCCTGCAGATTTCTGGTTTTGCTTTTTTTAAGCCTGCTCCGCTGTTCCTTGGGCCTCGGCCAGACTTATATCCTTATACTTAGCAATTTTTCCGGGCCTTTTATGGTATATCTTCCCGCTGTGGTCGTAGAACACCCAGTTCCTTGCATAACCGATATACTTTTTTATGGTTTATGATTATTTCTTCTTTAAGGCAGGCGGTAATTTTTCTGTAACCGTATGGGAAGCTGTCACCGGTAACAATTTTAGTTTATCAGTTATATTTTTACCCTGCCTGTTTAAGGAATAGCCGTATTTTATGGCCCCCGGGTTTCGTTTTATTTTTAGTTTCTGTTTTTTTAACATGGTAATAGTAAGTGGATGGCGCAATGCCGACAGCGTTAAGGACTAAGGTAGCCTTATATCCTTTTTCAATCCACCTTTTAGTAATATCAACCCTGTCGGCTACCGAGGGTTTTGCATATCTAAGGTGTCTCGTTCTACTACCGACCTGTATGGCAATAACCTTAAAAAAGATGTCGCTTTCCTGGTAACCAGTCTAACTCCAGAAAAGGCGGACGCTGAGTTCCTGCTGAAGTCAATCCGTGGCCATTGGTCTATTGAAAATTGTCTTCATTAGGTGCGTGATATGACCTTTGATGAAGATCGCCCGCAAATCCGGACTGGCTCTGCTCCCCGTGTTTTTGCTGCTATACGTAATCTTGTTATAAGCTTATTGCGGTTAAATGGTGTGAAGTGTATTGCTTCTGCTTTACGTAAGATAAGCTGTAATTCTGAACGTGCTCTGGAATTAATCGGTGTCTAAATGGGTGACTGCGTTTTTTCTATGACTTTGACGTGGTCCTGCCCAGTCTACCGTGCCACTATATGCATCTTTATGGGAATAGCCGTAAACAAGGGCCACATCCTCTCGTCTGCCTTTTCCACAATTATACTAATGGCATCTCACGCCAGCATGACGTTTTCAGGGCTGAATACCGTTACTTTTGGTTGATACCTACCGGTTTCTGTATAGGTGTGCCAAACATTGGAACGGGGAACCGGCGGTGGTGTGTACCGGTGTTCCATCACCAAAATCCCATGCAAACCTTACTGATGTATATTTTTGGGGGATATTTTTGGCCTTCAGGGTAAAATCGGGTGTTTTACCGGGTACCGTTTCGAGTTCTTCCGGATCCACAGTGAAAACCAATACCTTTACCTTTACGGAATAGGGCGCAGCGGCTGTTGTGCCATTGCTGGCCAGGATAAACAATGCTCCACCTGAACCTACCGCTACTGCAAAAGCGTCATCGGTAAACTTTATTATTGCCGGTTAATAATTGCTTGAATTAAGTCATATCATCCCGAAGTGCGTCAATGATATTTTCTTTTTTTATCTTGCTAATGGCATACAACATTGTAATGAACACGATAAAGAGCACGCTGAACACGCTGATTGCCACGCTCCCCCACGGGAATACGAAGTCGAAGTTACTCATTCTTTCTACGGCCACTAACCCTTCGTAAATCAGCCACGAGATGATTCCCGCTATTGGAAGACCGATTAGCAACGTCCTCATGCCATAAAAGACACACTCGAAATTCATCATCTTATTGAAATCGCGATCCGACATCCCCACCGAGCGGAGCATGGCAAGCTCCCGCCTACGAAGCCTGATGTTCGTGGAAATCGTGTTAAACACATTGGCAACCGCAATCAGCGAAATCATAATGACAAAAACATAGGTGAACACATCAATAACAAATGTCAAGAGTTACTATGTAAAGGGTGGTTTCTGCCACCTAATACATATGACTGCGGCTCATTTGTGGTGAATTGAAAAGCAGTTGTGGGAAAGGAGAAGAAAAGTCTTATACCTGCTGTAAATTCAAAACAAAAAGGAGCTTTCGCTTATGAAATCGTTATTTGAACAAATGGGCGGCACATACCGTCAAGAGGGCGATTATTTCATTCCCAACCTTGAGTTACCCGAAGCCTCGGATTATCAGATCGGCAAATATGGGCATATGCGCCATCATTTCTTGAAAGAACATCATCCCGTCCTTTATACTAATCTGCTGACCAGCGGGAAGCTGTTTGAGGCTTTGGCGGAAACTGATAAGATCTGCAAGGAGCGCATGGACTCCATTTGCACCGCTATGGCAACCCAGGAAGGTGTAACCGAAGCCCTGAAAGCATCCGATCAAATGGAATGGGTGCGCCGCATGAACAATATCCGCAACCGGGCAGAAGAAATCGTCCTGCACGAACTGGTGTATTCTCTGTAAACAGTATAACTAAAGCCCACGCCTCCGAAAGAACAAAATCGGAAGTGTGGGCTTTGCTTATTCTTTGCCCTTTTCAGTGTCCGTAACCAAACGGTCAAAGTCGCTTTGATACAGGCGATCTTGAATTGTACGGTATTTATCATACTCGTTCTCGGCAAACGCCTTCGCTATGGCAGCCGTGACAGTACCTTTATTCTGCAAAATATCTTCCTCATTGAATTGCAGGAAGGCGTCCAATCGCTCCACCCAATCACGCATATACATGATATTACCGCGCCGCGCCTGCCGCTCAGCGTAATCCAGATACATGGTGACGATTTCATTGAGATTGCCAAGCTCGGCTTCGTTCAGATAATTCTTTGCAATGCTCACGTCGGATTTACGGATACGTCCCTGCGGGGCGTTCTTCCATGAAGTTAAGCCCATGTTCGTTTTCTCGCTGTCTGCTCTGCCATATACGATTTCTGCCGCTGTGTGATGGGTAACGGCAAAATGCAGCTTGTTTTGAACCGTTGCGAAGAAATCTTGTGTGATGGGACTGACTGCGTCATAGTCGGCGCTGCACTGCGAATAGATGTCAGTTATCTTTTGATAGAAGCGCCGTTCGCTGGAACGGATGTCACGGATGCGCTCTAACTGTTCCTCAAAATAGTCCTTGCCAAAGAAGTTCTCCGGCTCCTTTAGACGCTCATCATCCATGACGTAACCCTTGATGATGTATTCCTTCAAAACCCTGTTTGCCCATATGCGAAACATGGTAGCCTTTTTTGAATTAACACGATAGCCAACGGCGATGATGGCGTCCAGATTATAGAAATCCGGAGTTCGCTTGACCATGCGGCCGCCCTCATTTTGAACTGTTTCCATTTTGGAAACTGTTGAGGCCTTGTCCAGCTCGCCTTCCTCAAAAATATTTTTCAAGTGCTTAGATATGGCTGCTTTCTGCACGTCAAACAGCTCCGCCATCTTTGCCTGCGTCAGCCACAGGTTTTCACGGAATAACAAAATTTCAACCCGAACGTCCCCATTGTCCGTTCTGTAAAATAATATTTCCCTGCTCTCATATGGAGTGAGGGCGTGTTCATCGCTCATGTTCTACGCCTCCTATCCTATCAATCCGTTTCCGAGCTTTTATCCTTCGCCCGGCTCTTATATACATTGTACTGATTCTTGCAGCGCGGGGAGCAAAATGCAGCGCTGGGTCTGCTTGCCATGAACGCCTTCTGACAATGCTTGCAGGAGCGCAGCGGCTTTTGCTCGTCTGTAAGCGCGAAGCTGAACATCATCTGGATACCCAACAAAAGCGACTGAAAATCCCATACGATGGTCGGTCTCTCAAGAAGCGCGATGTGGTAGCTGGGTGCGATGCCGTCAAAGGCCGCCATCGCCTGCCGGTATATATTCCGCGTGTCCTCGTCTATCTTGTCGTGGTCGTCGTAGTAGTAGATAGATGTGCAGAAGATAAACGCCCAATCCTTGAACTGCGCCGCCAGCCAGTCGTAAGGCTCAGCATATTCCCGCTGCAAGCACATATTGACCGCCATCGGCTTGTCTGAAAACGTCATAGCAAGCGCGAGCATTTCCCTGTCGCCGCCGACATCCCATCGGGATTCCACGCCCCGCTTTTTGATCTCCGGCTTTTCAAAAGGATAGAAGTTGACGAGATAATCCTCGGTGGAGAGCGTCTCCTGCTTGATGAACTTGTTCTTCGGCAGGTAGACCGCTTCGTAATCCATAAACGTAGGTGTAGTCGGCAGTGCGGTCATAAGACCCAGCAGACCGTAATTCGTGATAAACTCCATCACGGCGGCCGCGACCTTGGCGTCCTCTGCTCGTTTCATCATCATTAGCCCTACATTCAGCGCGTCCAGCACCATGGCGTCCGCATTTTTCAGCGGGTCATAGACCTCCGGCTTCGCATTTTCTGCGGGAGTTACATAAAGCTTGCCGTTCCCGGCTTCTTTTAATTCATATTTGTCATATCGTACCCAATGGGAGCTTGAACGCTCAAAGAGGTTATTCATGCTGCGCCTCCCGATGTAATCTTAATACTTATTTTGAATATTACTATTGTATCAGTCCGCATCGTCTTCGTCAATAGCACCCGCCTCCATCTGCTCAAGAAATCTGCGCTGCCGGAGCGTCAGCATATATCCGGTCTGCTGACGGTTACATAGCGCCTTTTGAAGCTGCTTTCTGAGCTTGCGGAGGATAACGCTCCGCGTCTTTCGGATGTTTCTGTCCGTCTGCGCTCTGATTCGCCCGACCTCTGCGCAGAAGCGTTGCCGGATGAAATGCCAATAAAATATCTCCTTGTGGTCGTCTCTCATGCCGCGCAGCAGCTCTATTATGATGACGCCGGTGGTAAGCTTGTCCATTTCAAACGGGCAATCGTGCATGACCTCAAGGAAATTGCCGCTCAGAATCTGCTTCCAGCGCGGCTCCATATAGGATAGTGGGAAAATCACCCCGTCCATGGCCTTGTCAAACTCCAGAGGTACGTCACCCCGGCTTGTCTCATGATAACGCAGCCTGCGGGCCTCGTTTTGCTCAAGTTTGTCCCATTTCCTGACTACGTCCTCGAAGTCGGTTTGTGTTCGCGCCGCGTTTTCAATCCGCTCAATGGCGTTCTTGAGCATTTCCCGCTTGAAGCTTTCCTTGTTCTCAGCTTCCTCGGTTTCAGGCGGCGCTTCCTCCGGGTGATCGTCAAGCCGCAGGCTGGTCTCCAGAAGCTCATTGCGTTCGGCAGCGAGGTCAGCGGCAAGCTTTTCCTCTGCGCTTAGGTGGGGGACTTCTTCAAGAACATCATCTTCTTCATCTTGCTCATAATCAGGTTCGTCTTCGACTTCATGCTCCAAGCCCTGCTCATACAGCCATTTGGTGTATTCCTCAAGGCTCATTTCATCCTCCGTCACGCTGACCTCACCTCCCCGCAAAAAATATTTTTAGTTCTCCGAAAAACAGTTCCGTTTTGACCCGCTGTTTTCTCCTATAAGTAGAGGGAGTAATCCAACCTTAAAATATGTGGATTACTTTTTAATCTATGAAGGGAGAGATGTGCAGAAATATTAGCACGGCGCGAGACCGGCTTCGCTGCTCAGAAATGGGCGGCGGGGCCGGTTTTTACTGCCCAAAGACAACTGAATAAAGACGCCGGCAGATTACAGCGAGAGGAACTGTCACCACCAAGAATTATACCGCAGTTATACCGGACGCGCAACAGAAAGAGAGGTAGCCTATTAACACAAATAAGACCGACGAGAACAATTACACCTATATGACCCGACGCATCGGCTCCACCACCTACCGGGTAAAGGTCGTGTTCTGCAATTCCGGGCAGGAGACGATGGAGGATAAGGTTTTACGCATGATTCGCAATGAAGTGCTGGAAAACAGCTCGGAGTGTGGTATAATGGAAGCACCACAAATGAGCCGACAGTCTGAAAGGAGCGCCTGATATGGCGACAAAACAGACTGAAGGAAAGATCACAGCGCTATATGAGAGGCTGTCCCGTGACGATGATTTGACCGGGGATAGCAACTCGATCATTAACCAAAAAAGATACCTGGAAACCTACGCCGCTCAGAACGGCTACGAAAGCTGCGTTCACTATACGGACGACGGATGGAGTGGCGGCAATTTTGAGCGCCCGGACTGGAAGCGCTTGGTTGCGGATATCGAGGCCGGAAAGGTCGGCTGCGTCCTTGCAAAGGACATGAGTCGAATCGGTCGTGATTACCTGCAAACCGGCTTTTACACCGAAGTGTTCTTCCGGCAGCACGGCGTCCGCTTTATCGCCATCGCCAATAATGTGGACAGTGCCGACCAGAACAGCAATGAATTTGCGCCGTTTTTAAATATCATGAACGAGTGGTATTTGCGGGATTTGAGCCGCAAGCAGCGCACTGCCATTCGGGTAAAAGGCGAGACCGGCAAGCCTACGACGAACAGCGCCATCTACGGATACAAGAAAGACCCCGCCGACAAGTACCACCGGCTTATCGACGAGGAGGCGGCCGCCGTTGTCCGCAGGATATACCGCCTGACGATTGAAGGCTTCGGCCCCTATGAGATAGCCCGGCGGTTGTTCGATGACAAGGTGGAAGCGCCCGCTGTCTATGCCGCAAGAAAGGGCCTTGGTGTTTGGAAAAGCAAAGAGGAGTTCCCTAACCCATATAACTGGAGCGGCTATATCGTTGGCAAGATTTTATCCAAGCCGGAATATATGGGGCATACGGTTAATTTCCGTTCCCATAAGGCTTCCTATAAGGATAAAAGCGCCACACCCAACCCAAAAGAGGACTGGCTTATATTTGAAGATACCCACGAGGCCATCATTGACAAGGAAACATGGGAGCTGGCACAAAAGCTGAGAAAAACACCCAAGCGTATCGACACCTTCGGCGTGGCAAACCCGCTGACCGGCCTTTTATACTGCGCCGATTGCGGCGAGAAGATGTATAATCACCGCTCCAGAGGCGACGCAAAGAAAAACCAATATCCATCGGATTTTTTCGACTGTTCCTCTTACACGCTGGCGCACCAAAAACACGCGAAGGACTGCTGCGGCCATTATATCACGACAAAATCCCTGCGCACCCTGCTACTGGACATCGTCCGCTCCGTCAGCGCCTTCGCCATCTCCAATCAGGACGAGTTTATGAAGAAGGTGCGGTCGGCATCGCAGCTCAGACAGGCGGAGGCTGCCAAGGATATAAGGCGCAAGCTGAGCAAGGACACAAAGCGCGTCAGTGATCTGGACGGCATTATCAAAAAGCTGTACGAGACCTTTGCCGTGGGCAAGCTCTCCGGGGAACGCTTCGACAGTCTGCTTGCAGAATATGAGGCGGAGCAACAGACGCTTCGCGCCGCCATCGCGGATGCCGAGGTACAGTTAGCGGCCTTTGCGGAGGATACTGACCATGTAGCCCAATTCCTTACCCTGGCCAAGAAATACACGGACTTTTCCGAGCTGACCACGCCGATGATAAACGAGTTTATAGATAAAATCATCGTCCATGCGCCGGAGAAGATTGACGGCGACCGGACGCAGGAAATTGAGATTCATTTGAAGTTTATCGGGCGCTTTGATCTTCCCACCCCGGAGCTGACAGAAGCGGAGGCCAAGCGGCAGGAGCAGCTACGCAGACACCGCATCAAGAGCCGTGAACGCTATCAGCAAATCAAGGCGGGTGTTCGCACTCCCGGCGAGCCTCTAAAACTTGTATGCAAATGCTGCGGCGAAACCTTTGAATCCAAGCGGTCAAACACTTTGTTCTGCGGCTCGAATTGCCGTGCGAAATCCTACCGGCAGGAAGCGGTGGAAAAGCGGAGCTGGGAATGTGTCTGCGAGTGCTGCGGCAAAACCTTCACTACAACGAGGGTTGATGTTAAGTATTGTTGCGAGGATTGCAGATACGAAGGGCACCTCGAAGGTCAGCGAGTGCGAAATGCCGCACTAAGAAATAGCGAAAAAATCGCATAAAGACCATTGACACCTCAAGTTCCCAAATGGGAACTTGAGGTGTCAGCAACAAATGTAATCGCATATCTACCTTACCTGCGGCTTATGAGAAATCATAGGCCGCTTTTTTATTGCTCCGAAACTGAAAGTTCCCAATTTGGGAACTTTCACTCAGACCCCTATTTAAGAGTGGCAAGTTGTCAAAATGGCAACTTGCCAAAATAAACAAATATTGTATTGTCGCAAAGCAGAAGAAAGGAAACAATATGAATTTCATGAACAAATACAATGCAACCACCAATCCCATCATCATCGGCATCGACCACGGGTACGGCAATATCAAGACCGCCCACTGCTGCTTCAAAACCGGCGTTGCCGCCTACGACAAGGAGCCGACCTTCAAGAGCAATATGCTTGTCTATGAGGGCAAGTATTATCTTGTCGGGGAGGAACACAAGGAATTTATCTCCGAAAAAATGACCGACTGCGATTATTATATTCTCACTCTTGCCGCCGTTGCGCGGGAGTTGAATATCCGTAAGCAGACCGCCGCCCGCGTTCACCTTGCGACCGGATTGCCTCTCACATGGGTCAGCGAACAAAAGGATAGTTTTCGGGCATATCTCCTGCAAAATGAAACCGCGGATTTCAGCTTCCGGGGAGCGGACTACCATGTGGAGTTCATGGGCGTGGATGTTTTCCCGCAGGGATTTTCCGCCGTGGCGGACAGACTTCGGGAGTTTAAAGGCATCAATATGCTCTGCGACATCGGCAACGGGACGATGAACGTCATGTATATCAACGATTGCCGCCCACTGCAAAGCAAATGCTACACCGAGAAATACGGGACGCACCGGTGCATGCTGGCCGTCCGGGAGAACCTGATGCGGCAGTTCGGCACGGCGGCGGACGATTCCGTGATCGAGCGCGTCATCCGGCACGGCACGGCAGATATAAGCGAGAGGTATCTGACGGCGATTCGCGATACGGCGGCGGAGTATGTGGCCGGTATCTTCCGCAGGCTTCGTGAACACGAATACGACCCGGAGCTGATGCGTCTCTATGTGGTCGGCGGCGGGAGCTGTATGGTCAAAAACTTCGGGGAATACGAAAAAGACCGGGTAATCATCAACGACGACATCTGCGCCACCGCCAAAGGCTATGAGCTTCTGACCGTGCAGCGGCTCCACAAGGGAGGCCGCATTGTATGAAAAGCATCTATACGACAACGGTGCGTCTAAACCTAAATGAAGATGATGACCGCCGGGCGTGGGAATATCTGCGGCGGTTGGACAAAAAGAAATATCGTTCCTTCAGCAAGGCGGTTGTTATGGCGGTTAATGATTACTTTGGCAGACTGGAACGGCTCGACACAGACCCATATTTGGAGACGAGGGAAAAGGAGGACGCTTTTTTGCAGGAAATACGCGAGGCCGTCCGAAAGGGCTTGCAGCAATCCGCCCCAGCCAATCTCGGAACAATATTGCAGCTCATGCAGGGCGTTCAACCGCTTGCCGCCTCCGGGCAGGACGCAGACAACGAGAGCTTGGATGCCGCTATGGATTTCATGGACAGCTTTTGATACTACTTTTTCCCCTGTTTGGTATTACACCGATACCAGACAGGGGCAATTTTGCTATCACTTTCAATGCCAGAGATGAGCTGATAGCAAACGGAGATATTTTAACTATCCGACCACTATTAAGCCCCCCAACATATTTGGAGAAACCCTTTGTGGCATGATAACATAAAAACATCGGGGGGTTGAATTAATTGAAAAAGGCAAA
>CAZCGU010000022.1:0-23687 GCA_964498525.1 uncultured Pelotomaculum sp.
AAAAAAGCAGAATCTATCCCCGATGATAGGCTTTTTTGTTGTGCTTATTTATACGATATTGAGCATTCATTAGTTACGGTTAGGATATAGGTTATTTAACTATACCTTTATTTAACTATGTCGTTAATATGAATGTTTCCAAATTGTATGTATGCAGACCAAAAGCCACATTGTGGATTTTGGCCTGCATTTTTTATTACCTAGATTTAAAAACAAAATTCATAGGAGGGACATTTTTATGTATTATATTTTCATGTAATTCTTCCTGCTAAATCGCAGGGTTTTCCCTGCGTACAAGCAAATGAAAGCATGCGATTATAGACAGGAGGAAATAAAATGGAATTGATATTAAATGCAAAAGACATTCGTGTGGAATTCAAAGGACGCGATGTTTTAAATATAGATGATTTAGAAGTATATGATTATGACCGTATTGGTTTAGTAGGAGCAAATGGTGCAGGAAAAAGCACGTTACTCAAGGTACTTTTAGGAGAATTAACTTCCCCAGGATGTAAAATGAATCGACTGGGTGAACTTGCCTATATTCCCCAGTTGGATGAAGTAACTTTGCAGAAGGAGAAAGATTTTGCACTTGTAGGCAAGCTCGGTATTGAGCAATTAGATATACAGACCATGAGCGGTGGTGAGGAAACAAGGCTTAAAATAGCACAGGCTTTATCGGCACAAGTTCATGGTATTTTAGCGGATGAACCTACGAGCCATTTAGATCGTGAAGGAATTGACTTTCTAATTGGACAGCTAAAATATTTTACAGGTGCACTATTAGTTATTAGCCATGACCGTTATTTTCTTGATGAGGTAGTAGATAAAATATGGGAACTGAAAGATGGCAAAATCACTGAGTATTGGGGAAACTATTCTGATTATCTTCGCCAAAAAGAGGAAGAACGCAAGAGCCAGTCTGCAGAATACGAACAATTTATTGCGGAACGTGCCCGATTGGAAAGGGCTGCGGAGGAAAAGCGAAAGCAGGCCCGTAAAATAGAAAAAAAGGCAAAAGGTGCTTCAAAGAAAAAAAGTACTGAAGGCGGAGGGCGTTTAGCTCATCAAAAATCAATGGGTAGTAAGGAAAAAAAGATGCATAATGCCGCTAAATCCCTAGAACATAGGATTGCGGCCTTAGGAAATGTAGAAGCTCCAGAAGACATTCGCAGGATTCGTTTCAGACAAAGTAAAGCATTGGAGCTCCACAATCCATATCCTATTGTCGGTACGGAAATTACTAAAATATTTGGGGATAAGGCACTGTTTGAAAATGCATCTTTTCAAATTCCTCTAGGAGCAAAAGTGGCATTAACTGGTGGTAATGGAACCGGAAAAACAACTTTAATCCAAATGATCTTAAACCATGAAGATGGAATTTCTATTTCACCTAAGGCGAAAATAGGTTACTTTGCACAGAATGGTTACAAGTACAACAGTAATCAGAATGTCATGGAGTTTATGCAGGAGGATTGTGATTACAATATATCAGAAATTCGTTCAGTGCTAGCATCTATGGGGTTCAAACAGAACGATATTGGAAAAAGCTTATCTGTTTTAAGCGGTGGAGAAATTATAAAATTGTTGCTAGCTAAAATGCTTATGGGTAGATATAACATCCTACTAATGGATGAACCCAGCAACTTCCTTGACATACCAAGCTTAGAGGCTTTGGAAATACTAATGAAGGAGTATGCCGGAACTATAGTGTTTATCACCCATGACAAACGCTTACTCGAAAATGTGACTGATGTAATTTATGAAATTAGTGATAAGAGCTTAAAGCAGATTCGATAAACGGACTGAACTATAAGATTTTAGAAAAGTGGCTTTATGAAGAAATGGATTTTAATCCTGCACCAATGACAGGAATTCGAAAAGCGATGAAAGAATTTAAGGAGAGGTTATAATGAACAAAGTAAATATAAAAGATAGTCAAAATTTTATTACTTCAAAATATCACATAGAAAAAATAATGAATTGCATTAGTTTAGATGAAAAAGATAACATTTTTGAAATAGGTGCAGGCAAAGGTCATTTTACTGTTGAATTGATAAAAAGATGTAATTTTGTAACGGCGCTAGAAATTGATTCTAAATTATGTGAGGTAACTCGTAATAAGCTCTTAAATTACCCTAACTATCAAATAGTAAATGACGATATACTGAAATTTACATTTCCTAGCCACAATCCATATAAAATATTTGGCAGTATACCTTACAACATAAGCACAAATATAATTCGAAAAATTGTTTTTGAAAGTGCGGCCACAGTAAGTTATTTAATAGTGGAATATGGTTTTGCTAAAAGGTTATTAAATACAAACAAATCACTAGCATTGCTGTTAATGGCAGAGGTAGATATTTCTATATTAGCAAAAATTCCTAGGCATTATTTCCATCCAAAACCTAAAGTGGATAGCACATTAATTGTATTAAAAAGAAAGCCAGCAAAAATGGCATTTAAAGAGAGAGAAAAATATAAAACTTTTGTAATGAAATGGGTTAACAAAGAGTATGGAAAACTGTTTACAAAAAATCAATTTAATAAAGCTTTAAAACATGCGAGAATATATGATTTAAACAATATTAGTTTCGATCAATTTTTATCGTTATTTAATAGTTATAAAATATTTAACGGCTAAAAACAATAAATCACTTGTAACTGTAAATGTTTAATTATAGGTAGGATAGCATAGGTTAAGTGCTATTCTGCCTTTTTAAAGTAAGGTATACGTTCTAGAGAGAGACTGGATATGTTCCTGTCTACCGATAGCCCCAAAAACGCAGTAGATATGTTTCCACAAACAATGGTCAAGCTTGGATATGTTCCCCCAAATGACCCTTGATATAAACAGGGCTTGGGACAATGAATTTGATAGCTATCCTATCCTCTTAACACACGTTGAGACGGTTGTATCATTGTCCCACAAAAAAGCAGATACGCATATCAACATAAATGTAGAGTTTGGTGACGATAAAGGACAGATTCCCATTGATGAGATAGCGAGAAAAGCTGAAGAAAGTAAGCATAACAAAAAAGCAACATAATGGAAATGTTTTGATGAAACATGTATAATAAAGAAAAAGTGTATAAGGGGAATGAATATGGGTTCTGAAATTATAATGTATCAAACAGACGATGGTTTGACTAAAATAGAAACTACTTTTGAAGGTGATACCGTTTGGTTATCTATTGACCAAATGGCAGAATTATTTCAGCGTGATAAGTCTACAATCTCTCGTCACATAAAAAACATATTTAATGAAGGAGAATTGACACGCAATGCAGTTGTTGCAAATTTTGCAACAACTGCAGCTGATGGTAAAACATATCAAGTAGACTACTATAATTTAGATGTAATTATTTCTGTAGGCTATCGCGTAAAATCTTTACGAGGTACTCAGTTTAGAATTTGGGCAAGCAATGTTTTAAAGGAATATATGAAAAAAGGATTCGCTATGAATGATGAACTTCTAAAAAATAATGGCGGTGGAATTTATTTTGATGAGTTACTGGAGCGTATTCGAGATATTCGTTCATCAGAAAAAGTATTCTGGAGGAAAGTACTAGATATTTATGCCACAAGTGTTGACTATGACCCCAGAACAGAAGTATCTACTTTGTTTTTTAAAACAGTACAGAATAAAATGCATTGGGCAGCTCATGGGCATACTGCGGCAGAAAAGATTTATTACTCAGCAGATGCAGACAAGCCTTATATGGGAATGCTTAGTTTTAAAGGAGAACAACCTAGACAAGCAGATGCATTAGTAGCAAAAAACTATTGCATTGAAGAGGAGTTAGATGCATTAAACAGCATAGTTTCTGCTTATCTTGAATTTGCTGAAATGCAGGCCCGTAGAAGAATACCAATGTATATGTCAGATTGGATTGAAACTTTGGATGGATTTTTGAAATTATCCAAGCATGAAATTCTAACCCATGCTGGAAAGATTAGTGCTAAAACTGCTGAACTTAAGGCAAAGGAAGAGTATAAGAAATATAAGGAGCTACACTTAGGTGATGTTTCTAGGGTAGAGAAAGATTACATAAAGGCCTTAGAAGATATGGAAAGCAAGTTATTAGGTGAAGGTGATAAAGAATAAGAGTATGTTTATAACTATAACAGAAAAATGAAAGATATAATTTTTTTAAAAGAGGATGCATGAAATATGGATATGAATTATACATCTACTATGATTGAAATGGGAACTTCTCTTACATCGTTGGTAGTTAAAGGAACTGTATCAACAGTAAACTCCAAGATTAAAGCAATTAGAGAAGAGAAAAATATAGAAAGGGTGCGATCTACATATGATGAAATTATTAATGAGTTAATTTCAGAGCGTGAAGAAGCTGTTCGTATTGCACAAGCTTATAAATCAGAATTAGATAAGATTGAAATAAGCGATGAAGATATTAAGCATCTGAATAGTACAGTAGGACGCGTTTTGGAGATATTAAAAGTTATGGCTCCTGATACGCCATTAGAAACATACGAACAAATAAAAGGGCTTATTAGTGTAGATACATTAAAGGCGGTACAGTTACTGGGATTTAATTATAAAGCTGCAATTGGAGAACCGCTAACACAGCTTTGTGCAGATGCAATTTTATCTAAAGTAAAGGGTAAAAACATAAATCGAAATAAATCAAAACGATAAATAAATCTCAATTTTTCAATATATAAGTTAACTATGAAACAGAATTTTGCACATCACATTATATTTATTTAATAAAAAAGTTTGATCCTTCTAAAATGCTATAAAATTAAAATTGATAATATTTATATTATAATAGTTTGTGGGGATATGTTCCAAAATTGCATAATCGTTGAGACGGTAGTATTGATGTCACGCACAAAAGATTAGAGAAGCTGAAAAGCCTGTAAATAAAGGGATTTGGATATTTGTTGGCTTGAAACTTTAGTCTTAAAAATCATGATTTTACAGGTTCGTGGAAACAAATCGAAGTAAGTAATTTGGGATGTGACAGAACGGCTTAGATGTCGGTGCTTGCTGACAGAGCAGAATAGATATTTTTTGAAAAAGCCGAAGTTGTGAGAGCAGGTTGGATGTTGGCATAAAAATAAGCTGGTATTATCGACAAAACTGTGCACAGATTGTCGGATGAGTAAATGCACCATTTGATAATATTGATATGGAAAGGAGGTTGTTTGATGGATTCTTTAAGGAGTATGAATAATGCATTGGCATACATTGAAGAGCACTTAACGGAGTATATTGATTATAGTAAAATTTCTAAGATTACTTACTGTTCGGAGGTTGATATATATGCTGTTGGATTTTCTCAGCCGCGCTGGTTTGTCAAGCCGGCGCCAGGCGCTTAAAATGGCGCTATGGCTTTTGCGGAAAGTTTACGATGCCGAGTCTCGGCATGCGGCCATAAGTTTCTCGCTAATTACAGGAGGAAGCTGGAGTCCAAAGCAAATAAGTGCTGCCGTTTCCACTTTTGGAGTCGTTTCACCCTTTATAGTTCGGCTTATGGTTTTCGGATCGCGGTCAATTTCAAGACCGAGATCGGTATAGTTCCGAGTCGAATCTTTGCAGCCTGTCTGGATACTCCGAAATCAGTCTCCAACGCCGTAATGACCTGCTCCATGACTTCAATGGTGTGGCGAGCATTGGTTTCACGCATAAACCTCGCTGTGTATTCCTTAGCTCTTACCTTGAACGGCCCTATAGGCATTTGAATCCTTGGAGCGAGAGCATTTGCCTGTCATTCCATCCAGTCAGTAGCTGACCTGACTTTGTTATCCCTAATGCCACCCATAACTTTGCATTTTTTTTGAGTAGCGTTTTCGTTGTATAGACGTTCCAATTCAAAGACTTTTCTGTGTTTATCCCAATGGACACATTCATGAACGATGGTATTATTAACGGATCCCAAATTGCGTAAAAAATATGCATCGGGGTCTACAAAAATTGTACCGCTTTTAACCTGTATTTTTTTGTAAGAGGAGCTATCTTTTGATCTTATTCATTCACAGCCACCATCACTCCGAACTTGAATGCTATAGTGAATTTGTCCTCGTGGATAGTGACTTTTTCAATCAGCTGCCGGATGAGTTGCCCGTCATATTCAGGGAGAGAAAAAGCATTGGTTGATTTGAATACAGTCACGCTTGGTCCCAAAAGTGGTCTAACAGAGTACCTGGCCAAAATCAAGGATCCCCGAAAACCGCGTGGTGTTCGTCACTCTCAGATGACCGTCCTGGCTGTGGCAATTTGCGCTCTTTTATCCGGCGCAAAAAGCTTTATTGGTATCGGCGAATGGGCTGCTAATTTATCACAGGAACTACTAAAACGCCTTGGGTGTCGTTATAACGATAGACTTAAAAAATATGTGAATATGGGCTCTGAAATTATAATGTATCAAACAGAAGATGGTCTGACTAAAATTTCGAAGGCGCACTGCAGGCCTTGATCGACTGGGAGACTGGCCGGATCACGACCGGCGCCCTGGGGCCCGATCGTAAATATTATCCGGCTCATCCTGATTCAGGGGTAATTTTTACCGGCTATGAGATCCCTTTTTTCCACGATGCTCTTACGCTTGTCATGAAGGCTGCCCAGGAAATTCCTGAGATCAGATATATAGGCTGGGACATTGCCATTTCAGCAAATGGCCCGGTAGTCATTGAGGCAAACGGCGCGCCCGGATTCGGACATTTACAGCATTTCAGTGCCCGCATGAACAACGGTATCGGCGTCAAAGCAATTTTCCAACAACTTGCCCTTTCTTCCCTCTCTCAACCATAACGTTCAGGATGGCAATACCGAGACCTGGAAGCGAGGGGACGTCAGGCAAGATTGAAGCGTTCAAACCAGTCCGTTGTGGATGTTGGGGTTATAAGGTTGCAGAATAGGCTAACCAACACGCCTATCTTGCCGTGCTGTTCACTGCTTACGCCAGGGCGTACCACGCCGTGCACGGTAAGCAAAAATTTTTGACGACTGCCTGGCGCATCCTAGCGGCCTATTATTCTATTCAGTATCTGCCGGTACTCCTCGTCCAGGCGGCTTCTTTCCTGTTCATCCCGGCAGCCCGCTATTTTACCAGCCAATTCGGATAGTTTGAGCCGGAGGACCATGTCCTCCATTTCTTTTTCTCCGGCCCTGGGGCTGGCATTTTCACTGTAATAGTTCTCTAAAAGTCCCTCGTAAGTTTTGATCTTGTATTTTTCAATCAGCAGCACCCGGTCGGACACGTTGTTTAAAAACTTCCTGTCGTGGGAGATTATCAGCATCGTTCCCGCGTATTCACGCAGCACTGACTCCAGAGCTTCCATTGAAATAATATCCAGGTAGTTGGTCGGCTCGTCCAGGATGATAAGATTGGCGCCCCCCGTCAATATTTTAGCCAGAGATAATTTTACTTTCTCGCCGCCGCTGAGCCGCGCCACCTCTTTATAAACGTCGTCGCCTTTAAAAAGGAAGCGGGCCAGGATAGTCCTGACCAGCGACTCCGGCTGGACGCTGTCCTTCATCACACTTTGTAAAACGTTGTCCCGGTAATCAAGGTTGTCTGCCAGGTTCTGGCAAAAGTAACCGGTGATCGTGCCGGGGGCCAGCCTGATTCCCGCCGCGCCGCTGACAATCATATTGGCCAGGGTGGTTTTGCCGCTGCCATTAGCGCCCGTCAGGGCCGTCTTTCTGCCCCGGGGGATGGCGAAACAGGCCTTTTTAAAGATGGGCCTGCGGTCGAAATACAGGTCTATGTCCTCCCCTGCCGCCACGATCCTGGCCACCGGATCGCCGGCCTGGTTTATATTAATTTTTATCCGCGGCAGCGCCCGGGGCTTTTCCTTAACCTGAAGTTTCTCCAGCCTGGTTTCGATGGCCTTGACCGTCTTGTTCAGCTTCTCCTGGATCGCCGTCGCCCTCCTCCTGTGCAGGCGCGCTTCAGCATTACCCATTCTTCCGGGGGTTTTCCTGACCTTCTGAACATTGGCGCGCCGTTCGGCCAGCGTATCATAAAGCCTTTTCTTCTCCCCTACGTACTGGCGGTATGCTAAGAGCTGGCGCTGGCTTGCGGCCTGCCGCTGCCGCAGGTAGTCTGAGTAGTTGCCCTGGAATACCTGCAGTCCGCCGTCCCGGATTTCGATAATCCTGGAGCACAGGCGGTCTAAAAACTCCCGGTCGTGGGAAACCAGCAGCATGGCGCCCTTGAAAACCGCCAGCTTTTCTTCCAATACCTTTATCCCGTCCAGATCCAGGTTGGCGGTGGGCTCGTCGGCAAATAGGATGCCGGCGTTTTCTTCAAAGGCAGTGGCGATCTTCAGCCGTGTCTTTTCGCCTCCGCTGGCCACGCTGCCGGGAACACCGCTGACCTTAAACTCCCGGGCCAGCTTCGGGTCCGGGTAGGTACCCGGACCGTCCTCCTGGCAAATATAGGAGAGGCCGGCCCGCAGTTCCAGGCGCCCCTCGTCAGGACTCAGACGTCCGGCAAGAAGGTCCAGCAGTGTCGTCTTACCGGCGCCGTTAGCCCCGACTATGCCGATTCTGTCGCCATAATAGATTTTCAAATCGTCGAACTGGACGATAACCCTGTCACCATAAGATTTTTTAATATTGCGCGCCTTCAGTATCAGCAAAAAAATCCCCCCGCACATATAAATACTCGGGAGGATTATCCTCGTCAAAACCAGCTAAAAAGGTATAAAAACCTGATTAAAAGGAAAAAGGCAAAATAAGGCTAAATAATGCTAAATTATGGATCTCGTAAAAAGGCGAGGATAATCCAATCCCGGAACAGAACTGCCCCCGGCAATTCTTATAAAAATTTGTTTGTTCCAGAACTAGCTGTTCCTCATTCCTCACTACCCGTTCCTTTCTGCAAGTGTACAAGAATATATTATCAGAACTACCCCGGATATTCAACTCAACCCTGTTGGTATACTACCGCAAAAAGCCCTCTAAAATGGTATCTTCGGCTTCTTTTTCCGACAGCCCCAGGGTCATCAGTTTGATCATCTGTTCACCGGCGATTTTACCAATGGCAGCTTCGTGCACCAGCTCCGCTTCGGCATGCTGGGCGGATATTTCCGGAATGGAGCGCACTTTGGCCCCATGCATGATAATGGCGTCGCACTCCACATGACCCCGGCAGCGGTTCAGCCCGATCACGCGCGGGTAATAAATCTGCCGGGAATTGTCCCGGGCCACCGAGCGTGAGATAATCTGCGTGGAAGCGTCCTGGCCCGCCAGCTCTACGATTATTCTTGATTCGGCAAATTGCTCCCCATCGGTAAGCATCCGCTCGGTTACATACAGATGCCCGTGGTCGAGGACTCGCGCTTCCGTCTCCCGCAGGGTGCTGTCCACGCCGCTGATCTGCACCAGTTCCATTTCCGCGTAACCGTCTTCTTCCACGACAACTATCGTCTTCGGGTTAAGAATATTTTTCCCGCTGCCTTTGCCCTCGCCGTAGTGTTTTTCCACATACCGCATCCTGGCGCCCCGGCGGATGATAAAGTTGTGCACGCCATCGTGCTGGGAATCTTTGTCACCCGGGTTGTGGATGCCGCAGCCGGCAATGACCGTGACGTCCGCGCCCGCGCCAATGTCAAAAGTATTATATACGCGGTCGTGCATCCCGCCGGCGGTAAGGATCACCGGGATGTGTATGGTTTCTTCCCTGGCGCCTGGTTTGACAACCACATCAATGCCGGGTTTGTCACCCTTTGTCCTGATTTCAACATTGGCCGTAATGCTGCGGTCGACCCCTACGCCGTTTCTACGGATATTATAAGCTCCCGGCGGCGTGCCGTGCATGTCCGCGATGATATCCAGCATGTGTTTATCTATATCACTAAGCATCTTTACATCACCCTTTCGTTGCAGTCCGCACGGCATGTACATGTATAATCCTGCATGATCAGCGGCCAGATTTCTTCTTTTTTGCCCTTCTGCTTGACGTTGCCGTCGGCGACCAGGATGATCTCGTCCGCCAGCTGGATAATCCTTTCCTGGTGGGATATCAGAATAATTGTTGTATCATAATCCTGGTGCAGGTTGTTGAAAGTCTCAATCAGCCTGCTGAAGCTCCACAGGTCGATTCCAGCCTCCGGCTCGTCGTAGATAGCAACCTTCAGGTTCCTGGCCAGCAGCGTGGCAATCTCGATCCTTTTTAGTTCCCCCCCGGACAGGCTGCTGTCGATTTCTCGGTTGATATAGTCCTGGGGACAAAGCCCTACGTTGAAAAGGTAATTGCAGTCTGTGCAGGTCCTTTTTTTGCCGCAGGCGATCTCCATCATTTTGCCGACCGTTAAGCCTTTGAAGCGGGGCGGCTGCTGAAAGGAGTAGCCGATTCCCAGGCGGGCCCGCTCAGTTATGTCCAGTGACGTGATATCCTGTCCGTTTAACAGGATTTTACCGGCGGAAACCGGGTAAATACCCATGATTGCTTTGGCCAGAGTGGACTTGCCGCCGCCGTTGGGCCCGGTGAAAACGTATAGAAGGTGGTCTTCCAGCTTTAAATTGATATCCCGCAGGATTTCAACCGGCCCGTTTTTTCCTTCCAGGGTCACGGAAAGCTCTATGATTTCCAACATGCACATCACCTCAATACTATTTTACAAATATCCTGGCTTCAATGCTAATACAAAATATTTTCCAAACTATTAAGATACTATTAATATTTGCTTATTCTTAAAGAGGGACAGGGGGACAGGTCAGTTGTCCCACGGGCGTTGCGGGATAAAGGTGAGTGGGGCAAAGGGAACAGGGGATAAAAGGTGCGGGGGACAAGTTAAAAGCGCCGGTATGAGCGCCGCCGTACCCGCAGCTGACCCAGATTCAGGGGAAAGGTGCATAATCCTGTACGCCGGGATCTGTACAGGGTATGTCGGGTCGGATAACTGGTAACCCTGCCGTGAGACTTGTCCTGGTTGCATACAAATGATGGAGTTTTGCCAGGAAAAATTTCACTCATGTGACAAAAATGCTGTGTTGAGTATTGATATTTAGCCAATGTCCGTTATAATAATTAATTATTATGTCCTATTATTTTGCCGCATACCCTTAAGCATGAAGGAGAGGTTTTCAATGAAAAATCAAAAGACGGAACGGATGAACGGGTACAGGATAGAACATGATTTTATTGGGGAAATGGAAGTCCCCGCCGGCGCCTACTATGGTATTCAAACTGCCAGGGCGTTGGAAAATTTCCCGATAACCGGAAGTCAATTGGACCGGGAGTTGATCAGGGCTATGGGAATCGTGAAGAAGGCATCTGCCCTGGCCAATATGGAGGCCGGCCTTTTGGATGAACGGCGTGGGCGGGCCATCGCCGGCGCTTCCCAGGAAGTGATGGACGGGAAGTTTAACGGCCAGTTTGTGGTGGATCCTATTCAGGGCGGCGCCGGGACCTCGATCAACATGAATGCCAACGAAGTCATTGCCAACAGGGCGATCGAAATACTCGGCGGGCAGCTGGGCGACTATAGCGTTGTTTCTGCCAACAACCATGTAAATATGTCCCAGTCCACCAATGATGCTTTCCCCACGGCCCTGCGCATAGCCCTGCTGAACAAGGCCAGGGGCTTGCTGCAGGCGACGGGGGAAGTGGAAAAAGAACTGAGGCATAAATCCCTTGAGTTTGATGATATCCTTAAAATAGGGCGCTCTCATCTGCAGGATGCCGTGCCTGTGCGGATGGGTCAGGAGTTCGGGGCCTACGCCGATGTGGTGGCCCGTTCCATACAGCGATTGAAGCTGGCCTGTGAGGGACTACTAACTATTAACATGGGGGCCACTGCCATCGGCACCTCTCTCAATGCCGATCTTGACTATGTTGAAAGGATAATTGAGAAGCTGCAGAAAATCACCGGAATGGACCTGCGTCTGGCAGACAACCTGGTAGACGCTACCCAAAATACCGATGCCTTTGTCGAGCTTTCCTCTTCCATGAAAAATCTGGCCACGGTGCTGTCCAAGATTGCCAACGACTTGCGTCTTCTGGCATCGGGACCTTACTGCGGGCTGAAGGAGATAAACCTTCCCCAGATGCAGCCGGGCTCATCCATCATGCCCGGTAAGGTAAATCCGGTTATTCCGGAAGTAGTCAACCAGGTAGCCTTCCAGGTTACTGGCAATGATTTGGTGGTAACCCTGGCATCGGGAGCCGGCCAGTTTGAGCTTAACGTTATGGAACCGGTGATGGCTTTTAATCTGTTGCAGTCCATCAACATCCTGACCAATGTGCAGTATGTTTTTGCCGGCCGTTGTATCCGTGGGATTACAGCCAACCGGGAACGCTGCCAGGAGATGGTGGAAAGCAGCGTCTGCATCGTGACTGCCCTGAGTCCGCACCTGGGATACGAGATGTCCAGCTCTATTGCTAAAAGAGCGATGCAACAAGGACGCAAGGTCCGTGACATTGTCCTGGAAAGGGGACTGATGTCCGAAGAAGAGCTGGATAAGGTGCTGGATGTCTATGGAATGACCAGGATGGGTATCTCCGGCAAGGAATTCCTGGCAAAGTGCAGCCGTACATAATTTGCCAATACTTTAGCTTGCGGTCGACACCGGAAAGCAACAAGATCATCCCCTTGCCCTTGCCTGTACCGGGTACCCACCCGGAAGCCGGCCAGAAATGACGAACAACACCTGGGCGGAACCGGCCCGGGGAAAAGGGTGCTCCGACTGTACCGCCGCGGGAAGCGCCCGGGCACTAGACGTGTTCAGCCATGAAGGGAGGTCGGCGGAAGGAGCCTGTGAAAATTACCCGCCACCCGGCTTATCGTGTTGGGATGCCAGGGGAAATGGAGCGTTCGTCAAACCAGATATTTACATGGGAAGGCTGCCGTTAATTAATTAACGGCAGCCTTCCCCTTTCCCCGCCGTAATCGTATTTGCGTGTTTAATAATAGCATTGATTAAATAAAGTTGATTTTTATGTTAAAATTAAACAAAATACTGTTATATTACTGGGGGTATTTTTAATGGGGAAAATGGCTCTGCTCATTATTGATATGCAGAATGACTTTTGCCTGCCGGGTGCGCCCTTTGAGGTCAAAGGGGCTTTGCCGGTGGCGCAGCAGATTAAAAAAGCCCTGGATGCCGGCAGAAGCCGCGGTTTACCCGTTGTACACGTCATCCGTCACTACCGGGCGGATGGCATTGATGTGGAAGCCACCAGATATAAGGCTTTCATTGAAAAAGGCGGAGCATTCATAGAGGGAACCAGGGGAGCAGAAATCATTAACGAATTAAAACCGGTAAAAGGGGAGTATACCATCGTGAAACAGCGTTGGAGCGCTTTTTTTCAGACGGAACTGGATATTCTGCTGCGCAGACTAAACGTCAACCAAATTGTAGTGACAGGGGTTCAAACCCCGAACTGCATCCGGGGAACCGTGTGGGATGCCAACTCACTTGATTACGAGGTAATCGTGCTGACGGACGGGACAGGGGCAACGAGCCCGGAAGTACATCAGGCCAACCTTTTTGATATGCAAAACATCGGTATTCAACTGATGACAACCGGCGAATTTACCGCTTATCTTCACGGGGATTCACCACTTCCCAACCCCCTTTTTTAACTGCCAGGAGTTTCCATTAAACCGCTTTCCCGTTAACACCCTTTTATTCTATATCATATGATAAAGCAAAAACATTGGGGGAGCGGTATGGACTGTTTGAACCGGTCGTGTTGGGATATCATAAATCGTGTTCGAATGTTATGGATGCAACATAGTGAATGGACCAGGGCGGCTTTTGTTGCCACTATTTTTAAAAATCCGGACGAGGAAGCGGTGTTGCAAAGGCTTTTAAGGAATCCCGCGGATTTTTCCAGTTTTTTATACTGTTTCTTTGGCTGGCAGTTTGCCTTATCCTTCAGGAACCTGCTCACCGAGCATTTAAATCTCGCCGTCGCCCTTGTGAGAGCTGCCATGGCTAACGACACTGCAGAGGCTGAAATGATTAATAAGCGGCTATTCAAAAATGCCGACGAGTTGTCTGCTCTTATGTCCACCGCCAGTCCCTGCTGGCAGTATTATACCTGGAGAACTATGCTTTACAGACACCTGAATTTGGCAATACAGATGGCTTCTGAAATGATAAGCGGTGATTATAAAAAGAGCGTTCAAACCTACGACAGTTTTGAAGCCGAGGTTATGTCCATGGCGGATCTGATGATAAAAGGTATACTTCCGTGCAGGGGCGCCCGTTAATATTTTCCTGAACATAAAGAACATAATATTGACTGCAGGATAAGTTAGATGATAATGTATCGCTAACGATATATATCGTTAGCGATTACTTTGTTTGCGGAATCAACACAGGCAGCTGCATTTTTTGCGCTTAGCAGCGGGACATGTTGCAAGCAAAGTATTGCAAAAGTATACGGTGACCCTGTGTTAAATTAGGGGAAAGGAGATGAGTCTACCGGGGGCGCCGCGCCATTTGGGCGCCAGCACCCCGGGCAGGCATGGAAAAGGACAGAGAAAAAATATATGAAAAGCTTATAGATGTTTCGAAATTAAGCAGGGGGCTGCTATTAAAGGGAATCCTGCCTTATTATGTCCTCAGCCAGCTGGCAGAGGAAAAAATGTACGGAAAGAAGATCCTGGAACGGATTTATGAGGTGACCGGGGGGAACTGGAAGCCTTCCCCGGGTTCTGTTTACCCTTTGCTGCGGCGGATGGCGCATTTGGGCCTGGTGTCTGAGTGTATCGATGATTCGGGCGGCCATCCCAAAAGGATCTATGAACTGACTGACGCCGGACGGATGGCCTGCAGGGACATGAGGAAGGAGATTCGTCCCCGCCTGAAAAGGACCATAGACCTGCTGTCGCTTCACCTGGCTGAGCTGGAAAAGGAAGATTAAGGTGCCTTTTACAGGTACATAGGGTATTTGTTTCTTAAAACCAACCAAACCCGGACTTCGGGCCGGCATCAGGGCGCTTATAAAAGCAAGGGACTTCTTTTCTGTGGCATAGGGCTGAAAATAATCCCTGGCCCGGGATCCGTACAAAAGCGCTTATAAACTCTGCTTCAGGTTGATTGAAAGCTGGCGAAGTTGGAAGGGGGTTCGCATATGGCAGGAAAGAAGAAGATCGGGCGGGTAAAAATACTGGCGGGTTTTTTGGTGCTGGTTGCGGTTTTGTACGGAGCCCGGTCAGTTTACCTGAAGAAAAACACGGTGGACTATTACAGGCTGAAGCCGCTTGATATCAACCAGACCGTGCTGGCCAGCGGCAGGGTCAGCTATCCCCAGCCATATGAGATTACAGCTGCCACTGCCGGTAAAATATCCACTGTTAACTGCAGCGAAGGGGAACTGGTGCAGGAAGGCCAGCTGCTAATCCAGATGGATGACTATCAGGACAGGCAGAATGTGCAACTGGCTCTGAGCGATCTAAACCTTATACGGAGCAAGCAAAGAAATATCGCAGAAGAGACCTTGCCCAAGCAAGAAGAACAAATGCGCCAGGACAGGGTGAAGCTGGAAGAAGCGGAAAAAGAACTGGATCGCTTGAAAACGCTTTACGGGCAGGGCGCCGTGCCGGCAGTGGAGCTGGAAAGGGCTGGCAACAATTATCAGTTGCTTCTTTCCCAATATAACCAGACCGTTCTTACCAGGGACTCCCTGGCGGGGGGAAGCGGAGCGGCTGAAATAGAGGCCCAGATATCCTACCATGAAGCCCAGTTGAAGATAACGCAAAAGACGGTGGAAGATAAGAAGATAGTATCGCCGGTTACGGGGACAGTCAGCAAGGTGAATTTTTCCCCCGGCCAGCAGGTGTTTGCCGGAGAAGCGCTCTTAACCGTTCTGCGGCAGCAAAACTGGGTTGTTGAAGCGGATGTGGACCAAAAAGAGCTTTCTTATTTGAAGCCGGGGCAGCCTGCTTTAGTGGCCCTTGACGCCTATCCCCGGGAAAGTCTTGAAGCGGAGCTGCTTTATATCTCGCCCCGGATTGACGAACAAAAAGGCGCCTGCCTTTTGCGGCTGGAGATAAAAAACACGCAACCCTTTATCAGGCACGGTATGGCGGCCAGCGTCGAGCTTTTGACGGAGACTAACAGCAACGTTTTGGCGCTGCCCAAGCAATTTGTAGATTTTACGGAAAAGGAAGCGTTTTTATGGGTCCTGCAGGACAGTAAGGCTGTAAAAAAACCTTTAACATACATAAGTGTTGGCGAGCGCTGGGTTATTGCTGAAAACCTGCCGGAAGGAACTGTGGTGCTGTCCCCGGCAAAAAAACCAGGCGGCTCCAAGGTGCGCCTTGGCCGGGAGGTCCCGCCCGATGAAGTTTAATACTTACGAATTCATGATCGCCTGGAGGTTCCTTATGCACGGCAGGTCGCAGACGGTGCTGATTATCCTCGGTATCGCCATCGGTGTGGCCGTGCAGGTTTTTTTAATATCCCTGATGGACGGGCTGCAGAGAAATCTTATACAGCGCACTATCGGTTCTTCCCCGCACATTACCATAGCGCCGCCTTTGTCCGCCCCGCGGCCCCAGGGTATAGGCGGGGGCGCCATTGACGACTATCCAAAGCCGCTGAAAACCGAGGAGAGCGAAATATTGTCGTGGCAGCGCTACGGCGATTATCTGGGCGGCATGAATGAAATAACTGTGGCCGCCCCGATTGTTAACGGCAATTGCTACATAGAAAAAGGGAGGTCGTCTTTCCCGGTTATAGTCAAAGGAATAACGCTGCCCGAGGCCGATGTGATCTACAAGTTTAAAAAGAATATTATTAACGGGGACCTTCGGCCGGGCGGAAACAACGTCCTCATCGGTGTGGCTTCCTCTGAAAAATCCGGCTTGCAGGCGGGCGATACTTTTTATCTCAGAAACCAAAAGGGAACGGGCGATTATTTTACGATCCAGGGCATATTTGACCTGGGATCGTCGGCGGCCAACAATATGGTGGTGATGTCCCTGGACCGGGCGCGTACCTTTTTGGACATCACCGGCATCTCGGCTATTGAAATCCAGGTGCATGACGTGTTTGCGGCGGACGGCCTGGCTAAAGGGCTGAGGGGAAGTTTCAGCCAGGTCAAGGTGGAGTCCTGGCAGGAAAGGAACAGCGAATTGCTGAGCGGCCTGCGGGCGCAGGACACCTCTTCCGTCATGATCCAGTTTTTTGTCTTGCTCAGCATTACCCTGGGCATCGCCAGCGTCCTGGCTATTATCGCCATTCAAAAATCCCGCCAGCTGGGCATTTTGAAGGCAATGGGAGCCAATGACCAAAGCGCCGCCCGCATTTTTATCATTCAGGGTTTTTCCATCGGCCTGGCCGGGGCGCTAGTGGGCATTTTGCTGGGGCTTGGTATGACCCAGCTGTTCATGTTCGGGACAAAAAGCAGCGGCGGTCCCACCTATGAGTTGAAAATAACGCTGGTCAACGTCCTCTTGCCCGCGGTTCTGGCCGCCGCTTCGGCCTCCGTTGCCTCTCTTGTGCCCGCCCGCCGGGCAGCCGGACTAAACCCGATGGAGGTTATCAGAAATGGATAACATTGCCGTGCTGGAAAGGATCAACAAATTCTATGGAGATGAAGTGGTTGTCCAGGTATTGTTCGATATCGATCTGTCCATAAGGAGCGGCCAGTTTACCGCCTTTATTGGGCCGTCAGGTTCGGGCAAGAGTACCTTGTTGAACATTATCGGCCTGCTGGAAGCGCCCACCAGCGGAAAGATCGTTTTGGACGGTCAGGACATTTCCGGTTTGGACAAGAACGAGCTGGCCCACTATCGCAACGATAAAATCGGCTTTATATTTCAGTTTCATTATTTGCTGCCCGAATTTACGGCCCTGGAAAATATCCTGATTCCCCACTGGATCGGTAAAGGCAAACCGCCCAGGGAGGTTGCCGACCGGGCCAGGTACCTGATGGAGCGGATAGGGATTGAGCAGTACGGCGGCAGCTACCCGCACCAGATGTCCGGGGGTCAGCAGCAAAGGGTGGCCATTGCCCGGTCCCTGATCAACCAGCCGAAAATAATATTCGCCGACGAGCCGACCGGAAACCTGGACAGCAAGACCAGCGGCATGGTGATGGAGCTATTGAAGGAAATAGTGAGGGAAAACAAAACGAACCTGGTAATGGTCACCCACGATCGTGATATTGCCGCCGGCGCGGACCGGGTGATAGAAATCGTGGACGGCAGGATTAACTGCGATTTCACTGTCGACCGGGCAGGCAAAGAAAAGGTCAGGCGGGAACTGGAGCATTTGGCCAGCACTTTCAGCGGCGCAGAGGGCGGCAAGTAAACCGGACTAATATATGCCGCCGGCAACCACCCCTTATACCCGCCCGACAATTGAGGAAAATACTGATCAGCAACCCTGTCTCCTTTGACACCTTTGTTCACCCGACAGTTCCCCTGACAGCCCTCTGATAAAAATGTCAGCGGTCCGCCTTCCCGGCATACCCCTGACCCGGCTAAAAAGATGTCAACTACCCTGTCTCCCCGGCATCCCCACCCCTCCGGGTCTGACAGGTGTCTGTACCCCGTTCCCCCGCCAATCCCAAAATGTTGTCCGCGATCCCGGCCCCCGAACACCCTTCCTGGCAACCCGTATTCCCAACACTCTTGAACTTGTAGAAAAAACCCCGGCGGTAAATTTCACACGCAGGGGGTTTTTATTTTTGTTCTATCACCGTTGCACCCGGGAACCCTGGTGTTGCCTGGGGACTATTGAAAACCTTTGCAAAGGAATTTGACCGTCCGGGCGGCAATGCAAAACAAATTAAACATTTATGCGGACCTGCCGCTTGCTTTTCGGCCCAGCAATAAATAGCTGACCAGGGCGGCCATACCCGGTATCGAGGCCAGGACGTACATAACATTATAACCGGTTACACTTGCTATAGCTCCCCACATAATCGAGCTGAGCCCGATACCCAGATCAAAACCCGTGAAAAATGTACCATTGGCCAAACCGCGCCGCTGGGGAGGTACAGATATAACGGCTAAAGCCTGCAGGGCCGGTTGTGTTGCCCCAAAGCCCGCCCCGTAAAGTATGGCAACCAGCCAAAACCACTGCATGCTGTTCGCAAAATAAAGCAAAAACATGGCCGCGGCAATAAGGATAACGCCAGGAATGATTATATAGTCAAACCCAATCTTGTCGGCAAGTCGGCCGCAAATTGGCCGGGCCAGGGTAAGCGTCAGGGCGTAAATGGTAAAGAAGGAGCCGATATTCCCGATACCCCTCTGGGCGGCATACAAGGCAATAAACGCTACGACGGCGCCATAGGTCATGGTAATGAAAAACATAACTATGGTTGGCCGCACAGCCGATTTTTCGATTAAGTTGAACCCGGTCCCGGAGGCGGCCGGCTTGTGGTAATTTATGGTGAAAGCCAGCACAATTGCAACCGCAAGCATACCTGCCGACAGCAAAAACAGTTCAAGAAAATTGTAGCGGTTGATAATATAAAGGCCTAAAGCCGGCGCCAGGGCCATGGATAACGTGCTGGCCAGGCCGTAATATCCCATGCCTTCCCCTAACCTGGATTTGGGAATAAGGTCGGTAGCCACCGTACTGGATGCGGTGCTGGTAAGTCCCCAACCAAAGCCATGGATAAAACGGAAAGCAAGCAGGATTAACAGGGATGGCGCCCATATGTAGGCCAGAACACTGGCGGTAAAAATGAACAAACCTATAAAAAATATACCCTTGCGGCCGTATGCATCCAGAAAATACCCGGTAAATGGGCGAATGATTACCGCGGAAAAAGTAAAAATTCCTACCACCAAACCAACGGCAGTGTCAGTGCCGCCTAAATGCTTGGCGTATACGGGAAGAGTAGGCATCAACATTTGAAACCCTATGAAAGTAAACAGGTTGATCAAAGTAATAACAACAAAATCACGGGTCCAAAGTTGTTCTTCCCGGATTATTGCCTTTTGCACCATTAAATCCTTCTCCTTTTTATTGCTATTTCTTTTATTGCTACTTCAAGATATTAAAGCGCGCCCAAAATTTTGGCGCTTGCTATATTTTAACTGATTACAGCTGCAAAAGCTACTTTCCGCCGGGTTATATCTTTATTTTTTGTGGTTTGCAACGGAATTTCCTTGGTCCGGCTTTTGATTTTTAATCCGGGATAAAAAACGGCAAAACACCAACTTGACAATGGTTAGATGTCTAACTATAATATAAATGTAAAAAGATACAATAACTTTGGGAGTAAAGGAGAAAAGCCGATGACAATCGAAGAAATTTACCGGAGGTTTGATGAGATTGGTTGTTTAACATTCGCGACAATTGACGGCGATTACCCGGAAACCAGGATCGCCCATTTGTTTGCCTGGGACGAAGAAGGATTGTATTTTCGGACTATGACGATAAAACCATTTTACAAACAACTGAAAGAAACGGGAAAGGTCTCCATCTGCGGCCTTTCGGCGTCCCCCCATGTGGAGATTGGAGAAGACGGACTGCCTAACTTTGAACCCGGATATACCATTAAAGCAACGGGTGATGTAAAGGAAATATCATTTGAAGAACTGAAAGAAAAAGCAAGCAGGAAACCAATTTTTCAATTGGGGGTCAAGGATACCGTCAAGTATCCGGACACGGTTACATTCTGCCTTTATAGATTCAAGGGTGATTATTACAACTATGACTATGATTGCATCAACCGGGATCACAAGATTATAAGGGAACACTTTAATTTTGGGAATTTCCCGGACCGGTTTAAAGGTTTAAAGATTAATATGAATAAGTGCAATAAGTGCGGCAGATGTGAAGAATTGTGTCAATCAATCAATTTTAAAGCGATTTACCAAATTGCGGGAGAGGGGTATGCGATCGATGTGGATAAATGCGATGTTTGCGGCAGCTGCTCCAAGATATGTCCGGTAAATGCGATAGAGTCCTATTGCTAGAAACAAAGAAGCCCAATCCAGGGGGCGGAATTATGGAAAAAAAGCGGTTGAAGAGTGGGCTGTTCATCTGTAAGATAAGAGATATCCAGGCCATTTAATAAATCCGACGCTAAAGATTTCGGCATAATAAAGATGGGGGAAAAACAGATGAAAAAATCGGTTTACTTAATTACAATTCTTATTTTTACTGTTATAATCATGTCCGGGTGCGCGCAGGAAAAATCAAACGAAATTGTCGTCGGTATGGAGCTGGCTTATCCTCCCTTTGAAACAAAGGACGAGTACGGCAATCCCGCCGGTGTAAGTGTTGATTTTGCAAAAACCTTCGGCGATTATGCCGGAAAACCTGTCAAAATCGAAAATATCAATTGGGACGGGTTGATCCCGGCGCTGCAGACCGGCAAGGTGGATATGGTGATTTCCTCCATGACGATAACGGAAGAAAGGCTTCAAAAGGTGGACTTTTCCAGACCATACGCAAAATCCCTGCTGGCGCTGCTTGTCAACAACAGATCGGACGTTGGCAAAGCAGAGGATCTGGATCGGGCGGGGAAGGTAGTTGCGGTTAAAACCGGCTCAACCGGGCAGATTTATGCGGAAAAGAACCTGGCGAAAGCCAAAATCGTGCCGTTCCCGGACGAGAGTGCCTGTGTTACCGAGGTTGCCCAGGGTAAAGCAGATGGGTTCATTTATGACCAGCTAACGATTTACAGGAACAACAAGAAAAACCCGGCTACCACAAAGGCGGTTTTCCTGCCGTTCCAGGGTGTGGAATACTGGGGGGTGGGGGTAAAGAAAGGCAATCAGGAACTCCTGGATCAAGTAAACGCATTTATCGATGATTTTTATGGGAAAGACGGCTTTGATGCCATTACGGAGAAGTATCTGAAAGAAGAAAAGGAAGCTTTCGACAGGAACGGTTTTGAGTGGTTCTTTTCCGATTTGGCCAAATAAGAGGTAGACATGCTTGTATAAGAGGTAAAAAATGCCCATACGCAGGCTTTTTGTCCGGGGCGACGACGGTATAGCGTCTTTTTTCCCCAAAGTTTTTAATATTATTATTGCGTTGCTTCTTTTCATATTGTTTTTTGTTTTTTCCATCAAACGCCTGGGAATGGAATTTGATTTCAGCTTCCTGTGGTCATTCCGGTTCAGGCTGGTACAGGGCTTTACCGCAACTGTGGCGCTGAGTCTGGCAAGCCTGGCGGTAAGCCTGCTTTTGGGGTTCTTATCCGCTCTTGCCAATAATTCGCGGGTTTTAGCCCTTTCTTATTTTTCAAAAGTATATGTGCAGTTTTTCAGGGGGACGCCGTTGATCATGCAGGTTTACCTGTTCTTCTACATCATTGGCACTGCCTGGGGAGTGGAAAACAGGTTTTTAGCCGGGGTTTTGATTCTTTCCATTTTCGAAGGAGCGTATATTTCCGAGATTATACGCGGGGGCATCGATTCAATTGATCCCACCCAACTGGAGGCGGCGAAGGCGGTCGGCCTGAAAAGCGGACAGACGATGCGCCTGATAGTCCTGCCGCAGATCATTAAACGCACCCTCCCTTCCCTTGCCGGACAATTTGCGTCTATTATAAAGGACTCTTCGCTGTTGTCCCTGATCTCAGTAATTGAGCTGACCCAGACCATCAGGGAAATCAGCGCCTCAAATTTTGCTCTGTTTGAAAGTTACATTTTCCTGGGCCTTCTGTATCTTTCGCTGACTTTTCCCATCTCTATTTACACAAGGTACCTGGAAAGAAGATACAGTTATGAGAATTGAACTTGCAGGTGTTTCCAAAACCTTTTCGGACGGGCACCGGGCACTGGACTGCATTACTTACAGTGAGGATTTCAATGCCCTGGCCGTCATCGGGCCGTCCGGGGGAGGAAAGTCTACCCTTCTAAGAATCCTCGGGGGTCTCATCGCGCCGACCTCCGGTGGGGTCGCCATTGATGGGTCTAAAGTCAGCTTTGATGAAAAACGCCTGATCCAGTACCGCCGGCAAATAGGCTTTGTGTTTCAGTCCAAGGGATTGTTTAATCACCTTACCGCCCGGCAAAATATTATTTTGCCGCTGGTAAATGTCCACGGGTACACCAAAACCAGCGCGGAAGAAGCCGCGGATAATTTGCTTAACAGGTTCGGTTTAGCCGGGGCGGGGCACAAATTTCCCCATGAGCTTTCCGGCGGACAGCAGCAAAGGGTAGCCATCGCCAGGGCTGTCGCAGTCAAGCCCAAACTGCTCTTGCTGGACGAACCAACAAGCGCCCTGGACCCGGAACTCACCGGTGAAGTCCTTGATTTATTAAACGAACTCAGAAACGATGGATTGAACATAATTCTCGTTACCCACGAAATGGGTTTCGCCAAAAAGGCCTGCGACAAGCTGATGTTTATTGTAAACGGCAGGTTGGCGGAGTGCGGTGACAGCGAGATGCTTTTCACCCGGCCCAAAACGGCGGAACTGGCAGGATTCCTAAGTAAAGTACTGGAATGGAATGTTTAGTAAAAGATCCTGATTAATTAGATGTGAAGTGCCGCCATTTAAGGGGCGGTTTTTTTAATTCATTTAGCTATGTTCCAGGTTGTGCTTGATCGGCCGGGTTAACGGAAATTTAACCAAAAGCGCCTGGTCTTTGTTGGTTTAAGGGGTTGCCCGGAAGATACCGGCGGGACAAATGCCTTATGATCTTCAAGAATTGAATAAACCACCATATATCCTGCATAGGCATAGCTTCTTTGTAAATAATAGGGCATTAGGAGCATTCCTGTAATCATTGAAAATGACCTTTGAAAAAAGAGACGCCCATC
>CAZCGU010000023.1:0-22465 GCA_964498525.1 uncultured Pelotomaculum sp.
CGTTAGAAGGAGTAGCGGTAACCCTGGACGGCCGGGTACTCACCCTGGCTCACCCCGGTTTCGCCTACCTCACTGAATACACCGTAACCGTACCCGCTGACGCAGTACAAAGCGAACAGGGAATCGGCAACGACGAAATCGTCTGGAGCTTCACCACCAGGGAAGTTTCCGGCAGCGACAAACCGGCGGCCGCCTATGAACCCGCAGACGGCGCCACAGACGTGGAACTGGACGCGGCGGTAACGGCAACCTTCGACCGTGACGTTGCAGCGGCAGACTTAAGCGGCGTTATGATAGAAGCAGGCGGCGCGGCGTTAGAAGGAGTAGCGGTAACCCTGGACGGCCGGGTACTCACCCTGGCTCACCCCGGTTTCGCCTACCTCACTGAATACACCGTAACCGTACCCGCTGACGCAGTACAAAGCGAACAGGGAATCGGCAACGACGAAATCGTCTGGAGCTTCACCACCAGGGAAGTTTCCGACAGCGACAAACCGGCAGCTACCTATGAACCCGCAGACGGCGCCACAGACGTGGAACTGGACGCGGCGGTAACGGCAACCTTCGACCGTGACGTTGCAGCGGCAGACTTAAGCGGCGTTATGATAGAAGCAGGCGGCGCGGCGTTAGAAGGAGTAGCGGTAACCCTGGACGGCCGGGTACTCACCCTGGCTCACCCCGGTTTCGCCTACCTCACTGAATACACCGTAACCGTACCCGCTGACGCAGTACAAAGCGAACAGGGAATCGGCAACGACGAAATCGTCTGGAGCTTCACCACCAAAGAGGACAGCGGCGGTGTGGAAGAAAAACCGGCAGCCACCTGTGAACCCGCGGACGGAGCCACGGGCGTGGAACTGGACGCGGCGGTAACGGCCACCTTTGACCAGGACATCGTCGAGGCTGACCTTAGCGGTATAAAAATTGAAGCGGGCGGCGTGAATCTGGATGGTACAGCGGCGACTCTGGACGGCCGGGTTCTGACCATAGCCCACCCCGGCTTCATCTATTACACCACGTATACTGTAACCATACCGGCAGATGCGGTGCAAAATGAACAAGGCGTCGGCAACGACGAAATTGTCTGGAGCTTCACCACCAAACCGGACGGCGAACCGCCGGTAGGGCCTTACATCTTGACGCTTCAGACCGATAAGTCAATCTACAAGCCGGACGAGGCTGTAAATGTATCGGGCTTGTTACTTGAGAACGATGAAGCCCAAAACCCGGTTCCGGATGTGGCCGTCGGCCTGGTTCTGTACCTGGGTGACGAGGAAGTAGCCTTTGAACAAACAACTACGGATGCCACGGGAGCCTATACCTGGACCATTCCCGCCAACACCCTGGAGCAGGGAAATTACCGGGTCTACGCAACGGTTAATGAGACTGACGCCTGGGCGAGCTTCAAAATATCCACTGAAGCGACCGGCAAACCGGAAATAGAGGTTTACAAACCGGCGAACGGTGACAAATATGTTCAGCTGGATGCGGAAGTAAGCGCCGCCTTCAATATGGGCGTAACAGCGGTAAATTTGGAAAATGTCAGAATAGAACAAGACGGTAAGGTCCTTGCCGGCGTTAATGTCAGCCTGGAGGGCCGGGTTTTGAAGTTGAACCACCCCAGATTCAGCTACGTAACCTACTATGAAGTTATCATTCCGGCAGGGGCTGTGGAGAGCTCGACCGGTCTTCTGAACGATGAAACAAGATGGAACTTCAGGACCAGGACTCGCGGCGGTGGCGGCATTGGGGTCGGCGACGGTGGAAGTATCTATCTCGACATTGAGAAGTATAAACCGGAAAAAGGCGCCAAAAACGTTTCCCTCGATGCCGAGGTAAGGGCTACCTTTAACCTGGATCTCAAAGCTGTCAACCTTGACAAAGTGTACATCGAGGACAGCAGAGGTAAAATTGTAAAAGGTGTTAAAGCCAGTATCAGCGGCAAGGATCTGTCCATAGAACATGATGATTTCGCTGCCGGCGTCACTTACAATGTGGTGATTCCCGAGAAAACGCTAGGCGTCAAAAACTCCAGCGAGACAAACAGGGCCATTAGTTGGAAATTCACCACTACCACCACTGTCGAGGAAATCGAAGAATGCACCTTTGATGACGTTACCAGCGCGCATTGGGCTGCGGATATGATCAAGGAACTCTGTCTGAAGGATTACATCAACGGCTACCCCGATGGTACCTTCAAGCCGGACAGCAACATTACCAGGGCGGAAATGACCAAGATTCTGGTTAAGGTGCAGGATCTTGATGAAGTAAATCCGGCTTCGCCCAGGTTTAAGGACGCCAATCCGGCTGACTGGTATTATGGTTACATTGAAGCGGCTTCCAGGGCCGGACTGGTCAAGGGTTACGAAACCGGCGAGTTCCGTCCCAACCAGAGAATTACCCGGGAAGAAATCTCAGCGTTGATTTGCCGGGCCATGGGCATGGAAAGCGAAGCTGCCGCCCTGGCTGATGAAAGGACTACCTTTACGGATGATCAGGACATTGCCGACTGGGCCAGGGGTTATATCGTAATTGAGTACAGGGAAGGGATTGTGGACGGTTATCCCGACCACAGCTTTGCCCCGAAAAATAACGCCACCAGGGCAGAAGCCTGTGCGATGATCTTCCGCTTTCTCGAACATGTAAATAACAGTTAAACTTAGAGTTGTGGAATGGCGCTGTCTCATACACAGCGCCATTCTTTTAATGCCTTTCCAAGAGATGAGGGGTGATTCATTTCCGGATGAAGCTAAAAAAAATCGGCATGCTCCTGCTTTTTACGGCGGCCCTGGTTTTTTCCGGGCTTGTCTGCAGCGCCAATAACAATCTCACCGCGGCAAGCGACAGCTTTATCTTATCGGTTGAGACAGACAAACAGTCCTATGACAAGGACGAATCCGTACTAGTAACCGGGACACTCCTGGAAGGCGGCGAAATCCCCGCGGGAAGCGTGTCCATCGGGCTAATCTTAACGAAAAACGACAAGGAAGTGGCCTTTGGGCAAACCGTTACGGGGAATGACGGCCGGTATTCCTGGCAGTTCTCCGCAACTTCCCTGGAGCCGGGCGCATACCTGATTGTTGCCACGGCCAACGTGGCGCGGGCGGAAACAGCCCTGACCATACGGGATGAAATCACACCCGCCGCTTACCAATTAACTTTAAAAACCGGTAAGACGGGCTACAGCCGGGACCAGGCTGTTGATGTTTCGGGGGCCTTACGGGAAAACAACGGCGCCGGGAACCCCGTGCCGGACGCGGCAATCGGCCTGGTCCTGTACCTGGGTGAAATTCCGGCAGCCTTCGCCCAGGAAACAACGGATGCGAACGGCGCCTTTGCCTGGACGATCCCAGCCAACACCCTTGACCCCGGCAACTACAGAGTTTACGCCACGGCTAATGTTGCGGCGGCAGAGGCGGCCTTTGTGGTGTTTGCCGATCCGGCGATTAAACCCGCAATAGAAATACACCGGCCCGCCCCCGGCGCTTCCGGTGTGGATACAGACACGGAAATTAGCGTCACCTTCAATGTTGATGTAACCGCTGTCGATTTAAACGGGATTAAGATAGAAAAACTAGAAGGCGGTTCCGCCCTTAACGGCGTAAGCGCGACTCTTTCCGGACGGGTTTTGGAGATTAGTCATTCCGGGCTGGAGAAAAACACAATCTACAGGGTTTTCATTCCCGGGGGCGCTGTTCAAGGCCAAACGGGTCTTTTGAATGATTCCGCCTTCTGGATTTTTCAGACTGGTTCCGGCAATGGGGGCGACAGCGGCAATGGAAGCGGCGATGACGACTGCGACACCGGGTCTACGTGAGGTGGCGGCGGTGGTGGAGGGGGAGGTTCCTCCTCAGATTTAGCAGTTATTGTCTATCAGCCGGCCAGGGAAGCCAGGGATGTGGACCCGGCCGCTGCGGTAAAGCTTACCTTTAATAGGGAAATAAGGGCGCTGGAACTGGACAAGGTATACATCAACGACAGCTCCGGTAAAAGGGTCGCGGGTGTAAAAGCGGCCGTAGAAGGCAAAGATCTTACCTTATCCCACGATATTTTCAAGGACGAAACCTCCTACACGGTGTATGTACCCGCAGGTACGGTGGGCTCTAAGAGCAGCAGCGCAAAAAATCTGGCCATCAGCTGGAGTTTTAGCACTAAAGCAGTTGAGGCGAAGCCAGGCGTGCCGCCGGCTGACGCCGGGGATGAACCCGGCAGCCAGGATGCTTGCGCGTTTTCCGATCTTCCATCCGCGCACTGGGCTTATGATGTTGTCCGGGAACTTTGCCAAAAGGGAATGATTAGCGGGTATCCAGGCAGTATCTTCAGCCCGGAAAACAGTATCACCAGAGCAGAGTTTACTAAAATTATTGCCGGGGCAGCCGGCTTGCAAGAGGTTAAACCCGAAAGACCCACCTTTACCGACGTTAAGCCCGCTGACTGGCACTACGGATACATTGAGGCCGCTGCCGGCGCCGGTCTGGTGACAGGCCTGGAAACCGGTGAATTCCTGCCCAACGACAGGATCACCAGGGAGCAGCTGGCCGTTATTCTGGTGCGAGGCTTACAGCGGGAGGAAGCTGCCCTGGCCCTGGTTGACCCCAAAACGGAATTTGCGGACGATCTGATGATCGCGCCCTGGGCTAAAGGTTATGTTGTTGAAGCTGTCCGGGAAGGTCTTGTAAGCGGCTACCCCGATAACACCTACGGCCCCAAAAACAGCGCCACCCGGGCCGAAGCCTGCGCCATGATTTCCCGCTTCCTTAACCACCAGTAACCCGGCCACGGCCAAAAACCGGGACAAGGGGACCGGGACAAGGGGACAGGTCCCTTGTCCCACAATCACCGGGCAGGAAAAAAGCTGGGACAAACCGGGACAAAGGGACAGGTCTCTTGTCCCGGTTTCGGGAAATCTTAAGGGCCTGCTTTTAAATATTCCGGTTTTCGAGTGGTGGCCGGCGGCGTATTGAATTAAGAACGCAAACACCACAGCCATCATCGCAGCCGGTCTGCCTGATGCAATGTTGTACCAGAAAGACCAATGATTATTTAAGTACCTATGCTTATTCTAAGTACAGCGGCGTTGCACGTTGCAGCGCCGTCGTCCTGTCTTTTGAGTTGACGGCGGCAAATCAGATCGACGACCATTTAAATTGAACTGTCCGGGAAAATTCCCTGGACCCGGTTCCCTTACCCGACGGAAAACTTGTAGGCGGCAGGAGGCTGATGGACAAGGTTTTAGTATGTCAATGAAACCGGTTCTTTGGGCTGATACTTTCGGAAGTTGCCTGTGCAGACTTCTAAAAATCAATTTAATGACAAATAAATGACAAATAACTGAAAGGAATTGCGAAGAAAAAGTTTAATACTTAAAATAATTGAAAGGAGGAAACGATGTGATTGCTCTAATTACGCGAAGGGTATTATTGGCCATGTTTTCATCTGCCTTTCTACTGCTTATGATTGCAGGGGCGCCGGCGGGAACGGCAATCGCGGCCTGAGGCGGGGATACATCGCCGCCGGTGGTTGCGAGTACGGATCCTGCCGATAACAAGACACTTGTTCCAGTGGACAAGGCAATTGTAGTTACTTTTAATGAATATGTGGAAAGGGGAGACACCTTCAACGATATTTCCCTTAAAGCCGGGGAGGATGAAGTCGCTTTCTTGGTAAGTTTGGGCTATTCAGTAATGACCATTTATCCGTCAACCGGCTTGACCAATGGAACACGGTACACTGTTACTATTCCCAGGGGCGCTGTTAAAGACATTTACTGCAATCCGTTTAAAAACCCCTATACCTTTAATTTTACCACCGTCAAGTTGGGCGACGTAAACGGCGACGATCAGGTGGACATCAAAGATCCTCTCTTTATAGCCTCCAAAATCGGTCCCGTGGGGAATTCGGATTCGAGGAAAGCTGATGTTAACAAGGACAACGTGGTAAATATCCTGGATCTTTTGGAGATAGCACCCTATTTGAATCAATAGTTTGTCTTATCCTGGGTAAGTTAAAACATAATTGTTAAGATAAGCCGGTCCGTTATTGGAACCTTAGCCGGATAGAAGCTTACGCCGGAGAGCGGGTGAATCGGTTTGAAAAAGGGAAGGTTAAAACCCCGGGGATATGCTTTTTGTTGTTTTGCAGTTATCCTGTTATTTTTGGCTGGTTGTTCGCTTTGGCCGTCGTCACAGGGCAATCCGGTAGAATCATTGGTTATTAAGCCCGAGGACTTTTGTATCTTTCTTTTTGAGTCTTCGGAAGAAATATACCGGGCCAACGAGAAAGACCCCGCCATGTGGGAAGAGTTGCGCCATTTGGCGGCTGGGGACGAAGACTACGCGGCGCACTATAACTGGCTTTACAGCACCTTTGAGAGCTGGGACGAGCACCGGCGGGCGCAGTTGCGCGAGATCATGACCGAATACCACCACCATCCCATGACCGAGCAGCTGATCCAAAATGGCAAGCAGGGGGCCGGCCTCTCCGACGTAATTTCCTCTATCCGCGGGGATCGTTTTTTTACCAAACACAGGAGTACCCTGGTTGACTTTTATTCCTGGTACGGCTCCAATTACGCTTTGCCCCACTACCAGAGGATCCTGCCGCTCCTGGAGCAGAAGGCCCAGACCATAACCGACCTGGTGGAAAAGGATTTTGAGATCGTCGATTTTCTGGAGAAGGAAAGCGGGATTACTTTGAAAGAAAAACCCGAAGCCATCGAACTGCTGCTCAATATGCGGATTTATGGAGCTTCCGGCTTTTACCGGGACAAGGTGTCCCTGACCACCATCCAGTGGAACGCCACCCCGGAAAAAATCTGGGCCACGCCGTTTCACGAGATAAGCCACCCTTTTTTCCGCACCTTTACCGGCAGTATGTCTTTTAAATATCTGGCCGGCAAGCTCAAGAAAGACGGGGAACTGATGAAAATGTTCGAAGATGAGGTGCCCTATACCTGGGAAGGCTGGGTGGAAGAGAACCTGGTGGAAGGATTCGCCCGTTACTTGAATGTCCAAAAAGGGATCGCCAATGATGTGGGTGAAGGGACGTATATATTTGACCGGGAGTTTGCCCGGGCCCTTGTGGAAGGTTTTGACCCCCAAAAAATATCTCTGGAGGACTTTACCGTACGGTTTTTAAAGCAAAAGTACAACCTGTAAGGGTATAAAAAGTATGTCTGTAATCCCGCCTTTGCATGCTTGTTTTGCATCCCGGTATTACATTACGTTGTATTTTTTAATAACCAAAGACAACCTCAATAATTAAAGGAGCCAAACAACACGTGGAACTCAACATTTTTGAACTGCACAACCTTATTGACCGCTGCCTCGGGGAGGATGTTGGGGCCGGCGACCTGACCACCAACAGCACCGTGCCGGCGGGCGCGGTCTCAACCGGCTTTATCCTGGCCAAAGAAGCCGGCGTATTAGCGGGCCTTCCCCTGGCGGAAATGGTTTTCCGGCGCCTGGACCCTGCCGCCGGATTTCTGGCCCTGGCCCGGGACGGCGACCTGGTGGAAAGGGGCCGGATCCTGGCCGAAATTACCGGCAAAGCCCGGGCCATTTTGACCGGCGAGCGGCTTGCGCTCAACTTCCTGCGGCACCTGTCCGGCATTGCCACCAGGACGGCCCGCCTGGTTGAAACGGTTGCGGATACAAAAGCCGTCATTGTTGATACCCGCAAAACCACCCCGGGTCTGCGGGTGCTGGAAAAATACGCGGTAAGGGCAGGGGGCGGCAACAACCACCGCTTTGGCCTGTATGACGGTGTGCTGATTAAGGACAACCATATCAAGATGGCCGGGGGGATCAAAAAGGCTGTTCTGGCGGCCAGGCGGGGAAGTCCCCATATGGTCAGGATCGAGGTGGAGGCGGAAGATCTGGCCGGTGTGGGGGAAGCCCTGGAAGCCGGCGCCGATATTATCATGCTGGACAACATGGACACCAGGACCATGCGGCAGGCCGTGGAATTGGTGGCCGGCCGCGCCCTGCTGGAGGCCTCCGGCGGGATCGAAGAAGAAACTATCCGGGCTGTGGCGTCCACGGGTGTGGACTTAATTTCAGTGGGCGCCCTAACACATTCCGTAAGGTCCCTGGACATCAGCCTGGACATCAAAGAAACAAAACAAATTTAGCTCCGAAGGGCGGAAATCAGCCCGAAGCAGCCCGAAGCCCCCCGGAACTCCGGCTTTCCTTGCCTTCGATCATGGAGATGTAAAGCTTGAGCGGGGGGCGAAACGCCGCTCTTTTTTCCCCGCATTAACAGTTTCTAGAGGGAAATGTTTTTTTTACATCCTTATGTTAACCTGTTGAGCTTTCCAAGTTGACATTGGTTTTCCAACAGGGGTACAATGTAAAAGGATTTTGCTTGAAAAATAACCTTTTTAATAATTTATAACTGCAGCCGGACAAAATGTTTTATGCTGATACCTTCCGGTGCGGTCATACTTAAAACGAGGTGATTCCGCTGAAAGGCTCTATACTTAAACTGCTCAGACACAACCGGCCCGGATACCTTTCCGGGGAAGATATTTGCAAAAGCCTGAATGTTACAAGAACCGCCGTATGGAAGCACATTGAAACCTTGCGGGAAGAGGGCTATGTCATTGATGCCCGGCCCCGGGCGGGCTACAGTTTGACCGCTGTCCCGGACCGGCTTTATCCGGCGGAAATCCTGGACGGTCTGGCCACCCGCGTGCTGGGACGGGAAATAGAACATTACGAAAAAGTGGACTCCACCAACGAAGTGGCCAGGATGCGAGCCGCTAAAGGCGCCGGGGAAGGACTTCTGGTGGTTGCCGAGGAGCAGACGGGCGGCAGGGGACGGTTGGGCAGGCAGTGGTATTCTTCCAGATCCAAAGGGATCTTTTTTACCCTGCTCTTGCGCCCCCCCGTAAATCCTTCCCGGGCCTCCCAGATTACCATGCTTGCGGCAGTATCCCTGGCCTCCGCCATCCGATCGGAAACCGGGATCGGGGTGGGGGTTGGAATCAAGTGGCCCAACGATCTCCTGGCAGGCGGCAAGAAGATCTGCGGCATTCTGGCCGAGCTGAGCGCGGAATTGGACCGGATTGGCTACCTGGTAGTGGGCGTGGGCATCAACGCCAACCAGGACCCGGGGGATTTTCCCGCGGATGTGCAAGAAACAGCCACCTCGCTGAAGCTGGAAACCGGCAAAACTGTGTCCAGGGTCAGGCTCTTGCAGGCTTCCCTGAAATCCTTTGAACACTGGTACGGCCTGTGGCTGGAGCTTGGTTTCGAACCGGTCCGGGCTGCCTGGAAGCGGATGTCCGTATCCCTGAACTGCCCGGTGCGTATCCAGACTCTGGATAAATCCTGGGAGGGCTGGGCCGAGGATGTTGACAGCGACGGCGCCCTGCTTTTGCGCCTGCCGGGGGGTAATTTGCAAAGGTTTGTTTCGGGGGAGGTATCCCTGCGGTTTGTTTAGGGACTTCTGTACCCTATATGTAAACCTCCATCACCATCAGCGGTTTACACAAGGCTTGAACCTAGCCTGAACCTGAACCAATAACTTAATAACTTAGTTTCCCGGTACACAGTGCGATAACTTAATAACTTGGTTTCCCGGTACGCGGTACGGTATGTAAATGGGAGGAGTTAGTGGAATGAACAAATTTTCGGCCCGGGACATTACCCTGGTGGCGGTCTTTGCCGCCTTGAATGTTGTGGCGGCCATGGTTGCCCGCTACGGCGGAAGCGTCGTCCCTTTCAGCCTGATGCCTTTCATGGCCATGCTGGCCGGCGGCCTTCTGGGCGCCCGGCTGGGGGCAATGAGTTTTGTGGTTTATATCCTGCTGGGCCTGGCGGGTGTTCCGGTTTTTGCCCAGCCGCCCTTTGGCGGGCCGGCCTACGTGCTTCAGCCCACCTTCGGCTTTTTGGCGGGTTTCGTGGGGTGCGCCTATGTAGTGGGGTTTCTGCTAAAAAACCGGCAGCAGGGGACCTTCGCCCCGTATTTTCTTGCCATGGCGGCCGGAGTTGTGGTGTACAATCTAATCGGAATCCCCTATCTTTACTTTGTTTTAAACTTTTACCTGGGCTGGACCATCTCCCTGGGACAGCTGCTGGCCATCGGCTTGACTCCTTTTATCGTCCTGGATCTGGTCAAGGCGGCGGCGGCCGCGGCGCTGGCCAGGGCGGTTTGCAGGCGGCTTGGGGCCTTTAGCCCTGGTGACAGCCGCGGCAGGAAAAAACCGGCTTGAGCACAGCCTGACTTCGCTTACCGGGGTTCGTCATCTCAAGTTTTACTGGGGAGTACCCCGCCGCCGGGATTCCGTTTTGTAGAGTTTCAAACGTAACAATAAAAGACATATATAAAGGTTTCGTTAAAAGATTGAATGGGCCGGACTAAGTGTGGCGTATCTTTATTCCTTCATCCATATATTGCATTTATTGCAAACACCAGGCAGAACGCCCGGTGTTTTGTTTTCATTAACTATAATTCCCATATCTAGTTCAAGGTACATTTTGCATGCAATGTACGTAGTATGATATTGGTACTACCTGCTAAAGGGGTGAAGTGAGTGGAACTTGGAGGTGATTTATTTTTCAAGGTAAAACATTATGAACCCCTGCAAATCTCATTATTTCCAGCAATAATTTAAATATTATTAGATGCCCAATAGATTTGTTCAGCAATTCTTCCCCCTTGCGGAGGTATAACCACTTATTTGCTGTGGAATTTCCTGCTTTTTAGTATAACTTTATAAATATTCCATCAAGGAGATGAAAGAATGAGTAAAAACAGCATATGCCGGCTTGCTGCCACTATTTTTGTGGCAGCTGCCCTGCTGGTGATGCTGACCGGGTGCGGCAAGAAGGCAGAAGACGCTCCGGGCAAGGTTATCAAAGTAGGGTATTTCCCTAATCTCACCCACGCCCAGGCCCTGGTGGGCCTCCATGACGGAACATTTCAGAAGGCTTTGGGGGACGAAGTTACAATAAAAGAGCATACATTCAACGCAGGTCCCTCGGAGATTGAAGCCCTCCTGGCGGGTGAAATTGACCTCGGTTATATCGGCCCGGTTCCGGCCATCAACGGCTTTGTCAAGTCCAGGGGAGAGCTCAGCATTATTGCCGGGGCATCTGACGCTGGGGCTGTGCTGGTGGCCCGGAACGGTTCCAACATCAAGAGCGTCAAAGACCTTGACGGCAAAAGGGTGGCCATTCCACAGCTGGGCAATACCCAGGATATTTCTCTCCGGCACCTGATGGCCCGGGAGAATCTCCTGGACAGCTCCAAGGGCGGAACAGTAAACATTATTCCGGTGGCTAACCCCGATATTCTAACACTTATTGCCAGGGGTGAGCTGGATGCGGCCCTTGTTCCCGAACCGTGGGGTTCTATTATCGTCAAACAGACCGGGGCCCAAATAGTCCTTGAGGCCGGTGAAGTATGGCGGGACGGCAAGTACACCGTTGCCCTCGTCATCGCCAGCAACAAATTACTCCGGGAACAGCCCGGGCTGGCCAAGAAATGGCTGGAGGCCCACGTGGAACTGACGGAGCGGATTAACAATGACCAGGAAGGCGGGAAAACCGCCATCAACAACCAGATCGAAAAGCTGACCAGGGCCAGGATACCGGAAGATGTCCTGGACAGCGCCTTCCAGCGGCTAGCAGTGACATACGACCCCGAAACGGATTCCATTGAGGAGTTTGCCCAACTTTCCTGCGATTATGGCTATCTCAAGGGGCAGCCCGATCTCAAGGGACTGGTTAATACTGAACTGCTAAACCAGGCCCTCCGGGAAAAAGGCTTGCCGCCGGTACAATAGCCCGGCCGGCCTTCAGTACACCTCAGTACGACTGGCCGGTCCGCCGCGGCTATAAGCCGGTTAGCAGCCGGTATAACGGGGCCTGCCGTAAGTACAATAAGCCGGGGCTTCTGGCGGCACAACCGGCCGGCCTGCTGTCAGTACGAAAGCCGTCCTGCCGCAACACAATAATCAGGCCTTCCGGCGGTCTAAGCCGGTTTTGCAGCCGGCGCTCCTTTAGCATGTCAGGCCGGCCAGCCGCCGGTATGATCAGCCAGTCTGCCGTCAGTACAACAAGCCGTCTGCCGCCGGTGCATTTGCCGGCCAGGCGGTGGAAAAAGCCCGACGCTTAAAACAGGTCCGCCGTTTCAAACGGATTTACAGCCGGCCGGCCGCCACCGCCAACGCAAACCGGCAGCGGTTTATGGTCAAAAACCGAAGGCCTGACTTAAAAGGAGTGGAGAGATGTTAAAACTCAAAGGCGCGGGAAAAATTTTCAGCACCCAAAACGGAAATACCAAAGCCCTGGAAAATGTCAATTTAACCGTCGCCAGAGGAGAATTCCTCTCGCTGGTTGGTCCGTCAGGCTGTGGTAAGACGACCGTTCTCAATATTATTGCCGGCTTGGAAAAAACCAGCAGCGGCAAGGTTTACAAGGAAGGCCGGGAAATAACCGGGGCCGGGCCGGACCGGATTGTCATGTTTCAGGAACCGGCCCTGTTTCCCTGGCTCAAGGTCATTGATAATGTGGAATACGGGATGAAAGTAGCCGGGTTACCCAAAAAAGAAAGACTGGAAAGGGCTATGCATTATTTAAAAATGGTCCATTTGACCCGCTTCGCCCATTATTTTATTCATGAGCTATCCGGCGGCATGCGCCAGCGGGTGGCCCTGTCCAGGGCGCTGGCCATGGATTCAGATATCCTGCTCATGGATGAACCCTTTGCGGCCCTGGACAGCCAGACCAGGAGCATCCTCCACACCGAACTGCAGCAGATCTGGTGCGCCACTAAAAAAACCGTCATATTTGTGACTCACAATGTCGAAGAGGCGGTCCTGCTTGCGGACAGGGTGGTGGTGATGGCCGCCAACCCGGGCCGGATTAAAAAGGAGTACAGGGTTCGCCTGGCAAGACCCAGGGAACCTGAGCATGCCGGCCTGGTCCGGATTGTTAACCAGATTATGAAAGAGCTGAAGGAGGAGGTGGAAAAGGTTGCCAGGTCGGAATATGACAGTGGCTGGACTCTTCAAAAAAGTACTTTTCTACTCAGTCCTGATAGCAATGTGGGAGGGAATATTTAGAACCGGACTGTGGCCTGATTTCCTGTTCCCCTCCCCTCTGGGTGTTTTTAGTAATATTATGGAAGGTTTTGGGGACCACAGTTTTATCATCGCCATCGGCGCCAGTATGAAAAGGGTTGTCCTGGGCTACAGCATTTCACTGGTTGTGGGGCTGTCCCTGGGACTCGTCATTGTCGCCTCCAGATTCCTGGATGAAACCTTAAGCCCGCTCCTGCTGGGTTTACAGACCCTGCCCAGCATCTGCTGGCTGCCTCTGGCCATACTCTGGTTCGGTATTGGTGAGGATTCCATAATATTTGTGGTGGCTGTGGGTTCGGTATTCTCCATAAGCATGGCTACTCTGGGAGGAGTAAAAAATGTACCCCCCATTTACCTGAGGGTTGCCAGGACAATGGGCGCCAGGGGGCTCAAAGCCTATACTTCGGTGGTCATTCCCGCTGCTCTCCCCACTATCATTACGGGTATGAAGCAGGGCTGGTCCTTTGCCTGGCGAGCCTTGATGGCCGGAGAGCTATTGTCCCCCAAGGACGGCCTGGGCTATATCCTGACCCTGGGCAGGGACCTGCACGATATGAACCAGGTCGTCGGGGTCATGATCATAATTGTTATCATCGGCCTCATTATCGATAAATTCGTTTTCGGCAGGGTTGAATGCTCAATCAGGCAGCGCTGGGGCCTGAACAGGGCTTAAGTGCGGCTGGGGCCCGATGACACAGCCGGGCGCTCGGGTTGCTCCCATTTAAGCTTCAAATACCGGCCGCAATTTGTCCCGGAGAAGCATCCCGGTTGCAACGCCGGGGGGACGTCCACACGACAGGAAATAGCCGTAACGGCTGCAACAAGAAGGCCATCCAAACCAACCAAAGTATAGCAGGCGGACGGTCCGCCGGGATAGCCATCCGGTACAGAACAGGCCTAAAAGGAACCCGGGCAAAGCAAAAGCAGACAGGGACAGGAGTGAATATATTTTGAGTCTAAACCCGCACGGCGGAACACTTGTTAACCGCATCCTGACCGGGCAGGACCGGATCGATGCCCTGGCAAGGGCGGAATCCCTGCCCGGCCTGGTCCTGGATGAATGGCAAATTTCGGATTTGGAGCTGATTGCCAACGGCGCCTTCAGCCCGCTCCGGGGTTTTATGAAGAAAGAAGATTACGAAAACGTTGTCAGCCGGATGCGCCTGGCCGCCGGCACGGTCTGGAGCATCCCTGTTGTTCTGGCTGTTGCCCGGCAGGAGGCCGACCGGCTGGAACCGGGGAGCGAGGCCGCGCTCTACAGCGAGGGGAACGAGCTGTTGGGGTTGATCAGGGTGGAGGAAGTCTACGAGCATTCCAGAGAACGGGAAGCCATAAATGTTTACAGGACTGCGGACCGGGCCCACCCGGGAGTACACCGGGTTTTTCAGCGGGGCCCGTATCTGGTGGGCGGGGAAATCAGCCTGCTGAACAAAAGGAGGGTAAGGCAGTTTCCCGAAATGTTCCTGGATCCGGCTGAAACCAGGCGTATTTTCCGGGAAAGGGGCTGGAAACGGGTGGCCGCCTTTCAAACCCGTAACCCCATTCACCGGGCCCACGAGTACCTTCAGAAGTGCGCCCTGGAAATCTGTGACGGGCTTTTTATCAATCCCCTGGTGGGAGAAACCAAGGATGACGACATCCCGGCGGCGGTCAGGGTAAGATGCTACCATACCCTATTGGCCCTTTACTACCCGGCGGATAGGATCTTTATTTCAGCTTTCCCGGCCGCCATGCGCTACGCGGGGCCCCGGGAGGCTGTTTTCCATGCTCTGGTGCGGAAAAACTACGGCGCCACCCATTTTATTGTTGGAAGGGACCATGCGGGGGTTGGCAACTACTACGGCTCCTATGACGCCCAGCTGATCTTTGAGGAGTTCGAGCCGGAGGAACTGGGAATTACCCCGCTTTTTTTCGAACACACCTTTTACTGCCGTGTCTGCCGGGGCATGGCCAGCAGAAAAACCTGCCCCCACCACAGCGCTGACCGTATCACCCTGAGCGGCACCAGGGTCCGGGAAATGCTGGCGGCTGGCCTCACCCCTCCGGAAGAATTCACCCGCAAAGAGGTGGCCGACATCCTGATCCGGTATTATTCAAAAAGGCTAGCTGGCGGATGATGCGGCGGCCGGCCTGACGCCCCAGGAAGAGTTCACCCGTAAGAGGTGGCCGACATCCTAAGCCGGTAATTCTGCCTTAACACCATTAAATTCTGCCGCAATACCGCTCTTTAAACCTGCCCCCTTATTTTTTGCTTGCCCCGCCGGCGGGCTCTCTGTTAAAATTAGATGTTAAGAACTAAACTATTGCCGGGTTTAAGAAATAGATAGAAAGCAGGGACGCCTATGGTTCTGGTTTTTGATGTGGGCAACACCAATATAGTCCTGGGGGTGTTCCGGGATAAGGAACTGGTGGCGAACTGGCGGCTTTCCACAAGCCGCAACCGTACTTCCGATGAGTACGGGATTACCCTCAGGGATTTGTTTGGCGCTTCCGGACTGGAAATGAAATCGATCAAGGCGGTGGTTATTTCCACTGTTGTGCCGCCGTTGAACCATATTCTGGACAATGCGTGCCGGAGATACTTCAATGTTAACCCGATCATGGTGGGCCCGGGGATTAAAACAGGGCTTTCTATTAAGTATGAGAACCCCAGGGAAGTGGGCGCCGACCGCATTGTCAACGCCGTGGCCGGCCTGGAGCTCTACGGGGGCCCGCTGATTATAGTTGATTTCGGGACAGCCACGACTTTTTGCGCCATCAGCGCCAGGGGAGAGTACCTGGGCGGGGCTATCGCGCCGGGCATCGGCATTTCCACGGAAGCCCTGTTTGCCCGGGCGGCCAAACTGCCCAGGGTGGAATTGGTCAAGCCGGCCGCTCTAATCGGAAAAAATACGGTCAGCAGTATGCAGGCGGGTATTTTTTATGGTTTTGTAGGACAGGTTGATGAGATCGTCAGGCGCATGAAAAAAGAACTGGGTGAGGACACTAAGGTTGTAGCCACCGGCGGCATGGCCAGGCTGATCTCCCAGGAAAGCGCGGCCATCCAGCAGGTTGACCCCCTGCTGACCCTGACCGGCCTGCGGCTAATCTACGAAAGGAACCAACAGCGTTAAGAACCGGCCCGGCGCAGCTATGAAACCCGGTTGCGGCCGCCGGGCACGTTGACTTCCCGCTGATCCCGCGATCCATACCATGCCGGCCGCCGGCCATAAGTTAATCCACGAAAGGAACCAACAGCATTGAAAATCGGCCCGGTACAGCTGGAAAATCCGGTTATAGCCGCGCCCATGGCCGGCGTCACCGATAAAGCATACCGCATCCTGGCCAGGGAGGCTGGCTGCGGCCTGGTCTGCACCGAAATGGTGAGCGACCAGGCCCTTTTGTACGGCAACCCCAAGACCTGCAGCCTGCTGGACATCTCGGGGGAAACCGGCCCGGTCAGTGTGCAAATATTTGGCTCCAACGCTGATTACATGGCCCGGGCGGCGGAAATTGCGGAAAGCCGGGGGGCCGACCTGATCGATATCAATATGGGCTGCCCCACACCTAAAATAGTTAAGAACAACGAGGGATCAGCCTTGATGCGGGACCCCTTAAAAGCCGCCGGTCTGGTGGCTGCGGTAGTCAGCCGGGTCAAGGTCCCCATTACCGTAAAAATGCGCAAGGGCTGGAGCGAAGACAATGTCAACGCGGTGGAGCTGGCGCGGCTTGTGACAGCCGCCGGGGCCGCCGCCGTAACCGTGCACGGCCGTACCCGGGGCCAGTTTTACAGCGGCAGGGCCGACTGGGAGATTATCGCCGCGGTTAAAGAAGCCGTCAGCGTACCGGTGATCGGCAACGGCGATATCTGGGAGCCGCCCGACGCCCTGGCTATGCTCCGGCAAACGGGTTGTGACGCAGTTATGATCGGGCGGGCCGCCCTGGGCAACCCCTGGATTTTTACCCGGACCCTCCACTACCTGAAAACCGGCGAACTCCTTCCCGGCCCCGCCAATGCCGAAAGAATCGCCGCCGCCCTCAGGCATTTCGACCTGCTGGTCCGGTTTAAAGGCGAAAAAGTGGCTGTTTGGGAGATGCGCAAACACGCGGCCTGGTATACCCGGGGTTTAAGGAATTCAGCCCGCCTCAGGGAATCCATCAACAGATGTCAGTCAAAGGAAGAAATTAAGGATACCCTGACCTTATTTTTATCCGTCCAATAAATTTTTTAAAGCCCTTGAAATAGGGCTCCTTTTTTTGTTAAGATTTCATTATACGCAATGTATACAATTTTGTGCACATATTCTGGAGAAAATCGGGCAACCTGGGGAACAATGGGGGCGATTAGCGCCGTTTAAGCTGAAAGCAGGAAGGTGGTGCAAGTCCGCCATAAGGTAAAAAACGGCGTTTAGCCATAACCCCGGGTCATGCGTCGTCCGCCCGCAAGGGGGATCATGTTATTATTGTATCATTACAGGTATAATCTATAAGTATCATTGTGAGGCGGGGGGAATACTTGGAATTAATCAGACTTGGTGAAAAAATTATTAGCAGGCGCAAGCTTGACAGCATCATCAGCGAAATCTTCAGCCTCAGGGCAAAGGGTTTGCCCCAGACCGAGGTGGCCTCCCGTCTGGGCGTGGACCGGACCCTCGTCTGCCGCCTGGAAAGCCTGGGCGAAATCAGGAAAGGGCGCCGTCTGGCGGTGGTGGGCTTCCCCGTACTGAATAAAGACGAACTTCAAAAGGCTTTGGAGCGGGAGGGTGTGGATTTTATCTTTTTGCTGTCGGAAAACGAGCGCTGGGAATTTATCAGGCAAAAGAGCGGTATAGACCTTTTTAATTCCATTATGGAAATGATCGCCAAAGCCCATTCCTACGACCATGTTATTGTTATCGGCTCAAACAAGCGGATTAAAATTTTTGAAGCGGCTCTCGATAAGGAAGTGGTGGGGTTTGAGATCGGGGAATCGCCCATTCGGGAAGATAAATACGTAGAAACCGGAAAAATTATCGAATTAATCCGGGCGATAAAAGGATAGGAGGAAGCAGCCTTTGCAAAAATTCGCCTTTATGATCCACCCCATGCACGCCGGCGACGTTGCCAGAAAGTTTAAATTTGCCCGGTTTGTACCCGATGGAGTCATCGAGCGGGCCTTTTCCCTGCTCCCTTCCATGAAAGTATCCAACATAACCGGGATCAACTCCCCCCACGGGCAAGCCGAAGGTTGGTTTGTCGCCTGTCCCCTGACGGTGCGGCTGTTGCTGGGGCTCCCCCAGGAATACGTCCTGAATAAAATCATCCAGGGGGGCCGGGTGGCCGAAAAACTGGGGGCTAAAATTCTAGGTCTGGGTGCTTTCACCAAAGTCGTGGGGGATGCCGGGTTAACGGTTGCCAGTCGTTTAAATATACCGGTAACCACAGGGAACAGCTATACCGTGGCCACAGCCATCGAAGCCACCCGGGAAGCAGCCAGGGTTATGGGGCACGACCTGAAAAACTCTTCCGTTGTGATCATGGGGGCTACCGGCGCCATCGGGCGGGTTTGCGCCCTGATACTGGCCAGGGAAGCCCGCAGCATAACCCTTGTAGCCCGAAATGAGCGCAAGCTGGAGGAGCTTGCCGCCAAAATTCTATTTGACACCGGCCTGGCTGTAAAAGTCACCTCCGACAGTAAGAAAGCACTGCAATCAGGTGACGTGGTCATCACCGTAACCAGTTCCGTGGACACCGTCATTGAACCGGAAGACTTAAAGAGCGGCGCCGTGGTCTGCGATGTGGCCCGTCCCCGGGACGTTTCCCAGCGGGTGGCCGAGGTGCGGGACGATGTCCTGGTTATTGAAGGCGGTGTGGTGGAGGTTCCCGGCGATGTGGAGTTCAACCTCAACTTCGGCTTCCCCCCCAAAACTGCTTACGCCTGCATGGCCGAAACCATGGTGCTGGCCCTGGAAAAGCGCTACGAGAGCTATACCCTGGGCCGGGAACTTACAGTTCGGCAAGTGGAGGAAATAGCCGGCCTGGCCCGTAAACATGGATTTAAGCTGGGCGGCTTTCGCAGCTTCGGCCAGGCCCTCACGGCTAAAGAAATTGAGGGAATTAAAACCCGCGCCGCCGGGCGCGGGATTACACCGGCCATGGCAAACTAAAAAAGGGGACAGGATGGCCTTGACAAAGCGGGGCCATCTTCTTATAATGTTTAGGAAAAGCGGCGCCTGCATCTGTACTGTAAGCCACGATACCCCCGGTTTGAAATGGGGCATATCTGTGGGCAGGGAGTACGGGCCAATTGCGCTGCATGATATGAGCACTGCAAAAGATAATGTATTTGCAGTGCTTTAAGTGTAGTTTAGGGCTTTTTGCCGGGAACGCCGTGTTATCATAATCACGGACCAGAGACATATATTGTTTTGAACTCTTATTACAGGGGATAAGAAGGAGATCGCGTTTATGAGAGAAAAGGAAGTTATTCTGACTATGGATGGTCTTAAAATGCTGGAGGAAGAACTGGAGGAGCTAAAAACTGTAAAAAGGAGGGAGGTTGCCGAGCGGATCAAGCAGGCCATCGGCTTCGGCGACATCAGCGAAAACTCCGAATATGAAGACGCCAAAAATGAGCAGGCCTTTATTGAAGGCCGGATCCTGACGCTGGAAAAAATGCTGCGCAACGCCAAAATAATTGACGATGAAAGTATCAGCACCAGTGTAGTGTCCATCGGCTCCACCGTGCTGTTAAAAGACCTTGAATACGGTGATCAGTTTCAATATACAATTGTCGGATCGGTGGAGGCCGACCCGGGAGCCAATAAGATTTCCAACGAATCCCCGGTGGGCAAGGCTATTTTAGGAATGACCAAGGGTAATATTGTGGAGGTCAGCGTTCCGGCCGGGCAATTGAAATATCAAATCATGGATATACTGCGGTAGAGAAAGAAGGTTTTAAATTTAGATGTCAGAACACAAAGCCCGGGAAGCTAACAAGGCCGGCGAGCCGGTCCGGCAGACAGAGGAAGATCTCAATGAATTGATGCGGGTGCGCAGGGAAAAACTCAGCGAAATGCGGGATAAGGGCGTGGAGCCGTACGGCGGGCGTTTTGAGCGGACCCATGGGGCCCGCGATATTTTGGACGGCTTTAAGGAACTGGAAAACAAGCCCGTAGTCATCGCCGGCCGGATCATGTCCAGGCGGGGTATGGGCAAGGCCTCCTTTGCCCACATCCAGGACGCCAGCGGCCAAATTCAGATTTACGTGCGTTCCAACGATGTGGGTAAGGACGCCTACGAACTTTTCGGTAAACTGGATCTGGGCGACATTATCGGGGTCGAAGGCAGTGTCTTTAAAACCCGGATGGGTGAGGTTACCGTGTCGGCCGGGCGCTTTGTTGTCCTGGCCAAGTCCTTAAGGCCCCTGCCGGAAAAGTGGCACGGCCTGAAGGACGTGGACCTGCGCTATCGGCAGCGCTATCTTGACCTGATTGTCAACCCGGAAGTCCGGGAAGTCTTTGAGACCCGGAGCAAAATCATCCGGGCTGCCCGCAGCTTTCTGGACCGCAAGGGGTTTCTGGAAGTAGAAACACCCATGATGCAGACCATTGCCGGCGGCGCTGTGGCCAGGCCCTTCACTACCCACCACAACGCCCTGGATATTAACCTTTACCTTAGAATTGCCCCGGAACTTTACTTAAAAAGGCTCTTGGTGGGCGGCTTTGAAAAGGTTTACGAAATTAACCGCAATTTCCGCAATGAGGGGATTTCCACCCGCCATAACCCGGAATTCACCATGCTGGAAGTATACCAGGCCTATGGCGACTATCATGATATGATGGACCTGACAGAGGGGCTTATCTCCTTCCTGGCTTCCGAGGTTCTGGGCAGTTACCGGGTCGAATACCAGGGCACGCCCCTTGACCTCTCCCCGGGGTGGACCAGAATCCCCATGCTGGATGCCGTAAAACTTTATGCCGGCCTTGATTTCAGTAAACTTAAAACTGCCGGGGAAGCGCGCCAGGCGATAGAGCGGGCGGGTTTCGAACTGGAACTTAAGCCGTCCGATACCTGGGGTGGCATTTTAAATAAGGTCTTTGAGGAACTGGTTGAACCCAAGCTGATTCAGCCAACCTTTGTTATGGACTACCCGGTGGAGATCTCTCCGCTGGCTAAACGCAAGCTGGAAGACCCCAACCTTACTTACCGCTTCGAGCTCTTTATTTACGGCCGGGAGATGGCCAACGCCTTTTCCGAGCTGAACGATCCCATCGACCAAAAGGAGCGTTTTTTGATGCAGGCGGAAAAAAGGAAAGCCGGCGACGACGAAGCGCATATGATGGATGAAGACTACATCAACGCCCTAGAATACGGGATGCCGCCGGCCGGCGGCCTGGGGATCGGCATCGACAGGCTGGTCATGCTTCTGACGGACTCCGCTTCCATCCGCGATGTCCTGCTTTTCCCCTTAATGAAGCCCCGATAAGAATATTTCCCGCGTGGATTTGTTCTTCCTATAAAGATAACTATTCAGCGGACGATCCGGCAAGTGATCCAGCAAATGATCCGGCCAAGACCCAGTGAACGATCCAGCAAATGATCCGGCAAACCGCGATAGATGAAAAAGCCCGGCCTGTCCGGGCTTTTTCCTTCCGGTTTCCCGCCGGAAGCCGCCCCGATCTTATTTCTTTCCGCTGCCCCGGACCTCTTGACAAAGGGCAGTTTGTCATGCTAATATTTATATCCGGGACCACCATTTAAGGCCTGTTACGGGCCGCAAGCGGTTCCGGGCCGCAAAAAACCAGAAAATAGTACTTGACCTTACAGCGGCGGAAGTGATAAGATAACAAATGTCGCGCCAAACGGCGCCGGCAACAAAACAAGAACCACGGTCTTTGAAAACTAAACAGTGGATGGATGTAAATTCGGTAGACGTCAGCAGGATGTCAGCAGTCAGATTCAAGGAAGAAGCCGCAAAAAGCGGATTTTCCCGAACAATCCGGCTGCCAACAACAGGCAACGGCTATCGGAAAACACATGACTCTCGTCAAGCGAAAGCAAAACGAGCAGTACATTCCAAAACAACGCGTGGGAAGCGAGAGGCGAGGCGAAAGCCACAGAAGCTGCTCGCGGAACACAAAAAACGAGCCAATCAAACCTTTAGCATAAATTTCAAAAATTTTAGCGGAGAGTTTGATCCTGGCTCAGGACGAACGCTGGCGGCGTGCTTAACACATGCAAGTCGAACGCTCCTGGAGGTTAGAAGTTAGAGGTTAGAAGTTAGATTAAGAAAGGAATCGCCTGCAGGCGATATCCGACACAATCCAACATCTAATTTCCAACTTCTAACTTCCAGTGAGAGTGGCGGACGGGTGAGTAACGCGTGGATAACCTGCCTATCTGACCGGGACAACA
>CAZCGU010000024.1:0-16150 GCA_964498525.1 uncultured Pelotomaculum sp.
TGATGTGGGTTTTGGTACGCTCAAATTTTTGCTTTGCCATTGGTTTTGCCTCCTTCAAATACTCGGTTTGTAAAAGCCTCTAAGGCCCTGCTGCTTTGCTGTTCTGTCAGTTTTACTATTCCGCCGGTTTTACTGTTCCGCCGGATCTGCTGTTCCTTTGGCGCAACTGTTCTGCAGGTAGTTTTGCTGCTCAGTCAGCACTGCTGCCACATTCAGCAAGCAACAGTTTCGCCTTTCCGCCGACTTTGCTGCTCCGCCGGCCTTACTGTTCTGTCAGTATTTTAACCCTGCCGCCTGGCAATAATTCCTTCTGCAATATTATCCGGCATTTGGGCGTAGTGGTCGAACTGCATGGTGTAAATGCCGCGTCCCTGGGTACGGGAGCGCAGATCGGTGGCGTAGCCGAACATTTCCGACAGGGGCACAAAGGCGCTGATTACCTGCACCCCGCCCCGGGGCGTCATTTCCTCAATCCGGCCCCGCCGGGAGTTGATGTCGCCGATTACATCACCCATGTATTCGTCGTTGACCACAACTTCTACTTTCATCACTGGCTCCAGCAGGGTGGGTCCGGCCTTGTTGGCCGCGCTCTTAAATCCCAGGGAGCCGGCAATTTTGAAGGCCATCTCCGAGGAGTCCACGTCGTGGTAGGAACCGTCCAGAAGGGTGACACCCACGTCGATCATGGGGAATCCTGCCAGGACACCGTTTTCCATGGCCTCCTTGATTCCGGCGTCCACCGCCGGGATGTATTCCCTGGGTACGGCGCCGCCGATTATTTTGTTGGTAAAAAGGTAGCCCGCGCCCGGTTCCCGGGGTTCCACCTCCAGCGCCACGTGACCGTACTGGCCCCGTCCGCCGGACTGCCGGATAAATTTACCCTCGGCCTTGACCTTTTTCCGGATGGTTTCCTTGTAAGCCACCTGGGGTCTGCCCACATTGGCCTCCACCTTGAACTCCCGGAGCATCCTGTCCACAATGATTTCCAGATGCAGCTCACCCATGCCCGAGATCAGGGTCTGGCCGGTTTCGGAGTCGGTGTTGATCTTGAAGGTGGGATCCTCTTCCGCCAGCTTCTGCAGGGCCACGCCCATTTTTTCCTGGTCGAACTTGGTTTTAGGCTCAATGGCCACCTGGATTACCGGTTCCGGAAACTCCATGGACTCCAGAATAACGGGGGCTTTTTCGTCACAAAGGGTATCCCCTGTGGCAGTGATTTTCAATCCAACCGCCGCGACGATATCGCCGGTATGGACCTGAGCGATATCCTCCCGGTGGTTGGCGTGCATTCTTAAAATCCTGCCAATCCTTTCCCGCCGGTTCCGGGAGGAATTGAAGATATAAGAGCCCGTCTTTAAGGTCCCGGAGTAAACCCTGAAAAAGGTAAGTTTGCCCACATAGGGGTCCACCGCAATTTTAAAAGCCAGAGCCGAAAAGGGCTCCTCGTCCTTGACCGCCCTGGTTTCCTCCTCATTGGTCCGGGGGTTGCAGCCCTGGACCGGCGGGATGTCCACCGGGGCAGGCAGGTAGTCTACAATTGCGTCCAACAGCGGCTGCACACCCTTGTTTTTAAAGGCCGAGCCGCACAGGACGGGGATCAGCTGCACGGCCAGGGTGGCCTTACGCAACCCCTGCCGCAGTTCATCCTCCGTCAGGGTTTCGTTTTCCAGGTACTGCAGCAGCAGTTCCTCATCTGTCTCAGCCACCGTTTCTATCAGGCGGTTGCGCAGGGCGGCCGCCTCTTCGGCCAGATCCGCCGGGATTTCAGCTTCCTCTCCCGGGGTGCCCAAATCGTCCTTATAGAGAATGGCCTTGTTTCTAACCAGGTCGATAATCCCGCGAAATTTATCCTCCCCGCCTATGGGAAGCTGCAGGGCCACCGGGTTGGCGCCCAGGCGGTCCCGGATCATCTGGATGACGCGCTTGTAGTCGGCGCCCACCCTGTCCATTTTGTTGATATACGCAATGCGCGGAACTCCGTACTTATCGGCCTGCCGCCAGACAGTTTCGGATTGCGGTTCGACGCCGCCCACGGAGCAAAAAACGGCAACTGCGCCGTCCAGCACGCGCAGGGAGCGCTCTACCTCCATGGTGAAGTCCACGTGGCCTGGCGTGTCGATAATGTTAATCTCGCAATCGCGCCAGCGGCAGGTGGTAGCGGCGGAAGTGATAGTAATTCCCCGCTCCTGCTCCTGGACCATCCAGTCCATGGTAGCCGCGCCGTCGTGGACCTCACCGATTTTGTGAACCCTACCGGTGTAAAAGAGGATCCTTTCGCTGGTAGTGGTCTTGCCGGCGTCTATGTGGGCCATAATCCCAATATTTCTGATTTTACTTAACGGAAATTGCCGCGCCACTATTATTCACTCCTTTTACCACCTGTAGTGCGCAAATGCCTTGTTCGCTTCCGCCATTTTATGGGTGTCTTCTCTTCTCTTTACTGAACCGCCTGTACTTGCCGCCGCGTCCATGAGTTCGTTGGCCAGCTTTTCTTCCATGGTCCGGCCCGAGCGTTCCCGGGCATACCGGGTCAGCCAGCGGATGGCCAGGGTTTGCCTGCGGTCGTGCCGCACTTCAATCGGGACCTGGTAGTTGGCGCCGCCCACCCGGCGGGCTTTCACTTCCAGCACGGGCATGACGTTTTTCATGGCTGCTTCAAAAACCTCCAGCGGGTTTTTGCCGGTTTTTTCCCTGATAATATTCAAAGAGCCGTAAACAACCGCCTCGGCGACGCTCTTTTTACCCTGCTGCATAATCTGGTTGATCAGCTTGGTGAGCACCTTGCTCCGGTAAACGGGGTCCGGTAAAATTTCAAGTTTCGGGACAGCCCCTCTTCTGGGCATTAATTTCCCCCCTTTGCTGCGGTAATAGGGTAGATCGCATAAAACACACATATTTTTTAATACAGACACCGGGTAAAACTTTAATGATTACGGATTCCGGGGCATATAGTATTTATTAAGATAAGGTAAGGTAACTTGCCTGAATTATTTGAAATATATTAAAACCCGCTGAAACTTTTTTATTTCTTGGGGCGCTTGGCTCCGTACTTGGAGCGGGCCTGACCCCGGTTCTGCACACCGGCGGAATCCAGGGCGCCGCGCACGATGTGGTAACGGACGCCGGGAATGTCCTTAATCCGGCCGCCGCGCACCAGGACCACCGAGTGTTCCTGTAAATTATGCCCGATTCCCGGAATATAGGAGGTTACCTCGATACCGTTGGTGAGCCTAACCCGGGCCACCTTGCGCAAAGCAGAGTTCGGCTTTTTAGGTGTGGTGGTATAGACCCTGGTGCAGACACCCCGCTTTTGGGGACACACCTTCAGGGCGGGAGACGCAGACTTTTTCTTGATATCTTCCCTGCCCTTGCGGATCAGTTGGCTGATAGTAGGCATGTTTCGATTACACCCCCTTCCTTCCAGGGAAAAGTTTAGAATAAAAAGATCGGGCGGAACGCGTCCCCGGGGACATCAATCCTCCGTGATAGCGGCGGAAGCGCAGCCCACCTCGATCCGGCAGGCCTTGCCCAGAGCCTGCATGGAATCCACCTGGACAACCGGGATTCCTCTCTGGGCGCACATCTGCAGAATCGGCTCAACAATGTGCCGGTCGGCGGTGGCGGCCACATAGACAACTCTGGCCAGTCCCCGTTCGACGGCTTTCAGGGTCTGCTTGGTACCCACAGTCCTATTGCGCGCGGATATGAGCCGCTTGTAAACCATGGCTGCTTGAAAACCTCCTGAAATCCAGACACTCAAATATAGTACCATCCAATCGTTTCATTGTCAATATTTCCTTTACCCCTATTGTATTCATTCTTTCCGGCAGGAGAAAGGTGGCAGAAGAACTTTCCCCTGACACCCCCCACGAAAGCCTGCCTATTATTATTCCCCATTGAGACGCTGTTAAGACAGGGCTCGGGCGCATGGCCCCCGGCCCTGCTCAAACCAGTATTAAACAGTGGTTTCGTCGTAGACCAGATCGATATCCTCCAGATCCTCCAGTTCCAGCCCGTTATCCTCCGCCACCAGGGAAATATTGCGGTAGCGGGACATTCCCGTGCCGGCCGGAACCAGCTTGCCGATGATCACATTTTCCTTTAAGCCCAGGAGCGGGTCCATCTTGCCCTTGATGGCCGCCTCGGTGAGCACCCGGGTAGTCTCCTGGAAGGAGGCCGCGGAAAGGAAGGAATCGGTGGCCAACGAAGCCTTGGTTATGCCCAGAAGCACAGGTTTGGCCGTGGCGGCCTCGCCTCCCCCCCTGGTGACCCGGCCGTTTTCTTCTTCGAATTCAAAGATGTCAATGAGTCCGCCCGGCAGCAGGTCGGTATCACCGGGGTCGTCAATCTTTACTTTGCGGAGCATCTGGCGGATCATTACTTCGATGTGCTTGTCATTGATATCAACGCCCTGGAGCCGGTAAACCCGCTGCACTTCCTGGAGCAGGTAGACCTGCACCCCCTGGACCCCCTTGATATTAAGCAGGTCGTGGGGGTTCACGGAACCTTCGGTAAGTTCATCCCCGGCGTAGATGTGGTCGCCGTCCCGCACTTTAAGGCGGGCGCCGTAGGGCACCTGGTAAACTGCTTTTTCGCCGTCCTCCCCGGTAACCTCCATTTCTCTGCGTCCCTTGACCTCCCGGACCATCACGATTCCGTCGGCCCCGGCCACTATGGCCTGGCCCTTGGGACGTCTGGCCTCAAAGAGCTCTTCCACCCTGGGCAGACCCTGGGTAATGTCATCCCCGGCCACGCCGCCGGTGTGGAAGGTGCGCATGGTCAACTGGGTCCCCGGCTCACCGATGCTCTGGGCGGCAATGATACCCACGGCCTCGCCGATGTCTACTTTCCGCCCCGTGGCCAGGTTGCGGCCGTAGCATTTGTTGCAGACCCCGTAACGGGTTTTGCAGGTGAGCACGGAACGGATTTTTACTCCTTTAAAGCCCGCCGCAACGATTTCGGCGGCCTGTTCTTCGTTAATTTCCTCGCCTGCGTGGGCCAGGATCTCCCCGGTTTCGGGGTGCCTGATATCTTCCAGGGCAGCCCGGCCAATGATCCGGTCTTCCACCTTTTCAATAACTTCCGTGCCGTCCTTGATTTCACTGACCTCGATACCCTGCAGCGTGCCGCAGTCCTCTTCCCGCACGATCACGTCCTGGGCCACGTCCACCAGGCGGCGGGTCAGGTAGCCGGAGTCGGCCGTCCGGAGCGCGGTGTCGGCCAGACCCTTGCGGGCGCCGTGAGTGGAGATGAAGTACTCCAGAACAGTCAGGCCTTCCCGGAAGTTGGCTTTGATAGGCAAGTCGATGATCCGGCCCGAGGGGTCCGCCATGAGGCCCCGCATGCCGGCCAGCTGGCGGATCTGCTGAATATTGCCCCGGGCGCCGGAGTTGGCCATCATGTAAACCGGGTTGAAGCGGTCCAGGGACTCAATGAGCGCGTCGGTTACGCCCCTGGTGGCGTCGTTCCAGATGCCGATGACCTTGCGGTAGCGCTCGTCATCGGTAATCAGGCCCCGGCGGTACTGAAGCTCCACCTTTTCCACCGCCTGTTCGGCTTCTGTGAGAATTAGTTTTTTCTCCGCCGGAATGGTGATGTCCTGCATCCCGATGGTTATACCCGCCCGGGTGGCGAAGCTGAAGCCCAGCTTCTTGATCCCGTCCAGAAGCTGGGTCGTTTTGGAGTAGCCCAGCTTCCGGTAACAGTCGTCCACGATTTTGCCCAGGACCTTCTTTTCGGCAATCTTGTTGATATAACCCAGTTCCGGAGGAATTACTTCATTGAAGATGACTCTGCCCACCGTGGTTTCAATAAGCCCCTCTTCGGGGATCCGGACCTTGATTCTGGCGTGCAGGGAAATGCATTTATTGTAATAGGCCATGATGGCCTCGTCCTCGTCCTTAAAGATTTTCCCCTCGCCTTTATCCCCTTCCTTCAGCATGGTCAGGTAGTAGCTGCCCAGGACCATGTCCTGGGTGGGGATGGCTACGGGGCGGCCGTCCTTGGGGTTTAAGATATTGTTGGATGAAAGCATTAAAAGCCTGGATTCGGCCTGGGCTTCCGCGGAAAGGGGAACGTGCACCGCCATCTGGTCCCCGTCAAAGTCGGCGTTGTAAGCTGTGCAGACCATGGGGTGGATCTGAATGGCGCGGCCTTCCACCAGCACCGGCTCAAAGGCCTGAATGCCCAGCCGGTGCAGAGTGGGGGCACGGTTTAAGAGCACGGGGTGCTCGCAGATTACTTCTTCCAGAACATCCCAGACCTCGGCCCGCACCCGCTCCACCATGCGCTTGGCGCTTTTGATGTTGTGGGCGAAGCCGTCGTTGACCAGGCGCTTCATCACAAAGGGTTTGAACAGTTCCAGGGCCATTTCCTTGGGCAGCCCGCACTGGTGAATCCGCAGTTCCGGGCCCACCACGATAACCGAGCGGCCGGAGTAGTCCACCCGTTTGCCCAAAAGGTTCTGGCGGAAGCGCCCCTGCTTGCCCTTGAGCATGTCGGAAAGGGATTTCAGCGGCCGGTTGCCGGGCCCCGTAACCGGGCGGCCCCGGCGGCCGTTGTCGATAAGGGCGTCCACGGCCTCCTGGAGCATTCTTTTTTCGTTCCGGACGATGATGTCCGGGGCCCCTAAATCCAAAAGCCTCTTTAAGCGGTTGTTGCGGTTGATCACCCGGCGGTAAAGATCGTTCAGGTCGGAAGTGGCAAAACGGCCGCCGTCCAGCTGCACCATGGGGCGCAGCTCGGGGGGTATGACCGGAATCATGTTCATGATCATCCACTCGGGCCGGTTGCCCGACTTGCGGAAGGCCTCCACCACCTCCAGGCGGCGGATGGCCCGGATCTTGCGCTGCCCGGTAACTTCTTTCAGCTCCTGCCGGAGGTCCCGGGCCAGATCATCCAGGTTGATTTCTTCCAAAAGCCTTTTAACGGCCTCGGCGCCCATGCCGGCCTTGAATCTGGTTTCATACTTTTCCCGGTTTTCCCGGTATTCCGCCTCGGTGAGCAGCTGTTTTTTAATCAATCCGGTTTCGCCCGCATCTGTTACGATATATGACACAAAATACAGGACTTTTTCCAGGGACCGGGGGGACATGTCCAGTAATAGACCCATCCGGCTGGGAATACCTTTAAAGTACCAGATATGAGAAACAGGCGCCGCCAGTTCAATGTGGCCCAGGCGCTCCCGGCGAACCTTGGAGCGGGTAACTTCAACGCCGCACCTGTCACAGATAACGCCTTTGTAGCGGACCCGCTTGTATTTGCCGCAGTGGCACTCCCAGTCCCGGGTGGGGCCGAAAATACGCTCACAGAAGAGCCCGTCCCGCTCCGGCTTCAGGGTGCGGTAGTTGATGGTCTCGGGCTTTTTAACCTCGCCGCTGGACCAGGCATGGATTTGTTCGGGAGAAGCCAGTCCAATCCTGATTCGGTCAAAGTGGTTCAAGTCTATCAAAAAGGCCCCCTCCTTTTAGTAGTAGGGTGAAGTGGTTCTAAAAAAGTTAAATATTAAAAATGTTGAATTTCTGGGCTTCCCCGTTACTTCGAAGAACTTTTTTACACCACATTTCGCCTGTATTCCCGAGGGTTATTCTTCTTCCTCCTCGAATTCGAAGTCCTCCTCCAAAAAGTCGTCGCTGAATTCGTCCTCTTCAACGGCTTCAGATCCCTCTTCCTCAGCCCGGACCGGGGGAAGATCTTCTTCCTGCAGGTCGATGCCCAGTTCCTTGGCGGTCTCGTTGATGTCTTCCTCGATCTCCTTGATTTCAACTTCCTTGTCTTCTTCCGAGAGCACCTTCACGTCCAAACCAAGGCTTTGCAGTTCCTTAATCAGCACTTTGAAGGACTCCGGCACACCAGGTTCCGGCACGTTTTCACCCTTGACGATGGCTTCGTAGGTCTTGACCCGGCCCACCACGTCGTCCGACTTGACGGTGAGGATTTCCTGCAGGGTATGGGCTGCGCCGTAAGCCTCCAGAGCCCAGACCTCCATTTCCCCGAAACGCTGGCCGCCGAACTGGGCCTTGCCGCCCAGGGGCTGCTGGGTCACCAGGGAGTACGGCCCCGTGGAGCGGGCGTGAATTTTGTCGTCCACCAGGTGGGCCAGTTTGAGCATGTAAACGTAGCCCACGGTGATGGGGCTGTCAAAGGCTTCGCCAGTGCGCCCGTCGTACAAAGTCATTTTACCGTTCCCGGGCAGGTTGGCCTGCTCCAGGGTTTCCAGAATATCGCTTTCCTGGGCCCCGTTGAAAACCGGGGTGGATACGTGGCAGCCCATGGTCTTGGCCGCCCACCCCAGGTGAGTTTCCAGTACCTGCCCGATATTCATCCGGGAGGGCACGCCCAGGGGGTTCAGCACAATTTCAATGGGGGTGCCGTCGGGCAGGAAGGGCATGTCTTCCTCCGGCAGGATCCGGGCAATGACACCCTTGTTGCCGTGGCGTCCGGCCATTTTGTCGCCCTCGGATATTTTTCGCTTCTGAGCGATGTAGACCCGCACCAGCTGATTTACACCCGGCGGCAGCTCATCTCCGTTATCCCGGGAAAAAACCTTGACGTCTACAATTTTCCCGGCCTCGCCGTGGGGCACCCGCAGTGAGGTATCCCGCACTTCCCGGGCTTTTTCGCCGAAAATGGCCCGCAGCAGGCGCTCCTCGGCGGTAAGCTCGGTCTCGCCCTTGGGGGTGACCTTGCCCACCAGGATGTCTCCCGGCCGGACCTCGGCGCCAGTCCTGATAATGCCCCTGTCGTCCAAATCTTTCAGTATTTCCTCACCCACGTTGGGGATGTCCCGGGTGATTTCCTCCGGCCCAAGTTTGGTATCCCGGGCGTCGCACTCGTATTCCTCTATGTGAATGGATGTAAAAAAATCTTCCTTGACTGCTTTTTCGCTGACCAGGATGGCGTCTTCGTAATTGTAGCCCTCCCAGGGCATGAAGGCCACCAAAATGTTGCGGCCCAGGGCCAGTTCCCCCTGATCGGTGGAAGGCCCGTCCGCGATGATTTGATCCTGCAGCACAAAATCGCCCTTTTTGACAATGGGTTTCTGGTTAATGCAGGTACCCTGGTTGGAGCGGGTAAACTTTAATAATTTGTAGTGGTCCGGTGTCCCGTCCACTCCCCTGACATCTATCCCGGTAGCCGTCACCCGTTCCACCACACCGCTGTTTTTGGTGATTACCACCACCCCGGAATCCCGGGCGGCTTTATACTCCACCCCTGTCCCCACCAGCGGAGCCTCGGCCTTCAGCAGGGGCACGGCCTGACGCTGCATGTTGGCGCCCATGAGGGCCCGGTTGGCGTCGTCGTGCTCCAAAAAGGGAATTAGGGCCGTGGCGATGCTGAACACCTGTTTGGGCGAAACGTCCATATAATCCACCCGATCCGCGGGAACCACGACGATTTCCGGTGAGCGGGCGTTGACCCGGTTTTCCGTAAAACAACCATTTTCGTCCAAGGGCGCGTTGGCCTGGGCGATGACGTTACCTTCCTCCTCGTCGGCGGTGAGGTAGACGATTTCTTCGGTGACCCGCTTGTTGGCCTTATCCACCCTGCGGTAAGGTGTTTCGATGAAACCGAAGGCGTTGATCCGGGCGTAAGTGCTCAAGGAGCCGATTAGTCCGATGTTGGGACCTTCCGGGGTCTCAATGGGACACATCCGGCCGTAGTGGGAGATGTGCACGTCCCGGACCTCGAAGCCGGCCCGTTCCCGGGAAAGGCCCCCGGGTCCCAGGGCGGAAAGCCGCCGCTTGTGGGTCAGTTCAGCCAGGGGGTTGGTCTGGTCCATAAATTGGGACAACTGGCTGGAACCGAAGAATTCCTTGATTGCAGCCACCACGGGGCGGATGTTGATCAGCACCTGGGGCGTAATGACGTCCACGTCCTGAATGGTCATTCTTTCCCGGACCACCCGCTCCATTCTGGAAAGGCCGATCCGGAACTGATTCTGCAACAGCTCGCCCACGGAGCGGAGCCGGCGGTTGCCCAGGTGATCAATATCGTCTACGTTGCCCTCGCCGTTCATGAGCTTCAGCAGGTAGCCGATGGTTTCGAAGATATCCTCCCTGGTCAACTCCCTGAGGAAATCCCGCTCTTTGGGCACTTCTTTCTTTAAATAAGGATCAAACTCGGTTTCCCCGTCACTGTTCTCACCGTAGCTGTAGAGTACACCGTGTTTTAATTTTTTTTGCAATTTGTAGCGGCCGACATTACCCAGGTCGTACCGTTTCTGATCAAAAAAGAGCGCTGACAGGAGGGACCTGGCGCTGTCCACGGTGGGAGGTTCCCCGGGCCGCAGACGCTTGTAAATTTCAACCAGCGCCTCCTCCTCGGTGTCAGTATTATCCCGGGTTAGCGTTTCCTGGATAAACTTGTCGTCGCCAAAAAGATCTGCTATCATGGAGTTGGTGCCGCGCCCCAGGGCGCGGACCAGGACGGTTGCCGGAATCTTCCGGGTCCTGTCAATCCGGACAAAAATATGGTCGTTGACGTCGGTTTCAAATTCCAGCCACGCACCCCTGTTGGGGATGATTGTGGCTGTAAAAAGTCTTTTGCCGCTGGGATCGATGTTGTCGGCGAAGTATACCCCCGGGGAGCGGACAAGCTGGCTGACGATAACCCTTTCCGCCCCGTTGATAATAAAGGTACCCTTCTCGGTCATCAGGGGGAAATCACCCATGAAAACTTCCTGTTCCTTGACTTCTCCCGTTTCCTTGTTAATCAGCCGCACCTTCACCCGCAAGGGGGCGGCAAAGGTAACGTCCCTTTCTTTGCACTCTTCCACCGAATACTTGGGATCGCCCAGGGTGTAATCCAGAAATTCCAGGACCAGGTTTCCAGTGAAATCCTGAATTGGCGAAACATCCTGAAAAACTTCCCGCAGGCCTTCTTTTAAAAACCAGTGGTAGGAATTGCGCTGCACTTCAATCAGGTTGGGCAGTTCCAGAACTTCCTTCAACTTACCGAAGTTGAGGCGCTCCCTGGTGCCAACCTTTTCGGCATAAGGCATCTAACGCATCACACCCCTGTCATAAAATTAAAACGAAGCTGCCATAAAACCGACACTTTATGAGATAAATAGCCTCATATTCAATACAAGGGAAAAAGCAAGGTTGTTGTTCGTCTACAATACCTCGCTTCTGGTTGGTGTTTGGGACTATCTGAAATATTATTTCCCGAAAAATGTCATTCAATACATTAATTCCATGAAAATGAAAAAAGACATTGCCCCACAATGACATTTTTAAATGATAGCACATTATTCTTGAGTCGTCAAGTAAAATATTATATATATTGAAATATTTTACGAAAAATCCCCCCGCATATCTAGACAAACGGGACGGGGGGACAACTGGGACAGGGGGACATGGGACATGGGACAGGGGGACAGGTCCCTTGTCCCAGTTGCACGGAACGGGGGATGGATGCGGGCGGGACAGGGGGACAGGTCCCTCGTCCCAGTTGTACGAAACAGAACAGGAGGGACTACTTCCCCTGCGGGACGGGGGGACAGGTCCCTCGTCCCTGCCTGGGGCATGGAAAAGAGGCCGCCATCTCACTTGAATCAAGGGATTGCGGCCTCTATCTTTAGCGTAACCAGGTGGAAAATTAAAGGCTTATACGCCAAGGGCCAGGGGGACTATTTTATTTCGACGGTGGCTCCTACGTCAGTCAGCTTGGTCTTGATGGCCTCGGCCTCTTCCTTGGTAATCCTTTCCTTGACCGGCTTCGGTGCGCTGTCCACCAGGTCCTTGGCTTCTTTCAAGCCCAGGGCGGTGATCTCCCGGACAACCTTGATGACGTTGACCTTTTTCTCGCCAATGCCGGTCAGAATGACGTCAAATTCCGTTTGTTCTTCTTCGGGCGCCGCGGCGGCTGCCGGGGCGGCGCCGGGGGCGGCGGCCATGGCCACGGGGGCGGCGGCGCTCACACCGAATTCTTCTTCAAAGGCCTTGACCAGCTCGGACAGTTCCAGAACAGTCATGCCCTTTACAGCTTCGAGGATTTCTTGAACTTTGGACATTTTCGATAAAACCTCCTGTTTTTTGTAGAATTTTTAACACCCAAACCAGTGCTAAGTCAATAACTTAAGTGCCGAATAACTTGGGTACAGGCTGCATAAATTCAGAATATTTAATAACTTAATAACTCTGGTACCAGGTACCGGTATTAAGTTGTTTAAGCCTCTCCTGCCCGCTGTTTGCGAACAGCTTCCAGGGCGTAAACAAAACTGCGCAGCGTGCCCTGCAGGACACCGGCAAAACCGTAAAGCGGAGCCTGCATGCCACCCAATACCATGGCCAGAAGGACTTCCCGGGGGGGCAGGTCGGCCAGGCTTTTAACACCTACGGCGTCGATGACTTTGCCATCCAGAACCCCGGCTTTAATTTCCATCTTTTTGGTTTCCCTGATAAACTCCGAAAGTATTTTAGCGGGGGCTACAGGATCCTTACCGAAAGCGATACCCACCGGGCCCTCCAGGTAAGGACTCAACTGGTCCAGGTCGAGCTGTTTGACCACCAGGTTGGTCAGGGTGTTCTTGGCCACCTTGAATTCACAGCCGGCTTCCTTCAGACGGCGGCGCAGCCTGGTCGCCTCGCTCACGTTAAGCCCCTTGTAACCGGCAAAAATAGCAACCTTGGAATCTTCAAACTTTTGCTTGAGCTCAATCATAATGGCTTCTTTTTCAGATCTGCTGATAGGCACTTTCCTCAAAACACCTCCCTTCAAATGGGGGTTGTAAAGCGCGGGACGCAGGTCCCCGGACGCAAACAACCTGATTCGTGCGTTTACCGTCATTTAAAACTAAAAAGACCCCTGCAGACATGGACAGAGGCCTTGCGTTAAGTACGCTAAGGTTTTTAAGGCCTCGGCCGGCGGCATTAACACTTTCTTTCTTTAATGCCCTTAAGCAAAGCACCAGCGGTCTACAGCACGTATTTTCAATTTCACGGGGAAGCAGGGGGACGGTTCTCTTGCTTCCTTTGCTTCCTTTAGCCGGTAACCCTTTGGGTACTAACCTTTACACCGGGCCCCATTGTGGACGAGATCGAAATGGATTTCATGTATTGTCCCTTGGCTGCGGCGGGCCTGGCCCGGACCAGGGTATCGATCAGGGTGCGCAGGTTTTCCGTCAGTTTGTCGGTGGGAAAGGAAATCTTACCGATGGGAGCGTGAATGTTGCCGGCTTTATCAACCCGGTATTCAATCTTGCCGGCCTTCACTTCCTGGACAGCTCTGGTTACATCAAAGGTAACCGTACCGGTTTTGGGGTTGGGCATCAGGCCCCGGGGGCCCAGGATCCGCCCCAGCTTACCTACGTTACCCATCATGTCCGGTGTTGCGATGGCCACATCGAATCCAAGCCAGCCTTCCTGCTGGACCCTGGCTACCATGTCTTCGGCCCCGACAAAGTCAGCGCCTGCTTCCTCCGCTTCCCTGGCTTTGTCGCCCTTGGCGAACACAAGCACGATCCGGGTTTTTCCGGTACCGTGGGGCAATACCACGGCCCCCCGCACCTGTTGGTCCGCATGGCGCGGGTCTACCCCCAGCCGCACGGCAACTTCCACTGTTTCATCAAATTTAGCCGGAGCAATTTTTTTAACCAGTTCAAAGGCCTCAGTTGGCTCATAGGCCGTGTTGCGATCGATTTGCTTAACGGCATCTTGAAATTTTTTACCATGTTTCGCCATGTTTATACCCTCCTTGTGGTTTGACGGAAATTTTTCCTCCCACTAATTAGCCCTCTACGATGTCGATTCCCATGCTGCGGGCTGTGCCCTCCACCATCCGCATGGCGGCTTCAATATCCACCGCGTTTAAGTCGGGCATTTTCAGCTCGGCAATCTCCCGCACCTTGGAACGGGCCAATTTGGCGACCTTTTTCATATTCGGCTCGCCGGAAGCCGTTTCAATTCCGGCCGCTTTTTTGAGCAGCACCGCCGCGGGCGGGGTTTTAGTAATAAAGGTAAAGGAGCGGTCTTCGTAAACAGTAATTTCAACTGGAATAATCAGGCCCGCCTGGGCGGCGGTCCGCTCGTTATAGTCTTTCACGAAAGCCATAATGTTTACCCCGTGCTGGCCCAGGGCCGGTCCCACCGGGGGCGCCGGCGTGGCCTTGCCTGCCGGAACCTGCAGCTTGATGATGGCTGATACTCTTTTCGCCATTGACGTTCACACCTCCCTTCGTGCTACCGGGTTTATGTTTTAAGGTTTAGTTTCTTGCAATACGCTTTTTTATGACAGGCTTTATCAGCCGGGTAAAACCGGCTTTATTCGGGCAGCCCCGGCAGCGGCCGGAATCATAACGGGAGGGGCTTACAGGTTGCCTTCAAAATTCTTACCCAGGGGCGCCTTTTGCAATCTTTGAAAAATCAGTGCGGTTCCGGCGGCTTTTAATTCAGGGTACCCCGACCCCGGCTACAGCCGGAATCATAACGGGACGGGCTGCCAGGCTGCCCTCGCAAATCTTGAATCAGGCCTGCCCTTGACTTGAAGCTTTTGAATAAGCCGCAGCCTTACAACTCTTAAATCAGGTCAGCTTTTCAACCTGAATAAAATCAAGCTCAATGGGGGTTTCCCGCCCGAACATGGAAATCATTACCCGGACTTTGCTCTTATCCAGGTTAATCTCTTCGATTTGGCCGATAAAATTCTCAAAGGGACCGCTGTTCACCCTGACATTTTCACCCTGGGCAAAATCAATGCGGGCCCGCACTTCTTCCCCGCCCATCCGCCTGATAATCTGCCTGGCTTCGTCGTCACTTAAAGGGATGGGCTTGGAGCCGGAGCCGACAAAACCCGTTACCCCGGGGGTATTGCGAACCACGTACCAGGAGTCATCCGTCATAAACATCTCCACCAGAACGTAGCCCGGGAAAACCTTGCGTTTGGATATCTTTTTTTTGCCGTCCTTGATCTCCACCTCGTCTTCCATGGGCACGAGGATGCGAAAGATTTTCTCTTCCATGTTCATGGATTCGATCCTCTTCTCAAGGTTGGCTTTCACCTTATTTTCGTAACCGGAATAGGTATGGACTACATACCAGGATTTTTCCATAAAATACAAGGGACCCTTTGCGATGTCAGGTCCCTCACCCCCTCAGGAAAATTATCATGTCAGGATAAGCTTGAGGACAGCGCTGAGCAGGGAGTCAAAAACCCAGATCAGCATTCCCACCACAACCACCGCCACCAGTACAACCACAGTATAGATTATAATCTCCCGGCGGGTCGGCCAATGCACCTTTTTCAGCTCATTCAGCGCCCCCCGGAGGAACTTCTGGGTCTGCTCAACACGGTTGACCTTATCTTTTTTAACAGGCAAATCTTTTCTGACAGGGTCCTTTTTAGGGGCTTCCTTCTTGTTTTTGCTTAAGGTTATCTCTTTTTTCAATGGCTCTTTCTCTGGTCCCCTTTTTAGCAACTGCTTCTTACCCGTTTCTTTACTAGTGTTATCGTTGTCTTGCTTTCTTGTAACAGCCATAAACGCCACGTCCTTAACTTTAATGAAATCTGGCGGATAAGTGCCGGTGGGATCAATGCCCTGATGCGGCAGTTTAAACGAAAGAACGACCGGCCGTTACCTGGTTTCCTTGTGCAAGGTATGGGTTTGGCAGAACCTGCAATATTTTTTCATTTCAATCCTGTTCGCATCGTTTTTCTTGTTTTTTTCTGTTGTGTAATTACGGCGCTTGCATTCAGTACAGGCTAAGGTAACTCCTACTCTCATTTGTGCCACCTCCCCCAAAACCAAAAAAAAATTTACAAACCCATTTTTACAAACTACTTTATAGAATTTATCACAATTAAAAATGGATGTCAATAGTTTCCCCTTAACAGGGGAATGCCTTGAAAACAGGCATTTCCCTGTTAAGACGGACCTTATTTTAGTCTAACTTTTTCAACAGCCTTTTATACCAGCCGGCGGCAACCAGGCCGGCAAAGCGGTTTTAATGGCTAACGTCCCCGTGAATCCGTTTTTGCCGGCAGGCGTGCTTCCGGTTCCGGCCATCGCTTTCCGGTTCAGCCATCGGACTCCGGTTCCGGGCCCCGGGCTTTTACTCGTTGATGGCCGTCACGACGCCGGCGCCCACGGTACGACCGCCTTCCCGGATGGCAAAGCGCAGGCCTTCCTCGATGGCGATGGGGGTAATCA
>CAZCGU010000025.1:0-11388 GCA_964498525.1 uncultured Pelotomaculum sp.
GTTGCCGGCGCCGTTTGGCGCGACATTTGTTATCTTATCACTTCCGCCGCTGTAAAGTCAAGTACTATTTTCTGGTTTTTACTGTTTATTATTTCGAAAACTCTTTGATAGCCCAACCAGGTTTAACACCACGACGGCACACGAAAAATGCTGTTTCCAGGTTCTTCTTTTATTTGATTTCAAGTGACAACAACATTTAAGAATCTACCACATAAACTTGGTAACTGTCAAGGCTAAAGCTGCAAGAATATATTTTATTCATTATTATATCCATTTAAGAATATTTTGCTATACAACGGGTATTTTTATACGCGAGAAAGTCACCTGACTATTTTATCAGGCTGCCACCCAAAACTCCCCCGGCGATATTAACAAATGTGTCAGGGACACTCCCCACTATAATGTTTTCGGCAAGGGGCATTTGCGCGGCGACGACTGCCTCGCCGCTTTTGGAGGGAACAACAATACGGACATTTGTATCGAAATTCAAATATATTTTATGCCTGGTCTGGTTTATCCCCGCAGCCTCGAATTGATCAACAATGTTGACCCTTACTGTCCCCATTGGCATTATCCGGTAATTTATCCCGGGTCCATAATTGGCTAGAAGAGGAATTCCCATAATTTCACCAAGGGGGATCTCGAAATCCTGCAACCTTAACCCCTCCAAAGTCTTCTGCACCGATAATGTGATTTTGGCGGCAACCTTGTTTACCATTACTGTATTGGCTTGCATAAGGGTAACGTGTCCCTGATTATCCTTATGAATGAAGATGAAGTCCTGGTATTGTATGTTCCCGTTGGAAACTTCCTGCTGCAGGGTTTTATAAATGGACTCGGTAGCTATTTGAACAGCCCTTATTTCGGCAATATTATAAAAAGCACTTCTAAGCGTTATATCTAAGATTAATAGCATGCCCGCAGCAAGCAGGCAAAAGGCGATGGAAACAACCGCCGGCGCTATTTTGCGTTTTTTTCTAAACAAATCCTTCACCTCTTTTGCTTCTATTTAAAAGAAATGCGTTTAGTATATTAATTATGTTTGAAATAAAAAAATGATGGCAACCCGGGGTGGTTTCGGGCAAAACAACTGAAAAACCAGGCGCTTTGACGGCAATAAAAAAAAGCGTTTTCACGCCTTTTAAAATATTCCTGGCTCCCGGCCACTTTTATAATTTGCAACAAATAAAAACCCATTAAAAGATTATATTATAAACCGGGTGAATTTACGCTTTCCCACCTGTATAACCATACCGGAAACAGGTTTAATATTGACGCCGGCATCTTCTATCTTCCCGCCGTCCACCTTCACTCCGCCTTGGTGAATGAGACGTCTGGCTTCACTCGTGCTGTTGGTCATTCCGGAAAGGGCAATCAGTTTCGGCAACCAGATAACACCATCCTCAAGCATATCCCCGGTCACCCGGAATTCCGGCAGTTCATCGGGCAAGTCTTTCTGCTGAAAAATCCTTTTAAACTCTTCCTCCGCCGCTTGCGCCGTCTCCAGATCATGGTACTGGGTTACAATTTCCCGGGCCAGTCTCATTTTTACATCCCTCGGGTGCATGCTGCTGTTTTTTAGTCCGGACTCAATGTCACGGAGCTCTTCAAAGGAAACAGCGGTAACCAGCTCAAAATACCTTGACATCAGCTCATCAGCCAAAGACATGGTTTTTCCGTACATTTCCCGGGGTGATTCATCAATACCAATATAATTGCCCAGGCTCTTGCTCATTTTTTGTACGCCGTCCAGACCCTCCAAAATCGGCATCATCAATGCCACCTGGGGTTCCTGGCCATATTCCTTCTGCAGGGTTCGTCCCATTAAAAGATTGAATTTTTGGTCTGTTCCGCCCAGCTCAACGTCTGCCTTCAGTGCAACCGAATCGTAACCCTGCATGAGGGGGTAGAACAATTCATGAATGCTGATGGGTAAACACTCTTTAAAACGCTTGGCGAAATCATCCCTTTCTAGAATCCTGGCTACCGTACACTTGGCGGAAAGCTCTACAACCTGGGCAAAGTTCATGGGAGTCAGCCACTGACTATTAAAAACCACCTCTGTCCGGGCCCGTTCGAGAATTTTAAATATTTGCCTTTCATAAGTCCGGGAATTGGCAAGGACCTGTTCTTCGGTTAGCTGTTTGCGTGTTTCCGATCTTCCCGTGGGATCACCAATGCGGGCTGTAAAATCACCCAGAATAAGAGTTACCTGGTGCCCCAACTCCTGAAACTGTCTTAGTTTCTGCAGCACAACAGTATGCCCTAGGTGAATATCGGGAGCAGTGGGATCGAGCCCAAGTTTGATTCTCAGGGGTTTTCCGCTGCTTATGGAGCGCTTTAGTTTATTTGCTAGTTCATCCTCGGGGACAATTTCTACTACGCCCCTTTTAATAATCTCTAATTGCTTGTCCAGATTAAGCACATTTTTCTCCTCTCACCGAAAAGCTAAAAAATATTATATATTATACCAAACAACACAATTTTAAACAACCATTTTACCGGTCACGGTTTCTCAGCATTGATACGGTCTATTGAACGGAATACTGTTACGAATCGGGATAATTGCAGGTTTTAGCCATACGCTGCACTTGTTTTGCGCGATCTAAAACAAGAGCCTGGCCCGGCTATTTCTTCAAATCAGGTGTTTGCTGCTTACCCAATTTACAAATAATGATAAGATACCCAGGATATCAAGCCACTCTCCGGTGTAAGAAACCCCTGTACCGCTGGTCCTGCTAACCCCCGGGATAAGGCTCAGGGCAGCCGCGTAGGAGGGCCAGTTCAGGTCAAGATTCATTTCAATTCTGTTCCCCGGAAAAAAAGGCTTAAAGCCGCCATTAGTACCCTTTTGAACAGCCGATTTAGCTGCCTTTCTTATTTCCTCCAGGGAAGTCCTGGGGTGGAGGTTAAGGGCAGCGAAAGCACCAACAGCTTCCTTGACAGCAACGGTTTCAATATCCGGCAGAAACTGCTTTAATCCTTTGATAAAGGAAAGATCCCCCGTTGCCATACCTACGGGTACCCCGAAATAACCTGCTGTTGCCGCGCTGAGCAGAGCCTCATCCGCGTTCCGGCCATTTATTTTAAGACCCGTTATCCTTGTATCCATGGTGTGGGGCAATATTGCATCCCCTGCTCCAAAACCCGAATGAAAACCAATAAGAAAGACAAGGTTACTGCGTTCCACCAGATCCATCCACATGAGATTTCTTTTGGTACCGCGAATTAACGACGCATCCCCCAATAGTTTATCTGGAATTATGTTTTGTTTGCGCCAGTGGATGTCCGATACAATGATTTTATCTGCCCCTGCATCAAGGGCCCCTTCAATGGCAGCGTTTACTTCGGCAGTCATTTGTTCCCTGAACCACAAATCTTCCGGCGGTTCTTCGGGCCAGTCAACATAACCCGTAATACCCTCTATATCCGCGGCCATAAAAACTGTAAACACCTTAATCCCTCCTGTCCCCATGATTACATTCCAAACCCTTCGAGACTCTTTACCAGCGTACCTTCCCAGTCTTTATAATATGTAGCGGTTTAGCAGTAATACCAAAAACAAAACCATATGGAACACTTTGTTAAATTTTACACATTTTATTTTCAGTTCTGCCTGAGAAAAATAATTTTGTTCTAATAAGATACGATCTCTCGTACAATGAGAAAATCAGCAAGGTAGTTTTAATGTCAATCGTAATAGTTGCTTTATTATGTAACAATATTACTTTTTTTTTAAATTATTCTTCCTGGTATCAGCCTTGCATACTAGATTAACAAAATGGTATTGGTGGTGAGGTTTATGGCTGAAAAATTATGGATTACAACAAAGAAAAAAATGTGCGAAGCAACAAACCAGCTAATCGAAATAATTGAGATCCACAAGGACATAACCGACGGTGAAAAAACACTCACCACCTGTTTGACTGAGGTTTCCTGCCTTAATTTCCGGCAATGCAAACACCCGTGCATCTTATCGAAAAATTATGATTTACCGGTAAAATGCACTAAACCAGTTTTGATTCAAAATGAATATAATATAAAGTAAAAACCCGCAGAGAGTTTAAAACTCTGCGGGTTTTTACTTTACAGGGATTAATTAGGAGATTTTCATACCCTTTAGATCGAGCTTTAAACCTGCCGCAGCCATCCTTCGGCGGACAAGGGCCAGCTGCATCTGCAGGGGGATATCCATAGGGCAGAAGTCGTCGCAGGCCATCAAGCCTACGCAGCCAAAGGCGCCGTCCTCGTTCCCTACAACTTCAAAGTACTCTTTATCAGTACGTTCATCACGCGGGTCGATTAAAAAGCGGGAAACCCGGTTGATGCCCGTTGCGCCAATAAAATCTTCCCGGATATTGGCGGTAATGCAGGTAGCAACACAGCAGCCGCATTCAATGCAGCGTTCCGGCTCGTAAATGGCTTCCGCTGTCTCGTTTTTCATCCTTACTTCTAAAGCATTGGGGTCAAACTTTTTATTGGTGTGAATCCATGATTCTGTACGGATCTGCAAATTCCTGAACCATGTGCCGGTGTCCACGGACAAGTCGCCGATTAATTTAAAAACCGGTAATGGCATAAGCGTAAAACGGCTTGGCAAATTCCTGGTCAGGGTTTTGCACGCCAGACCCGGCCTTCCGTTAATCATCATGGCACAGGAACCGCAAATTGCCGCGCGGCACACGAAGTCAAACATCAAAGTAGGATCCTGTTTTTCCCGGATTTCATTCAGCGCAACAAACAAGGTCATGCCCGAATATTCTTCCAGCTTATAATCCTGCATTCGCGGTGTGTCACCGGGTATGTTGGGATTATAGCGGAAAATAGAAAGTGTTATGTTTCTGCTCATCTTTGCCCTCCTTGTACCACGTTATTTGCCCTTGGCAGGGGCGGTTGCTTCGCCGTATCCACGGTCGCCCGGAGGCATAAATGGACATGCAACAGGTTCGTAGTCAAGCGTGGGCAGGTCGGCCCCTTCTTTCCAGTAGGCCAGTGTGCGCTTGAGCCAATTGGCGTCATCCCGCTTCGGGAAGTCCTCCCGGAAATGAGAGCCCCTGCTTTCGGTACGCGTTAACGCTCCATAGGCAATACATAGGGATGTACGGATTATACCGGGCAACCTGAGCGCCATGGCCAGTTCCGGGTTTGCTCCCTGGCCGGAAGAACGTAACCCAACCTTCAGCGAGCGCTTGTACAGTTCCTGCAGTTTGGCAACACCCTCCTGGAGAGCCTTGCCGGTCCGGAAAATATGCACATGATCCATCATGGTGTCCTGCGCTTTGGCCCTAATCTCCCAAACATTTTCCTTACCGTTCTTGCCGGAAATCAGGTTCTTGATCCGCTCCTCTTCTTTCTTGACAAAACCTTCAATCAACTTATAGTCAAACTTCTGAGTTGCACCCAGGGTGTATTTGGCAAGTTGCATACCTACAAGATAACCGCCGGTAACTGTTTCCGCCAGGGAGTTTCCGCCGAGACGGTTGAATCCGTGCAGGTCCCAACAAGCAGCTTCCCCTATGGCGAAGAGACCCTTGAGGCCGTAAGCATAACCGTGCTTGTTGGTACGGATCCCGCCCATGGTATAGTGCTGGGTAGGCAGAACCGGAACAAGGTCCTTGGCCGGATCCAGTCCGTTAAAGTTCATGGCGATGGTGGCGATCTCACGCAGGTTTGTCCAAACCCACTTGCGTCCCAGGTGGCGAATGTCCAGCCACAAGTGCTGCGGGGCATATTTGCTCTCCACACCGTGGCCCGCCCGGATATGCTGAATCATCCGGCGGGAAACAACGTCACGGGAAGCAAGCTCTTTCTTTTTGGGCTCGTAATCAGGCATAAAGCGGTGCAGGTTTTTGTCCAACAAGTAACCCCCGTCCCCCCGGGCACCTTCTGTCATCAGAATCCATACCGGGGGCATACCCGTGGGGTGAAACTGAACAGCTTCCATATTGCCCAGGGGAACAAGTCCTGTGTTGAGGGCAATGGCGCCACCGGTGCCTTCATTGATAACGGCGTTGGTGGACGCCGCGTAGAGACGTCCGGCGCCTCCCGTGGCAATAACTGTAGATTTGGCCAGGTAAACATTAAGATCACCGGTGCGCAGACATCTGGCCACTACACCCTGGCAAGTTTCACCGTCGTGAATGAGGCTGATGGCTTCCATCCTGTCGTGGACGGTAATGCCCATTTTGCATACCACAGTGTCAACGACAAACTGCACGGTATGGCCGGTACCGTCCGAAGTATAGCAGCAGCGCCACTTGGCCACGCCGCCAAAGTCACGGGCTGTAATCAACCCTTCTTTATCTTTAGTATCCTCGCATTCAACACCACTGGCGTATTTCTTTTTCCCCGCCACAACCCGGTTCCAGGGAACACCCCAGTAATCAAGCTGCCTGATCATGGTGGGAACGGTTTCCGTAAACATCTTGGCGACTTCCTGGTCACAGCCCCAGTCAGAACCCTTAACCGTATCCTCAAAGTGAATCTGAGGGTTGTCACCCTTGGCCATAGCCGCGTTTCCCAGGGAAGCCTGCATACCGCCCTGGGCTGCGGTACTGTGGGAGCGGCGCGGCGGAACCAGGCTCAGGATAATAACACTTAAGCCGGCAGCGGCAGCCTCAATGGCGGATCGCTCGGCAGCCAGCCCCGCTCCGACAACGACAACATCTGATATATGAGTATGTTTAGCACTCAATGTAGGGCACCTCCCAGTGGAACCATTTCAGCAAGCCGAGTGAACATGTAAAGAGCTCCAAATCCAATGAAAAGGATTATAACGGTAATGCCCTTCAAAATATAACCCATCTTATGACGCTCAAACCATCCCCATTTTACAAAAATGCGGTACAGACCAAAACCGGCATGATATTCACCGGCTATTAGCAGGGCAATATAGAACCAGAGGTAATATTTAATACTAAATCCGCCCATAAAAGCAATACCGTCTACAGCTACGCGGTGAGCGCTCTTTGTTGCCTCAATTGGCCAGGTCGTCATGATTGTCCACAGGTGCATACTGGCCATAATACCGATAATTAAGGCAGTAATGACCTGTCCGACCCAAATCCAGGTATCGGTGTGTCTGAGTGACTTGGTTAACCGCCAGGCAATCCGGAGATCACGCAAGCGCATGGGCGCCCGGCGCCCGGCCATGAAAATGTGGATGAGGATAACCAGTACCGTTGCGGGTATGCCAATCTGAGCCAAATAATATTTATCCAGTCCCTCTGACAGTGTATTAAATAAGACACCGTTGTTGATATAAATCGTACCCACGAACAGCATATGCATCCACAGGAAACCTACCAGTATAATACCGGTTACTGATTCAGCCAGATCAATATATAAATCTGTTTTCGGATTTGCATTTTGGTTCAAGGTTTTCTGCAAATTCTTTGCAAGTTCCATATTACTCTCCTTTCCCCAAGGACATATTGACGCTTAAAAATCCCTACACCTCACACCAAATATTCCGGCAAAAAACGCAACATGAAATGACCCCGGGGCCCCAGGCCCTTTGTGGCAGCGACTGAAAACTATCCCCCTTTTAAACCGGTTAATTCTGATCGCAGTACCCTGGCCAGAAAAACCCGGATAAGTTAATTTAGCTATCTATATATTAAGATAGCTTTTCTGAACCAAACCTGTATCACATCCCCCCTTCAAAAAAAAATAAAAATAATTCCAACAATAAATAATGCAAAAGAGATGCCATGGTGCAATGGGGGTTAGATACCCGTATTTTCTAAAATTATTAAAGGTGCCTGTCCCAGAAAAATTAAATAAATTAGAATTAGAGGATAATCTTCATAATTTGGAGAATCACAAGATATTTAAAGGATTCACAAGAACAACAGGTTACCAGGCATTCTTATTTGTGTTTATAATTTTTAAAATATAGAAACATCAAAAGCCGCTCAACCAGGAGCAAAATGTAATTATTTAACACCTGCAGATGTTTATTTGCCTGGCCTTTCCTTAAAAAACCTTTAATTTTTTTCCAGTTAAATTCCCACCGGATTCTCCTGGCAGTATAAAATTATGTTACAAGATTGACGCCAGTTTTAAGACTTTATTATTGTAAATATAACCCCTCAGCTGCCTGTTTCTGGTTGTATTTTTCCCTGCTTCTGTTTAAAATGTCATTATTCAATGGAAGGGGAGGTATTGTTTTTGGTAAAACTGCATTGCGACGTTTGCGGCAAAGAAGTATTACCGGACGAGGGAACGCTTTCCTGGAGGGATGATGGTAACACCCTGAGCGATTTCCGGATTACCCACAAACTAGATCAGAGCCACTCCGACCCCGGGCAGGTTTCTTACATTCACCTCTGGATGCTTACAGGTGTTGCAGGTTACACGAAATTCATCCAATTGCTTGTGGATCACTGGGGAAAAGGGTATGTACTCAAAGACAACAAAGAGCTAAAAAAAGCACTTGATCAAATCAGCAATTATATCTGGCAAAAGAACAAAATATCTGAACAGAACTCAGGGCAAAGGGATTAATACCATATCTTTGCCGGGCGCTGACGTCGGCGGTAATCCAAGCCTTAGCCGGAATGGGCTGGTTAACGGAAGTAGAAGTTGCCCGGATTAAGTCCAGGATGCGTTTATCCATAACTAACCACAGGGGGGAAGAAATCGGTTCCCTGGAAGCCGCGGCAGCCTTCCATAAATACAAATAAAACCTTCACGGTTTCTTCTATCCCTGCCGACATCGAAAACCCGTGTATGTTTTAGTCAACACTGCACAAGCTAATACAGGTGATAACTTGTGAAAGTTTGCATAATTGGAGCGGGGGTATCGGGCCTTGCCTGCGCTCTTACCCTGGAAAAACACGGGATCAAACCTGATCTGTACGAACAGTTTGATTGCTGCGGAGGAAGGGTCCCTTTTATTGTCTGTTTTCTTCAAGTTATGCACAGGCCGGTGACAAATCTCCTTCTTGATCTTTCGATAAATTACGGTATAAATATCAAACCCGTTAATCCTTTAAAAAGAATAATAAGGTTCAGCCCCAATAATATTTCCCGTACTGTGGGGCAACTGGGCAATATTTTTGAACTGGGGCCTTCTCCCCGCTCGATTACCAGCCAATTATACGCACGCCTGGATACCCCGATATGGTTTAATGCTGTGGCGGACATTTCCAAATTAACCTCCCGTTACGACAAAGTGATTGTGGCCACAGGCTCACCCTATATCGCCAAAAAACTGGGACTGTGGACAGACATTTTTCGGGGATGGGTAAGAGGGGCGGTGGTATCCGGCAACTTCGATCCCCATACCTGGATGATCTGGTTTAATAAAAAATATGCCAATAACGGATATGCTTACTTGGGGCCCTTTAGTTCAAACAAAGCTTCCCTGGTCCTCGTTGTTTCGGATGTTAAGGAGGAAGAAATGGAGGTCCGCTGGAACAGCTTCCTGGAAACGGAAAAGATAGTCTACCGGCAAGAAGAAAAATTTATCCTGGAGCATATAGCGGGTACATGCCGCCCAAGGCAAACCGGAAACATTATACTTGTAGGAAATAGCGCCGGGTTGATGGAATCCACCTTCGGCTTTGGTCTCAATCACGCAATTATTAGCGGGGTGCTTGCCGCCCGGTCTTTGATTTATAACACGTCTTACGAAGCAAACATTTCCTTCTTAAATGAAAAACTGCATCAAAGCAAACTGCTTCGACAAAGACTTGATGCTTTTAGAAACGAAAATTACGATCAACTGCTGAGCATATATAATATACCCCTCCTGGACTATCTCATCTATCATACAAACCTGGATATACTTAAAATTCACGCCGGTTTCTCGGAAAAAATCAGCTCGAAACTTTGATAGCGCCGGATCACCGCAGGCGCTATCAATATTTCAGAATAATTCATCCATAGGTGCGGTATTCCCGCCAGTCTATTTTCAACAAACGTCACGCTGGAAGGGGAATATCCCCAGTCCATATGGCCGGGTACTCAAGTACTTCTCGATATCCCAAGAATCGAAAGGACAATACTAATTATTATAAATTCACCTTGCTTTTATTGGCAAATAAGATTAATCCGATTACAAACATGTATTTCTATTTATCATACTTAAAGGGATAGAATAATCTTAGATTAAGATCTAGTTTAGAAGATTGGAGTGAATCTGTAATTGAAGACTGCTATTATTGATTTCCACGTGCACCTGTCAGAATACGAATCCTTTGGTGAAGACGCTTTTAATTTTTTCTCCAGTGCCTATCCTTCCAAGGAAAAGTATGTTCAATTTTGCAGGGTACATAGCGACCCCCGGAACTTTTTGCAGTTAATGGACCGAAATGGGGTGGATTATTCTGTTGTGCTGGCGGAAATCTCACCCCTTTCCACCGGTGTTGCCACAAATGAAATGGTGGAGGCCTTCTGCCAGGCCAGTCCCAGATTAATACCTTTTTGCACGATTAATCCTTACCTGCACCCGGATATGGGTCCTATGCTGGAGGATTTATGCCTGAACCATGGCTTTAAGGGACTGAAGCTGCTGCCTTCATATAATTATTTTTACCCTAATGAAAGCTTCCTTTACCCTTTGTACGCTGTTGCCGAAAGGCTAGGCGTTCCTGTACTCTTCCATACGGGATCTTCAATTTTTCGAGGTACCCGGATAAAGTACGCCAATCCAATTTATTATGACGATGTGGCTTTGGACTTTCCAGACATGAAGATTATCATGGCCCACGGCGGACGGGGTTTCTGGTATAACGAAGCAATGGGCATAGCCCGCCTGCACAAAAATGTTTACATTGAAGTTTCGGGCCTGCCACCCCAAAAGCTGCTGGAATTCTTCCCCGATATGGGGCGTTTTGCCGACAAATTTATTTTTGGTACCGACTGGCCCAGTGTAGATGTTAAAAAGAACATTGAAGTTATCAGGAATCTGAATCTCCCCCGGGAGGCTGTAGAGAAAATCCTGGGGGAAAACGCTAAAAAGATTCTGGGCCTGGATTGATGTGAAAATTGTGCATTACCCGGGCTTATTACGGGAGCAGTCGGGTTAACGATACCCCCTCCGGCAATGACCTTGCAGTCATAATGAATTTCCCGCCCCAGGCAAGGTAATTGCACTACCCCATTAAACTGACTGGGCGTCACAGATCCCGTTTTCTTTTTAATACCTAATTTAACGCCCGTGACTAATTTTTTAATGTTTTGTATTAAAACATAAAATTGGCAGGTTGTTCCAGTCCTGGAACCCCTGCCATTTCTCGTTCTCTTGGAGGCGACACCCGGATTTGAACCGGGGAATGGAGGATTTGCAGTCCTCTGCCTTACCACTTGGCTATGTCGCCGATCAAATGGAGCGGAAGACGGGATTCGAACCCGCGACCCTCGCCTTGGCAAGGCGATGCT
>CAZCGU010000026.1:0-5712 GCA_964498525.1 uncultured Pelotomaculum sp.
TGTCCGCACTGGCGCCGGCAGAATCAGCTGCCTCGGTGCGGCTGCTGCCCCAAAAAATGAAGGGCAAAACGAGGATTGACAGGACGGTGATCAGGACGGGTCGAAAATCACAACATCTTATCATATAAACCCTCCTAAAATTTAAAATATACATCAAACCTTTGCTGAGCAGTTAAAAGGAATGAAACCTGATAAAGCATACATTTGTCACAATTAATTTAATATTTCTATAATTATACAATAAAACTTAACTGCTTCGTTAATAAAAAAATAATTTTTGAATTTTTACCGGTAAATTTTGAACAAAGGACCAGGGTCTGTTATTTTTTTTGTCCCTGCAAATCAAATATTAACTGCAGGTGGTTACATCTTTCTTTCCGTTAATCCGCAAAATAAACGGACATCCCCATCTTCCGTGGATGCCCGCCTGCCATTTGGTCTTTTATTTTCCAAGTTATTATTGTTATTTTGTCGCCTGCCGGAAGGGGCTTGCCGGTAACCTTCGCTTGCGGGGGTTACCGGCAAATAATAATTTATAACTAATTATCCGGAACGAAACTGTAATTATAATACAGCGAATCATCCAGGGAAGTACAGGTATTTACATCATGCCTGTCACAGTGGATGGTCCCGCTGGCCCTGCCGTTACTGACAGTACCCTCGATCTGGACATTCTGTATGGTCTGTTTGTAGCATTCATCCAGCTTGTACAGAGTTTGAGACTCTGAAACCTGTTTGGCCAGGAAGCCGGTAACGGTCATATCTACAGTCTCAACCATGTCCTGGGTATACAGCGTATAACTGGTGTCCTCTCTTACGCTCTGCTGAGTCTGGTCGACATAGTCCCACCGAGTATCATATCCGCCGTACTGGTTTTGAACAGCAACCGCGATCCTGAGGCCGGTGGCGCCGGCTCCCAAACCAATCAGGCCTTTTCTGTTATTAAACTCCTCAACTCCGTGATTTTCCCCCGAAACGAAACTAATCCGGACCGGGAAAAACAGATCGATGGGCTTTACTTCAAAGGGGACGCCGTTGCTTCCCTTGCCTTCCACGGCTACAGCCACGTTGCCGTTGGTGGCGCCGCCGGGAACCCTGGCAATAATGGACGTGGGCGACCAGGAGACAATTTCCCTGGCCGGCACACCGTTAAAGGTAACCTCGCTGCTTTCCTGGGTGGCTCCGAAGCCCCTGCCGGTGATGGTTACCGCCGTTCCCGCCTCGCCTTTATCCGTGCTTAATGAACAGATAAACGGTCCTTCCTCCATTGTGAAATCAACGGCGTACCCGTCCTGGTAAACAGACCCTCTGTAAAGCTTGACCTGAAGAGTATAGTTGTTGCTCCCCGTGCTTTTGCTAAAGCTGCAGACGGGTATATTTTTATTAAACCAGTGGGGATCCTTATCTGTGCCCAGGGTGATGTCCTCCGTATGGGCATAAGCCGGTGTGGTATTTCCCGGCTGTAATATTTTGACTTCCAGCCGGACTGCCACACCCTGGTCTAAATCCGCATTCCAGACAGGCAGGTTCAGGTAAAGCTCTTCCGCCCGGTATGGGATAGAAACGGTCTTATCATTGACAATATACCAGGCATATCCTTTCGGCTCGTTCTCCGAAAAACCAAGTCTGATTTTAATCCTGGCGCCATGGTCATTATTATATACAAATCCCAACTGGCCGACTATGTCATGGGAGGGCAGACCGATGGTCTGCAGGGCCCGATTCGGGTGCGGCGCATTTTTCTGTGAGCAGAGCAAACTGTTAATCATTACCAAATCGCTATCCGGATTAAACTCCTTCACAAACCAATCATTAAAATTTCTCCAGGTGTACATGGTTCCTTCATTATTGTTTGGCGGATTGGTCCCTTTGGAGTCGTGCACCTGGAAGTCGGTCATGTACCGGATGCCATGCATGTAAGTTTTGTACCCCGTAACCAGCAATGTGTGTGTCGAATAACGAAGGATTAAAGGACGGCCTTGATCCAGTTCTTTAATCATGGCATCCTTGAGGTTGTCGACAAAGATCCAGTTGGAAGCGTTTACTTCCACGCCTGTGGTATTATGGAAACAATCATCTAAATTAGATCTAAAGTCAACTATGCCTATCCCTTCATTAATGCCGATCCCCATGCATTTCATATAATCATAAATTTCTATCTCTTTTTCGCGACTGGCATAAGGAGTATATGCCTTGCTGAGCATAATCGCGTCAGCGGCCCAGCAAGTACCTTCAACTTGTTCGTAAAAAGGCATTTTAATCGGCTGATTCGGCTGACCGCCGACCGGGGTTGCTTTTTTGCCTAATTCCACGATCGTCCGGCAAAACTCTTTCCAGGGCGACCCGGTCTGACCCAAAACAGCCGCCTTGCCGCTAAAAGCAACTTTCGACAATTGTGCCGAAGACGGTGTAGTTATAGTAATTATTCCAGCCTGCTCATCGTAATTAAAGGACGGGGTATCTCCATTCAGTGTTTCAGGGTTATAACGCAGCACGCCGATGCGGTCCGGGTCCGGCTTGAGGTCAGGGGGAACCGGCACGGACATCGAGCCTGGGAGAAATTCTGTCGCGCCCAGAACTTCGTAAGCCAGCCAGTATGGCCCACTGAAATTTCTCTCGTTTCCTATTTTGTTGAAGGTCAGCGAGGTGTTTACACTCAAGGCGCCCGGGGCTACCGTCATCGAAGCGCCGTCCCCCAGGGTGATGGTCCCGCCCGCCGGGCCAATTTGCATGGTTTCTGAGTAGATAACGGTCTCTTCACCGATTGTCACAAGGAATAGCACACCATTGCTGGCTTTACCGCCCACAGTTACTACCACGTCGCCGCTTCCGGCCTCCTCCGGCACGGTAACCTTGATCAAGTTGTCGGACCAGGCGGTTATGGGGGCAGCTACACCGTTAAAGGTTACCGTACTGGAACCCTGGCTGGGGCCAAAACCCAAGCCGGCAATGTCCACCGGCGTGCCCGCGGGGCCGCTGGCGGGTGAAATATCGCTGATGACCGGTTCCGTGGGTCCCGGTTCCTGGCCCACCAGGGCGGCAACCGCCTGCAGGTCCAGAATATTGACCTTGCCGTCGCCGTTAAAATCCGCTTTTTGGGAATCCGGCCCGCTCACCGGACCGAGCCAGCGGCTCACATGCAAAAGATCCAGGATGTTGACGGTTTGGTCCCCGTTCATGTCGCCTGCCATCCCGCCGGCCCTGTATTTCACCAGCAGGCCGTCTCCCCAGCCGCTGTCCGTGTTGTAGGTACCCCCGGCCAGGGCAAAACCGCCGTCGGAAGTAAGAATGACGCAGTTTCCGTAATCGTCATCAATCCCACCGTGGGTTTTTTCCCATAATTTTAGGCCGGCAGAGTCCGTTTTAACAAGGTAACAATTGCTGTTCCCTTCTCCGTAAGAGAAGGTCACACCGCCCAGAAGGTAGCCGCCGTCGGAGGTCTGGCGGACGGACATGGCCCCGTCACTGTACTGGCCACCGTAATATTTTCCCCACTGCATGTTGCCGGAGGCGTCCGCTTTGATCAGGTAGGCGTCATCGGAACCAGCCCCGAAGGAAGCCGTGTGGCCGGCAACGGCAAAACCCCCGTCACTTGTAAGTTCCAGGTCGCAGGCCGTGTCATATTGCGTACCACCATAAACCATGCCCCACAACATGGTATCCCCTGAAGCGTCTATTTTGCACAGTAGGGCGTCGCTGCTTCCGGCGCCGAAAGACATGGTCCCCCCGGCAACGACGATGCCGCCGTCATTTGTTGTCCGGACCGAGGCCAGCCAATCGTGTTCAGCCCAATCCATGTATACACCCCAGATTTCTGTCCCAGTAGCATCTACTTTAACCAGGTAAATGTCGGATCCGCCGGTGCCGAAGGAATTGGTCTCCCCTGCCAGGATAAAGGTGCCGTCGTTGTTGACCCAGACGGAACTGCCAAAATCGTTTCCGGTCCCGCCGAAAGTATTCTCCCACTGCTTGTTGCCGGAGGCGCTCACTTTGATTAAATACATGTCATAACCACCGTTGCCGCAGGATTCCGTATCCCCAATAAGAATATAGCCGCCGTCGGAGGTCTGGCGGACACAATAACCGCAGTCATGGCCAATCCCGCCGAAATTCTTTTGCCAGACCACGTTGCCCGCAGAGTCCGTTTTAACCAGGTAGACGTCGCTGCCCCCGTTGCTTGGTGAATATGTATCCCCCACCATGATATAACCGTTGTCTGAGGTCTGCTGCACGAACCGGATAAAGTCGTTATAGCTCCCTCCGTACCGCTTTTCCCATTCCAGTTCCGGATCCGGCTCCTGGGCCCGCGGGACTGCAACCCTGCCGGCGGGCGCCGGGAATTCCTGCCCTACCGCCCGCAGGGGCGGCATAAAGTGCCTGCCGGCGCCGCCTTCAACCGCTTCGCCGGAGGCGGAAGCATTGGGGCGGGGTTCCAGTTCCAAACCCGCCGCACCTTCCCCGCACCCTTTCAAGGGCACAAAATTCAGGAGCCTGTCCCCGCTGGCGCCGGCAAAATCAGCTGCCTCGGTGCGGCTGCTGCCCCAAAAAATGAAGGGCAAAACGAGGATTGACAGGACGGTGATCAGGACGGGTCGAAAATCACAACATCTTATCATATAAACCCTCCTAGAATTTAAAATACACATTAAACCTTTGCTGAGCAGTTAACCAGTTAAAAGGAATGAAACCTGACAAAGCATAAATTTGTCACAATTAATTTAATTTTTCTATAATTATACAATAAAACTTAACAGTTTCGCCAATAAAAAAATGATTCTTAAATTTTTACCGGTAAATTTGAACAAAGGACCACTATTATTCTATTTGTCCCCGCAAATCAAATATTAACTGCAGGTGGTTACATCTTTCTCCCCGTCAATCCGCACAATAAACGGACATCCCCATTTTCCGGGGATGCCCGCCTGCCATTTGGTCTTTTATTTTCCAAGTTATTATTGTTATTTTGTCGCCTGCCGGAAGGGGCTTGCCGGTAACCTTCGCTTGCGGGGGTTACCGGCAAATAATAACTAATAACTAATTATCCGGAACGAAACTGAAGTTATAATACATCGAATCATCCTGGGAAGTACAGGTATTTACGTCATACCTGTCCCAGTAGATGGTCCCGCTGGCCCTGCCGTTACTGACCGTACCTGAAATATAGGCGTCGTCTATGATCTGGCTGTAGCATTCCCGCGGGTTGATGGGGGTAGCCTTATATAGATTTTTAGCATCATAAACCAGTTTGGCCAGGAAGCCAGCGCCGGTCAAATCCACAGTTTCGTCCATGTCCTGGGTCCGCAGCCAGTAACTGGTGTCCTCTATTACGCCATGATGGCTCCGGTTGACAAAGGACCACCAAAAGTCATATCCGCCGTACTGGTTTTGAATATCAACCGAGAGCCAGAGGCCGGTGGCGCCGGTTCCCAATCTAATCCGGCCTTTTCTGTTATTTAACTCCTCCATATTGTGATTCTCCCCTGAAACGAAGCTAATCCGGACCGGGAAAACCAGATCGGTGGGCTTTACTTCAAAGGAAACGCCGTTACTCTCCTTGCCTTCCACGGTTACAGCCACATCGCCGTTGGCGGCGCCGCCGGGAACCCTGGCAATAATGGACGTGGGCGACCAGGAGATAATTTCCCTGGCCGGAATATCGTTAAAGGTAACCTCGCTGCTTTCCTGGGTGGCTCCGAAGCCCCTGCCGGTGAT
>CAZCGU010000027.1:0-4638 GCA_964498525.1 uncultured Pelotomaculum sp.
GCCGCAAGACGATAAAGCTTGTTCAAATACGCTGTACAGTTTTGAGAGAACAGCTCATTAAATTGGGTAAAGGTTTCTGGTGGCAATGTCGGAGGGGGTACACCCGTTCCCATCCCGAACACGGCAGTTAAGCCCTCCTGAGCCGATGGTACTTGGGGATCACTCCCCCGGAAGAGTAGGACGCCGCCAGATTAATTTTAAAAAGCCTCACGGTTAAATCGTGGGGTTTTTTCTGTTTAATGACTTAAGGGTGCACACCGAAGTGTCGTTGATTCATTCCGACCCAGGATTTCAGACGACTGACTTCTGAAAGGTGGGGTTTTCTCTGTTTACGGTGCACATATACGTTGAGGGTATGGTTGATCCAATCCGGCAGCCGGCAACCGGAAATGTGCCATTTCCGACCTCCGACTTCCAACGACTGACTTCCGAAAGAGTAGGTTTTCCACTTATTTCGTAAAATATGTAAAACAAAGTGGATATTTATTGTATAATTATAGAAGTGCTGGGAAGCGGGTTATTTTTGGACCAGTTGTTTTGTTTGCTTCCTGGGGGAAATTTGGGAAAAGGGGGAAAGTGCGGGGTGAAATTGAGGTGCCATTTAAGATACATAATTATTGGTATATTCTCAGGGGTCTTGTTACTATATTTTTTCGCCTGGGGGCCCCGGATGGGATTTTGTTATTATGGCGGCAGCGAGGACAGGCCATTGAATTATGCGCTGGAGTGGGAAGCTGAGACTACTGGCGGTGCTGGATGGGATTCCGCCGTGTTTGCACAGATGCAGGACCGGGGGCCTGAACTTGATTGGGAAAGGAGATATATCGGGCCTCTGGACGATACCATCCGCTTTGTGCAACAAACGGCGGATGGCGGGTATATCATGGTCGGCGAGACCTGCTTGCCAGGTAACGACGGAAGCGATATCCAACTAATTAAAATAAATGCGTCGGGCGCGGTAACCTGGCAAAAAAGCTTCGGTAGGGAAGGCAATGATTTTGGCCGTTGTGTCCGGGAAACACCCGGCGGTTATGTTCTAGCGGGTTCAACGGAAATCCCCGGTACCGGAAGTTACGATGTTTACCTGATCCGGACTGACGCTTCCGGTAACAAGCTTTGGGAAAAAACCTACGGCGGTCCGGCAGACGATTACGGTCGGTCCGTCTGGGTCAACAAAGACGGCACCATGCTTATAGCCGGTGAAACCCGTTCTTTTGGCGCCGGTGGATCCGGCATCTACTTGATTAAAGTAGATGCTTCCGGGGTGGAACTCTGGAGCAAATGCATCAGTGGTGGTAATGATGATTGGGCTGAAACCGCCCGGACAATCAGCGATGGGATTATTATTGCCGGCGGGACGAAGACCTTTGGCGCCGGAATGAGCGACGCTTACCTGGTGAAAACAGACGCCAACGGAAATAAACTGTGGCACCGGACTTTTGGCGGTCCGGCGGATGACCGGGCTTACGACCTGCAGCAAACAACAGACGGTGGTTTTATAATAGCGGGCGCTACAGCATCCTTTGGCGGAGGTGGGATTGACGCCTATTTGATTAAGGCCGATTCTACCGGTAACAAGCAGTGGGAGAAGTACTATGGCGGCGAAGCTGACGACTGGGCCCGGTCAGTCTGGCAAACAACAGACGGCGGCTACCTGTTGGGGGGTTCAGCAAAGTCCTTCGGTTTAGGGGACAGCGATTATTATCTCGTAAAGACCGGCGCCGCCGGTGAATTGATCTGGGAAAAGACCCGCGGTGAGGGTGAAAATGCTAACGGGAACTGTGCTATTCAAACTAATGACGGCGGTTTTCTCCTTGCGGGGGAAGCATCTTCCGGGGCGGTCGGCTATAGTGACGGTTGGGTGGTAAAATATAAGGCCGGGGAAGTTATGGGAGATATGAACGGGGATTATGCGGTTGATCTCCAGGATCTTTTGTGGATGTCCCGGTGGCTCGGGGCGGTTGGTTGCGCTGAATCCCAGGAAGCAGACTTTAACCATGACGGCCAGGTCAATATTCTGGATCTGCTGCAGGTTTATAATCTTATAGGCCAGGAACCGATACCCGGGGATCCTGTTATCTATGAAATTTTGCCGCTCAGCGGTAAGATTGGCACGTCTGTTGAAATACTTGGCCGGGGATTTGGTCCCTCCCAGGGCAGCAGTACCATAGCCTTCAACGGCTTAAACGCCCCTGTGACAGCCTGGTCCGACAGTAGAATCGAAGCAGAAGTGCCGCCGGGGGCCACCGGCGGCAGCGTGGTGGTTACAGTTGCCGGAAGGCCCAGCAACGGCATTTATTTTGAAGTAATTACCGGTAATGAAACAGTACTTGAGTCGCAAACCGGCACAGCCGGCCCTGGCGGGGGAATGCTTACCTTTGGGGATGGGACTTGCCTGCTTGTTTCCCCCGGTGTACTTGAGACCGAAATCAGCATCACCTTGTGTCAAATTGCAAATGAGAAAAATTTTAGCGGGCCTTACTGGAGGGCCTATGAAGTCCGCGGCGCCTTTGACCATCTGCCGGCGTATCTTGCCGTGCCCGCGGAAAAAAACCTCGCCTTGGACCAAATTGGGGTTTACTATTATGACCCCGTATCCGGCGAGGGAATAAGGCCGTCCTTTGATTATTTCCCCCAGACAGGGAACATAGTTGTTTCCCTGCTGGGGCGGTCCAATACCGCTATGCCTGCTCAATTTGTTGGCAAAAGCCTGAATTCCGCCGGGTCCCAGGATGGGAAGGAACTTTTTCCCGGTTATCGGGTGATTGTCGAGGTTGGTGACAGGTTTGACGCCCCCTTCACGGAAAAAATAATCAAAATGCCCTTTTATCAACAGGTTGCGGGGATATCCTGGGCCGCGGATGCCGCCATGCTGGGCAAGGCCTTCACGCCTTATTCCGACCGCGGTACGGAAATTGAAACCTATGACTACTTGAAGTGTCTGGGGGCCGGACTTGTAAATAATAATACTACCTGGGTTTTTAAACACAGGCTGAACCAATGCTTCCATAGCCTCACGGGTGTTGAAGCCGGGACCTGCAACTGGCTTTCCCCCGGTAATCTAAGGGAGTTTATGAGGACGGAGTTAGACGAAGGCAATCCTATGATCTTGCGCTATCCCGACTATTCTTTACTTGTCCTTGGCTACAGGGATTACCGGGAGGGAAGCCGGCGGGTGCTGGATTTCTACGTCCACGATTCCAGGGGTGTCGATTCACCTTCGGCTACCGACGGAACCATGTATACCTGGCGCAATTATCAGGACTGGCTGGAACCCCGGCTTACCGCCGAACCGGACGCGATTAATAGTGTCCTCCTGGTCCGCGGTACCCCGCCGCACCCCTCCAGGGCGCTGCAGACCTTGAGTCCGACCTCAATGACCCGGCCGGGTGAACTCAGGTTTGAGTGCGAAAACCAGCAGGGTGCTGTGGTCAGGGCCTGGCTTGGTTTTTCGGAAAGCGAACCAGAGGGGTACGCCTGGTATGTCGGACCTTTTTCCAATGGAACCAGGATAGACTTGATTCCGGCCCAGTCCGGGCTTCGCCTGGCCTTGAACGCCTGGAACGCTGATTTGAGCGGCAACGCGGCAACAGATATAGAGGTGAAGATATTTCAGACGGGGTGCGCCGATCCCCTGTACTCTTATTCCGGAAGTTTGGTGTTAAACGCGCACAGGAACCCTGTATTGTTCGTGCACAATGTGCCGTCCTGCGCCTACAAATCTGACAGCGGCAGCGCCAACTACACCTTGCGGGCCGAACTTTATAAGGAGGGGGTTTACCAGGATGGGTTTGCCGTGGACTTTACCCTGGATGAAGGACCGGTTATTTGTTCTGTTTCCCCGGACAGCGGTGAGGCAGGCTCGCAGGTAACCATCAACGGCTTCGGTTTCGGTGCTGTTCAGGACATCAGCACGGTTACTTTTAACGGTGTTCTGATAAGTGGGGAATCAATCCTGTCCTGGTCGTCCGAGTCCATTGTGGTGAAGGTTCCGGACAAGACCATGAGCGGCGACCTGAGGGTAACCGTAAACGGCAAGATAAGCAACAGGTTTCCCTTTACGGTCCAATAACCTTGAAAATTAAAGACCAAATGGCAGGGGGGCATCCCCGTAAAAATGGGGATGCCCGCTTATTTGTGCGAATTAAAGGGAAAAGAGGACCAGCTAAGATTTCGTAAAAGGGTAAAATCTCAAACTGTGGAAAGACACATGCTCTCAGGTTGTCCGGATGCTTGTTCATAGCGTTATTAAATTTTGCTAAACCATGGGGTATCCGGCAGCATATTTATTTATTTTTTACCGGATTTTTTCATTGGTTACTTGGGTCCATAGCTGAAATTAACTGATAAAAGTTGCAGGACTTATTATTTTATTGACAAAATAGTGAAGATTTATTGTATAATTAGAGAAATGTTGTTATCTTTGGAACTAAACCGGGTTTTATCAGGATTCGTTCTATTAAACTGGTTAATTAGCAAGGGTTCGAAATATTTTTTAAAATTGGGGGGTTTTTATGATAAGATGTTGTGATTTGCGACCTGTTTTAATTATTGTTCTGTCAATCCTGGTTTTGCCCTTCGTCTTTTGGGGCAGCAGCCGCACCGAGGCAGCTGATTCTGCCGGCGCCAGTGCGGACA
>CAZCGU010000028.1:0-3202 GCA_964498525.1 uncultured Pelotomaculum sp.
TTTTATTACAGCAATGTATCAATTTTTAGACCAGAAGCAAACCAAAAGAACCGTCCCCCTGGTTGCCTCTTCCCTGGTTGCCCCCCCTGGTTGCCTGGGGATAAATCTACCGTTACTGGGTTCCGGTACCCGTGGGAAGTGACGGTTTAATTCTTTAAGGGACTTAATTTTGGAGTTGCAGTTGACAATTAAAAGTTTTTAGGTTAAATTTCCTAATAAATTTCTATATTTCCCTGCATAAATAAAGTAAAATAACTACAACACCCGAAAGGTGGTTTTCATGGAACGCCTGCAAAAAGTTATGGCCCGGGCTGGAATTGCTTCCAGGCGGCGGTGCGAGGAGATGATCTCCGCGGGGATCGTCATGGTTAACGGGAAGGTTGTTACCGAGCTGGGCACAAAGGTGTCCCCGGGCAGGGATAAAATTGTTGTAGCCGGCGAACCCCTTTCCCTTTCTTCGCGCAAATACTACATTTTGATGTATAAGCCCCGGGGCTACATAACCACGTTAAACGACGAAAAAGGCCGCAAGAAGGTTACGGATCTTTTGCGGGGTGTTCCGGAGCGGGTCTACCCTGTGGGGAGGCTGGATCATGACAGCGAGGGCCTGCTTTTGCTGACCAACGACGGTGATCTGACTTACACTTTGACCCACCCCAGGCACCGGGTACCCAAAACGTATCTGGTCCGGGTTGAGGGTTTGCCCGAACCGGCCAAGCTGGAACAGATGGCCAAAGGATTGGTCCTGGAGGATGGTATTACCGCTCCCGCCAGGGTCAGGCTGCTGGAAAGCAGGGAAGGTAATGCGCTGCTGGAGATAATCATTCACGAAGGGCGAAAGCGGCAGGTGAGGCGGATGTGCTCCTATATCGGACATCCGGTACTGAGACTTAAGCGCTCCGGATTTGGCAACCTGAGTATTGAAAATATGCGTCCGGGCCAGTACAGGCACCTGACCGGTGAAGAGTTGACGTATTTAAAAGAAAGGCTAAAAAAATAACCGGCAGGTTCTGGAAAAATTTTGAGAACAAATGCAAATCATTCCGGATAAATGTCCTAATAGTGGTTACAGTGGCATAGTCTGGCAAAATAAAGCAGGACTTTTCCTGTGCAGGGAAGAATTATTAACCTTAAATTTCAGTACCCAGCTTTATTTATCTGTGGATCCAGGAGAGGGTGGGGTTTCTCTTGCCGACACATCAAGATGAGGACAAGCGTAATGAAAGGAACGGCATCCTGGCTAGGGTGCGCCTCGATTTTAAGGGGGACGGCAAGCCGGGCCGCCTGTTGTTTGGAGGCAAGCCTTCGGATAAGGCTGCGGAAGAAGCCAGGGAGCAACAGGTTGCAATTTTTAAAAACATACCGCTGCATGGTGTGCAAATCATGGATATTGATTTAGGTACGGAGGTTTATACTGTTACCGACGATTTTACTGGCGCCAACACTGCCTATGCTCCCCTGGTACTGACAATCCGGGCGGATAGCCTGGAAAGTATTCTCCGCTTTATTACCAGGGAGGATTTCCGGAAAGTTGAAATCCTGGATCCGGCCTTTGTGACTTTGAGTCATTATGAAATTGAGCGCATGCTTTTTAAAGTATACGAGGAAACAAAGGATTATAAGTCCAGGCTGGAAAGGAAACATAATCTTAAATAAAACTTGCAATTTTACCGTGAATTGATCCCTGGTCCCCTGCTGCCGACGCCGCATTGGAATCCGGAATGTCTGAGAAATGATTTTAGTTTGATCCCTCCAAGAATGTTTTACCAGGAAATCACATAATATGGTATTAAAAAGTAAAACATTCCCGGGGGATATTGCCTTGAGAGCTTCATTTCGCAATACCTTGGACCATAACCTTGAAAAGGGTTTAATCGGGCTGGTGGTTGTAATTGCTGCTGTTGTTCTGCTTACCCAGCTTTTTATCTATAACGCCTCCCTGGAACAAGCGGCGGCGCCGGTTGCTTCCCCGCAGGCAGCCGGGCCAATTCTTAAAGACTACGCCGGGTTCCTGGAAGATTCCGTGCTGACCTTCCAGTTGAAAAACTTCTCGTCCCTTCCCCTGGCCAGGGTCCTGGTGAATGGCGAACCGCGGGGCGAGTTCCGGGACCGTTACGTGACTGTCCATGTCCGGGAAGGGGATGTCCTGGAAGTGGACGGTACCCGCTATAAACGTCCCCTGGTGATAGAAATTTTGGATGTATCCGGTGAAGTTGTTACGCCCACAGCCGGTTCCATAATACGAGTTGAAGGAAATATAAGCTTCTTGGGGCGGGTGCATCTGACAGAGCGCAAAAATTCCAGGCAAGTACATTAAAGGTATAGAGATTAAAGGGGGCGCCGTCCCGCTGCGGGCCGGGTAAGCGAAGATTTCCTCCGGGGTGGATATGGCGCTGTTAAGAAGGAGACGGCGGGAAAGTTGCTTTTTTCCCCGGCCGCCAGTATAATCTTACCAGAGTATATACTGGATTCCTGGTACCTAAGCCGGGGAATTCCTGGTTAATCTAATGTTTGTACTCCTTTTAAGGGTATTATTTTGGCGGGGTGATTTGTATTGGCCCATTACGGAAGCCGGAAAGTTTCCCGGATAGCCATAGAAATGGCTTTGACCGAAAGCCGGGAAGAAGAACGGGAATTAAAACAGCGCTTTTTAAGGGAAGGGATAAAAACAGCGGCTGTTGACTACGGCGGCGACTTTATTTCTTCCGTAAACAAAATAATTGAGCGAGCCGTTGTAGCCTCCAAAAGGGAAGGTGTAATTAAAGAGGAGCATGCCGACGAAGGGGCGGTGGCAGGGGCCACCAGGGAAGCCCTGTCCCAGATTACGCCGAAGGCCATCGGTTTCAACGTGGGTGGAAAAATCGGCATTGCCCGAAAGGAAGATCACATCAGCGTGGCTATTTACTTCGGGGTGGGCCTTTTACACCTGGACGAAGTTGCTCTGGGGCTGGGACACAGGGCTGTACATTCCTGAAGCACCGGATTAAAATTTTCGCCTGAACATAGCCTGGTACATATGCTGCCTTTGCTAAAAGGCGGACAAATAAAATCTTTTAATAACAAGGTTAAGTATTAATATTTTATTATAGCAGTTACTTAGCACCTACGGTTAAAAATAACAACCTGTGCAAGTTATCATTCTGACGTCCCGGCTTTTACACTTAGCGCAGTAAATCAGCTAGGGACAACCAAATAAATCCTT
>CAZCGU010000029.1:0-2926 GCA_964498525.1 uncultured Pelotomaculum sp.
GAACCCGCGACCCTCGCCTTGGCAAGGCGATGCTCTACCACTGAGCCACTTCCGCGCATTATATATTGTAGCATATTTTGTTTGTTTGTCAAGATTGGTGCCACGGGTCGGAATCGAACCAACGACACGCGGATTTTCAGTCCGCTGCTCTACCAACTGAGCTACCGTGGCGGAAAATGGCGGAGCTGACGGGAGTCGAACCCGCGATCTCCTGCGTGACAGGCAGGCATGTTAGGCCACTACACCACAGCTCCGTATTTTGTCATGATAACGCCTTTTGGAGGGGCGCCATTGCTGACAATGATAAGTATACCCAATTGGCCGGCCGAAGTCAAATGGTATTTTCGAGGGGAACAACTTTTTTTATGAAGGGCTTCAGGTTACTTCAATTTCATCCTTTAAAGAGATCCTGCCCCTTATCTTTGGGGGACCGGCTGAAGGACAGTATTGCCTCCCGCACCAGCTTGGCCGCCAGCAAAGCAGTCCTTTCCGAAAGATCGTAAATGGGGCTCACCTCCACCAGGTCAAAGCCCACCACATTCAGTTCTTCCAGCAGGTGCAGAGCCCGGATGATTTCCTGCGAGGTGCACCCGCAGGGCTCCGCCGCCCCCGTACCCGGGGCGTAGGCCGGGTCCACCACATCAATATCCAGGGTAACGTAAACCGGCCTCCCCTTGAGAAGGGGTACAATCTTCTGCAGGGGCTGTATCAGTCCGTTTAAAAATAGATTGGTATGCTTGCGGCCAAATTCAATTTCTTCCCGGGTACCCGAGCGGATACCCAACTGGTAGAGGTTTTTGCCCCCCACCACTTCAACCACCCTGCGCATAACCGTGGCGTGGGAATAGCGTTCCCCCAAATAATCCTCCCGCAGGTCCGCGTGGGCATCCAATTGGATGACGGCAAGTTCCGGATACACCCTGGCAACTTCTCTTATGACCGCCAGACTCACCAGGTGTTCCCCGCCGATAACAAGGGGGAATTTAAAGCCGTCCAGGACTTCCGCTGTCACCGCCCCAATCCGCCGCAGGCTTTCGTGGAGCGAACCGGGCGGCAACACCACGTCCCCCGCGTCATAATAGCGGTAATCCGCCAGATCCCGGTTTAGATCCACGCTGTATTCCTCCAACCCAGGGGAAACCAGGCGGATCTGCCCGGGCCCCTTCCGGGTGCCCGGGCGGAAACTAACGGTAATCTCCAGGGGTGCTCCGAACAAAACAACTTCAGCCAGTCCATAATTATTCTGGCTGCCCATAAAGACCGGCCCTTTTTCCAGAAGATCCAGCAAATTTATATCCTCCAGTTATTTCAGCAATTCCTCAACAAAGGGTGGCAAGACAAAACAGGTCCGGTGCACGGCCGGGCTGTAATACCGGGTGTCCATCTCGGGTATACCGGTCGCATCCACATCCAGCGGCTCATATTTTTTGGATCCCATGGTAAAAGTCCACAGCCCCCCCGGGTAACTGGGAACACAGGCTAAAAATAGCCGGGTAAAAGGAAATATTCCGGATATATCCCGGTACAACCGGGGGATCAGGTCACGGTTAAAAAAGGGGGATTCCGTCTGGGCTACAAAGATGCCATCTGCCTTCAGGGCATTGGAGATATCCTGGTAAAAGGATATGGAAAACAAACCCTCCGCGGGGCCTACGGGATCGGTGGAATCGACAATAATAACGTCATAGGTGTTCTTGTTGTTTCTAACGTGTTTGATCCCGTCATCCACCACTACTTCCACCCGGGGATCATCCCAGGCGCAGCCAATCCCGGGCAGGAACCGGCGCGAAGCCTCGATTACCGCACCGTCGATCTCGCAGTGAACAACCTTTTCCACAGACTTATGCTTGACGATTTCCCGTACCGCCCCCCCGTCGCCGCCACCGATAACCAAAACACTTTTCGGCGCCGCATGGGTGTGGAGAGCAACATGGGTAATCATTTCATGGTAGACAAACTCATCCATGATTGTGGTTTGAATTACATTATCCAGTAAAAGCATCCGGCCGAACTGGTCTGTATCAATTACAGCCAGGTTTTGAAATTGTGTTTGCTCCCGGTGCAAGGTTTGTTTGACCCTGCAGGATAGGGCCATATCCTTCGTCTGGTACTCTGTAAACCATAAATTAAATCTGGGGCCCAACTCATCGCCTCCGTGTCTTTTATTCCCTATCAATACAAGTTAGTACCAAAGCGGCACTGCCGCCAAAGCGCAGCCGATTTTGTTTACGCGATGTTCCGTGGATGCGATCCTTGTACCCTCCAGCTTCATTCCCCTGGTGGCAAAAGCTTCTTCCAGCATGCTAATAATTGCCTTTTCTGCTTCTCCCTTGCCGCACTTGCCGGAATACTCCATAATCACACCAAAGGAATCCTTGGAGAAACCAACGCCTACTGCAGCAGAAATTAATTCCCCCGGAAGATCGCTGATAATGTATCCATATGCTGTTGGTACAAGGGACCCCGGCGGGATCTCCAAACTGGGGCAGAATTGCACGCCCGGGGGCAGAATGCTTGATACCCGGATCAGGTTTAGATTACCGATTTTTCCCTCTAAGAGGGCGTTATCAAAGGCATTCAGATGATTTTTCCCTTCGGCGCTGCCCGCGGTAACAAAAAACTTTTTTGGGGTCGGCAGCATAGTTTGACCTCCTTAAAATAGCTTGTTTTGCTACAAACATAGAATATTATATCAGAACTTAAAAAAAAATAAACTGATGTTTTAGGCCTTTTGGAAAAAATGCTACCTTTATGAAATATTATGTATAGGAATCATCCCCGGGTGGCAATATAAAAAAAATGGCAAACAGGAAAAGGGGGATTAGCATGTTAAAGACTGTAATTGGTTTATTTGATTCCAGAGACCAGGCCGAAACCGCTATTGCGTAAATCCGAAACAGCTTTTTCGGCCTGGTGTCTGGAGTCA
>CAZCGU010000030.1:0-1518 GCA_964498525.1 uncultured Pelotomaculum sp.
GCTTACCATGTGCACGGAGGTGGATCGTACCGATAAGTCCAGGATCTGTGAGCCAGGGTCGGTCAAGGTTATCGGACGGCGCCAGATAGAGCTTTACTCGCATTTAATCCATACCGTTGATCATGTTGAAGGAATACTGCGCCCGGATTTTGATGCCCTGGATGCTTTCCTTACCCATATGTGGGCTGTTACCGTAACCGGAGCCCCCAAGCGGGCTGCGATAAAGTGGCTGGAGGAAAATGAAGGGTCGCCGCGTGGCTGGGACGGGGGAGCGGTGGGCTACCTTTCCTTTAATGGTGATCTAAATACGGGGCTGACTTTACGTAGCATAAGGATTAAGAATAAGCTGGCGGAGATCCGAGTGGGGGCTACCCTCTTGATGGATTCGATACCGGAGGAGGAAGAGGCGGAAACTCTGGTCAAGGCGGCGGCCATGCTCAAGGCCATTCAGGGAGTTTCTGCTGACCGGCGGCCTTTAATTGTGCCGGATTTACAGCTGGAAAAACAAGCACCCCGGGTATTGCTGGTGGATCATGAAGACTCTTTTGTTCACACTCTGAGCAATTATTTAAAACAACTGGGGGCTGAGGTTTGGGTTACCCGGGCTCCTCTGGCCCGGGAACGCCTGCGCCAGGGGCAGGATTTCGACCTGCTGTTCCTATCCCCTGGCCCGGGGCGCCCGGATGATTTCCAGTTGCCAGAAACGATTGACCTGGCGATTAAACGATCTATTCCGGTTTTTGGGGTTTGTCTCGGGTTGCAGGGGGTAGTGGAGTATTTTGGGGGGAGGGTGGAGGAATTGCCTTATCCCTGCCATGGCCATACTTCCTTGCTGACGGTTTCGCAGCCTTCGCCGCTTTGGAAATCTTTGCCCCGGCAGTTCCGGGTGGGGCGTTACCACTCTCTTTATGCGGCCGTCTTGCCGGATTGTTTACAAGTAAGCGCAGTCAGTGAAGATGGAGTGGCAATGGCGGTTGAGCATCGGGAAATGCCGGTGGCGGCAATCCAATTCCACCCGGAATCAATACTTACTGCCGACAATGGGAATGGGCTGCAAGTGCTGAGAAATATGCTGGATTACCTGGCCTTACCCCAAAAACAAGCGGTTGCAGGCCAGGCTTTTTTTACTGACGGTGAAGAGCTCAAAGGCCGGTTGCCTTCGATTGCGCCATAAAGCACAAAAGCATCCTGTCTTTATTTGCTTGTTATAAGGGGTGGGCTTAATACGATATAATTTTGCATTGCAATTATCATAGTTCATTTTCAATTTCACATACTATAAACATGTTAAAGAGATTTTTGCTTTATGGAACCCTGGGATGGACTACGGAAATATTATTTACGGGAATGGGCTCTCTCTTGAACGCTTCATGGCGCTTGGGTGCCCATACCTACCTGTGGATGTTTCCCATATATGGACTGGCCGTTTTCCTGGAGCCTTTTCATGATCGTATTCGTTCTGCCCCCTGGCCGGTACGGGGCTTTATTTGGGCCTCCCTCATAATTGGGATTGAATAC